>CAXTBC010000015.1:0-64581 GCA_964242595.1 uncultured Acetobacteraceae bacterium | reverse complement strand
GCCCCAAACCCCGCTGGGGCCTCGAGGCCCCAGACCCCCATCTGTTTAGGATCTCCTATACCAACCGCCCGACCTTTCAAGAAGACCAGGGCGCTGCCCTAGACCCCGCTAACGACGAGTCCTGAGAGCCAGTCTGCTACGCGTCTTAAACAGATGGGGTCTGGGGTCTCGAGGCCCCAGCGGAATTTGGGGCAGAGCCCCATGCTCATCCACAGGTCAAGATATCCGGCCGTTGGCGCCATTGGTCAAAGCCTGCTGCGCCGGAGGGGCAAAGCTCCTGGCCTTTCTGCCCGCCTAATGCACCGTTGCCGTAATCATCTCGCGTATCTTGCTCGCCAGCACGTGCAGCCCGAACGGCTTGGTGATCACGTCCATTCCCTCGCCGAGCCGACCGGGCGGCAAGGCGGCGCTCTCGGCGTAGCCGGTGATGAACAGCACGCGCAGCTCCGGCCGCTCGCGCCGGGCGGCGTCGGCCAACTGGCGGCCGTTCATGCCGTTGGGCAGGCCCACGTCTGTGATCAGCAGGTCGATCGGCCGGTCGGACCGCAGCACGGCCAGCCCCTCGCGCGCGTCGCCGGCCTCGGCGGCCGCGTAGCCGAGCTCGTCGAGCACCTCGCATACCAGCATCCGGATCGCCGGTTCGTCATCCACCACCAGAACCGTCTCGCCGGCTCGGGCGCGCGGCATGGGAGCCGCGCTGCCGGGCGCACGCGCGGCGGCCGCGGCGGCCTGGCTGCGGGGCAGATAGAGCCGCACCGTGGTGCCACGCCCCGGCTGGCTGGCGATGCGCACGTGGCCGGCAGATTGCTTGACGAAACCGTACACCATCGAGAGCCCCAGGCCGGTGCCCTCGCCGATCGGCTTGGTGGTGAAGAACGGGTCGAACACGCGGGCCACCACCTCGGGTGTCATGCCCATGCCGGTGTCGGTCACGCTCAGCATGCCGTACTCGGCGGCGTCGGGCTGGTCGGCATGGCCGAGGTAAGGGTCGTCGGCGGGCGCATCGGCCGCGTGCACGTTGATCGTGCCGCCGTCCGGCATGGCGTCGCGCGCGTTGATCACCAGGTTGAGCAGAGCGCTCTCCAGCTGGTGCGGGTCGCACATCACCGGCGTCAACGCGGCGTCCTGGCTGGCGTGCACGCGCACGCTTGGCCCGACGGTGCCCCCAAACAGCTCAGCCATGCCTGCGATCAGTGCGCCGGCGTCGGTGGGTTTGGGGCTGAGCGTCTGCCTGCGGGAAAACGCCAGCAGCCGGTGGGTCAGCGCCGCGGCACGCCCTGCCGAGAGGGCTGCGGTCGCCACGTAGCGGCCGATCTCGCTCGTGCGGCCCTGGTCCAGCCGTGTCTGCAGCAGCTCCAGGCTGCCGGTGATGCCGGTGAGCATGTTGTTGAAATCGTGCGCCAGGCCGCCGGTGAGCTGGCCGACGGCCTCCATCTTCTGAGACTGGCGCAATGCCTCCTCCACCTGCGAACGCTCGTGCATCTCCGTCCGCAGGGCCGTATTGGCGGCCTCTAGCTGGGCGGTGCGCAGCGTCACCTGGTGTTCCAGCGTCTCGGCAGCCGCGGCGCGCTCGGCCATGGAGCGCTGCAGCTCGTATTGCCGCTGCCGGCCGCGCGTGGCCGCACGCGCCGCGCTGGTCAGCGTGAGCGCGTCCAGCGGACGTTCCAGTAGGCTGGCGCCGCGCAGGCGCGCGAGCAGGTCCTGCCGCCACTGCGTCACGTCCCGCCGGGCCGCCCTGCTCGTCAGGATGATGAACGCCATATCGGACCACGGCGGCTGGCGCTCGGCCCAGTCCGTCAACGTGACGGCGGCCGGACCGAACAGGGCCTCCTCGGCGATCATCGCCCCGCCAGCTCCCTCATCGAGCGCCGCAATCAGATCGGCAACACCGACGCAGATGGTGCTCGTCTGATCGACGCGGGCCAGCACGGCGGCAATCGCCAGGGCATCCCGGCCGATCGGTGCCAGGATCAGCACGCGGGCCTCAGGTGTCGGTGGGTTGCTGCTCATCGCTCCTCTCGGCGAGAAGCGGCTCCTTCTCGCCGATATAACGCGGGGTGCCCGAAAAGATGCCTGAGAACTGCGTCAGCGGCGGCCCCACCGCAAGGCCGCGGCTGGTCAGGAGGAACTCGCGGATGGTGTGCTCGTGGTTGCCGCTGCGCTTCTTGACCACCGAGAGAGCCCGCCGCACCGTGCCTTCGGCCTCGAAATACCGCAGCATGATCACCGCGTCGCTCAGGTAGCTGATGTCCAGCGGGGTATCCATCGGGCCCACCAGGCCGTGCTGGGCCAGGATCAGGATGGTCAGCACGCCGAGCTGGCTCAGGTAGTTCAGCAGCTCGTGCATCTGCAGGATCAGGAAGCGGCCGTCCGGCATCGCGTTAAGGTAGCCGTTGAGGCTGTCGATGACGACGATCCGGGCGCCGTGCACTTCCACCGCCTGGCGCACCAGGTGAGCGAAGCCGCCCGGCGAGACTTCGGCCGGGTCGATCTGCTGGATGCGGATCAGGCCGGCCGCCAGCGCCTTCTCCAATGGCAGGCCGATGTTGCGCGCCCGGGCGTCGATGGTGCCCAGGCCCTCGTCGAAGGCGAACACCGCGGCGGCTTCGCCGCGCTCGGTGGCCGCCAGTGCGTAGGTGAGCGCCAGCGAGGACTTGCCGACGCCGGCGCCGCCGATCAGCAGCGCGTTGGTGCCGCGTTCCAGCCCGCCACCGAGCATGTCGTCGAGCCCGGCGTTGCCGCTGGACGTGTAGCCGCCCACGAACGCCTTGTGGTGCTCGGCGGCCACCAGGCGTGGGTAGATGGCCAGGCCGCCGCGCTCGATGGTGAAGTCGTGGAAGCCGCCGCGGAAGGCGATGCCGCGCATCTTGACCACGCGCAGTCGTCGCCGCTCGGCGCCGTAGTCGATCGCCAACTGCTCCAGCATCACCACGCCGTGGGAGATGGAGTGGAGCTGCAGGTCAGTCTGCGCTGCGGAAAGGTCGTCCAGCAGCACCACCGTGCATTTTCGGCCGCTGAAGAAGTGCTTCATCGCCAGGATCTGCCGGCGGTAGCGCAGCGGGCTGTGCGCCATCAGCCGCATCTCGGACAGGCTGTCGAACACCACGCGGGTCGGGTCGGTGGCGCGCACCCGGTCGAAGACCACGTCGGTCGTCTCGTTGAGCTCCATCTCGGCCGGGTGCAGCACGGTCAGTTCGCGCGAGGGGTCGAGCGTCATCTCCGGCGAGACGAGTTCGAGGATGTCGATCCCGTCCAGCACCCATCCGTGGCGCCGGGCCACCAGCTCCAGCTCGCGCCGGCTTTCCGACAGCGTGACGTAGAGCGTGCGCTCGCCCTGCCGGGCGCCATGCATCAGATACTGCATCGCCAGCGTGGTCTTGCCGGTGCCCGGGCGCCCCTCGTAGAGGTAGACACGGTTCGGATCGAAGCCGCCGCCGAGGATGTCGTCGAGTCCTTCGTTGCCGGTCGAGATGCGCGCTGTCTCGTCCGCATCGTGCGGCGTTACCTGGTCGGTCGTCATCGGGTGTCCTGCAAGGCTTGCCGCCATACTGGGGATTGTGGGGCCAACTTCAATCATTACGGACGGCGAAGCGGCCGCGCGGCCCGGGGCGGTTAGGGATGGCCGGCAGCGGGTGGATACCGCGCGGCGCAAGTTCGATCACGCATGATTTGTCTAGCACTCGACGTAGCCGAGTGCTAGCACCCGGTCAGAACGCAGGTCGGCGTTGGTCCGGGCCTTGGCCCGCAGCCGTTCGTGACCGTGTTCCCAACCGTTCAGGAAGAGAAAAACATGAAGTTCCGCCCTCTGCACGACCGCGTGGTCGTTCGGCGCATCACGGCCGAAGAGAAAACCCGCGGTGGCATCATCATCCCCGACACCGCCCAGGAGAAGCCGATGGAAGGCGAAGTGATCGCCGTCGGCGCCGGCGCCCGCAACGAGACCGGCGAGATCGTGGCCCTGGACGTGAAGGCCGGCGACCGCATCCTGTTCGGCAAGTGGTCGGGCACGGAAGTGAAGCTCGATGGGCAGGAACTGCTCATCATGAAGGAGAGCGACATCATGGGCGTGGTCGAGCAGGGCTCGGACGCGGCTCAGAAGGCCGCCTGACCACAGGACGAGGACCCGGTCCTCAAGCTTGATCCCAGAACACCCCCCGGTGGCAATCGCTCCACCCCAGTAATGGGGTCTGGGGCCGACTGGCCCGAGCGGGGTCCAGGGGCAGAGCCCCTGGCCTTTTTTGAAAGATACAAACACACATGGCCAGCAAAGACGTACGCTTCGGCGCCGACGCCCGCAGCCGCATGCTCCGCGGCGTCGACATCCTCGCCGATGCCGTCAAGGTCACCCTCGGCCCCAAGGGCCGCAACGTGGTGATGGACAAGAGCTACGGCGCCCCGCGCATCACCAAGGACGGCGTCAGCGTCGCCAAGGAGATCGAACTCGCCGACAAGTTCGAGAACATGGGCGCCCAGATGGTGCGTGAAGTCGCCAGCAAGACCAACGACGTGGCCGGCGACGGCACCACGACGGCGATCGTTCTCGCCGCCGCCATCATCCGCGAGGGCGGCAAGGCCGTCTCCGCCGGCATGAACCCGATGGACCTCAAGCGCGGCATCGACCAGGCCGTCTCCGCCGTGGTGGCCGAGCTCGCCAGCCGCACCAAGAAGATCACCACCGAGGCCGAGACGGCGCAGGTCGGCACGATCAGCGCCAACGGCGAGGCCGAGATCGGCCGCATGATCGCCGAAGCGATGCAGAAGGTCGGCAACGAGGGTGTCATCACCGTCGAGGAAGCCAAGGGCATCGAGACCGAGCTGGACGTCGTGGAAGGCATGCAGTTCGACCGCGGCTACATGAGCCCGTACTTCATCACCAACGCCGAGAAGATGACGGCGCAGCTCGACGACCCGTACATCCTCATCCACGAGAAGAAACTCTCCAGCCTGCAGACCATCCTGCCGCTGCTCGAGGCCGTCGTGCAGTCCGCACGCCCGCTGCTGATCATCGCCGAGGACGTCGAGGGCGAGGCGCTGGCCACGCTCGTGGTCAACAAGCTCCGCGGCGGCCTGAAGGTCGCGGCCGTCAAGGCGCCGGGCTTCGGCGACCGCCGCAAGGCGATGCTGGAGGATCTCGCCATCCTGACCGGCGGCACCGTGATCAGCGAGGACCTCGGCATCAAGCTCGAGACCGTGACGTTGGACATGCTCGGCCGCGCCAAGAAGGTGCTGATCGAGAAGGAGAACACCACGATCGTCGAGGGCGTGGGCAAGACCGAGGACATCAAGGGCCGCTGCGCGCAGATCCGCGCCCAGGTGGAAGAGACCACGTCGGACTACGACCGTGAGAAGCTGCAGGAGCGTCTCGCCAAGCTGGCCGGCGGCGTCGCCGTCATCCGCGTCGGCGGAGCGACCGAGGTCGAGGTCAAGGAGCGCAAGGACCGCGTGGACGACGCGATGCACGCGACCCGTGCGGCCGTTGAGGAAGGCATCGTCCCTGGCGGCGGCGTCGCCCTGGCGCGTGCCAGCCTGGTGCTGAAGGAGCTGAAGGGCGCCAACGACGACCAGCGCTTCGGCATCGAAGTGGTGCGCAAGGCGCTGACGGCGTCGATGCGCCAGATCGCCGAGAACGCCGGCGAAGACGGCGCGGTAATTTCCGGCAAGGTGCTGGAGAACGGCGAGTACAATTTCGGCTTCGACGCGCAGACAGGCGAGTACAAGGACCTGGTTGCCGCCGGCATCATCGACCCGACGAAGGTCGTGCGCAGCGCGCTGCAGCACGCAGCCTCCATCGCGTCGCTGATGATCACCACCGAGGCGATGGTGGCCGAGCGTCCCGAGAAGAACCCGGCGCCAATGGGCGGCGGCGGTGGCGGCATGGGCGGCATGGGCGGCGGCATGGGCGGGATGGACTTCTAAACCCACGCGCCTGAGTGAGTGCAGGACGGGCCGGGAGAGCGATCTCCCGGCCTTTTCTGTTTTGGCGCGGGTGGTGATTGCTGCCGTAAGTAAGGCCAGGGGCTCTGCCCCTGGACCCCGCTGAGGACAAGTCCTTAAAACCTGTTCGTTGAAGGACGCCAAACAGATTGGGGGTCTGGGGCTTCAAGACCCAGCGGGGTTTGGGGCAGAGCCCCATGCTTCCTTTTCCTGTCCTGGCGCTCCGCCCCAGTGCCCCCACCTGCGAGAGAACGCAGGGAGTTACGCATGGGTCAGGTCGTCGTCATCACCGGAGGCAGCGCGGGGATTGGACGGGCGGCAGCCCTGGCCTTTGCCCAAAAGGGTTACGCGGTCGGCTTGATAGCACGCGGCCAGGAGCGCCTGGACGCGGCACGCGCCGAGCTCGAGGCGGCCGGGGCGCGTGTGCACACGGTGCCGGCGGACGTGGCGGACGCGGCGGCCCTCGAAGCGGCGGCCGACACGCTCGCCGCAGCGCTCGGCCCGGTCACCGTCTGGGTCAACAACGCAATGGCGACGGTCTACTCGCCGATTCAGGGCATGGACCAGGCGGAAGTCCGCCGTGTGACGGAAGTCACCTATCTCGGTTCGGTCAACGGCACGATGACCGCGCTCAAGCGCATGAAATCGGGCACCATCGTTCAGGTCAGCTCGGTGCTCGCCTGGCGCGCGATGCCGGTGCAAGGGGCCTACTGCGGTGCCAAATTCGCCCTGCGCGGCTTCACCGAGGCCCTGCGGTCCGAGTTGATCCATGACCGCAGCGCCGTCCACCTGACGATGGTGCACCTGCCGGCGGTCAACACGCCGCAGTTCGACTGGGCACGCAACAAGACCGGCCAGAAGGCCAGGGCGCCCGCGCCCTACCAGCCGGAGGTGGCGGCCGAGGCAATCGTGTTCGCGGCGACGCACCGGCGCCGCGACGTCTTCGTCGGCAGCTCGACGCCGCCGACGATCCTGGCGGCCAGGCTGGCGCCCGGGGTCATGGACAAGGTGCTCGCGACCAAAGCCTACAGCGCCCAGCTCGACGTCGTACCGGCGCCCATCAGCGACGGCAACCTGTTCGAACCGGCTCCAGGTGCCACTCAAGGTGCCAGGGGACGCTTCGACGCCGAGGCCAAGACCAGCCGCGACATCTACAGCAGCCGCCAGGCCGATGCTGTCGCGGCCGGCATGCTTTTCCTCGGCCTGATCGGCGTACAGGCCGCGCTCGGCGCCGCTACCGTCCTGCGGACCCGGGCAACACGCACGCCAGGCCCGGTGACCGTCGCGGCACGGCTGGCGGGACTGATCTCCCGCCTTTGATGTCGCAAGGCCGTCGGCCGTCGCGTCTGTGTGTTCACCCATAAAGCGTCAATGGATGTCCAACGCGAACAACGAGTTGTACCTATAACCAACGATGCGTATTGCGCAACGGTGAACCCAATAAGCTGTCATTCTCGTGCGGCCTCTACCCATAACGTGTCATTCCCGCCGCCCCTACGTAAGCGTCTGTTCCGCATGTAATTTCGAAGGCTCGAATCAGGCTTAACAACGCCCGTCCCCCATCATCATAACTCCAGCTGGTGGACGTCGCCACCGCCATCGGGCTTTCGCGGTCCGCTCCCGACTCGATTTGACATGGCACTGTGCGGGCGTTCCTGGCCCGGTGGCGCATGAGACGTGGTTCCCGAACTTCCAGCCGCGTGCCCCAGCTCGCGGTCTCCCCGGCGCCTGTGCCGGGCGAGAGCGTCCATGGCTACGTCCGCCGCCTGGCGCGTTCGAACGGACATGCCACGCTCACGACCTTCCTGCAGCCCCTCGGCCTTGCTGGGGGCTTCGGGCCAGGGAGCGCGGACGTCTACTGGTCGCGTCTTTCGGCCTGCACCCGGAGAAGTTCGTCGGAACTGGCGCCGATGCGATGGCAGGCCACGCGGACGGACGCCGGCGTCCGGACTACGTTCCTCGGTCACTTGCTGGCGCCGGCGTTCGTGCATGCCGTCAGCATGCGCGTCTGCCCGGCCTGCCTCCGCGAGGATGGCATCCGTCGTGACTTCTGGGCCTTGGCGCACGTGGTGGCCTGTCCCCGGCACGGGACGATGCTGGTGGATACGTGCCCTCGCTGCGGCCGCCTGTTCTCCCCTACGGCGGTCGGCGTGATGGACGGGTGCGTCTGCGGCGGAGCGCTAAACGATGCGGAGCCTGCCGAGGCCCCGCACTTCGCCCTCGCGGCAGCCGCCAACCTCGCGACGCTCGTCGGCGAGGTGTTGGCGATTGGTGCCGCCCGGCCGAAAGCATCTGCCACGATCCCACCCGCGTTCGAGGGCCTGGGCCTGAATGACTACGTCGCATACCTGCAGGTGCTCGGGTCGGCGGCCACGACGACCAACGCCGAGGATGCCGCGGTGAACCCGAAGGCCAGGAACTACGGGCGTGGCCGCATCTCCCGCCAGCCATCGATCGCCGACACGCTGTCACTCCTTTCCGGGGCGGAGTCCATGATGGTGGATTGGCCGACGAGCTTCTACGCGTTACTTGGGGAGCTCGATGGCCGGGGGCGTCCTGCCGACGAGGACAGCAGCTTCGAGCAGGCTTTCTCCACGGCGCTCGGCCGCTCCCTCCGCCATCCCATGCGAGGGCAGGACGGCCTGCCGCTCGCCATGATCGTCAGCGCCGTCGACGCCTATTGGGGCCGGCGATCAGGACGCACGCGGCGGCGGCGCCGCAACCTTACGACCTCCGACGTCGTCGCGAAGAGGCTGCATTCCGCATTCAACGCTGCCGACCTTGCCCGTGCCGTCGGCGCCCCGAAGGGGCAGCCTTATCACGGCCGCGTGCTGGCGAGGGTCCTGGGACTCCTCTCCGCGGCCGAACGCGCCACCGCCGACGTCGACATCCTTGCTGGCCTGGTGCGCGCGCGCGCTCTTTCGTTGCACGAAGAGGCGCAATCGTCGTTGAGCCCGCTGGAGGCCAAGCATGCGGTGGAGGGCGGCCAAGATCACAACAGGCTCTCTGGCTGGGATCATCCCGACCTGCTGCAAGTAGACCCTCGCCTAGAAGACCTGAGGGGCAAAGGCAGCTTCTACTCGGCTGCCGAAGTTGAGGGCGCGCTAGCCCGCATGCGCGTGCTCGCTCGGCGCCACGGCGACGGGCATGGGCTGTCGCCGCTGGTCTCGTCCGCGCTGCGCCACCATGTCAGGAGCACGTGGATGACGAAGACGGACCTCCTGCTGCGGCTTTTCCGGGCTGAGGTCGCAGTCTACAGCCTCTTTGAGCATCCCAAGCTGGGGGATCTCCTCGTAGACATCCGTGACATCGAGGCAATGGCGGCCGAGGCGCGCGCGGATCCGGCGGCTGGCGCCACGGGCTATTTGGCGGACCGGCGGCTCAACGAGCTGCTGGCCTCCCGCCACGGCGCTGGAGCGGCGCTGACGGCGAACGAACTCCATCGCTTGGTGAACGCGGGGCTCGTGCGCGCGGAGGTCGTCAAGGGAACGCCTGGCCGCGGCGTGCAGGTGGCGAGCCATCAACGTTACTGCGTCGAGCAGGCGGCAGCCATCGCGGCTCGCCGGGTGGCAGGATCTCTGTCGGCGGCAGAGGCGCAGGCATTCGGCGAGCCTCACGACGCAGGCCCCCTCATCCGCGAACTTCGGGCAACGGGGCTCCCGACCCGTGCGATATGCCTTGAGCTGTCCCGTCGCGGCGTGTTCACGGTCCGCGGCATGCCTTGGCCCCACGGGGCAGTGTTCAAGGCCCTGGCTCAGCCGCCGGGCACAAAGGTTCCGGCGATAGCACGCAAGCCGGCTCCCTGAGGCTGGTTGCTGGTCGCCTTCGGCGCCGTAGGGCGCGGCATCACGCGTCCGCTGCCGGTCGCGCGAGCCGTTTGGCTTGGACTACGCCGCCTGTGTCCAATGCGGAGATTGCCTTGGCCACGCTCGCGTGGGACCACGGCGCGCCGTTCGGGGTGGCGTATCCGGCGGCCGTCAGGCGGCGGGCGGCTTGCCTCAACGACCCTCCCTCGCTCCGCGCGGCGGCGAGCGCCGCCGAGGCGTCGCACGTCTCGGCGAGCATGGCCGCCTCGGCTTTCGTCGACTGGCCATCGCTGCGCCGCCGAGCGATCTCAGTCATGTCGCCCAAATGATACAAGCGCGTCACGGCCGGCCTCGACCGGTTCTTGACGATGGTCTTCTCCAGTTCAACGCGGACCAGGCCCGCGCGTACGAGCCACCGGCATTCTTCCAGCGAGAACGTAGCTCCACCGCCGAAGCGATGGCGGACGGCCTCATTGCAGCGCGCCAGCGCCACGAAGTCGGCGGCGCCGCACGTCAGCGACGGATTGCTGGCTGCGCTGGCTGCCGCCAGTCTTTCCAGGTCGACGAAGAGGTCCTTGAGCCGCGGCTCGTCCAGGAGCGCCGCGACCGGGACCCTGCCGGCCATGACGTCGGTGAGGACATGCGTCTTCGTGTACCAGGTGCGCAGCCCGGCGGCCCGCATCCCGATGGACACCAACGGCACGAGCCCCTCCGTCGAGGCGACCTTCCTCGCGACTGCTTGCATTCGGGCCAGCGCAATTTGCACGTCCGCCATCCGGTATGACGGCTTCTCGTCGAAGCGGATGCCATGCAGCAGTCCCTCCCGCGGCAGGAGGGACGGGTGCTCCCAGCCTGAGAGCGTCGCCTTGCTCGACCCCTCGAGGATTTCGGCCGCGCGGTGCCCGGAGACCAGCGTGACCGTCTCTCCGTGCCAGGCGATCGCCCGATCACGCACGAGGCTAACCAGCTGCTGCATATCCAGGGCATGCTCGGCTGCGGACAGGTGCTCGAGGACCCGCCTCAGCACGCGGGCGTGGATCTTGGTCGCTTGCGATGACCCCACGGCGGTTGCGAGAGTGGACGCGTTGAAGAGCGTGTGGAGGCGGAGCGCGGCGACGTTCTGGGTGGTGACGTTCCGTCGTCGCGTGAACGCGCGCGTGCGTTTCCGATAGCGGTCGACGGCCTCGCAGATTAGCGGCAGCGGCAGCCCGTCAGAGCCCCGCGGCGGCATACGGAGCATGCGTCCGATCTTGGTCGCGAACGGCGTGGCCGGCACGCCGTCCTTCCCCGGACGCGCTGCCACCTCCTCGAACAAGCGCTCGAAGGCTTCAGGCCAGGCCGTCATGAGTGCCGCCGCCGCTTCAATCCGGTCCACTGCCGTGGCCGTGGCGGGTTGCGAGCCCATGTCTCCGAAGCCGTAGCGCGTTCCCTGACCCGGCTTGTCGTCCACGGCCAGCGTCGTGGCCGCCTTTCCGAGGACGTCGACGTAGGCGAGGTAGTCGTTTGGGCCCAGGTCCGCGAAGGGCGCCGGAACTGTATTGCTTACGTCGCCACTACCAGCTCCGGCAGCGTGCTGCGTCCCCAGCTTGCTGGCGACGTGGTGCGCCAGGTCGATGGCTGCCTGCGGGGCCTCGATCGAATCGACTTCGTCGAAGCGCGTTCCGCACCTGCATGAAGTCGAGAAGGTCGCCTGGGCCGCATCATAGCTTTCGCCGCAGGCGGGACAGTGTTCCGCGAGCAGGCACCGATGCAGCGGGCACGCGACGACATAGGCGAGTGACCAGAGGTCAAGGGCGGGGAGGCCGGCTCGCGCGCAGGCTGGGCAGAAGCGCCCATTCCTTGGAAACAGGAAGGACGGGGCAAAGGTGCCGCCGAGGAACGTGAGCAGCGTCCGGCCGCCGGCTTCGCGGCATGGCAGCCAGCGCATTGCTTCGAACGCAGAAGTCTCCAGGCAAGTCGCCTTCGCGAGGCTCGCCCAGAATGCGTTCCCGCTGCGCGGCCCGCGGTTGCCGCTCACGCCGATGGCCGCCAAGAAGACGTTGAGGCGGGAGTGGCCGTTGTCGATGGCCAGGCGGCGCAGGTAGCCGTGGACGCTCTCTCCAGGGAGAGGTCTGGACACCAAGGCCATCGCTGGTTTGGAAGGTGCCTTCTGCCCGGCGCTCTGGCGGGGTCTACTAGTAACTTCTCAAGACTCCTCAAAAGGATTTCCGCACGAGCTCGCTCCGCGTATCTGATCGTAGCCATGACTCAGGTCGGAGTCCGCGATCCTCAATGCGCCACGGTCGATTGCATGGATGGCCGCGCTTCGTATGAGCCTGATCAGTGGGCGCATCGAGCCAGCGGTTGCGTTGTACAGCTTCTGCGATGGATCAGGATCCGCGAACCCTGCTACCTCGTCGAACGGCAGGTCCATGTCGATGCTGACCAAGAAGGTCCGGAACGCGAGCCGATCGGCGCCAGTCTCATAACTGAACGCATCAAGCGTCTTGCGGTGGGGCGTGATGCTGGCGAGCTGCTTGTTGAAGTCGACGATGTCGAGGACGCTTCTCATGCCCGCCATGACGAAAGGAACGTTTGCTAATTTGCTGGCCTGCTTGATGAAGTCACCAGCCTTGTTCAGCCGCTTGTGGCCGGTTTCGGTCAGGTGCTGGAACTCGTCCGCGAGAACTATCTCGACGTCCTGCTTCCTGATCTGGTCTATCGTCCTCAATATCAGGTCGTGTAGGCGTCCCGCGCCGTGCGTTGGGTCCTGAAGGCCCTCGAGGAGCACCTTGGCCGCGCCGAGCGTCGTGGTGCTGCCTAGGAACTCCACGTATAGCACTGGTTGGATAAGTCTGCCGCCCATTCGCTTGCTTGGGAACTTCGCAGCGTATGCCTTCAGGAAACTGGTCTTTCCGGTACCCTCCTCGCCGGTGAGCACGACGCAACTTGGTTCCGGCAGGCCACGACGATCAGAGCGAACCTGATCGAATAGGATCCCAAGGTGATCCGTGGTCGGCCGCTGCACGAAAAGGTCGCGGACCCTGGCGCGGCGCACGGCCGGGTCGGTCTTGGACCACCGAGGCGCCTCGGGGCTACTCCTTGTCACGGGTGATCCCCTTCTTGGCATATAGGTCAACGTCATCCTCGAACGCAGTCTCCAATGGCCTGACCGGGGTGGGCTTGAGCAGGCGACTACCCGACTCTCCGACCACCGTGAGATGCGGTCTTTTGCCTTTGGTGGGCATGCCGAGTTGGCGCTGCGATGATGGTGCCGAGGTGACTGCCTTCACGGCGGCGCGGCGCGCATGGTCCTGGCTGCCGATGGGGCTGGTGGACTCGTCCGTGCCAGCCGGCGCCAAGCGCCCGACACCATCGTGCCGGGCAGCCTTCTTGCGGCCTCGCATCTTCTTCCTGTCATCGCCGGCCTGCCTGAATTCTTCCGCAAGTGCCACCTTCGCCTCCGCCATGCCGTCCGTGTCGGAGTTCGCCTTCATCCTGTCGGTCCGATACTTGCGGATCAGCTGGTGCTGCCAGATGGACAAGCCCGTCGCATAGTCTTTGAACCGCTCCTGGACTGGCACCTCCAAGTATTCGCGGCGGATCGGGTCATAGGCGCGAACGCTGCCCAGGCATCCCGCCCCATATCGGAACGTTACGTCGTGCTTCGGAAAGCGCTTGACGAAGTCGGGGTCCGTCAGCAGCGCCACCAGGCGGTCGGACGAATAGAACAGGCCCCTGAACTCCAAGCCGCACCTGTCGAGGATCCGGACGTCCGTCCGACCGAGCAGCATGTCGAACTGCATGATGTTGGAGACTGGCTCGACGGGGTATTTGACTACCTTTTCGTCCCAGAGCTTCGCAGGAGCGTCCATGATCCCGCGGTGCGGGCCGTTGGCGTACACGTCAACCACCCAGCGATGGAGCACGTAGAGCAGCCTGTCATGCGTGATTACCGCGTTCTTCGCGGGGTCGTAGTCGTCCCGGTCCATGATGTTCGCGAACGTCGTCCCGGGCTGCTCGTGCAGGAGGCTGTAGTTCAATTCCTTCACGAACCGCTCGATGGCGCCCTTGTAGTTGCCTGATTTCCTTGGAGCGATCCTCATATGCATGCGCAGTTCGGCCGCTAGGTCGTCCAAGTCTGTGCCGATGTTTTCTAACGCCCGGTCAAGAAGCAGGGTTCTAGGCTTCCCGAAGGCATCCCATCGGTGCTTTATGGCCCATTCCCCCCGCGCGACCTTCTGATCGACGTAGGTTTTCGGGAGCATTCCATTGCGGAGGCATTCCACGACCGTGTGGACGCTGGGCGGCTCGAACCCGAGATAGATACCTAACGGCATCCGCGTGCATCTGTCGATCATGGCCGCCACGGTGGGGCGTCCAAGCGGTAGCCTGGTCCTTTCGCAGATCACCATGAGGTCGGTTGGCGTGTGGTCCAGTTCCACAACGTCCAAGGGCGCCTCGGGATCCTTCTGTAGGCTCACGGGGTCGAATTCGTGGGCCGCGGCCGCCTCTCCCTTTCGAGCTGCCATCAGGTCGCGAGGCGAACGGCACGCGACAGCCGCGCGTACAGCCTTGTAGCTAGGCACCTTCACCTGCGGGACGGCAGTACGGTTGAGATCCACGACGTCCGCCCTGACGTAGTCATGCAGCGTCGTCAGCTTGATCGGTGGACGCTTGAGGGAGTCCCGGTCTATCCTTTCCTCGATGATCTTGCGGACCTTGAAGTCCAGCCGATCGACCCTGTTGCCCTTGGCGCGGTTGGAGCTGACGAAATGGCTTGCGACGGGGGCCGGCCCGGTCATTCGTAGCCAGCGCCTCAATTGGCGGGTACTCGGCTCCTTCTCGCCGGTCTGCTGGCGCGCCGTCTCCGCTATGATGCTTTTCAGCACCGTCTCCGACATGCAGCGATTACCGTGCCTCTGCGCGGCCACGACGTACGCCAGCCGGTTCCTGGCACGAGCGCGTTCCCCGTCCGAAAGCATCGTGAAATCCCCGACCCGGCAGGCCGTAAGCGTCTCCACCGCCGCTGTTTCCTGGCTTCCGTGAAGGATCTCCAGCTCGCCCTTCCCGACGGCCGTCGCCAGCTCGACGTCCGTGAAGGTCAGCCGCTCTCCGCAGGAGGTGCTCCTGAAGTCCAGCTCGCCTTCGCGCCTCTCCTCGAAGCGGTAGGTCTGGGAGTCTTTGAGTATCCGGTCGGTAAGCTTGATGTTCAGGCGCGTCATGGCCTGCCGCCGCTCGCTGGCTTTGGGAGAAGGAGTTCGTGGTGGGTCGGGATGCCGTTCGCCCACAGCAAGGCATCGTCGTCCACCGGCCGCCTGTAGTCGACGTGGATGCGGTTGTGCGCGACGAGCGTCAGCACCGTCGCCTCGGTGCAGCCCGCGGCGGCAAGCCCGGAGACCACGTCGCCAAGCCTTATGGGCTCGTGGTCCTGCACCATGGCGACCACGCCGCGCGCCAGGTCCTCGCTGACGCGTTCGAGCAGGCGGCGGGCGACTGTCGCCGCGTTGCTGAACGTCGGCTCGGCGCGCAACGCGCTCCCGATCGCGAGGCCATACTCGGCACCGTGCTCCATCAGATGCCGCCTCACGGCTGCCGTGCGGGAGACGACCTTCTCGGAGGCGGCCTGCTTGTCGGCCTTGGCCTCGTGCACCTCGGCACCGCCGCGGCAGATGACGAAGTCCGGGTAGTGGAGCCGGCTTCGCTGGCCATCGTCCCAGGTCACTTCCAGAGCCTGCGCGTAGATGGCCGTTACGGTGGGGTCGAGCTCCGCCCTCAGCAGGAAGGCGAGCTCGATGGGCGATTCCCACACGATGTTGGAGTCCATCTTCCGACTGTGGAACCTGCCATTCCCGCTTACCGAGCTACGCGTGACAACGCGCCTGAGCGGCACGGTGCTGACCTCCAGATCGAAGCCTGGGAGGAGGATGGTCGATGAACCATGACGCCTCATCGCCGGCTCCTGACCCTTGAACCGGGGTCACAGGTGATTGGGCCGTCTTTCACAGGAGCGAGACGACAAGAGACCACGGCGGGCGACACATCTGTCGCCAGGCGGGCGCCCGGGGTGGCGAGCGATTCGAGGAGCCGAAGCCGTACCGCTTCGAATGCGTCATCGCCGAAGCCGACGTGGAAGCCAATGAGGATGCCTCGCCGTTCGGCGCAGCAGTTGTGACGGTCGAATACGAAGCAGATCAATGCGGGCTTGACGCGCCGGTCCGCAAGAACAGCGTCTCTGCCGAAGTTTGGGGAGAACGAACCGGCATGTTGGGCACCCGGTGGCGCGCCACTGGATATGGTATGATCCAGCTCCACACACCCGCGCGAATCGGGCGAGAATGATCTTCGGCGACGATGGCGCGGCATGCTGGTAACCTCCACCTGGACGACGGCGCTAGCGGAAGCCAGCCGTGAGCCAAAATCGCGAATAGGACAAATATGTCTGGTGCGCAAGACAAATCCGCCGGGCCGCGCGGAGCGTTTGTCAAGTCGATGCCCGACGGCACGCACCTGACCCTGACGGACAGGATGCGCCTGGCATTGGCGGACACGCCGCGGTCGGAGTGGCCTGTCCGCCTCGCCCGCAGCGAGAAGCAGATCCTCCGCTATTTGGACGGCGCCGACGTTCCAGCGAGCGTCCTGACGTCCATCGCCCACGCCACTGGCGTCCCCGGCGACTGGCTCTTCAGCGGCCGCGCCAGCCCCGGGCAGTCCGGCAGAGTGTCGGCGCCCCGCCGGCCTGGGAGCCAGCTACCGGCGGGAAAGGCGGATCCTGGCTCAGTCGCCGAGGGAACACGTGAGTTCGTCGACACTAGGCAATCGCCTTTGCGGCAGGATAGGAGCGGGAGGCCATTCGTGTTTCAGCAGACCAGGGCCGTGGCTGCGACGCTTCAGGATTACGTGGGCATATCGCGGGCGAACGTCGATGCGCTCACGGCCCCGCAGGCGAACCTCCATGATCACCCGCAGGTGGTCGAGCACCTCGCCTTCAAGAAGGAGTTCCTCAAGGCGTGGTTGAACACGGAGCCCGAGGATCTGCTGCTGGTCGAGGCGGCGGACGACGCCATGGAGCCTGGCATCCCCATGCGCGCGGTCCTGACGGTCGACATCCGCGCCGACCGTCCGCTCGAGAACGGCGGCATTTACGTGATCGAGGTCGAGAACGCCCTGATCGTGAGGCGGCTCCACATCCGCATGAGCGGCGACATGATCCTGCGGTGCGACAACGTTGGCTATGCGCCGGAGTCGATGTCGCGGGAGGCATTCGACGCGCTGAAACGCGTCGGGATCGTCCGACTCGTCCTTGCGCCTCCGCAACGGACCACGCGAGCCGCCGCGTCAGATGACCGCCTTTAGCAAGTGCGTCATCCGAGGACGAGGAAGCGAGCGCCTTCCGTCACCAGATTGGGGTTCTGCCGTTGCGCTGGATACACGGCGTCGCCGTCCGTCACGGACGTCCGGGATGGCGCAGGGGCGTCGGCCTCAGCCGGCGCCCCTGCGCGGTATGCGGTCCCGCAGGTCCATCGCGGCGCCCTGGAGCACGTACCGCCGCCCGTCGCGCGTGAGCGCCCTCCCCCCGGTTCCCACTCGCATTAGGCCGAGCCGCGTGAGGTATTCGCTCACCTCAATGAAGTCGGCTTTGTTCGAAATGGCCAACGACCGGCGGAGTTCGTCCTCGGAGACGGCCCCTCGGCTCGCCAGGATGCCGAGCAGGTCACGGTGTATCGGACCGAGCCCATTCGCGTCGATTTGCATCGTGTCGGAGAACCACCGTCCGACGTCCACCGCGTTCATGCGCGAGGCGACCGTCTGGCGGCTGGGTGGCTCGCCGCCGCTCTCCGCTTCGGCGAGCGAGTAGAAGTGCGCCCGGAGGGGCCCGAGTATCTGGACGCTGGGGCGCGGGCCGCACTGCATGCGCGCCGCGATCTCCAGGCAGGCCTCGCGAGGGAGGTCGGCCTCGTCGAGCAGACCCCGTCCGCGGAGCCAGACTATCCCGGCTGTCTCCTCGAGGGTGTATGCCCGCAGTGTCGTCCGGGTCGGACGGCTGAGGAAGGCCTCGCTCAGCCTTCCGGGGTCGGTCGTCGCGAGCAGGAACACGACACGCGAAAAGTCGTAGGCGACGTTGTCCACGGTCGTCGTCCGCCGCTCGTCCAAGGCGCTCAGCAATGCCGTCGCAACCGACCCGGAGATGGCGTGCACCTCGTCGATGAACACGACGCACGGCTCGACCGCCACCGGCCCGATCTCATCGGCAGCCAGCTCGGGGACCATGTCGGACTTGCGGAGGCGCTCGACGATCATCTCCGGACGCCTGAGGTCGGCGCCGTTGAAGAGGATCGGTTCGAGCTGCAGCAATCTCCTCGCCACCTCGTAGGCGACCGACGTCTTGCCGACGCCGGGCGGCCCGACGAGCAGCTTGTCGGGGAAGCGTTCGTTCCAGCCCTTCGACAGCCTCGCGAGATCGGCGAGCTCGCGGGCTGCCTCGATCTGCCCGATCATGCCGAGCGCGTTAAGCGGTGGCGGCCACGCCCCGGTCCCCGCCGAAGGCTCCTGGCCTGCCGAGGGCGTTCCCCGCACCTGGGCGGCGTTGACGGTCGCCGGAATCCCAAGCTCCTGAGGGATCATGGCCTCAGCCCTTTCCGCGGACGCCGCCACGACGTCCGCGTCCCACGCAGGGACGGGGGCGGACGGTTCCTCCTTGGAGGCCGTGCGCGCGATCGGTCGGGCGTTGCGCCCCGCCACTTGACGGCCTTCCTCCGGCGGCGGAGCCCCCGCAGGCAAAACCGGCGGGGTCGGTTCGCCGCCCGCGCCGTCGTCGGCGATCCCGAGGAGCGCGCGTGCGAGCGGCTCCGTGACCACCGACAGGGTGGCGGGGATGCCATCGCACGCGATGGCCCTGCGCGTCGGCGGCCGATTGGCGCGCAGCTTCACCAGCACCACCTCGCCCTCGACGCGGACGGGTGGCCGCAACACCGGGTCAAACAGCTCGCGAAGCCGAGGGCCCCAGCGGCGGCGATGATCGGCGTCCGCCTCCTCGGTCGACCAGCGCACGCCCGCCGCGCGGACGAGCACCTCCTTGAGCATCTCGAGGCGGGGCGCGGTGAATACGTCGCCCGTCTCGTCGTCGAACGCCCGCTGAACCACGGAAGCCGTCGACGCGACCTGCGCGAGACCGTCGGTCACGCGCTCTTCCTCCTCCGGGAGGTCCGCATCGAGCGTGGTCTTCACCTCGAGCGCCGTGAACACGAAAGCGCCATCGTCCTCGCGCCGCAACGACAGGAGGTCGCACCGGTTCGCCGGCCCCCCAGTCCCGAGCCTGAGCCATAGCCGCGCTACCTTGGTGTCTACCGACGCGACGAGGCAGTCGGCATTGCGTCGCCTCTCGTCGCGCGCCGCGAGCAGCATGCCGACGAAGCCGACGACGTTGGCATTGTCCGCCTCGCCGGACTGCTTGCGCACGAGGTCCAGCAGTCCGCCCCCGACCAGGCGCGCTCCCTGGCGCAGGATCTCTGCTAGATTGCAGCGCCCGACCGGCAGGTTGCAGTGCTGGAAGGCGACCTCCATCACGTCCGCGAGCCGGTCGTAGTCTCCCGCCGCCAGCAGGACGCGACGCTTCCCGTCGTCGCGCTCCAGCAGGCGCACGGACGTCATCCCGGCTTCGCGCGGCAGCGCGCGGTCGGCGAGCACGACCCACCGCGCGAGCGGATCGGGGCCGGTCACGAGCCTGTCGGTCAGGGCGCGCAACTCGTCGCCGTCCGCCGCGGCATACATGGCCGTGTCGAGCAGCTCGCCCTGGCGTGCCTGTATCATCAGGACGTAGTCCGAGAACGGCGGCTCTCCCGGGTGCGGGCGCAGTTTTATCTCGCCGAGGATCGAGTCCACCTTGATCTCGTTGCGGACGCAGAACGGGCTCATCCTCAGGAACCCGTCCACGCGTTGCTTGCGGATGGAGATTGAGGACTCGTCGAAGAGACCGAGGACGTGGTAGCGTCGTCGCCCGAACGCGCTGTCGATGAGCTGGGCCAAGGGACCGTCCGGCGCGGACGCGACCCTGATCTCGAGCCGCTCCGCCGCGACTTTCTCATATATCAGGTCCTGCGCGCCGCCCTCGAGCACCGCCGCGGCGGCGAGCCGGTCGCCATGGCCGTCGGTCGAGTAGACGTCCACCTCGATGCGCCCGATCCCGCCCGCCGCGCCACGGCGGTCGTCCAGCAGCTTCACCACCCGCTCGATAATGCGCGTCGGCTCGGGCGGGTTCACGAGCGCGAGCCTAAGGGGACGCGCATGGTTTGGATAGAGCAGGACGTAGCCGTCGACGGCCCGGACGAGCGTGTCGACGCCGTCCGCGCTGCTTATTGCGTTCTTTAGATTCTCGAACGTCGCCAAGCCGTGAATGTGCTTGGCGACCGGGAGCACTTGGTCGAGCCCGCGCTGGGCGGGCGCCCGGCCAGCGCGCACGACGCTCAGGAACTGCTCCGGGCGCTGCAGTTCCTCGAGCAGGGCGCGGCGGTCCTCGGGCCGCAGGTCGGCGTCAGAGGCGAATGCGCGCAGCATCTCGCCCATGCGGTAGTAGCGCCAGAGGTGCAGCGGATGCAGCGGAAGCATGACGGCTTTGGCGGCGACCCGGTCGGCATCGTGCCGGATCCGCACCTGCAGCAGATCCAGCGACAACAGAGCGTCGAGCGTCGCCTGCGCCCACTCGGGCGATTCGTCGGAGACCACCTGGAACCTTGCCTGGATGCCGCCGTACAGCTCGGACGCCAGGGCCAGGTACTGCGAGCACGTCTCCCGCACGCCGCGGTGCGTGTCCAGGAACTCGCGCGGGTGCACCAGCAGCTTGCGGACATGCCCCGCCAGGATGGCGCGCCGTTCGCGCAGCTCCTGCCACACGAGCGCGAGCGGACGAACTGCCCCCACTCCGACGGCTGCGTCCCAGCCCTCGAGCAAGCGTTCGAGCGAGAAGTCGCGCCCATCGTGCCGCCAGATCCCCTCCGTCACGAGGAACACCGGCTCGCACTCGGCGTAGCGCTCGAGCGCCTGTGCCAGGTCCAGCACCTCAGTCTCGATGAGGCCACCGAACACATCGGCGGAGCAGAAGGCTTCAGTCCAGGTGATCGCGCGCGGGTCGACCGAGAGGTCGACCGGGACCGGGCCCAGGCTGGTCTCCGCCGTCGCGATTATACGGTCCCCGTTGCGGTCGTATTCCTCCCAACCGCGGTCTATCGCCTCGCCAATCGCTTCCAGGTCCTCCTCGCGCCCACCGACCAGCGCGTCGAACTCGCCTTCCCGCATGCGCTGGGCGCTGCTCACCCCTGGGTCGGTGTCGGCGGAGGATTCGGACGCGACGGGATCGTCGGCCTCGTTCGGCATTTCCCTGGGCGGCCGCACGATGCGCTCGGCGTCGTCCATGGTCAGTCCGGAGGACTGGTCGCCGATGCGGAAACGCTCGAGCCGACGCAACGCCCCCATCATCTCATGCCGGCGCTCGTCAGAGACGTATCGCTCGGCCCTCTGACGTCGCTGGCGGATCTCACCGGGCGCCAGGACGGTGATGACGGCGCGGACGGCCAGGTTCCTGGCCAGGCGGCGCCCGACGTCCGTGTCCTCGAACAGCCGGGGGTCCGGGAGGAGCCCGAGCGCCGGGAGCGCGGAGCGCGGGGCGTCCGGCCCGTCGCCAGACGCGTTCCACGCCTCGAGGAAGCGCGCGACCGCGTCGAGCGACCTCAACCCCGACAGGCTTTCGCTGTCGGCCAGTTCGGCAAGCAGGCGCGCATGCATCGGGGTGCCGGTGAAGGCCCTCTGCCGCGATGCCCACCGCAGGAGGTGCGCGGCCAATCCGGAGGAGGACTCGCGCGCGAAGAAGCTCAGCCCGTGGACGCTTGGATTGTAGCCCCGCGCCAGGGCGATGATTCTTGGGTGCTCACCCCGGTGATTGCGCCAGTCGGTCGCCATGTGAAGGTCGTCCGTGACCGACCCCACGCCGGTGCCGGATGCCAATGCCTCCAGCTCCGCGGCGGTCACGCCGAAGCCAACGAGCGCGACCGAAAGGGACGTGCCGGCGACCCGCGACAGCTCGCCGAGTAGCGCCAGCAGCCGTCCCGGGTCGCAGGCGGGCAATCCCTCCCGCGCGAAATCGTTGTGGCGGTGCAGGCCGGACGCGATCCATTCCGCCAGCGCCTCCGCGACGAGCGCGGGTGCGGAGATCGCCATCAGATCACCTCGCCCGCGCGCAGGGCGCACAGCGTGAGACCATCGGAGGGAGAGACACCCAGCCCGAGCCGCACGAGTAGGTCGTGGAACGCCCGCGCGTTCGGTTCCAGGTCCTCGTCCGCGTCGAGCGGGCCAAACCCCCGGGAGCGAAGCAGGTCGAGGTCGCCGGGGGCGGACCCCGAGCAGATGCGCCAGGTCGAACGCAGCCGGTTCGCGAACTCCACGACCGACACGACCTCGTCTTTGTCGAGCAGCGTCATGGCGAGCACCCTCAGCGTATCGGCCTGGAGTTCGACATGCTTGCGGCGCGCGGCGGGCGCGCGGGGCTGCACGACGCCGATCCGCACCCCCAGGTCGCGAAAGTGGTCCTCGACCACCTTCCGCGCCTCCGAGGAACCGGCGAACGACTCCCAGTCGATGTCGTCGCCACCGGCGCCCTCGCCGGCGCGCCAGGCGTCGAAGCTGTGGGCGAAACGGTCCAGCTCCCTCGCGTAGGTCGCGCGGCTCTGCGTCCGGATGCGTGCGTTGCGCCCCTGCAGCGCATCGACGAGCAGGATGGCGTCGCCGCTCCTGCGCAGCATCAGATACGAGAAAAGCCACAGGCAGATGCCGATGACCATGTAGCGGACCGCGTAGGCCGAGCGGTCGCGCAGCAGAGTTGCCAGCAGCCTCCCGAGAGCCTCGGTGCGCGGACCCATGGCCAAGGCATGGGTTTCGATGAGCGCGGGGTCGGGATCGCCGAACTGCTCGTCGTAGCTGTCGACCCACTCCTCGGACTCCTCGTCGAGAAGTGGTCGGCCGAGGGCCTCTAGTGGCCCGGGTGGAAGATCGAGGACGGCGCGACAGGCTTCGAGCACGCCGCGTCCCGTCCCGGTGGCGTTCAGCACGCGCGCGACGAAGGTTCCGGACAGGCCATGGTTCTTCGACATGCCACAGACGTAACGCACCGTCGGCGCCGAGTAGTCGACGCCGAACGTCTTGTGCGGAGCGAAGCCCGGGCCGAGCGCGCCACCGTCGTTGTTGAAGGCGGCATTTAGGTGCGACCGCAAGATTCGGAACGCAGCCTCGTCGACGTCCGGCGACAGTCTGCCTGCCTCGACGAGGATAGGCCGCAGGTTCTCCGCGACGTAATCGTCGGCAACACGGGAGCCTGCCTTGGGCGTGGCGCGCGGCACGGACGCCTTGTTCAGCAGCTCCAGGCGATAGACGCGCTTCGTGAGCGCGAGGATGAAGCTCGTCGCGAAATGCACCGGTTTCATGCGCATTGGCTGGTAGCCTAGGGCGGCGCCGTAGACCCGGCGCTGCGCGGTCGACACGTCCCGGCTCGGCATCCCGCCCGCCTCAGGCATCGGCGCGCACCGTCTCATACCGTCCCCCGTCCGGGCTGAGCCCCACGCGGAGGATCTCCATGTGTTCGAGGTGCACCGACCAGATCGTGTCCCCCGCGCGCCCGCGATCCGCTCCGAGCTGCTCCAGGAAGGCATCGAGCCTGTGCACCTCGCGTTCAGGCACTAGTTTCCGCGGTAGGCCGCGCCCGAGCCGACGGAGCGTGCGGTAGAGCGGGTAATCGATCCTGAGACGCGGACCTTCCCGCCCGGGCCCCACCAGCATCAGGTGGTCGGCGGAGAAGGCGAATGCGTCGCGAACGCGGGAAGGCAGGCGCGGCGCCTCAAGACGCAGGTCGTCGACGGCGATGCGCGCCGTCGCGACGAAGCTGCGGGAGGGCTGTTCGTGGAAGCGGTGGCCATACCACAGGTAGAGATGGTGTTCGCGACCGGAGAACCGCGCGGGACAGTAGGCGGCGTTGACGGCGTCGACGATCGCAATCACGGACCGGACGCCCGACGTGGCTACCGCGAGAAGCGCGCGGAACTCCGCCGCCTCCGGGTCGGCGAGCTCGATCGCCGCCTCCCCCTCGTCGTGCTCGAAGTAGAACGTCCGCTTCAACCAAGCGAACACTGCCGGATCCAGGCGCGGCTGGGGCGGGACGGGCGGACGCCCGTAATGCCATCCCGCATCCAGGCCGACCGCGCCCGCCTCGAGCCGAGCGTCCCAGGTGGGATGACTGCAGGACGCCGGATCGACCGAGCGCGCGAGGGCGTCGGATGAGGCGAGCGGGGCATGCGAGAAGAGCGGTTCGAAGTACCAGTCCGCGCGCGAGTGGTCCGTGCCCCGGAGCGACCCCATCACCATGCGTGCGGCGAGGATCCAGACCTCCCTGACGGTCGCTCGCGCGCCCAGGCTGACCGCGCGTGCAAGGGTCGCGCGCAATCGGTCGCGGACCCGCCGCTCCCGCAGCTTTGAGGCGTTGATCGCAGCGGAGCCGCGCGGATCGTGGGCCACCGCGGCGACGAACGCGGGATCAGTCAGGATCGTATCCAATACCGCCTCGACGAAATCCGGCGCCAGGGGATTGCGCAGGCTCAGGTCGACCACGACCAGGCTGGCGTCCGCCTCGCCGGCGCCGGGATCGCCGTAGGCGAGCCGGCTCCGGCACTGCCGCCACGTTTCCGCGAGCGGCGCGAAATCCGGCGCCGCGCGGCGCAGCTGGTAGAGCGGGTACTCGTTGATGGCGACGCAGAACGGCGCGCGCCGGGCAGCCGCTTCGCGCCATCGCTCCAGGACGGGGTTGGGATCGCCCTGCCGCATCAATGCGGTCGCGTCCCAGACGACGATCGCTCCCGCCCGCTCCAGCTCCGCGGCGGCGACGCGCAGCGCGTGGGTCTTGCCATCGCCCGCGTTCCCGGTGAGCACGACGCTCAAACCCGCCGCCACGCGTCCGACCATGAAGTCGTCGAGCGGGCCCGCGACGTGCATGCGCCGCAGGTCGTCCTCATCGAGCGCCTCCGCCGTCGCTTTCGCGCCCGCCATCGCGAGGGCGCGCCAGAGCTCGAGTCCCCCTCCGCCGGCGCTCCCGTCCATCAAACCACCTCACCATCCGTTGACGCCGCATCCCGGGTTTGCGTCCGAGCGCTTTCGGACGATGGATATTGACCGTCGAGTCTGCCCGCAAGCCATCGGCACCGCCAGAATTCCGCGATCGCCTCCGTGGCTTGCGGGAAGGCGGCCGGATCCGCGAGGTATCCCGGCAGATCCGTGCGCCGCTCCATCAGCCATTCGCGCGCATGATCGGAGAGCGGGACCGCGTAGATGAGGCGTCGCTGCTGGTGGCGCAGCAGCCGGTCAGGATTCAACCCGATGAGGCGCATGCCCTGCTTCATCTTGCGAAGCTTGGGGCTGGTCCCTTCCCCGAACACGCTGTTCACGTCCTTGTAGGCCTTGCTGTAGGACACCAGGACGTCGATGGCGCGGCTTGTCGCCGGCGAGAACTGCACGGTGCCGAAGCCACGCGTCTCGCCAATGGGATGGTAGCGCAATTCCGGCTGATCGGGCGCGAAGGTCTTGGTGGGCAATCGCAGCCGGTTGTACTGGCTTGATCCGTGGACGTAGAGGCTCGTGGTCCCGAGGAAGACGAGAGAGTTGTCCCGCACGACGGGCCGGTTCAGCATCTGGGATGATATGATGGAGGGATTGTCGTATGCCCGGCGGTAGTCGGCGCCGACCTGCGGGCTCATCATGAGCAGCGCCACCAACTTCCCGCCTAGCAGCGGCCCGTAGGGCCCGACCGCCCCGCAGGTCGTGATCTCGAGCATGTTGGCGCCCGAACGCCTCGCCTTGAGCGCCTCGACGACGATGTTGACGGCGCTGCGGACCTCGTCCAGTTCGATCGTGCGGACCGCCCTCGCCGCGTCGAGCAGCGCTCCCGAATGCCGGTTAAGTGCGATCTTCGCCTGCAGGAGGCGCCCGATCGCATGGGCACGCTTCTTGGCGACGAGCTGGCGACGAGCGACGTGCATGCGCGCGTTCGCCGACGCCTTCTCCTCAAGCAACAGGACAGCATCACCCACTGGAGGGGCGTCCGAACTCTCCCAGGCGGCGGCGTCGAACGGGGCATCGGAGCCGGACGCGATCTCCCGCAGCAGCGCCTCGCGACGCTTCGCGAAACGCTCCTCCAACTCGCCGATCCTCTGCACGATGCTCGGATCGGGCTCAGCCACCTCCGCCGGCGTCACGATGTTGGTCCAGTCAACCTCGCGAAGGGAGACCTCGATGCGTTCCAGGAGCCATCGCAGCTCCCGCTCGAGCGCTCCGCCTCCCTCCGCCGCCGCCGCCTGGAAACGGACGGCGACCGTGGCCCGGTGCCACCCGATATAAGTCTCGCGCGTTTCGCCCATTTCGAGTGGGCTGTTGTTGAGGGACGATATGCCGATCACCGCATGGCGGGGATGCGCGGCGTCCCGGACCAGGTAGAGGAGCTGGCGCCCCGGGACGGGCGTCTGCGGGATCGACCAGCCGTAGCGGAAGTAACGCCACACGTCGCGGAGCGGGATCCCGGTGAACTCGTCAGCCTTCTCCGTCGCCCGCTGGAGGTATGGCCTCACGGCGTCTCGCAACGCATCGACGCGTCTGGTGCCGGGCAACCCCGCCGCGTGCGCCAGGCGAGCCTTCAGCTCCCCGGGCTCCGCCACCAGTTCGAGCACGCTGCGCTTCGCCCGGCTGCCCCGCTCGGTTCGCTCCATGAAGGCGCGTACGGAGGGTTGCGAGAGCTGCTCCTCCACTACGGGCCGGAGCTCGTCGCGGAGCGACACCTTCCTCGCCACCAGCTCCTCAACCGTGCGGCTGCGCGTCGTCTCAGCGGGATTCTCCAACGCGTACGAGTAACCACGCCTCACGACGCGCCAACGGAGACGGACGAGATCGGCAAGGACTCGGACGCACGCCTCGTAGATCATCGCCTGGTCGCCGATCGCGCGGTTGGCATCTAGCCAGGCGATCTCCTCGCACAGCACGTCGGCGACCTGGTCGCGCGACGACCGGGTCGCCGCCAAACCATCCATGAATGTGGGGAACCGCTCGGCTGTCCTTCCGTCGAGGGGTGGGTCGATGGGAACGAGCATCCGGCGGACTCTTGCTGAACTTTCAACGGCGACGGCTAGGGTGTAGCCCTTGGACCTGAAAGCGGTCGCGACCAACCCCGCCGCCTCCGATGACCACCGAGGGGTAGCACAGCAGGATCCGGGAGGCCACCCGCTTGTCACAACACGACGCAAATACCCCCACGGCTCCGCGCTCCGCATCGCGGTCGAGCGGCGATCCCCATGCACGGGCGCCCGCGCGTGGCTGACGGCGATCCAACGCTGGAGGAATTGAAGGCGGAGCTCGGGCGGAAGACGAGCGAACAAACCACCGACTTCGGCGAGATCCTCAGGCTCGCGGGCGTCATCGCGGAGAAGCAGGAGGGCGTGGTCCGCTTCGCCGCAGACGCGGCGCTCGTCCGTCGCCTCGGACGCGAGCTCGTCGCCAAGCAGGAGACGGCGCTCGGGGAATTGGTAAAGAATGCCTATGACGCCGACGCCACCGTCTGTACCGTAAACCTGATCGACGACCTCGACGGACGGAGTTTCGAGATCGTCGATGACGGCTCCGGCATGACCTACCACGAGATCACCAACGGGTTCATGCGGCTTGCCAGCGACGAGAAGGTCCTCAATCCGGTGTCGCCCCGGTTCGGCAGGTCCCGCGCCGGCAAGAAGGGCATCGGGCGCTTCGCCACCGAGCGCCTTGGCGCGACGCTCGCGATCGTGACGCAGACCGAGCGCGAACCGGACGGTTGGACGATCAGGATCAACTGGTCCGATTTCAAGCAGGGCACCGACATTGGGGGAGTGGCCAACCGTGTCTCAAGAACTGAAAAGGAACGTCCGCACGGCACCAGGCTGGTGATCAGCGACTTGCGGGACCGTTGGACCGACGCGGACCTGCGCCGCGTCTACCGCTACTTGGCGACTGTGATTCAGCCGTCCGTCGAGGGCATGCACCCGAAACCAGATCCCTTGGACGCGGGGCGGCCAGGTGGGCCCGACCAAGGCTTCTCAGTCGAGATCAAGCGATCCGGATTCCTGCTCGACGAACCGAAGGTCGTTGCCAACCTCGACACCGAGGTCCTTGGGCAGGCCTTGGCGGTCATTACCGCCAACGTCGACGCCACCGGGATCGCGACCTGGGGCATGACCTGCCCCCGCGAGGACATCACCGTCGTCGGCGAGGCGATAGGGCTAGGGCGCGGCAGGGTCATGCCACTCACCGAGGCGCGGGACGTGGAACTCCGCGCCCACTACTACATCCGCCTCGCCGAATTCTTGGGGCACTCGACGACGGCGATCGGCAATGTGCTGGACGAGCACGGTGGGATCCGCATCTACCGCAATGGCTATCGGGTGCCGCCTTACGGCGAGAAACAAGACGACTGGCTCGGCCTGGACGAGAAGAAGAGTACTTGGGCTCCGATCAGCAGCAAGACCTTTCTCGGCTATGTCGCCCTGCAGGACCAAGATGGCGACATCTTCGAGGAAACCTCATCGCGGGAAGGATTGATCGAAAGTCGGGCCTTCGATGAGGTGAGGAACCTGGTCTCGAAGGTGCTCGAGACCGCCGTGCGCCGCATCGAGGCGAAGCGCGGTAAGGGCCGTGGGCGCCGCAGGAAATCGGACCCGAAAGGCGGCGGTAGCGCCGCCTCCGCCATCGAGGCGGCGGTGGAAGACGTGCGCGCCGCGGTCGCGGGGCTCCAGGGGGAGGGCGCCGATCCAGTCGAGGGCAACGACCGGATCGACGGTGCCGTCCGGCGCCTGGCAATCGCAACCGATGCCGTCGTCGAGATCGCGCAGGAACGCGACGACCTGCTCGCCGAGCTCAACCTCCTCCGCATCCTCGCCAGCATGGGGCTTACCATTGCGGAATTTAGCCACGACTTCCTCCACCTCGCGGAGACGATGGAGCTGAACCTGAACGCCCTGGAGGCGTCGGCGACCGGGCAGTCGGAATCCTTTCACAAGCGGATGGAGCGTTTCCGGAGCCAGTTTAGGCAAGTCCGCGCCTACACCTCACACTTCGGCAGCATGGTGACGAGCAATGCCAGCAGGCAGCTGATCGAGGTCGACCTCTACGAGTTCGTGCGTTCTTTCGAAGCCGACCTTGCTGCCATGTTCTCCAGGCGCGGACTCACGCTCAGGGTCGAGCGACCCTGCGAATACAACTTGCGCACCATCCCCATGCACGCGTCTGAATGGTCCTCCATCCTACTGAATTTGCTAACCAATTCGATGAAGGCGGTGGCCCGCGCTCAGCGGGCCGGCGAGTTCCTCATCCGAATGGGACGGATGCCGGATGATATGGTATACCTCGACTTCTGCGACAACGGCGATGGCGTATCGGAGGAGAACCGGGTGCACATCTTCGACGCTTTCTTCACGACGAGCGGTGGTTCGGGCGCTCGGGAACCGGAGGCGGTGCAGGCGGTCGGAACCGGGCTTGGACTGAAGATCGTGGCGGACATCGTCGGTGCGGCCGGCGGCGAGGTGACCCTAGTGGAGGCGCCGACAGGCTACTCGACCTGCTTCCGAGTGGCGGTCCCCGGCGCAACGGGCGTGGCAGCGTCCGGAGGGGGATCATGAGGACCTACCTGCTGCTCGACGACGACGCCGGTTCGGAAGCGCCGGTGGAGGACTATGCCGAGGCGCTTGTCGCCCGATCCGGCGGCCAGCTGTCGATCGTCGTGCGCAAGCCGGGGCGAATGGCCGAGACGATCGCCCTGATAACCGAGCAGGGCCCGCAAGGTCTCCTGCTCGACGTGGCGTTGACGAACGCCCAGGACGCGGAGGGACAGCCGGTCGGGTTCGACGGGATCGCGCTCGCACAGCAGGTCAGGACGCTCCAGACGCGGGCGCGGAGCGCCAAGGGCGCTGGTGGGCTTCCGGAGTTCCCGGTGATCAGATTTTCTAAGCGGGACATCGTTCGGGAGTACGTGAACAAGGATTCGACCAGCGACGACCTGTTCGACGAGTTCGTCGACAAATCCTCGCTCGGCGAACCGGGGGCTGCCGAGGTTGCGACCTCGAGAGTGCTCGCACTATCGAGGGATTACCCCGTCGTCACGGCCTTCGCCGACCGGGAGGCGACGGGTGACGCGCTCGCCACGCTGCTGGGGTGCGAACCGGCCTTGCTCGCCCGCCTCGACCCGAGGACGCTTCTCGGGCTCCGTAGACCGGGGGCTCCCGCCCATGTCTTCTCCCGCTTCATCGTGGTCAAGCTGCTGTCGCGACCGGGGCCGCTGGTGGACGAGGCCCTGCTCGCCGTGCGCCTCGGCGTCGACCCGCAGGTGTCCGAGGACTGGTCCGCACTCCTGGAGCGTCTCGCCTCGAGCCGCTACCGGGGCGCCTACGCATCTGGCTACGCGCGCTGGTGGATGATCGCCGCGCGCGACTGGTGGGACCGGCAAGTCGATCAGGATAGGTCGCCGGCGCGCCTCGGGGCGGCGGAGCGGGTCGCACTGCTCATCGCCAAGACCGGGCTGACGCAACTGCGCTCTATCGAGTCTAACGCGGACAGCCCGGGTTCGCGCTACTGGTACCGCTGCGTCAAGTCTCGGCTCCCGATCGATCCCACGGAGGGCTACTCTCTAATGCCGGTCTACGGGACGGAGACCTGGCACGACACCGAGTACCTTTGCCTCGAGGAAGCACTGCGGGATGCCCGCAACGCGCGGCTGGGGCCATCCGAGCAGGCGCGGGTCGACGCCATCCTGCGGAAGCGGGCCGGATCGTGACTCCGGCGTTCCGGCAGCGCCTGAACGAGCACCGGCTGATCCGTCAATCCGAACTCTTCGATCTGGCTGTGCTGTTGGACACCTACGAACTCACCCCCGATCCCGGTCCGCTGCGTGACGCCGGCGGTCAGTGCATGGCGGAGCCACGGACCACACACCCTGACGCGCCGGACCCGGGCCGCACCTATTGGGGCTACCGGATCGAGAACCTCCAGCTGCGGCTCGGCGAGCAGCGGCACTGCAGGCCGCGCACCGCGCAGGTCGACGGGCTCGTGGGAGTGCTGAGCGTCAACGTAGAAGAATACCTACCGGCGACGCCCGACGAGGTGGGCCAGAGCTTCGGCCACATACGCCGTCTCGATGCCCGCTTCTGGTGCGAGGCCGACGCGGTGCTCGGGACCGAAACCCACAGGCTGAGGGCCGCCTGGCACGTAGACACCCATGTGCACGCGGACACCCGGAGTTCGGCCATCCATCCCCGCTTCCACTTTCAGATCGGGGGGGAGGACCTCGACAGCATCGACGACAGGATACGCGGCGCCCTGATGCCCGAGGCCCCGCGACCGGCAACCGCCCCCCTCGACGGCATCCTGGCCGTTGACTTCGTCCTGTCGCACTACCGGGGAGTGACCTGGGACGATCTGCGTCTGATGGATGATCGCTACGGCAGACTTCGGGCTCCGTCGATGACGCGCTACTGGGCGCCCTATTACCGTACGATCGCGGAGGCACTGCACGGGGAGGACGCCGTGGCGCACGGCAGCCCCGCCGGGTATCTGTTGCCCAACCTCGTGATCGGTTAGGCACGTGAGTACCCGATCCATTAGACGAGGGGCGTGAACCCCTGAACGACTCCCGATTCCACGTTGACGAGCAGCGTCGAACGGCCGTGGACGGCGAGCCGTGAAGCCGCGATGCCACGGCCACGGCGCACGCTTCCGTATCGGCGAACAGGCCCTAAGCCGTTCCGGCGCGATCAGCTTGCGCGCAAGCTGCAGGAGGCACTGGGCACCGCGGCGGCGGCGTCGGACGATAGGTCTAGGGGTGGAGCTGAGATCGTGGACTTGAACTCTCGCCGGGCGTGACACGGCAGCCGAATGCGAGCGTCCGCCGTCAGCTCTACGATGGTCATTGAACGCGCATGATCGTTTGTGCCCGCGAATCTAAACGTTGCCTACCGGAGCCGGGAAACCTTCGTTATGCGGAGTGGCGGCAACCCCGCCGAAGGGGCGACGACGCCCGCGTTGCCGACGGCCTTTGCCAAGCCGCCGGAGAGGGGCAGCGACAAGCCCAGCTGGGTGAACGCGGCGTGGCACGCGCCGCTGCCTGGCAGCCCGATCCGCACCGTGAGGTCGGCGCCCTTCTTGCCGATGATCGCGAAGCTAGTGAGCGCATCCTCGGGCACGTCGTAGCATGGCGACTGAGGACGGGCGCCGTCACCCGACGGCGTTGCGGCGCCTGCATTGCCAGCCTGGTCGCGCCAGGTCGTCATCAGCTCGTCAAGCTCGCGCGGTGGATTTGGGAGGTCAGCGAGGACGACCTTGTCGCGCCCCAGGGCGCCGGCGATCGCCGCTGGCGGCACCACTTGTTCCAGCGACCTTATGCGGCCTCGCTCCTCCGCGCCGATCGCCGCGCCATACTGATCCGACGGGTCGAAGCCATCCTTGGCAGGTGCCGCGAGATCGATCGTCCAGAAGCGCACGCGCTCGCTGGGGTGCGCCGCCGGCCTGAAGTCGTCGAAGGTGTCGTCCCGCAACGCCAGCAGCGAACCGAGCAGCGAGACCACGGAGACCTTCTTCTCGCGCTCCAGCGTGCCTGCCGCGCTCGTCTCCTGCCGCAGCGATAGCGCGAGCTGCGCGGCGGCGAAGGCCTGCATCGAGAAGACCGGCTTGCCATCCGCAAGGCGGGTGGCGGTGATGTCACGCGGCGTCCAGTCCACGCGGAAGGTGCCGTCCTGCCCGGTCCAGGTGGATGGCGTGCCGGCTTGCGCTGGTTCGCTTACAAGGAAGGCGATGGCAGCGAGCACGAGGGTGCGCATGGAGGTTCCTCTTAGTCGGTCATGCTCTGCAGGATGCAGAGCTTCAGGAGCACCTCCATCTCGACGGCCATCTTCGCGATGGGCGTGAAGCTGTTCGTGTCGTACGGGTTCACGCACAGCCGGGCGCGATAGTAATCGCACTGCCCGCCGACGATGAAGTCGCCGAGCTTCGCCGGGATGCGGTAGCCGTGGGCGGTCCTCTTGGCGTGCGGATGACCGGGAGGGGGCGACTGCACGTACTGGGAGCCGAACAGGCCCTCCCTCACGCCAATGGACAGGATACGGTAGGCCAGCGGCGGATCCATCGCCTTGTCTGGCTCCTGCTCCAGCATCTCCCCTAGTTCGAGGCGGTGGTCCATGAGCTTGTAGTTGTCGAGCCAGGTCAGCTGCACGTAGCCACGGCCGTAGTAGACGTTGGCGAACGGCCGGCCTGTCTTGTCCTTGAACGGCGTCGGCTTGCCATACTTGCGCCCCGCCCCTTGGCCCGTCTCGCGTATCGGAAGGAACTTGTGGGCCGTCTCCCACCGGCAGGTCGCCAGGAAGTAGGCGAACCAGCGCAGGTCCTGGATGCGTTGGTCGTTCGCGACGAAGATGAAGAACTGGAAGAGCCCGGCAGGCACGGCGCCATACTGCCGGGCGTACAGGGCCGTGAACTGCCCGACGCGGCCGGCCTGCATGTCGACGTCGTTCGGCACCATCGCGCGGATCGCCTCGATGGGGACGGTGCCTGATCCGCGCGACGAGGACAGCTGCCGGGCAACGCCATCCCGTGGCTTGATGATGCCGCTGGGATCGGCCTGTCCCATCGTGCGGGTCTGGAAGTCGACGATCCCGGTGAGGAGGTCCGGGCCCGCCACTCCGTCGATGTCGATGACGACGGGATCCGGGGCGGACTGCCTGAGCAGGTATTCGACCTCGGCGACGTCGATCGGCTTGTTGCGGCCGCCCGTCCCGACCGAACCCGCAAGCGGCGTTCCCTGCGTCATTGAGGCCATTTGCGATCACTCCACGCGCATACGTTACAGACGGAGATTGGCCTGGCAACCTTGCGCTCGCGACGCCTGCACCCGCCCAACCCCTGCAGCCCGGTGCGGCCTCACGCCACTCTGGCATCCTCAATGGCTGCTGAGAGTTTGAGGATGTGAATACAACACTCGTAGAGGTATCTACAGCGGGGACTTCGCGTGCTTATGATTTTTTACTACAAGATTTGCCTTGGCGGGGGCGTCCTGTTCTGTATATGTTCTTTCTACACTTCGGAGTTCTCCCATGGGACGCATGCTGCAGGCTGGGTCATGCGAGCGTCGCGGCTCGACGCTGGTGTTCCACGACGAGGACGGCATCCGGCACGCCGTGCGGGTGTCGGCCATCATCGCCGCCAGCGACGCGGACGCCATGGGCGCCGCCACCGTCGTGCAGCTCCCTGGCGGCCGCTTCCTCATGGTCCGCACGAGCCTGGAGGAGGTGATCCAGTGGATGGCAGGGCCTGCTCCCGCGCCCGTCCAGGCCGCTCCCGCCGCGCACGATCCGGACATGCTGCGCGCGCGCCTGCTCGTCTCGAACCTCCGCGCGCTGTGGCTGCGCACGATGGCCGCCCTCATGGAGGAAGGCGTGCTGCCGTCGCGCGTGTTCCGGGACATGCGGGAGAGCTGCGTCGAGGCTGCGCGCGCCTTCGGGACGGATGGCGGCGCGCATTACCGGGAGCTCAGCGCGAAGGGCGTCGAGGACCTCACCGCGCTTTTCGACAGCCTGCTGCCGGCCGAAGGTCCTTGGCGGGATACCTGACGGAGGCGGCATGGCCGGGCGGCGTGGCGGCTACCTGCCGGGCCATCGACGCGTGCGCCGAGCTTCATTCCGCTTCTACGATGTGAGTCCGACGGCGCATGAAGAACGGCTCGGGAAAAGGCGTCGGCCGCCAGCCGTCACCGTCGTCGCGGAAGGTGACGAAGCGCACGTAGTCGGGCACGAACACGTTGCGGGTCGTGAGGCCGATCCGGTAGTCCGACGCCCACTCCGGCAGGCGCGCCGGGTGGAAGAGGATGGCGGCCGACACGTACTTGACTCCGTTTTCGCGCACTTCGACATCGCCGTACTCGAGGACGCGGTCCGGCTCCTCCTCCACGCAGACCTTCGCCGTGCTCCACAGGCCCGGCGGCGGCGCAGCAGGCGGACCCGTCAACCGCCCCGTCGCGTCCGTGGCCTGGTCGCCGATCGCCGGCGGCCAGGCCGACAGCACGTATCGGTCGGTGTTTGCCGGGAAGAGCGCCTTGTCCCCGCCGGTGACGAGGTAGGCGTCGCCCACCAGCGTCGCCTGGCGCGTCACGAACGCTGGCCGGTCATCGCCAGGCTTGTTCGGCACGCCGGTGTCCTGGAGGTGCGGGACCACGCCCGTCGGCACGGTCGTCCTCTCCAACCACGTCATCGTCACGCGGCGGGCCACGCCGGCGTCCAGCAGCGCCTGCACGAACAGCGGCGGCGGCTCGCCCTTCGGCCCGTCGCCAAGGTATGCGCCCACGACGTCACGGTCGTAGCCGGCGGTCCCGTCCGTGAAGATCCTGTGGTCGCCGAGCGTGAAGGGCATGTTGAGCCGGTTCTGCAGGCCCTCAATTTGAGAGCAGCGCTCCCGCCCCTCCTCCGTGGCCGGTATCCTCTTGCTCGCCTCGATGAGCTGGCCCAGCAGGTCGTCCGCCTGCGCCGCCTTCGCGGCCGGCAGCGACACGGCCGTCAGCGACGCCGCCGCGAGCGCCATCCGCCGGAACGCGCCGCGACCGCTGCCGCATGGCCGTTGGAAGGCCATGGTCATGGCTGTCTCTCCTCCCTGTAGGTCAGCGTCCCATCGTCGCCCTCGCTGAACAGGATCACCGCCTTCCTGGGCGCGCCGATCGCGGCCTGCCTCGGCGCAGGCGCGGCGCGGCTGAAGGCGGGCGTCGCCATCCAGGGCGCGACGTCCTCGCCGAAGGTGACGGTCGCCTGGACGGCGGACTGGCCGATCCAGTTGTGGACGGTCCTCACGTCCTCGACGTCCGTGGGCGTCTCCGCCGCGCAGACCGACGTCACCACGCTCAGCGCGTAGGGCGTGACGGTGGGGATGACGTAGTGCGTGCCGTCCGGCGGCAGTGGATCCGGGAACGTGCGGCTGGGGAAGGTTCCGGGCGAGTAGGCCAGGTTCTGCAGGGATGTGTGGAGATCGTAGAGGAAGCGAGGGTCGTGGCGGGCGGTGACGTAGACGTCGACCGGGAACGTGGTCAGTGCGTGGTGCTGCCAGGTCCCGTGCGTGAACCAGCCGGCCTTGGAGATCGTCTGCGGACCCAGCCCGGTCGTCTCCACGTCGATGCTGGCTTGCACCTGCTCCTTCCTCAGCACGCCCTTCTCTAAGAGCATGCCGACGAGCTCCGGGACCGGGTCGGCGGCCGGCGCGGCATAGAAGACGAACAGGTGGCGCGTCGGCGCCGTCGGGCCGGTGGCGGGGTAGAACAGCGTGCCTCCGAACGGCAGGCTCACGTGGATGCCGACGTCGTCCTGCGAGATCCCGTAGCATTGGCGCTGGTCGGGGAACTTGGCCTTCAGGGCCGCCAGCACCTTTGTCTCCTGCGACCGGCCGCACCCCGCCAGCGACAACGACAAGACGGTGGCCGCGCTCGCCCGCACGGCGCCGACCGGCAGCCAGGCAGCCATCGAGCTGGCCGTCTGGCCCCTGCGTACGCCTATCGCGACCGTCACTGCGCTGGCGGGACGTAGGCCGGCTGGGCGACATAGGGGGCTGGTTGCACGACGTATGGCGCTGGCTGGATGATGATGGGTGGCGCGGCGACCACGATGGTCTGCGGACCCTGCACGATGTCACCGCGCGAGGACATGCAGGCCGCGTACGTGTTGTCGTAGAAGGCCTGGATCTTGGCGTCGCTCGACGCGCCCTGGTCGGCGGCGACCCCGGTTCCGCCGATGGCGCCCGCGCCCGCCCCGATCGCGGCGCCGCGCCCGCCGCCGATCGCCGCGCCCAGGCCGGCGCCGAGCGCGGTGCCGATCACGGCGGTGCCCAACCCGGCGTAGGCGGCTTGGTCCATCATCGGGCGCACCTGGTTGCCGGCAAGGATGGAGCAGTCGTGCTGGTCCAGCTGGAAGGCCGCGAACGGCTTGCCGGCGGGCGGAAGGACCTGGACGGTCGGGCCGATGCCCTGGGCGCATGACGCGAGCGCGCAGAGGGCGAGGCACGATGCCGTCGCTGCTGCCGTGCGCCGCGCCGGTATTGGCCGTGCCGTGCGGTGACCCGCCCCGGTTTGCGCGCTGGGCATGGCGATCGTCGTTGACATGGGTTCTCCGCTGGGCTGGGCGCGACTTCTCGGCGCCACGTTCGGGCATGGCTGGTTACCGTCGCGCTGGCGTTGGTGGCCGCGCGCACGCACAATGAAGGCAGCCGCGTGAGCGCGCGGGCCTAGGATGTGTTGGTAGTGAATCGTTTCGCGGAGCGACGGAACATCGGGTCAGGGCAACATGGCATCGCCTTAGAGCTACATGGGCGATTATTCGCCTGCCGGCTATGCTATAGGCGGATTACCGTAACTGCAACTAGGTTCTCGCTTGTTCCTCGCTTTGCTGCCACCCCGCCTGCCTGCTCGCGTCCGCGCCGTCTGGATTGAGAGTTGGAGCGTGCGTTGGGAGAGGAGGCCGTGGACAAGGAGGGCGTGCTGCGTGAGAGGGGCGAGCGCCTGCGCGAGGCCGCGGGCGCCGTCGGCATCATGCAGGCCGCCAAGCGGGCAAACGTCCCCTACACCACCTTGCGCGACTACATGGCGGGGGGCGACATGAGGCTGTCAATCGTGGCGGCCCTCGCCCGGGTCTGCGGGGTGACGGTCGACTGGATAGCGAACGGCGGAGAGCGGGGAGCGCAGGCTGCTGCCGAAGCTCCTGCGACCGCTGCCCCCATCCAGCGTCCGCCGGTTGACCTCGGGTGGCTGTCCCATCGGCTTGGCCTGGCTGCGGGCGAACTCGTGTCGTTCGTCGCCCTCGGCGATGCCATGGAGCCGATCATCCGGGACGGCGACGTCCTGGTGGCGCACCGGTCCGAGAGAGTCGTGCTCGTGCCGGCAGTCTATGCGGTGGACGTGGGCGGAAGCCTGGTCGCCAGGCGGCTGGAGCAGCGGGCCGACGCCACAATCGTCGTCAGGAGCGACAACGCGCGATACGAAGTGGAGGTCCTGCAGCCAGGCCAGGAATCGGCTTTTCGTGTCGTCGGGCCGGTGGTTTGGCACGCAGGGCCCATCCGCGGTTGACCAGCTCGGCCCAGGATGCCGCCGGCCCGCGACCGTGATGGCGGACGACGTCGGCCCACAGGCGTAGCTTGCGCCTGCCACGGCCGTCGTGCCGGTGGCACCGGCTAGATGCCTTTGGCCGCTGCGTTGAGGCACAACCGTAAGGGGCAGTCACTCGCCCGAGTGTGGCTGCGGCTCGATGGGGTCGGGATGCGTCCACTCCCGTTCCAGCAGGTCCCGCAGCCCGACCGCGCGCTCCCGGGCCTCGTGCGTCGCCGCCGTCCACTGCGCCGCGAGTTCCGCATGTCCGGCGGCCTGGGCCCTCTCCCCCATCTGCCGGCATAGCTCGCCGCGTTCAGTGAGCGAGCGCATCGCTGCCGCCAATGACCACTCCATCGCCGCGAACTGCGCGGGCACCATCACCTCCGCGGTAAGGACGTGGCGGATGTGGCACCTGAACTGGGTCAGCGTCCCGGCCTCCGTCCGTTGCAGGGCACCTCCGCAATCCGGGCAAATCAACGCGACGGGTTCGTCGAGCTTGTAGTTCGCTGTCATCGCATCTCCCCTCTTCATGGGTGGAGCCGCTTGCGCAACTCCAATAGAACGGGCCCGCTGCCGTTTATCGACGAGCTCCGAAAGTAGCGCCGGCATGCTTCGCAGCGGTAGGCAGTGGTGCACCTGGACGTGCTGCAGCGCGCTTCGCGGCATGCTGGGGTCCTCCGCCTCGCCTGGATCCTGGACGACCGTGACGCCGCCCTGCCGCTTCACTTCAAGCAAGCCAGCCGTGCCGTCGTTCAGGCCGCCAGTCAGGATGACGCCGACCACGCCAGCTCCGTATGCGTGGGCCGCGCTGCGGAAGAGGGGATCCACGGCAGGGCGTGCCCAGTTCTCGCGCGGTCCTCGCGTCAGCCGCACGCGCCCAGGCTCGACCAGCATGTGGTGGTCTGGCGGGGCCACGTAGATCTGGCCCGCATGGATCGGCATGCCGTCGCTCGGGTGCTGCGCCCGCATAGGTCCGACCTCGTTCGGCATGGACGGCAGGATGCTCTTGAGCGCGCCGATATGCAGCACGACGAAGATCGTGGCCGCGATATCGGGCGGCAGGGCTGCAGCCAGGGCGCAAACGACCTCCACCCCACCTACCGAAGCGCCGATCACCACGATGAGGAGTTGCCTGTCCACGCGGCCATATGCGCACAAAGCCGTGCGGATGCGAACGCGATGGGCGCACTGCCGTGACTGGGTTACAGCGACAAGCGGCGTGCCCGGCCCTGGAACGGAATGCGCCGCCCGCGCGCCACGCCCCGGTGGCTTGGATTGTAGGCTGAGCCGCTGCTCGGCCGCGCCGGCGGCCTGTGTCGGTGACGAATTGGGCATACGTTGCGGCGGCCGAACGGGTGGCGGTGGCGGCGAGCGCGAGGGCACGATCGGCCACGACGATGACCCTGGTGCCGGCCCGACGAGCCTCGCGGGCGACCGGATCGGACAGCGTCAGATCCACCGGCGGACGCCAATGGTGAAGCGCCCGTCCTGGATACGGTCGCCGAGTCGCGTGCTAGGTGCTGCGCCTGGCCGATCAGACCTGCGCGGAAGCTTTTTGATCCCGATGGCTGGTAGCGATTACAGCCTAACGCCTTTGAGACAGATTAGCCCAAGGATGCAGCCATAAGCCGTCAATCTCGAACCGGAAATGCCCATAAGGCGTCAACTTCGGATCTACCCATAAAGCGTCAATTTCCGACACGACTTTAGCTATCTGTTTATAAAGCATTTAATTTTCATCGACGTCTTATGGGTTCACCATTGACGCTTTATGGGTAAACACACAGCGTCGCTACCTGATCCCCGCCCGTGCCTGCGTCGCCAGCACGTCCACCCGCTCGTTCATCACGTCACCCGAGTGGCCGCGCACCCACAGCCACTCCACCGTGTGCGGCTTGGCGGCGTCCAGCAGGCGGCGCCACAGATCCATGTTGGCCACCGGGTCGCCGGCAGCGGTGCGCCAGTTCTTGCGCACCCAGCCGGTGTGCCAGCGGGTGATGCCGAGGCGGACGTACTCGCTGTCGGTGCGTAGGATCACCGTGCAGGGGCGGCTCAGCGTCTCCAGCGCACTGGCGGCCGCGGTCAGCTCCATGCGGTTGTTGGTGGTGGCGGCCTCGGCGCCGGAGAGCTCGCGCTCGCGGCCGCGGAACAGCAGGATGGCGCCCCAGCCGCCGGGGCCCGGGTTAGGCTTGCAGCCGCCGTCGGTCCAGATCTGCACCGCTTCGGCGGCGCCGGCCTCGGGTGGCTCGAAGTCAGAGTCCGTAGTCATGGGCGTCCTTGGCGGCGAGGTGGAAGCGGAGCCGGCGGAGATACTCGACGGGGCTCTTGCGCACCACCAGCGCGCCCGGCGGGGTGTTCAGCCAGTCGAACAGGCGGGTGAGCAGGAAGCGCAACGCGGCCCCCTGGGCCAGCACGGGGAGTGCAGCCTGCTCCGCCGCACCGAGCGGACGCACCTCGGCATAGCCACGCAGCAGGGCGCGGGCGCGCGTCACGTCGAAGCTGAAATCGGCGTCGAAGCACCAGGCGTTCAGGCAGACGGCCACGTCGTAGGCCAGCACGTCCGTGCAGGCGAAGTAGAAGTCGATCAGGCCGGAGAGCGCGCCGTCCAGGAAGAAGACGTTGTCCGGGAACAGGTCCGCGTGGATGTGGCCGGTGGGCAGGCCGTGCGGCCAGGCGGCCAGGACGCGGGCGCAGGCGGCGTCCAGCTCGGCGGCCAGGCCGGTTGCTACCTCGTCGGCCTCGCCGCGGCAGCGCTCCAGCAGCGGCGGCCAGGCATGCGGGCCCAGCGCGTTGGCGCGGGCGGGCGGGTAGCCGGCGCCGGCCAGATGCAGCCGCGCCAGCGCCTGGCCCAGCTGGCCGCACTGCGACGGCTGCACGCGACGCGGCCACACGCCGGGCAGGAAGGTGGTCACGGCGGCATGCCGCCCGCACAGCATGCGCAGCGCCCGGCCGTCCTGCCCGGCCACCGGCAGCGGGCAGGTGATGCCGTTGGCCGCCAGGTGCTGCATCAGGCCGAGGAACCAGGGCAGGTCGGCTGGATCCACCCGGCGTTCATAGAGCGTCAGGATGAAGTCGCCGGCGGTGGTGCGCAGCGAGAAGTTGCTGTTCTCCACGCCCTCGGCGATGCCGCGGAACGCGACCAGGCTGCCGAGGTGGTACTCGGACAGGAAGGCTGTCAGGGCTTCGTCGGAGACGTCCGTGTAGACGGCCAAAGGTAGGAACCTAGAAAAGGAAGCCGTTCTTTTTTGAAATGGAGAACCAAAAACTTTTGCTCCCTGTCGGGTGGTGCGGAGAGGCGCGCGACAGCGGAGTCAAAAGTTTTTTGCTTCTTTTTTTCAAAAAAGAAGGCCTTGCTTCCTTAACCACAGGCCCCGCCCCATGAGCAACAAACCCCTGGTCCGCGCCCTCGGCCGCTGGGACCTTGCCGCCATCACCATCAACAGCACCATCGGCGCCGGCATCCTGGGCCTGCCCGGCCGCGTCTACGCGCTGGTCGGGCCCTACAGCGTGCTCGCCTGCCTGGCCGGCGGCGTGCTGATGGGGCTGGTGGCCGCCTGCTACGCCGAGGCCGCCAGCCGGTTTGCCGGCACCGGCGGCACCTACCTCTACGCGCACGCGGCGTTCGGGCGCGGGGCCGCCTTCCTGGCGGGCTGGCTCGCCATCGTCACCCGACTGCTCGCCTTTGCCAGCATCATGAACCTGGCCATCGGCTACGCGGCGGGCGTGGTGCCGGCAGTGGGCCTGCCGCTCTGGCGCGTGCTGGCCATCACGGCGCTCACCTGGGGGCTGGGCGGGATCATCGCAGTCGGTGTGCGGCTGTCCGCGCGGGCGAACGGCGCGTTCACCTTGGCCAAGCTGGCGCTGCTGGGCGGCTTCGTGCTGGCGGGTGTGGCGCACCTATGGCCGCCGGGCAGGTTCAGCCTGCCGCCCACCCCGCCGTTGGCCGCCTGGGCGCCGAGCGTGGTGCTGCTGCTGTTCGGGCTGATCGGCATGGACTCCGCCGTGGTGAATGGCGGCGAGATGCGGGACGCGCGCCGCGACGTGCCGTTCGGCTTGGCGGTGGGCATGTTGGCCGTGGTGGCCCTGTACTCGGCCATCCTGCTGGTGTGCGCCGGCGTGGTGCCGCATCTGGCGCATTCTCCGCGGCCGGTGTTCGACGGCATGGTAGCCATGCTGGGGCCGGTGGCCGGCGGGTTCGTGGCGGCCGGCGCGGTGGCCATCATGGCCGGCACGCTGTTCACTATCCTGTTTACCGGCCCTCGCCTGGTGTTCGCGCTTGCCGAGGGCGGGCAGTTGCCGACGGCCCTGGCGCGGGTGCTGCCGGCCTCCGGCGTGCCTATGCTTGCCGTGCTGCTGCACACGGGGCTGGCCTGGGCGCTGGCCGTCGGCAGCACGTTCCTCGGCGCGCTCACCGCAAGCACGCTCACCCGGCTGATGCTGTACGCGCTGACCAGCGCGTCCGTGCTGACGATGCGGCGGCGCGGGCTTTCCGATCAGGCCCGCCCGCTGCTGCTGCCCGGCGGCGGCGCGGCGGCCGTGGCAGCGACCTTGCTGTGCTTGTGGCTGATGACCCAGGCGGACCGGGCTGCTTGGGCCGCGACGCTTGGTTGTTTGGCGTTGGGCGGCCTGGCCTACCTGGCGTTTGGGCGGGGTAAGGTTCGGTAGACAAGGAAGACGAGGGTTCTGCCCCAAACCCCGCTGGGGCCTCGAGGCTCCAGCGGGGTTTGGGGCAGAGCCCCGTGCTTACTTACTGGATTTCGTGCTGTCGTGGTCCCATCCGGACGCGCCGGCACCATCAACGCGAATTAAAAGGATGCGTGTTGGTGACCATCCGGGGATGGGCGGCCCCGCACCCGTTCGCGTGGCACGCTGCGACGTGCGCTCGGCCGGAGCGGGGCGCGAAGCGGCTGCGGGCGGCCGCCGGGTGGGCGATGCAGCAGATCAGTAGCAGTAGGGCAAGTCGGGTCATCGTACCGCTCCGGCGTTGATTCGATGGTCATAGTAGCGGTCATCGTATCGTTTCAACAACCGGATGCTTGCGGCGGGTTTGGATCACGCCGCGCAACGTCCCTCCTGCTGGTCCTCCGGGCCGGGCATCGGCAGGGCGACAAGGTCTGCCTCGATGCGGGCGAGGAACGCAGGATCGGCGGCGTGCCTGTCATGCACGTCTACCGCGTAGGGCAGCATGGAGTCCGTGAAGGCGTCCTTCATTTCCGCCACCACGAGGCCAGCGAGCTTGCGGCCCGCATCGATCGACAGGTCGAGGTCCGAGCCCCGCCGATACGGCCGGCCGTTCGCACGCGAGCCGTAGACGAAGACGCGGGTCCCCGGCGGCGTATGCGCGGCCAGGATGTCCTGGACGATGGCCAGGTCTTCCGGTTCGATTGCCAGCGTCGTCAAGCCACCGGCGCCTTCGCCATCGCGGCCAGCATGAACCTGGCTTCGTCGCGGAAAGCCGGTATGGCTTCGAACACCTGCCCGGCGTAACCCGCATCGTAGGTGTGGCTGGTCAGCGCCCGCAGGCGGCGGTACTCCGCCCAGTCCCGCCAGGGGCCGGAGACGATGCCACGGTCGTAGGCGATCCTCACCAGCTCGGGGAACGACCACCGGTCGGCGGGCGGGCTGGCCTCCGTCGCTTCGAGGTAGCGGCGTAGCACCTTGTGGCTGAGTTCATAAGTGAACTCGAAGGCCTGGATGGCGGCGGACCGGAACACGTCCGCAAGCTTGGCGTCGTGCTGCGCTTCGGCCGAAGCGCAGTAATCGAGGCAGGTTTCCAGCTGGGCCAGCGCCTTTTCCAGCGTCGTCAGGTCCAGGGCCGCCATGTTCGCCTAGGCCAGGGGGTAGGGCAATTTGAAGATCACGTCCTCCTGGGTCACCTGCCGCTCCTCGATCTGCAGCGTGAAGCGCCTGGCCAGCTCGGAGAGCACTTCCTGCACCAGGCTCTCGGGGGCCGATGCGCCGGCGGTGATGCCCACGGTGCCCACGCCCTCCATGAGGGAGAAATCCATGTCGCCCACCTTGGGCACCAGGATGGCACGGCCGGCGCCGGCACGCTCGGCCACCTCGCGCAGGCGCTGGCTGTTACTGCTGTTGGGGCTGCCGATCACGATCAGCAGGTCGCAGCCCTGCGCGATGGCCTTTACCGCGGCCTGGCGGTTGGTGGTGGCGTAGCAGATGTCCTCCCGCTTGGGGCCCTCGATGGCGGGGAAGCGGCGGCGCAGGATGTCCACGATCTCGGCGGTGTCGTCCACGCTCAGCGTGGTCTGGGTGATGAAGGCGAGGTTGCTCACGTCGCGCGGGGCCACCGTCTCGGCCTCGCTGGCGTTCTGCACCAGGGTGACGACGCCCGGCGGCAACTGGCCCATGGTGCCCACCACTTCGGGGTGGCCGGCATGGCCGATCATCAGGATGTGGCGCGCCTCGGAGAAGTGCCGCTCGGCCTCACGGTGCACCTTGCTGACCAGCGGGCAGGTGGCGTCCAGGTAGGCCAGGTTGCGGCGCTGGGCTTCCTCGGGCACCGATTTCGGCACGCCGTGGGCGGAGAACACCACGTGCGCGTTCTCCGGCACCTCGTCGAGCTCCTCGACGAAGATCGCGCCCTGCGCCTCCAGCGTCTCGACCACCGTGCGGTTGTGCACGATCTCGTGGCGCACGTACACCGGCCGCCCGTAGCGGCGCAGCGCTTCCTCCACCACGCGTATGGCCCGGTCCACGCCGGCGCAGAATCCGCGCGGGCCGGCGAGCACCACACGCAGCGGGCGGAGTGCCGAACTCTGGGCCGCGCCCAGATCGGGGCCGCGGGCGAGCAGGTCGGTCGGGCTATCTGGCATGGGTGTCTGGTCCCGCTATGCGTGTTGCCGCCAATATGGCGTCGCACGGGTCCTGGTGCAAAGCAGGAGTGCTGTGGCAAAGCAGCGCCTGCCGGCCCCGGCCGTGCCCCGGCCCTGTTTGAGAGCGGCCGCAGCGGAGAGCTTCATGCGCCTGACCCACCTGTCCGCCCTTCTCGCTTTGGCGCTCGCCGGCTGCCACGGCGACCCGAATGAGGAGGCGGTGCAATGCCCCAAGCCTTATCTGCTGCCGGATGCCGACCGCCTGGCCCGCTACAACGGCCGCGGCACCGACATCTCCGACTTGCAGCTGAGCGCCCGCCTCACCGACGTGCAGGGCGCCTGCTCGGGCAAACTGGGCACCAAGTTGGAAGGCGCCCACGCGCACGTGGTGATGGTGGTGACCCGCGGCCCGGTGGCAACCGGCCGGGCGACAGACATCGCGTACAAGGTAGGCGTGATGCGCAACAACGAGATCTTGGAGGAGCACCGCTACGTGCAACACGTGGACTTCCCGCCGAACGTGGACACGCTGCAGGTGACCGGCCAGGAGATCCCGTTCACGCTGCCGACCGCCAAGGGCGTGACGGGGCTGAACTACCATCTGTATTTCTGGCTGGATTTGACGCCGGCCGAATTGGCGGCCAACCGGCGGGGGTGATACTCACCCGCGTTGAGGCTGAGTGGTCGAAGCAAGCAGTCCTTCTTTGAAAAAAGACCAAGAAATTTTGCTTAGCGAACCTCGTCTGCCTCCGTAGGCGTTGGCACGTCAGGCCTGGCCGGCCCGGCCGGCTTTTTAGGTTGGGGCAGCGTCGCCATCATCTACGGCGCCGTCTCGCGCGCGCGCCGCTCGATCTTATCTGGGATAAATTCGCTGGGTAAAATGTCTGTTCTATCATCTAGAGCAAATTCTCCTCGGAAAGTAGCTTTCGACATGGTTCCCGCTGTATAGCGGATGCGCCGCCCCAATTCCCACAGCCTGTTTGTTGAAGCTTCTAAACGGGCGAGAGTTCAGGGCAGCGTTTCATGCTTGGCTAATGGCTTGCGCCAAAAAAACGTGTAAGCGGCCTGGTAAGGCACGCGTAGCTCCTGTCCCACAACGCAGCCGCGGGACGGTGCCACCCCGCCTTCCGTCATGCCGCGCACGACGTAGGCCACGTCCGCGAACACCCCGGCGCCGGTGTGGGACTTGGCGGCCAGCACCAGCCAAGGAATGGAGCCGGTTGCGGCGCCGGGCTAGAGTTCAGCAAGCTGCCGATAACCGTGCTGCCGTCCGCCGCCTGCCAGCTCGGTCCGGCGAAGTGGCGGCCAACCTGCCGGCCGTCCGTGCCGGTCAAAATGGCTTGCGGCCCCTGCAAGTGCCAGTCAGCGCCGCCTGTGGCGGGTGCGCATACGTAAACCTTCACCTTTGCCAAGCACCTGCAACGCAGGTGCGGCGCCGGCCGATGCAGGGCTGGCGACTATCACGCCGAGCCACGCCAGGGCAGCAAGCCGCATGGCTTCAGAGGGGCGCCGCAGCCAGCAGGCTCAGCAACGCCGTGACACCGACGATCCAGAACTTCATGAAATCCTCCAATTCAATGCAGCCGAAGCGGCTGGGAGCACTGGAGGTTGCACCCAGGCCTGCGGAGACACGCGCCTATCACCTATGTGTCAGCATCAGCCTTCAGCACCTCGCCGGCCAAATAGAGGCTGCCGCAGACGAGGACGCGGCCGGGCGGCAGGCCGGCCACCTGCCGCAACGCGCCGGCCACGTCCGGCCCCGGACGTGCGGCGCCGCCGGAGGCAGCGACGATGCCGTCGACGGGCAGCGCCAGATGCTGCCCCGGCTCGCGCACCGCCCAGATGGCGGCCGCGTGCGGCAGCAGCGGGTCCAGGAAGCCGGCTGCGTCCTTGCCCTGCTTCATGCCGGCCAGCAGGTAGGCCGGCCGGTCCGCCCAGCCGCGGAGCACCTCGGCCAGCGCCACGCCGGCGCCGGCGTTGTGGCCGCCATCCAGGAACAACTCGAACCCAGGCGGCAGCAGGGCGGCCAGGCGGCCATGCAGGAGCTGCAGCCTCGCCGGCCAGGTGGCCGCAGCGATCCCGCCGTAGGCGGATGCCGGCAGGTCCAGGCCGGACGCGCGCAGGCTGGCCACCGCGATGCCGGCGTTGTCGACCTGGTGCGCGCCGGGCAGCGCGGGCCAGGGCAGGTGCAACGCTCCTGCCTCGTCCTCGTAGCGCAGGCTGTCCGCAGCGGGGTCGATCGTCCACTGGCGCCCGCGTTCCAGCAGCCGCGCCCCCACTTCGGTCGCCTGGGCGCGCAACACGTCCAGCACCTCGGCCGGCTGGGCACCGGTGGCCACGGGGCGGCCGGGCTTCATGATGCCGGCCTTCTCCCAGGCGATTCGATCCAAGGTGGCGCCCAGGAAGTCCTGGTGGTCCAGCGAGACGCTGGTGATGGCGCAGCACGCAGGTGCGTCCACCACGTTGGTAGCGTCGAAGCGGCCGCCCAGCCCCACTTCCACCACGCACAAATCGGCTGGGGTGCGGGCGAACAGCAGGAACCCAGCCGCGGCCAACGCCTCGAACACGGTGATCGGCTGGCCGGCGTTAACGTCCTCGATCTCGGCGAGGGTGGCGGCTAGCACGTCCTCGTCCACTAGCTGGCCGGCCACGCGGAACCGCTCGTTGAGGTGCACCAGATGTGGTGAGGTGGTGACGTGCACCCGCCAGCCGGCGGCCTCGCCGATGGCGCGCAGGAAGGCGCATGTGCTGCCCTTGCCATTGGTGCCGGCCACGTGGACCACGGGCGGCAGGCGGTGCTGCGGGGTGCCCAGCTGGTCCAGCAGGCGGAGCACGCGCTCCAGGCTGAGGTCGATCAGCTTGGGATAGAGGGCTTGCAGGCGGTCTATGACCGCGTTGGCGCGGCCTTCTGTGGGTGGAAGGTTCATGAGGACATGAGGGCTTTTAAAGAAGAAGCGGTATTCCGGTTGCTTCGGTCCCGAAAAGAAAGGCAAGCAGTTCTTTTTTGAAAAAAAGAACCAAAAAACTTTTATTCCCGTAGCGCGCGCTGATCGGATAGAGCCGCTATGACCGGATAAAAGATTTTTCTCCGCCTCCGCGTCAGGTCGGTTTGCAGCATTCAGCTTTCGTGTTTTCACAAGACACTTCTATTCGCATGGGCGCGTCTGGTTCGACCGAGCGCCTTCAGGAACAAAAGTTTTTTGGTTCTTTTTTTCAAAAAAGAACCGCTTCCTTACTCCGCTTCCACAGCTTCAGGCTCCACCGCGGCCGGCACGTGCGGCGCCAGCAGCGCGATGAGCCGGCCCAGCGTCTCGCGCATCTCCGTCCGCCGCACCACCATGTCGACAATGCCGTGCTCGTGCAGGTACTCGGCGCGCTGGAACCCCTCCGGCAGCGTCTCGCGCACCGTCTGCTCGATCACCCGCGCGCCGGCAAAGCCGATCAGCGCGCCGGGCTCGGCGATCTGAATGTCCCCCAGCATGGCGAAGCTGGCGGTGACGCCGCCGGTGGTGGGGTCGGTGAGCACCACGATGAAGGGCAGCCTGGCCTCGCGCAGCATCATGGCGGCGATGGTGGTGCGCGGCATCTGCATGAGGCTGACGGCGCCTTCCTGCATGCGCGCGCCGCCCGAGGCGGTGAATACCACCAGCGGGGCTTCCTGCAGCACGGCCAGGCGGGCGGCGGCTACCAGCCCTTCCCCCACGGCCGCACCCATGGAGCCGCCCATGAAGCTGAACTCCATGGCGGCCACCACGGCACGCGCGCCGCCGATGGTGCCGTGCGCCACCACGATCGCGTCCTCCAGCCCGGTCTTGGCCCGCGCCTCGCGCAGGCGTTCGGCATAGCGCTTCTGGTCGCGGAAGGTCAGCGGGTCGGCCGGCGCGCGCGGCAGCTCGATTCGCGTGGCGGTGCCTTCGTCGAACGTCCAGTCCAGCCGCTCCAGCGCGGTGCCGCGCATGTGGTGGCCACAATGCGGGCACACGCGCTGGTTCTTCTCCAGCTCCTTGGTGAAGACCATCTGCTCGCAGCTTGGGCATTGCGACCACAGGTTGTCCGGCACGTCCGGGCGCTGGCCCAGCAGGGTGCGGATTTTTGGACGGACGTATTCGGTGAGCCAGCTCATGGGTTTTCCCGTTGGCCACACGCGTTGTCAGAAGGCGGAATCGAGCCCGCGAGACGTCGCGTCTGTAATCAGCCACGGTATAGCCCGGCGGGGGCGCGTTGTCAGCCAGGCCGTCGGCCGGAGATGCAGGTGTCAGTCAGGCCCAGAAGCGCGAGACATCACTAGAGCCTCTTCACGCCTGAAACAGCCTCGGCCAGCCCACGCACCTGATCCAGCACCAGCCGTACGGTATCCCGCCCCGCGCGGCCGGACGCATCCAGCGAGGCGGCCAGCGTGTCGATCAGCGCGGAGGCGACGACGGCGGCGTCCGCGGCACCCACGGCAGCCGCGGCCTGGGCCGGCGAGCGGACGCCGAAGCCCACGGCTATCGGCAGGTCCGTGACCGCGCGTATACGCGGGATCGCCGCCCCAAGCTCGTCGGCGGAGGCGGTGCGCGTGCCCGTTACCCCGGTGATGCTGACGTAGTAGACGAACCCCGAGCAGCCCTCCAACACCTGCGGCATTCGGGCGTTGTCGGTGGTGGGTGCAACCAGGCGGATGACGTCCAGCCCGTGCTGGGCCGCGTGGCCCGCCAGCAACGCCGCCTCTTCGGTAGGCAGGTCCACCACGATCAGGCCGTCCACCCCGGAGGCCGCCGCATCCAGGCAGAAGCGGCGCGGGTCGTAGGCCAGGATCGGGTTCAGGTAGCCCATCAGCACCACCGGGGTCGCGCTGTCCTCGGCCCTGAACTCGCGCACCATGCCCAGCGTGCGGCCTACCGTGCCGCCGGCGTTCAGCGCGCGGCGGCCGGCGGCCTGGATGGTGGGGCCGTCCGCCACGGGGTCGCTGAACGGCATGCCGATCTCGATGAGGTCCGCGCCCGCGCCGGGCAGGCCGCGCAGGATGGCCATGCTGGTGGCCGGGTCGGGGTCGTAGGCTTCCAGGAACGGGATCAGCGCGCCGCGGCCTTCGCGCTTCAGCGCGGCGAACCTGGCTTCGATGCGGCTCATGCGGCTGCACCATGCTTCAGGAGCTGGGAAATCGACCACTCAGCCAGGCGGGTCGAGTTCTGGGGTCCTCCATAGTTGTCCGACCCCAACTTGACGGCAGTGATAGCAGCCCGACCGGGCGCCATCCTGGTTGTACCAATCGTGCTCACCCCCCGCAGCAACACAGTCCTCTCCCTTGTCAAATACACCATTCAGCAACCACGGCAGATTGCCTCGGAGATTCGTCCTTCAGCGATATGGCAGCTTCCAATCAAACCTGAACTCGATCATCCAGCTTTCGATCCGCGCAGGCGCCTGAGTTTCGTCTGAAGCCGATACCAGTCAGCAAGAAAGGCCTTCTTTTTTGAAGAAAAGAAGCAAAAAGCTTTTATCGGGCTGTCGCGGTTCTATCCGGCAACGTACGCCGTACGAACAAAAGTTTTTTGGTTCTTTTTTTCAAAAAAGAACTGCTTGCCTTGCCTCATCTTTCTCACGGTGACGCCAAGATCAAGATACGTCCCGGCCTGACAACACAGGCCCGTTCACAGCTTGGCCCCCAGGTGCTCGGCCACCGTAAAGATGTCCTTGTCGCCGCGGCCGGACAAATTCATCAGGATGATCTGGTCGGCCGCCATCGTCGGCGCCAGCTTCTCGATATGCGCCAAGGCGTGGGCGCATTCCAGCGCGGGGATGATGCCTTCCGTGCGGCTGCAGAGCTGGAACGACGCCAGCGCCTCGTCGTCGGTGATGCCCACGTACTCGGCGCGGCCGATATCGTGCAGCCAGGCGTGTTCCGGGCCGATGCCAGGGTAGTCCAGCCCGGCGCTGATGCTGTGCGCCTCGGTGATCTGGCCGTCGTCGTCCTGCAGCAGGTAGGTGCGATTGCCGTGCAGCACGCCAGGCCGGCCGCGCTCGATGCTGGCGGCCTGGGCGCCGCTGTCCAGGCCGCGGCCGGCCGCCTCCACGCCGATCAGCCGCACGGACGGCTCGTCGAGGAACGGGTGAAAGATGCCCATGGCGTTGCTGCCGCCGCCTACCGAGGCCACCACCACGTCCGGCAGGCGGCCTTCGGCCTGCATCATCTGCGCACGGGCCTCGTTGCCGATGACGCTCTGGAAGTCGCGCACCATGGCGGGGTAGGGGTGCGGGCCGGCCACCGTGCCGATCAGGAAGTAGGTGTCCGTCACGTTGGCAACCCAGTCGCGCATCGCCTCGTTCATCGCGTCCTTCAGCGTGCCGGCGCCGGTGGTCACCGGCACCACCTCGGCGCCCAGCAGCTTCATGCGGAACACGTTGGGCGCCTGGCGCGCCACGTCCACGCTTCCCATGTAGATCACGCACGGCATGCCCATCAGCGCGCACACCGTGGCGGTGGCCACCCCGTGCTGGCCGGCGCCGGTTTCGGCGATGATGCGGGTCTTGCCCATGCGGCGGGCCAGCAGGATCTGCCCCATGCAGGAGTTCACCTTGTGGGCGCCGGTGTGGTTCAGCTCCTCGCGCTTGAAATACACCTTGGCCCCGCCCAGCAACTTGGTCAGGCGGGCGGCGAACCAGAGCGGGCTGGGGCGGCCCACGTAGTCCTTCAGATAATAGTCGAGCTCCTTCTGGAACTCCGGATCGCGCTTGGTCGCCTCGTAAGCGGTGTCCAGCTCAAGGACCAGCGGCATCAGCGTCTCGGCCACAAAACGACCGCCATACTCCCCGAAGCGGCCGTGGCCGTCCGGACCGGAGCGCAGCGTGTTCGGCAAAGCGGGTGTATGGTTCACGGGACTGGCTCTCCGGGCGGCCGGCAGGTGTAGCGCGCTGCGGGCCGGGTGTCAGGGGTTATTAGCGCAGCCCGCGCAAACGGTTCCGCCCTGCGGAGGGCTGGCCGGCTAGACTCGCGACAGCGGAGTCAAAAGTTTTTTGCTTCTTTTTTCAAAAAAGAAGGCCTTTCTTCCGAAAACAAAACCGAATCGATCTCGATGTTGAAAGCCATGGACGGCCACACTCCGCCCGCCGAACTCCCGCCAGCCCGCGTGAGTGCCGCCATCGAGGCGCAGGCGGTGTGGATCGACATGGACAACGCCAGCGAGGCCGAGCGCGCCCAGGTTTCACGCGCCACTGGCCTGCGCGTGCCGGAGCGGCAGAAGATCGAGGAGATCGAAAACTCCAGCCGGTTGGCCAACCAGGGCGGGGTGCTGTTCCTGAGCACGCCGATGGTCACCCGTGGCGCGGACGGCCGTTTTATCCTGGCGCCGGTCGGCTTCGTCCTCAGCAAGGACAGGCTGCTGACCATCCGCTTTGCCTCTTCCCTGGTCTTCGACCGTTTCACCGAGGCCTGGCGCTGCGATCATGCGAGTGACACGGCCCGCGGCGTGCAGCCGTTTTTGGGCTTGCTGGAAGCGCTGGTGGACCGCCTGGCCGACGTGCTGGAGCAGATGGGGGCGGAGACCGATGCGCTCTCTACCGCCTTGTTCGCGCAAGCCGGCGCGGCGCGACTCTCCTCGCGCAAGCGGGATGCGTTCCTGCAGGCGACGCTCGCCGATATCGGCACGCGCGGCGCCCGCGTCTCCCAACTGCGCGACGGGCTGCTGGGGATCGGCCGCATCGTCGGCTACGTGGCGGACAAAGCGGCCGACTGGCTGGTGGCCGACGACACCAGGCGGCTGACCACGCTGGCGCACGACGTGACGTCGCTGACCGACTACGACGCGCAGCTCACCTCCAAGGTGCATTTCCTGCTGGACGCGACGTTGGGGTTCATCAACATAGAGCAGAACAACACGATCAAGGTGCTGACCGTGGTCAGCATCGTGGGCATTCCGCCGACCTTCATCGCCAGCCTGTACGGGATGAACTTCCATAACATGCCCGAGCTGGGCTGGAAGTATGGGTATCAGTACGGACTGACGCTGATCGCGTTGAGCATCGCGGTGCCCCTGCTGCTGTTCTGGCGGCGGGGGTGGTTGTGATACCGATTGCTGAGATGTTGATTTTTCAGAAGGCCAGGGGCTCTGCCCCTGAACCCCGCTAAGGACAAGTCCTTAGAGGCTGTTGGTAAGAAATTCCTAATGAACGGGGGTCTGGGGCCTCAAGGCCCCAGCGAGGTTTGGGGCAGAGACCCATGCTTGCTTACAGGTCAAGCTTTCCGGCCGTTGGCTCAGTGTAGCGCGCTCGTCCGACCCGCCTGGCTAGACGGCTATGGCCCTGGCTTGGGCGGCAAAGCTGGCGATCAGGCCGGGGTCTTTGACGCCGGGCGCGCTTTCGACGCCCGAGGACACGTCGACCGCTCTGGCGCCACTCTGCAGGATCGCGCGGCCCACGTTGCCGGACGTGAGCCCGCCGGCCAGCAGCCAGGGCGCTCCCGGTTCCCAGCCCGCCAGCATGGTCCAGTCCATCACCGTGGCGTTGCCGCCCGGCCGCTCGGCGCCGGCAGGGGCGCGGGGCTCGATCACCAGGCACGAGGCCGCGCCGGCGCCTTCGGGCAGGTCGTCCGCCGTCTCCACGCCCACGGCGCGCCACACCGGCACGTCGAAGCGGGCCCGCAACGCGCCAACGCGCGGTGCCGGTGCGTAGAGTTGCAACGCGTGCAGCGGCAGCGCGTCCAGCACCCCTGCCACTTCGTCGTCCGTGGGGTTGACAAACAGGCCGACGCGGGCCGGTCCGCCAGGCAGCCGGTGCGACAGCGTGGCGGCGGTAGCGGGTGTCACATGCCTGGGCGATCGGGCGAAAAAGTTGAACCCGATCCAGTCGACACCGGCCTGCGCGCAGGCGTCGAACGCGGCCTCGCTATTCACGCCGCAGATCTTTACTCGCACGGTCATGCTTGGCGTGCCTGCGATGCGAGCTCAGGCCAAAAGAAGGCCTTCTTTTTTGAAAAAAAGAAGTAAAAAACTTTCAATTGCGCTGTCGCGGACAACTGAAACACCTTGTTTCACCATCGCGCGCTAGGTCAGTAAAAACTTTTTGGTTCTTTTTCTCGAAAAAGAACTGCTTGCCTGCCTGCCTCACTTAGGCCCAGCCAGCGCCATGCGCCCAGGAACGACAGGCCGCGTGATCGTGGGCGGTGCCGTGTGCGCCTTCAACTGGGCTTCCAGCGCCGCGGCCCGGCGTTCGGCGCGCCTGTGCCGGCGGCGGGCCGCCACGGTGCCGAACCACACGAACAGCGCCCCCAGGAAGAAAAACAGGCCGGAGGCGATGAGGATAGCGAGTGAGACCGGCACCTCCAACGTGAAGTCCGTCGGCCACAGGCCGAGCGGCACCGGCTGCGGGTTGGAGAGCGTGAAGACGATCAGCAGGATCAGGAAGGGGAGCAGAAGGAGGAAGCGGAGCATCGGGTGGTAGCCTGTGGGAAGGTAGGGTAAGGCAAGGAAAGTCTTCTTTTTCGAGACAAGACGCAAAAAACTTTTGTCCGTTGGGGCGCTTCGTCGGAACGCGCCGTCTTGCCTCAGGCCCCTTTGCCGTTGACGCGTTCGCGCAGTTCCTTGCCGGCCTTGAAGAACGGGACTGCCTTTTCGTCTACTGGGACGGCCTCGCCAGTGCGTGGGTTGCGGCCGGTGCGCGCGTCCCGCCGCTTGATCGTAAATGCGCCGAAGCCGCGCAGCTCCACGCGCTCGCCGCGGGTTAGGGCGCCGGAAATCTCGTCGAACACGGTGCCGACGATCAGCTCCACGTCCGGCGCACGAAGGTGCGGGTTTGCGGCGGCCAGTTCGGCGATCAGCTCAGACCTCGTCATCGATCCCGGCCAACCCCCGACGGCACTGGCCGCCCCCTAATTCCGTGTCAGGGAAGGCTGCCAGAGCGCGTAAACCCCGTCAACGTGGACGGCGGGCGCCAGCACGTCCTGCGCACCCAGGACGAGCTGCAGCAAGCTGCCGGCCGGGCTGCCCTTGGTCATCTGCTCGAACCAGCCGCCCTTTTCCACGTCGGTGACCGGCAGGTCGGCCGCCACGTGCCGCTGCGCCTGCATCCAGTGCAGCGCCTGCTGCTCGCCGCCGATCTCGTCGACCAGGCCCAGCCCAAGCGCCTGCCGGCCGGTGTAGGCGCGCCCGTCGGCCAGCTGCTTGACGCGAGCAGGGTCCATGTGGCGCCCGCTGGCGACAATCCCGACGAACTGGTCGTACAGGTCCATCACCAGCGCCTGGAGGTACACGCGCCCGGGTTCGGAGAGCGGCTGGGTGAAGCTCGGCTGGCCCTTCAGCGGGCCGGACACGAGCGACTGGGACCTGATGCCCAGCTTGTCCAGCAGGCCGGCTACGTCGCCCAGCTCCAGGATCACGCCTATGGAGCCCGTCAGCGTGCTCTCGCGCGCCACGATGTGGGGCGCGGCCACTGCGATCATGTAGCCGGCCGAAGCGGCCGTGCCGTCCATCACCGCCACCACCGGCTTGGCGGCCGCCAATTCCAGCACCGCCGCGTGGATGCCCTCACCGCCGCCCACGGCACCGCCGGGCGTGTCGAGGTGCAGCAGCACGCCCCTGATGCCGGGATCCTTGCGGAGCCTGTCCAGGTCCTCGATTTGCTGGCGCCCGTCGCCAATCACGCCGTTGATAGCGTAGCGGGCCACGCGCGCGTTGCCGAGGCGGTGGCCATGCGGGACGGCGACGATGGCGGCAAGAACCAGGGCCACGACGGCCAGGACGCGCCAGAAGGTCAGGCGGCGTTTGAGGCGCTGGCGGTCGATCAGGGCATCTGGCTCTAGTGGCATGGAGTGCCTTTCAGGAGAGAAGGAAAGCCTTCTTTTTTGAAGAAAAGAAGCAAAAAACTTTCACTGAGTTGGGCGCGCACCGTTCAGCACCACCCGACAGGAAGCAAAAGTTTTTTGGTTCTTTTTTCAAAAAAGAACTGCTTGCTTCCTTTACTCGCTGGCCTGGTTACGCCGGCGGATTGCCGCCCCCAGGATGTCGCCCAACGAAGCGCCGCTGTCGGTCGTGCCGAACTCGGCCATCGCCTGCTTGTCCTCCTCCATCTCACGACCCTTGATCGTCAGCGACAGCTTGCGCGCAGCACGGTCGATGGCGGTGATCTTGGCGTCCACCTTCTCGCCCACCGCGAAGCGGTCCGGACGCTGGTCGCTCTTCTCGCGGGACAGCTCGGCGCGGCGGATGAAGCCGGTCAGCACGTCGTCGACGCGCACCTCGATGCCGTTGGCCTGCACGGCGGTCACGATGCAGGTGACCACCTCGCCCTTCTTCACCTTGCTCATGCTCTCGGCAAAGGGGTCTTCCTGCAGCTGCTTGACGCCTAGCGAGATGCGCTCCTTTTCGGCATCGATGTCCAGCACGCGGGCAGTGACGGTGCCGCCCTTCTCGTAGGCGTTGATCGCCGTCTCTCCGGCCTCGTCCCAGCTAAGGTCGGACATATGCACCATGCCGTCGATCTCCGGCGCCAGGCCCACGAACAGGCCGAACTCGGTGATGTTGCGGATCTCGCCCTCGACGGTGCTGCCCACCGGGTGCTCCTCGCCGAACTGCTCCCACGGGTTGCGCTGCACCTGCTTGATGCCGAGGCTGATGCGGCGCTTGGAGGCGTCCACGTCCAGCACCATCACGTCCACTTCCTGGCTGGTGGCGACGATCTTGCCGGGGTGCACGTTCTTCTTGGTCCAGCTCATCTCGCTGACGTGGACCAGGCCTTCGACGCCCGCCTCCAGCTCCACGAAGGCGCCGTAGTCGGTGATGTTGGTCACGCGGCCGCTGAACTTGCCGTTCGGCGGGTACTTCTCGGTAACGCCGTCCCACGGGTCGGCCTCGAGCTGCTTCATGCCCAGGCTGATGCGCTGGGTGTCCGCGTTGAAGCGGATGACCTGCACGCGCACGGCCTGGCCGATGGTCAGTGCCTCGGCCGGGTGGTTGATGCGGCGCCAGGCGATGTCGGTGACGTGCAGCAGGCCGTCCACGCCGCCCAGATCGACGAAGGCGCCGTAATCGGTGATGTTCTTGACCACGCCGTCCAGGATCATGCCTTCCTTGAGGCCCTGGATCAGCTCGCTGCGCTGCTCGGCGCGGGTCTCTTCCAGCACGGCGCGGCGGCTGACCACGATGTTGCCGCGGGCCCGGTCCATCTTGAGGATCTGGAACGGCTGCGGCACGCCCATCAGCGGCGCCACGTCGCGCACCGGCCGGATGTCCACCTGGCTGCCGGGCAAGAAAGCCACGGCGCCGCCAAGGTCGACGGTGAAGCCGCCTTTCACGCGCCCGTAGATGGTGCCGTTGACGCGCGTGTTGGCCTCGAACTGGCGCTCCAGCAGGGTCCAGGCCTCTTCGCGGCGGGCCTTTTCGCGGCTCAGCACGATCGAGCCGTCACGGTCCTCGTAGCGCTCGACGAACAGCTCGATCATGTCGCCGGGCTTGATCTCCGGCTTCTGGCCGGGCTGGGTGAACTCCTTCAGCGCCACGCGCCCTTCGGACTTCAGGCCCACGTCGACGATGGCGAACTCGTCGGTCAGCCGCACCACGCGGCCGGTGACGACGGACCCGTCGAAGCCGGTGTCCCGGCCAAGGGTCTCATCGAGGAGGGAGGCAAAGTCCTCCATCTCGCGCGAGGCGGTGGAGTGTTCTAGGGTGGATACAGCGCTGGAAGCCATGTGGGCAGGTTATTCCTGTTGTGAGCGCCCTGGGCCGGCCAGGCGCGGTCAGTTGTGAGCGCCTGCCGGAGACTGGCCAGACGGCTTGCCCGCCTGGGGCGGACCGGGTGAACGAAAACAGGCCCTGCCGGGAGGGCGGGACCTGTGGGGCGGAGACATAGGGGATCGCGGGGCGGAGTCAACGAAAATCCCGTGTGTCGCAAGGAAGTAAGCAGTTCTTTTTCGAAAAAAGAACCAAAAAACTTTTACCCGTTCGAGCGCGGCTGTTTCCACCGGCGGGACTAACGGGGCAAAAGTTTTTTGCTTCTTTTTTTCAAAAAAGAAGGCTTTCCCTCCTTGGGCAAATTCCCCGGCTGCGAGAACCGAAAACTCACCTCCGGCCGTGCCGCCGACGCGTCCCCCGCCTCCATGATGGACACCCGTAGCAGCAGGCTACCGCCCAGCATCGCCACGGCGGCCAACGGGTTGCGGCTGCCGCCCAGCGCCAGGCTGCCCAGCTTCAGCCCTAGCGGCAGCACCGCGCCAAGCCCGGTGGCGCCCCACGCCTCCACGCGACCCCAGCCTCCTTCCAGCGCCTCTTCCACGCCGACCGCGTGGTAGGTGCGATGGGATTGCACGGTGGCGGCCAGCTCGACGGCCAGCGCCGCCACGCTCAGCGCGTCCAGCGCGCGGCGGTTACGGCGGGAGCGTTCTCCCAAGGACAAAGCGGCGGCGCCGGTGGCGATGGAAGAGGCGCCGAAGCGCACGGCCATCGATTGCGGGGCGGCGGCCCACAGGGGCGTGCTGGTGGCGGCCAGCAGTGAGGCGGTGTACGTGCCCAGACCCATTCCGGCGATCGCCGCCGGCACCTGGGCAGCGCGCGCGACCGTCCACGGCCAGCGCCAGAGCGGCCGGCGGTCCGCCACGACCTGGGCGGCGGCAGCGAGCATGGCCGGCCCGGTGAACGCCAGCAGGATCCAGGTGCCGATGGACATCGGCGAGGTGCGCTTGGCGATGCGCAACATGTTGTAGAAGCGCTGCGGCGTGTGCAGGTCCCACACCAGCAGCGCCGAGCCGATGGTGGGGGCCAGCAGCGAGAGGTAGCGCGAGCGCCGTGCCAGCTTCCGTGCGGCCCGGCCTTGGGTAGCCTCGGCCGCAGCCCCGATCAGCGCGGTGGCGCCCGACAGCCCGGCCAGCAGGATGTAGCCGCCCACCACCCAGTTGTTGAACGGCGCGGGCTTGAGCTGCGAGCGGCCGTAGTAAGTCGGGCCGTCCCACTTGCCGGCGCGGTCGATTGTGTCGTGCGCGTCGCGCCCGGTTTCCGGCGCTTCGTCGGGCGCGTGAATCGGCGTGGGCTGGTAGTTCATCCGGGGGGCGCCTTTTGAGTCGAATTAAGAAAGGCCTTCTTTTTCGAGAAAAAGAAGCAAAAAGCTTTTATCCGTTTGGCGCGGCTCTCTCCGGGCACACCCGACAGGGAGCAAAAGCTTTTTGGTTCTTTTTCTCGAAAAAGAACTGCTCGCCTACCGCCGCTGCGGCGCCTCGGCGGCGAACAAGGCAAGCGCCGCCAGCGCCAGGCCGGCTACCGTGGAGAGCCCCGCGACCAGCGCCGGCGCCACGCGGTTGGAGGCGCGGGTGGGGGCGGCCGGCAGGTTGTAGCGCTCCGGCCGGTCGGTCAGCAGGAAGAAGGCGTTCAGGTGGCCCAAGCCGCCGGTCGCACCCGGCGCGCCCGGTGTGCCGTACAGGTAGGCGCTGCCCACGCCCAGGCCGTGCAGCGTCTCCACGCGCTCGGCCGCGCGGCGCTGCAGGTCGCCCAACTCGCCGAACTGGATGCTGTCGGTGGGGCAGGACTTGGCGCAGGCCGGCTCCAGCCCACCTTTCAGCCGATCGTAGCACAGCGTGCATTTGTGCGCCTTACCGTCGGTGGTGCTAAGGTCCACCACGCCGAACGGGCAGGCCGGCACGCAGTAGCCGCAGCCGTTGCAGATGTCCTGCTGCACCACCACGGTGTCGAACTCGGTCTTGAACAGCGCGCCGGTGGGGCAGGCTTCCAGACAGGGCGCGTTGTGGCAGTGCTTGCACACGTCGCTCAGCATCAGCCAGCCGCTCTGGAAGGCCGGCTGGTCGTTGCCGCGCACGCCAGCGCCGTCGGCACGGTGGTCACCGCCGGCCTGGTGGCCGCAGCCCTGGCCGCGCGTGTCGCCCTGCTCGACGAACGCCACGTGCCGCCAGCTGTTGGCCGAAAGCGCGCCGGTGTTGTCGAAGCTCTGCCCGGTCAGCCCGATGTTGTCGGCCGGCAGGTTGTTCCACTCCTTGCACGCCACCTCGCAGGCCTTGCAGCCGATGCACACCGTGGTGTCGGTGAAGAAGCCGTAGGACTTGCCGGGCTCGATCAGCACGTGGGCGGTGAGCTCGCTCTCGTTGGGGATCGGGCCGTGGAAGTGGGAGGCGGTCTGTTCGAGCGCGCGCGGGTGGATGTCCATGGGCGCTCAGGTGGCCACGGCGATGGATTGCGCCACGTTGCCGATCAGGTTTGGCGCGGGCTTGTAGCTGACGCGCACGCGGGCCTGACGGCGCTGCAGGGCGGGCAACTGCCCCGTCTCGGTGCCGCACAGGTAACCCAGGATGAACAGGTGGCCCACGCCGTGGTCGTCGGTGAGCTGGAAGCGGCTTTCCTGCACGATGGTGACGACGCCTTCCATTGTCTTGGCCACGCATCTCGCCCCTCAAGGTTCACACCAAAGAAGCCTCCTTGAGAAAAGAAACAAGAGTTCGTCACCCCCCGCACCTCCTCGGCCCATCTCACGGCAAGCAGATATGCCCCAAGTGCGAACAGGGACGATCCCTTGCTTGCCTCATCGAAGTGAAAGAGCTCAGGCGAAGCTTCCTACTCCACGACGGCGCCAGAGTACATGTCGAGGGGATCGACGATCGTCGAGAACGTGGCTGTCCGGAAGTTCCCCGGAAAGATTTGCCTTGGCAACCTCTCGCTTTTCACGACGCCGGCGATGGTGGTGGTGAAGTTCAGGTCGAAGCCGGCGCCATTCATCTGGCTGCCAGACGATATCTCGATCCCGTAAATGCCATTGGCGTTCTGGCTGATCCGCACGTAGTCGAACTCTCCATGCACGTTGACGCCGTTGACCGTCGCAGCGAGGATCGGCGATATCGGCGCTCCCGTCTGGGTGTGTCCGCCTACGTAGTTGCTGTACACCGTGACGTTGTTTTGCTGAGTGTCAGCAGGATAGGACAGGTCGACGGTGACCGAGATGGGGACGACAGCATAGAGAGGAGGCGTATTCCGACCAGCCGCCTGTATGGCCGTCACGAAGCCGTAGAAGAAGTAGGTTACCGGAGTGGCTGCAAGCGAGGTAGAAGTCGTAGCAGCAAAAATGAGTAACGCGGTAAGAGTTCGCAGCATCGATCGCTTCTCGCCTTACTGACCGAGATCTGGAAGCCCATTCCTCCAGCGAACTGACGCTCGCAGAAAGCTCTCGGTTGTAAAATGACATTCCCGAGATTCGCGGTAGCCGGCACTGACTGGCGCCTGGAGCTCACGACATCGTTGGTTCGCGGTTCTCGGTGTCGGAGTAGGTTGCGCCCTATGAGAAAGCCGCCGAAGTATCGTAACCTCCGCCAGGGCGTCGGCAGCCGCCTTGCCAGCTTCGTGCACGACTGGTCGCTGCCGCGCCAGTTGGCCGGGCAGAGCGTGCAGGGCAAGGCGGCCGAGAGCGAGCTCAGCCGCAGCCTGCGCCCGCGGCTGGAACAGGCGGACACGGTGGGCACCAGCATCTGCCCGTTCTGCGCGGTCGGCTGCGGCCAGCTCGTCTATGCCAAGGGTGGCCGGCCCATCCACATCGAGGGCGACCCGCGCAGCCCGATCAACCAGGGCACGCTGTGCCCCAAGGGCGCCAGCACCCTGGGCGTGCTGCTCTCCCCGCAGCGTATCAACACCGTGCTCTACCGCGCGCCGCACGCCAAGGCGTGGGAGGAGCGCCCGCTGGAGTGGGCGATGGAGCGGGTGGCGCAGCTCACCAAGGCGGCGCGCGACGACACGTTCGTCGAGAAGCTGCCCGACGGCCGCGTGGTGAACCACACGCTGGGCGTGGGCTCGCTGGGCGGCGCCACGCTGGACAACGAAGAGAACTACCTGATCAAGAAGCTGTTCTCTGGAGGGTTGGGACTGGTCAACGTCGAGAACCAGGCTCGCATCTGACACTCCTCTTCGGTGCCCAGTCTGGGCACCTCCTTCGGACGCGGCGCAGCCACGATGGCCTTGTGGGACCTCGAGCAGTCCGACTGCATCGTGATCATGGGCTCCAACATGGCGGAGAACCACCCGATCGGGTTCCGCTTCGTGGTGGAGGCCAAGCGGCGCGGCGCCGCCATCATCCACGTGGACCCGCGCTTCACCCGCACCTCGGCGCTGGCCGACGTGCACGCGCCCATACGTTCGGGCAGCGACATCGCTTTCCTGGGCGGCATCATCCGCTACCTGCTGGAAGGCGACCTGTGGTTCCGCGACTACGCGATGGCGTACACCAACATCGCCCACATCATCGAGGGCTCCTACCAGGACCCCGAGCAGAACGACGGTGTGTTCTCCGGCTTCGATCCCAAGACCGGCACCTACGCGACCGCCAGCTGGCAGTATGAAGGCAAGAAGGTCCCCTCCTCGGTTTCCGAACACCGTGTCGGCAACCAGGAGCAGGACGACGGCGACTTCGAGAGCATGACGGAGAGCCCGCCGGCACGCGACGAGACGCTGCAGCACCCCAATTGCGTCTACCAGATCATGCGCCGCCACTATGCGCGCTACACGCCGGAGATGGTGGAACGCGTGACCGGCTGCCCGGCGGCCACCTTCCTGCGGGTGGCCGACGCGCTGGCGCGCAACTCCGGCCGCGATCGCACCGGCGCCATCTGCTACGCCGTGGGCTGGACGCACAGCACGGTGGGCGTGCAGATCATCCGGGCCGCCAGCATCGTGCAGGGCCTGCTGGGCAACATGGGCCGGCCGGGCGGCGGCATCATGGCGCTGCGCGGCCACGCCAGCATCCAGGGCAGCACGGACATCCCGACGCTGTACAACATGCTGCCCACCTACCTGCCGCAACCCAACGCGCTGCACGACCACGCGACGCTCGAGGCCTACCTCAAGACGGAGACACCCACCACCGGCTGGTGGGCCAACATGCCGAAATACGCCGTCAGCCTGCTGAAGGCCTGGTACGGTCCGCACGCCACGGCGCAAAACGAGTGGGGCTACCAGCATTTGCCCAAGCTTACCGGCGACCTCTCCCAACAGCCGATGACGATGGCGATGGTGGACGGCGTGCTGCACGGCCAGTTCATCCTGGGGCAGAACCCGGTGGTGGGCGCCGTGAACTCCGACTTCGTGGAACGTGGGCTTACCCGCCTGAAATGGCTGGTGGTGCGCGACATGGCGATGACGGAGACGGCCAATTTCTGGCAGAAGGGCCGCCTGGTGCAGCGCGGCGAGCTGGCGCCCGAGGATATCGGCACCGAGATCTTCTTCTTCCCAACCGCGCTGCCCGGCGAGAAGGATGGCACGGTGACCAACACCAGCCGCCTGGTGCAGTGGCACGACATGGTTCTGGACGCGCCTGGAGACAGCCGGTCCGACCTGTGGTTCATCTACCACCTCGGCAAGCGGCTGAAGGCGCTCTACGCGGACAGCACGGCGTCGCGCGACGCTGCCATCCAGGCGCTCACCTGGCAGTACCCCGAGCGCGGCGAGCGGGCCGAACCGGACGCCGAGGCGATCCTGCGCGAGATCAACGGCTACACGGTGGCCGATCGCAAACAGGTGGAGAAGTACCAGGACCTCAAGGACGACGGCAGCACGGCGTGCGGCGGCTGGATGTATTGCGGTGTCTACCCCAAGGACGGCCACAACGTGGCCCGCGGCCGCACGCCGGACGGGCCTGGCGGCCCGGGCAGCCACCTCGGCTGGGCGTTCTCCTGGCCGTCCAACCGCCGCACGCTGTATAACCGCGCCTCGGCCGATCCTGCCGGCAAGCCGTGGTCCGAGCGCAAGAAGATGGTCTGGTGGGACGAGGCGTCGGCCAAGTGGACCGGCACCGACGTGCCGGACTACGTGGCCACCACGCGGCCCGACTACCGCCCGGACTGGAGCCGCCGTCCGCACGGCATGGACGCGCTGGGCGGCGACAAGCCGTTCATCATGCAGGCGGACGGCAACATCCAGCTCTTCGTGCCGAGCGGCCTGAAGGACGGGCCGTTGCCCACCCATTACGAGCCGATGGAAAGCCCGGTGCGCAACCCGCTCTACGGCATGCAGTCCAACCCGACGGCGCATGCCTGGGCGCGGCCGGGTAACGAGCTGCATGTGCCCGAGGACCCGCGCTTCCCGTACATCTTCACCACCTACCGGCTGACGGAGATGCATTGCGGCGGCATCATGGGCCGGGTAGCGCCGCACACCGCCGAGTTGCAGCCGGAGGCCTTCGTGGAGGTGCCGCCCGAGTTGGCCGACGAGCTGGGCATCCGGCATCTCGGCTGGACCGTGCTCTCCACCCTGCGCGGCGAGATCGAGGTGCGCGCCATGGTGACGCAGCGCGTGCGCCCGTTCGTGATCGACGGTCGGACAATCTACCAGGTGGGCATGCCCTGGGTGTTCGGCTGGGAGGGCTACGCGCGCGGCGACATCGCCAACGTGCTGCTGGCCATCACCGGAGACGCCAACACCAGCATCCACTCCACCAAGGCGGTGACGGTGAACCTGCGTGCCGGCCGCCTGGCCAACCCCGGCGGGTCCAGCCATGGACAGTGAACGCGGTGCCGAGGCCGCCGGGCGCACGGCATTGGCGGCGCTGGACGCGATCCTGGCCCAGGAGCCCGAGCCTGACCCCGGCCTGTTTTCCAAGGCCACGCGCTGCCTGAGCCTGTATCGCGACGGCCTGATCGAGTCCGGCCGCCGTACTCACCTGGAGCGCGTGAACGCGGTGATCAGCATCGTGATGGCGGGGCATTTTCCGTTGGGTCCGGTCCCGTGGGCGGAGCTGCACAACGTGCGCGGGTGGCTGTCTGAGGCAACCAAGCCTGCTGGCTAGCAGAGAGTTAGGCTGAAACAAAGAAAGCAAGGCCTTCTTTTTTGCAAAAAAGAAGCAAAAAACTTGGGGCTGGCCTAGATAAGCATTGGTTTAATCCGGC
>CAXTBC010000014.1:0-66737 GCA_964242595.1 uncultured Acetobacteraceae bacterium | reverse complement strand
GGGCAGAGCCCCATGCTTGTCTATAGGTCAAAGTTTACGGCCGTTAGTATTAGTCCTTTTTTCAAAAAAGGACTGCTTGCTTCGATGGCTTAGCCGGAGGGGTCTCACGACCTGAACCTGCTCCGTGCACCACCCACACAGGCAAAATCTTTGGTTCTTTTCTTCCCCGCGTGTAAGCCGTGGGCCTGATCCCGCCGGAGTCCTGACCGCCGTGAAAACCGCCATCGTCATCTTCCCCGGCACCAACCGCGAGCGGGACGTGGCGATCGCGCTGCGCCAGGCCGCCGGGCGGGCGCCCAGGATGCTGTGGCACCGCGAAACGGAGCTGGGGGATGCCGACCTGGTCGTGCTGCCCGGCGGGTTCAGCCACGGCGACTACCTGCGCTGCGGCGCCATGGCGGCGCAGAGCCCGATCATGCCGGCCCTGCACGCGTTCGCCGCGCGCGGCGGCCACGTGCTGGGGATCTGCAACGGCTTCCAGATCCTGACCGAGGCGGGGCTGTTGCCTGGCGCGCTGCTGCGCAACGCCGGGCTGCGCTTCCTCAGCCGCGACTGCCACCTGCGCGTGGAACGGGCGGACACGGCGTTCACGCGGCACTACGCCAAGAACCAGGTGTTCCGCGCGCCGATGGCCCACGGCGACGGCAACTACTTCGCCAACGCAGAAACGGTTGCCGAGTTGGAGAGCGAGGGCCGGGTGGCGTTCCGCTACGTGGACGCCGGCGGAGCGCTGGCGGACGCGGCCAACCCGAACGGCAGCGTGGGCGCCATCGCCGGCGTGTACAGCGTCAACCTGCGGGTGTTGGGGCTGATGCCGCATCCGGAGGACCTGGTGGACCCGCTGCTGGGCGGGGTGGACGGGCGGCCGCTGTTCGCCGGGATCGCGGAGGCGTTGGCGGCATGAACGCGGACACTGCCCCCGACTTTCACGACCTGGCGAAATCCTTCGGCCTGAACGCGGAGGAGTACGACCGCGTCCTCTCCATCATGGGCCGCACGCCGAGCCTGACCGAGCTAGGCATCTTCTCGGTCATGTGGTCCGAACACTGCAGCTACAAATCCAGCCGCGTCTGGCTGCGCGAGCTACCGACCACCGCGCCGTGGGTGATCCACGGCCCGGGCGAGAACGCGGGCGTGGTGGACATCGGCGAGGGTCTGGCGGCCATCTTCAAGATGGAGTCGCACAACCACCCGAGTTTCATCGAGCCCTACCAGGGCGCGGCGACGGGCGTGGGCGGCATCCTGCGCGACGTGTTCACCATGGGCGCGCGGCCGGTGGCCAACCTGAACGCGCTGCGCTTCGGCCGGCCGGAGAACCCCGTCACCAGGCGCGTGGTGGACGGCGTGGTGCGCGGCATCGGCGGCTACGGCAACTGCGTGGGCGTGCCCACCGTGGGTGGCGAGGTGAACTTCCATGCCGCCTACGACGGCAACCCGCTGGTGAACGCCATGACGGTGGGCATCGCGCGGCAGGACCGCATCTTCCTCAGTGCCGCGGCCGGCGTGGGCAACCCGGTGGTCTACGTGGGCAGCCGCACCGGGCGGGACGGCATCCACGGCGCCACCATGGCGTCCGCCGAGTTCGGCGCGGACGCCGAGGCCAAGCGGCCGACGGTTCAGGTGGGCGACCCGTTTACCGAGAAGCTGCTGATCGAGGCCTGCCTGGAGTTGATGGCGACCGACGCCATCGTGGCGATCCAGGACATGGGTGCCGCGGGCCTCACCAGCTCCAGCGTGGAGATGGCCGGCAAGGGCGGTGTGGGGATCGAGCTGGACCTGGACGCCTGCCCGCAGCGCGAGGCGGGCATGACGGCCTACGAGATGATGCTGTCCGAAAGCCAGGAGCGCATGCTGATGGTGCTGCGGCCGGACCGCCAGGAGATGGCGCGCGCCATCTTCGAGAAGTGGGAGCTGGACTTCGCGGTGATCGGCCGGCTGACCGACACCGGGCGCATCGTGATCCGCCACCAGGGCCGCACCGAGGCGGACATCCCGCTCGAGCCGCTGGCCGACCTGGCCCCGTCCTACCGCCGGCCGTGGACCGAGCCGGCGCCCCCTGCCCCGCTGGGCGAGGTGGCCGACCCGGTGGGCATCGAGGCCGCGCTGATGACGCTGGTGGCCTGCCCGGATTTGTGCAGCCGCGCCTGGATCACCGACCAGTACGACAGCACCATCGGCGGCCAGACGGTGCGCCGGCCGGGCGCGGCCGACGCCGCGGTGGTGCGCATCGAGGGCAGCCGCCGCGCGCTGGCGCTGACCACCGACTGCACGCCACGCTACTGCGCCGCGGACCCGCGTGCCGGCGGCGCACAGGCGGTGGCCGAGGCCTGGCGCAACCTGACCGCGGTGGGTGCCCGCCCGCTGGCGGTGACTGACAACCTCAACTTCGGCAACCCCGAGAAGCCCGAGGTCATGGGCCAGTTCGTGGCTGCGGTGCAGGGCATGGGCGAGGCCTGCCGCGCGCTGGACTTCCCGATCGTGAGCGGCAACGTCAGCCTCTACAACGAGACGCAAGGCGTGGCGATCCTGCCCACGCCCGCGATCGGCGGGCTGGGGGTGCTCGACGACGCGGCCGCCTCGTTAGGTTTGGCGCTGGTTGACGGCGACACGCTGGTGCTGCTGGGCGAGACGCGCGGGCACCTGGGCTGCTCGCTTTGGCTGCGCGAGGTAGCCGGCCGGGAGGAAGGCGCCCCGCCGCCGGTGGACCTCACCGCCGAGCGGCGCTGCGGCGACTTCGTGCGAGGGGCCATCACCGGCGGCGGCATCGCCGCGTGCCACGACGTCTCCGATGGCGGCCTGCTTGTAGCGCTGGCCGAGATGGCGATGGCGGGCCCGGTCGGCGCCGCGCTCAGCGACCCGCCCGACGGCCTTGCAGCGCATGCCTGGTGGTTCGGCGAGGACCAGGCGCGCTACGTGCTGGCCACCGCCAACCCGGCGGCGCTGTTGCGCGCGGCCCAGTCGGCCGGCATCGCGGCGCGGGTGGTTGGGCGGGCGGGCGGCGACGGTTTGACACTGCCCGGCGGGGTGACCATATCGGCAGCGAGCCTGCACGCGGCGCATGACCGCTTCTTCGCGACCTGGATGAAGGACTGACAGCATGGCGATGTCGGCTGCCGAGATCGAGACGCTGATCCGCACCGCCCTGCCTGACGCCGAGGTTCTCGTGGAGGACCTCGCCGGCGACGGCGACCACTACGCTGCCCGCATCGTCAGCGAGAGTTTCCGGGGACGCAGCCGCATCCAGCAGCACCAGATGGTGTTCTCGGCCCTGGGCGGCCGCATGGGCGGCGTGCTCCATGCGCTGGCGTTGCAGACATCCGTGCCAAACCAGGAGATACAGAGATGAGCGAGACCGCCACCACCGCCCGGATCGAACGCGAGGTCGCCGACAATCCCGTGATGCTCTACATGAAGGGCACGGCCATGTTCCCGCAATGCGGCTTCTCCGCCCGCGTGGTGCAGATCCTGACGCATCTCGGCGTGAAGTTCGCCACCGCCAACGTGCTGGAGGATCCGGCCCTGCGCGACGGGATCAAGGCGTTCTCCAACTGGCCGACGGTGCCGCAGCTGTACGTGAGCGGCGAGTTCGTGGGCGGGTGTGACATCGTGACCGAGATGTTCCAGGCTGGCGAGCTGGAGACGTTGCTGGCTGAGAAGGGTGTGGCGCATACGGCGCAGGCTTAAGGCAAGGAAGGCCTTCTTTTCTGAAGAAAAGAAGCAAAAGACTTTTGTCTGTTGGGCGCGTGCTTTTCCTGCACGCTTCCGCTACGTGACTACGTCTTGCTTGTCTCATGAAGCGTAGCAGCTACCATCACGGCAACCTGCGCGAGGCGATGATTGAGGCCGCGGTCGACCTGATCGCCAAGAGTGGGCCCAACGCGTTCACCCTGGCCGAGGTGGCGCGTGCCGTGGGTGTCAGCGGGGCGGCGCCATATCGTCATTTCCGCGATCGCAACGCGCTGGTAGCAGACATCTCCCGCCAGGGCTTCGAGCGCTTCGCCGAGCAGCTCTTTGCCGCCTGGAACGACGGCCGCCCTAGCCCGGCGGCGGCCGTGGAGGCCTGCGGGCGGGCCTATCTGGGCTTCGCGCGGCAGGAGCCGGCGTTCTACGCCGCCATGTTCGAGCCGGGTTTCCCGCTGGAGGACGAGCCGGCGCTGCTGACCGCCTCGGAACGCGCATTCGGCGTGTTCCGCCTGGCGGCCGACGCGGTGACGCGGGCGATGCCGGCACAGGGGCGGCCGCCCTCGCTGATGGTGGCGCTGCACGTCTGGTCGTTGTGTCACGGCGTGGCCTCCTTGTTCATCGAGGGGCCGAGTGGCCCCCGCCGCAAGCTGCCGATGCGGCCGGAGGACCTGCTTGAGGCCGGCCTGCTGATCTACCTGCAATCTCTGGCGCCGGCACGTGCCTCTTGACGCCGGCCTTATCTCGTCCATCTATGTAAATGTGTTTCACATTCACACGGGAGACGTGCAGTGCCTATCGTCGACAAGCTTGATGAGTATGGCAAAGGCGCCTGGATCGCGCTGATCATCCTGGGGTTCTGGACTTTCTGGCCGGTTGGGCTGGTGGCGCTGATGTTCGTGATGTTCAGCGGACGAGCGCGGGCGTGGCGCTGCCAGTCGCGCGGTAAGTGGATGAACATGGAGCGGCAGCGCGGGCGTGGCTGGCGGTTCGGCGGCCTGCCGAGCAGCGGCAACGCCGCGTTCGACGAGTATCGGACCGAGACGATCAAGCGGCTCGAGGACGAGCAGAAGGAGTTCGTCGAGTATCTGGAGAAGCTGCGCCAGGCTAAGGACAAGGCGGAGTTCGATCAGTTTATGGCCGACCGCCGTGGGCAGGACGTGCAGGCCTGAACCAAAGCCGGCATACTGACCCTTAAAGGAAGGCCAGGGGCTCTGCCCCTGGACCCCGCTAAGGACAAGTCCTTAAAACCTGTTCTTGGGGTCCGGTAGCAACGGAACCGAAAGTTCGGTTCAGGTCGCTGGGCGGGCCAATGAGTGGCAGGGGGCGGCGGTCGTTGAGGTATACGTTAATGTCGCATTGTGGCCGGAAGCGGAATGGCAGTTTTCCGTCAATCGTCCGTCTCAAGCGGACTTCCTTCCGCCGCACGACTTCAGGGTAATTGGCCCCGGTATACCGCGGCAGGCGGATTTTGTCGTAACGTCACCGCTTCGACCGGCCGCCAGCTTGCGCAAGGACAACCATGAAGACCTTGCTAGTCCCGCCGAGCCGCCGACGTCAGGCCCTCCTTGCCGCCGCTATACTCGCGTCCGCGCTCGCCATCGCCGCCCTCGAGTGGCCGCGCCCGCGCGACTACGCCGTCGATACTTTCGCCGTGCCGATGCGCGACGGGGTGAGGCTGCACACGCTCGTTTTGGTCGCCAACGACAAAACAAACCGGCCGCTTCTGCTGACGCGCACGCCCTTTGGCGCCGCGGCCCGCCTCCGCCTCGACGCGTCGCATCTCGAGGAAGCCGTGTCCCCGATCTACCAAGATGCCGCCCGTCACGGCGACATTCTCGTCTTCCAGGACATACGCGGCCGTTCCGGATCCGGCGGCCATTTTGACATGCTGCAGCCTGTGGCCGCCGAACTTGGGCGCCGCGTCGACGAATCCACTGATGCCTGGGACACGATCGACTTCCTCGTCCGCAATCTGCCACAGTCCAGCGGCCGCGTCGGCGTCATCGGATTCAGTTTCGACGGCTTAACGGCCTTGGCCGCCTTGATCAACCCCCACCCGGCCCTGCGCGCCGCGATCGCCATCGATCCGCTCGTGGACGGCTGGAACGGCGATGACTGGTTCCATCACGGCGCCTTCCGCCAAGCGATGATACCGTTCGTGCAATTCATGTCGGGAACGCCACGAATCGAGTCCACGGCCGACGATTACGGCTCGGTGCTGTCGAGCGGATCGGCCGGTGCCTATGCCCATGCCGTCGGTCTTGATGCCGGCCCCACGTGGCGAACACTCGTCCAACACCCGGCCGACAACGCATTCTGGCGCAGCCAGGCCATCGACGCGCGGCTGGCGGCCGAGCCGCGCATCGTTCCCACGCTATTCGTCGGATCGCTGTGGGATCAGGAAGATGGCTACGGTGCCAGGCACGCCTACCAGGCCGCCACCTCCCGCGCCGGCGGTGCTGCCTCGCAACACCTAGTGTTGGGCCCCTGGTATCACCGCCAATCCAACGCCGATGGCACGCAAACCGGTCCGTTGCGGTGGCCGCAAGATACTGCGGCGCAGTTCCGGACCCGTTTCCTTCTGCCATTCCTGCAGGCCCAGCTCGAAGGAGTCGTCGCCCCGAGCCTCCCCGCGGCCGCCGTCTACGAAACCGGCGGGGGCGACTGGCAGACCTTCACCGTATGGCCGCCGCCTCCCCTAGCCGCCGGCGCGGACGGCCAGGCCCGCTTCTATCTCCGAGCCGGCGGCCGCCTCTCGGAGGGCTCGCCCCCGCCGCTCAACGAGCCCAGCCCGGACACCTACGTCGCCGATCCGGCGAACCCAGTGCCGTTTTCACCCCGTCCGGTGCAAGTCGTGTCCGGCATCGGCGCCAACTGGCCGACATGGATGCTCGAGGACCAGCGGTCCGTCGCCGGTCGCCCGGACGTGCTCACCTACAGCACACCGCCCCTACAACAGCCGCTGCACGTGGCGGGCGACCCGACAGTTACCCTCATCGCCGCCACCAGCGGAACAGATGCCGACTGGGTGGTGAAACTTCTTGATATCTATCCGGACGATGCCACGCCGGCCGCTATGCGAGGCTACGCTCTCCCCGTATCCATGGACATTTTCCGCGCGCGCTACCGCTACGATACCGGCCGCCCGGTGCCGCTGCTTCCGAATAAGCCGTTTCCCTACGGGCTCACGCTGCCCACCGTGAGCCACGTGTTCGCCAAGGGCCACCGCATCGCCCTGCAAATCCAGTCGAGCTGGTTTCCGCTCTACGACCGCAACCCGCAGACCTTCGTCGAAAATATCTTCCTGGCGCCCCCGCAAGCTTACCACAAAGCAACCCAAAGCATTTTCCACGCGGCAAACAACACGAGCGAAATAGATCTGCCTGTGCAGCGCAGCGATTGAAAGCAGGCCTCTCGTCTAGTCAGCCCGGGCAACGTAAAATCCGTGTGGCGAACGCAGAATTTCAGGACTTGTTTCAATAAACTATAGACTTATCCTTGTCCCGGACGGCCACCAACGTGGGCGATGACGGCTGATGGCTTACGATCCCCGTTCCTCACCGATCGCCGCCGTTCCCATCGAGAGCGCACGGATTTGGCAGTGTCATCCACCGCGCGGCCGCTTTCGGGTTAGGCGTACAACCGTCTAAATGACTTAAATTGGGTGCATAGCCGACGGTCGCTTTACATAAACCAACGTTTAATGCGCCGGGCCGGGGCTTGTCTGCAATCTGGCTGAAGATGGTCGATGACCTGCAAAAACCCATGCATCAATCTACCTGCCGAAAACCTGCCCTGCCGGGGTTACTGGAAAGTGGTTGAATCGAACTTTCGGTTCCGTTGCTACCGGACCCCCAGCGGGGTTTGGGGCAGAGCCCCATTCTTATAACATCGGCAACTCACGCGGCTCCGCGCCCAGCGGAAACGCAGCATCAAGCGCCTCCACATGTTCCGCAGACAAACCGCCCTCTCCGCCCCCGGCGTTCTCCGCCGCGTGCCCCGGATCGGCACCCTTGGGAACTGCAAACACCCCAGGATGGCGCACCAGGAAACGCAACGCCACTTGACGCGGAGTAGCACCGGTATCAGTCGCGACACGCTGCAGCACCTGCCCGCCGAGCGAGCCGGCGTCGGGGAAATCACCGCTGCCGTATGGGCTGTAGGCTACCAAGCTGACGCCCCGGCTTTCGCACCATGGCAGCACGGCGTGTTCGATGGCGCGTTCCTGCAAGTGGTAGAGTACCTGGTTGCAGGCGATACGGCCGGGACCGGCTGCGCGCTCGGCCGCCTCCAGCCCGGCCACGTCGAAGTTGCTCAGCCCCCAGCTCGCGATCTTGCCCTGGCCGAGCAGGGCTTCGAAGCCGGCGATGGTGTCTTCCAGCCGATGGCGGCCAGGCCAGTGCAGCAGGTAGCAATCCAGCCGGTCCGTGCGCAGGCGGCCCAGCGAGCGTTCGCAGGCGGCGATGGTGCCGGCGCGCGACGCGTTGGACGGCAGCACCTTGGAGACCAGGAACACGCCGTCCCTGCGGCCGGCGATCGCCTCGGCAACGATCTGCTCGGCGCCGTCGTACATCTCGGCGGTGTCGACATGCGTCATCCCGAGGTCAAGGCCGCGGCGCAGGCTGGCCACCGCGCTCCTTCGGTCTGCGTCCGCCAGGCGCCAGGTGCCCTGGCCGACTACGGAAACGGCGGGTCCCTTCGGGCCGAACGCACGATGCTGCACGCACATCTCCATGACTGCTGGCGGCACGCTGACGCCTGGCGCAGATGCGGGTTGCGTAGTGATGGACAACGGGCGTGCAAAAGGAAGCAAGGCCTTCTTTTTTGAAAAAAAGAAGCAAAAAACTTTTGTCCCTCCGCTGTATCAGAGGCCTTGATCCATCCTGCAGCACGCGACGGTTTCAAATGCGGGGAAGCAAAGGTTTTTTGGTCCTTTTTTCAAAAAAGGACTGCTTGCCTTACTCCGCTGCCAAACCCCGCAACCGCTCCGTCGCGCCAACACGCTGCTCGGGCACCTGCCGGCGTGCCAGCACCAGATAAAATGCCGGCACAACGAAAAGCGTGAACAGCGTGCCGATCGCCAGGCCGGACGCGATCACCAGGCCCATCGAGAAGCGCGCGGCCGCGCCGGCGCCGGTGGCGAACACCAGCGGCGCCACGCCGAGCACCATCGCCGCCGTGGTCATCAGGATCGGCCGCAGGCGCAGCAGCGCTGCGTGCTCGATCGCCTCGCGCTTGGTGTGGCCCAGCGCCTGCTGCTCGTTGGCCACCTCCACCATCAGGATGCCGTGCTTGCTGATCAGGCCCATCAGCGTGACGAGCCCCACTTCCGAGTAGATGTTCAGCGTGGCGCCGTTCACGCCGAAATAGATGAACACCAGCGCACCGGCGAGCGACATCGGCACGCTGACCAGGATGATCAGCGGGTCGCGGAAGCTGCCGAACAGCGCCGCGAGCGAGAGATAGATCACCACCACGGCGAAGCCAAAGGTCGCGGCAAAACCAGAGGATTCCTGGACGAACTGGCGCAGCGGGCCGCTTGTGTCGGTCGCGTAATCCGGCGGCAGCACGCGCGCGGCGATGGCGTCGAGCGCTTGCAGCGCGTCGCCCTGGCTCACGCCCGGCATCGGCACGCCGGTGATGGTGGCCGCGTTCTCCTGCTGGAAGTGGTTGATCTGCTCGGGCACCGTCTGCGTCTCGATGTGCGCCACCGCGGACAGCGGGATCGGCACGCCGCCGATGTTGGCGATGGTGAACGTCTTGAGCTGGTCCGGGTTGAGCCGTGCGCTGCGGGTGACCTCGGGGATCACCTTGTAGGAGCGGCCGGCGAAGTCGAAGTAGTTCACGTAGCCGCCGCTGAGCAGCGTGTTGAGCACGCTGCCCACGCTCGTCATGTCCAGTCCCAGCGCCGCCACCTTGTTGCGGTCCACCACCACGTTGGCCTGCGGCAGGTCGATCTTGAGGTCGCGGTCCACGTAGGCGAACAAGCCGGTCTTCTCGGCGGCTTCCAGGAAGCGCGAGGACACGCCGTCGAGTTCGCTGAACGGCCGCGTGGTCTTGACGACGTAGCCGATCGGCAGGGCGCCGAAACTGCCCGGCAGCGGCGATTGCTGGAACGCGGCCAGGTTCTCGCCGGCGATGGTGGCGAGCTTGGCCTGGAACTCGGCCACCACGTCGGTGGACGAGCGCGTGCGCTCGCCGAAATCCTTCAGAACGAGGCCGCCACCGGACTGGCCCGGCTGGTCGAACTGGTAGGAGCGGTAGAACTCCGGCAGGCTCTTCTCGATGTCGGTTATCTGCTTGTCGTAGATGCGAAGCTGGTCGATGCTGGCGGTGGGCGATACGGCGCCGCCGAGTTCGATGTTGCCGGTGTCCTCCTGCGGCGCCAGCTCGCTCTTCGAGCCGCTGTAAAGGACGTAGCTGCCGGCCAGCACGATCGCGCCGAACGCCACCAGGAGGAGTCGCATGGTCAGTGCCGCGCGCAGCAGCGGCCTGTACAAGCGTTGCAGGGGTCCCGGTCCGGCGCGGCGGCCCGAAACGGGTGCCGCGCGCAGGAAATAGCGGCACATCATCGGCGACAGCGTGAGCGCCAGTACGGCCGAGACCGTGACCGAGCCCACCAGGGTCAGCGCGAACTCGCGGAACAGCGCGCCGGTCAGGCCGGAACGCACCGCGATGGGCACGTAGACGGCGATCAGCACCACCGTCATCGCCACGATCGGGCCGGCCAGGCTGCGCGCCGAGCGTAGCGCCGCGTCCAGCGGGGATGCGCCTTCGGAGAGCTCGCGGCTGACGTTCTCCACGACGATGATCGCGTCGTCGACCACCAGGCCGGTGGCCAGCACCAGCGCCAGCAGCGTGAGCAGGTTGATGGAGAAGCCGAACAGCACGAGGATCGCGAACGTGCCGATCAGCGACAGCGGTATGGTGATGACGGGGATCATCGACGCCCGCGCCGAACGCAGGAAGGCGAACACCACGATGGCGACGATGCCTAGGCTCTCCAGCAGGGTTTTCACCACCTCGTTGATCGACGAGCGCACGTTCGCGGTCACGTCCTTGGCGACGTGGGCCTGCAACCCCTGCGGCAGGTCGGCCGACAGCGCGTCGAACTTGGCGCGCACGCGGCTGACCACCTCGAGCACGTTGGCGTCCGGCACGGCCTCGATGTCGATCAGCACCGTTGGCGTTCCGTTGAACAGCAGCGATGTCTGGTAGCTGTCCGCGCCCAGGTCCACCTTGGCCAGGTCGCCCAGGCGGATGATGGCGCCGTTGGCCTGCTTGATGACCAGGTCGCGGAACTCCGGCAGCGTGTGCACGCCGGTGGTGATGCCCAGCGGCATCTGCGTCATCTGGCCCGCGGTGCTGCCGGCGCCGCTGGTGAAGTTGTTGGCCGTCATCGCCGCCGACACGTCGGCCGCGGTCAGCCCGTGCGCGGCCATCTTGTCCGGATCGAGCCAGGCGCGCACGGCAAAGTTCTGGGCTCCCCAGATGTCGGCCTTCTGCACGCCGGGCGTGGACTGCAACTGCGGCTGTACCACCCGGGTCAGGTAGTCGGTGATCTGTTGCGGCGTCATGATGTCGCTGGTGTAGGCGAGGATCATGGTACCGCCCTGCCCGCTCGTCTCCAGCCGCAGGCTCGGCGTCTGGGACTCCTTGGGCAATTGGTCGTGCACCGAGCTGATCTGCGTCTGGATTTCCGTCAGCGCGCGGTCTGGGTCCTGGTTGAGGCGCAAATGCGCCATCACGCTGCTCGAGGAGTTCATGCTTGTGCTGGTCAGGTAGTCGATGCCGTCCACCTGGGCGATGGCGTTCTCGATCGGCGTGGTGATGAAGCCGGCCACCGTGCTGGCGTCGGCACCGTAGTAGGTGGTGTCCACCTCGATCATCGCGTTGACGGTCTTGGGGAACTGCCGGACCGGCAGCGCCTGTTCCGAGCGCAGGCCGATCAGCAGGATGAACACGCTGACCACCACGGCGAGCACGGGGCGCAGGATGAACATGTCGGTCAGGCGCATGGCGTCAGGTTCCTTCGGAGAAGCAAGGAAGGCCTTCTTTTTCAGCAAAAAGAAGCAAAAAGCTTTTACTCCTGGGGCGCGGCTTCCTTGGACGCACGCGTGCCTCGTCTGGCCTCACTCCTCGGCCGGGTGCGGGTTGGGGTCATTAGCCGGCATGACCGTGTTGTTGACCACGACTTGCGATCCCTGGCGCAGCTTGATCTGTCCGGCGGTCACCACCACGGCGCCTTCCTTCAGGCCGGCCGTCACCGCCACCTGGTCCCCGCGCGTGGCGCCAGTCTGCACCACCACCTGGCGCGCCTGGCCGTGCTCGACCACGTATACCAGGCTGCTGTAAGGGTTGAACACGATGGCGGCGTTGGGGAGGGTAACGTAGCGGTGCACGGCGCCCACGCGCAGTTGCACGGACGCGAACATGCCCGGCACCAAAGCGTGGTCGGTGTTGGGAGTTGCCGCGCGCACCTGGGCCATGCGGCTGGCGGCATCCAGCTTGGGGCTGATGGCGGCGATGTGCGCGGTGAAGTCGCGGCCGGGATAGGCGTCCACGTGGATGGTAGCCGGCTCGCCCATATGCACCTGCGCGAGGTCCTGCTGCGGCACGAAGAAGTCCACGTAGAGCGGATCGAGCGCCTGCAGGGTGACGATGGTGGTGCCGGCGGGCAGGTATTGGCCCTGGTCCACCACACGCAGGCCCAGCCGGCCGGCGAACGGGGCGCGCACGATCTTCTCGGCCGCCAGCGCCTGGGCCTGGGCCACCTGGGCGCGGGCGGACCGCAGGTGGCTGTCGTCGGCGTCCACGCTGGCCTGGCTCACCGCCTGGGCGCGGAACTGCTTGGTGTCGCGCGCCAGGTTGGCGGCCGCCAGGTCGGCGGCGGCCTGCAGGTCGGCCAGGTGGGCCGCGTCGTCGTTGGAGCGCAGGCGGAGCAGCACGGTGCCGGCGGCCACGTCGCGGCCGGAGTCGAAATCCACGCTGTCGACCACACCGGCGATCTCGCTGGCGAGGTCCGCCCCGCGCACCGCGCGCACGGTGCCCACGGCCTGCAGGGTGTCCTGCCAGTCGGTGGTGCGGGCGACGATGGTGCTGACGGTGGCTGGCGGTTCCTGCGCGAAAGCGGGCCAGGCGAGAAAGAGCGGCATGCCGAAGGCCAATCGCCCGCAAAGCGCAGGAAGGCCTTCTTTTCTGAAGAAAAGATGCCAAAGACTTTTGTCCGGCTGTCGCGGTTCCGTCCGGCAGCGCGCGCTACGGAGCAGAAGTTTCTCTACTTTATATCTTTCAAAACCCGAAAGCATGCGCCGCCGGCCAAACTCCCATAAGGCGCAGAAAGGCCTTCTTTTTTGAAAAAAAGAAGCAAAAAACTTTTGTCCGGCTATCGCGGTCCTATCCGGCAGCGCGGGCCACAATAGCAAAAGTTTTTTGGTTCTTTTTTTTAAAAAAGAACCGCTTGCCTTGCCTTGTCTGTCTTCGGACATGGACTCGACCGAAGCACAGAACTGCTCGCTTCTCTTCATGGCAGCAAAGACCTCAACAATGCCTCAGGCGGCGGCGGCAGATCACGGCGGTGCCACCACCCGCCCCCCAGCGCCACGTACAACGCCACCGTGTCCGTGTAGCGCGAGGCCTGGGCGCGGATCAGGCCGAGGATGGCGTTCTGCTCCTGCGTCTGCGCCGTCAGCACCGTAAGGTACGACACGCCGCCGGCGCCGAACTGCAGCTGCGCCAGTGACAGGCTGCGCGCGGCGGCGCGCTCGGCCTGCTGGTTGGCGGCCAGCGCGCGGGCATCGCCCTGCAGCGCGGTCAGCACGTCGGCCACGTTCTGGAAGCCGTTGATGACGGTGGCGCGGTAGTTGGCCGCGGCCGCCCGTGCTGCAGCGTAAGCGGCGCGCTGCTGGTGCAGCAGCGTGCCACCCTCGAACACCGGCGCCAGTGCCTGCGTCAGGAGGGTGTAGATGCCGTTGCCGGGCGTGAACAGGTCGCCGATCTTGGCCGGCGCGCTGCCCAGGAAGCCGGTCAGCGTGAACTGCGGCAGCCGGTTGGCAATGGCCACGCCAACCTGGGCGGTAGCCTGCTGCAATTGCGCCTCGGCAGCGCGGATGTCCGGCCGCTGGTCCACCAGGCGGGACGGCAGGCTGACCGGCAGCGCCCCCGGCAGTTGCAGCTCGGCAAGCTTGAGGTCCGGGATCGCGGCCTGCTGCGGCGTGCGGCCGAGATAGGCGGCCAGCTGGTCGCGCGCTTGCACGAGTTGCGTCTGCAGCGGCACCACGAGCGCCTGCGTGTTGGCCAGCTGGGCCTCCTGCGTGGCCACGTCGGTGCCGGTGGCGGCACCGAGTTGGAACTGCGTCCGCACCGTGGCGAGCAGATGCTGCTCGGCGGCCACCAGGTCCAGCTCGGCGGCGATCTGTGCCTGCAGGGATGCGGCCGTGATGGCGGTGCTCACCACGTTGGCCGCCAGCATGTTGGTGGCCCCCTCCAGCTGGAAGCGCTGGGCCTCCGCGGCGGCGGCCTGGGCCTGTATGCTGCGGCGTATCTGGCCCCAGACGTCGAACGTGTAGGCCACGTTCAGTTGGCCCTGGTAGAAGCCGAAGCTCTCGCTCAACGCTTGCTGCCCCACCAGGCCGGCCTCGGCTCCGCTCACCTCCTCCCGCGTGCGGGCGAGCTGGGCGGAGACGCTGGGCAACAGGGCGCCCTCCTGCGCGATGGTGGTCTCCTGCGCCTGGCGGAGCGTGTTGGCGGTGGCCTCCAGCGTGGGGTTCTGGCGCAAGGCGGCGGCCACCAGCGTAGTGAGCGTGGGGGAGCGGAACAGGCCCCACCAGGCGCCCGGCACGTCGGCTCCTGCGATGAACGCCTGCGCGCCGCCCGAGGCGGAGTTCGAAGCGGCGGTGCCGGCCGGCAGCGGCGCCTCGGTGAACCGGCTGGCGGCCGGCGCGGGCGGACGTCGGTAGTCGGGGCCTACGGCGCAGCAGGAAAGGCCGAGGCAGGCTGCGGCCAGCAGCAGCACCCTGCCACAGGCGGGGATGTTGTCGGGCTGGATGGTCGTCTCCCTTCGTCCGGCTGCGGCGGCGCCCGGCCTTAGCAGCACGATCGCATCAGGACCAGAACGACCGAGTGGAGGCGGCCATACGTTTGGGTAACGTCGCATATCAGCACCGATTGCAGGCCGCGTGCCAGCATTGTGGAATGATGTAAGTCGTTCATAACAGACATGAATGCTTGCCGGCTCTCAGCTTCGGGCGCCACGCAGCGGCTTGACTTGCCAATAATTGGCCCAGCTCACCAACTTGCGGACGGCACCGGTTGCGGCGACCCTCGGGCGCATGAGCATCACTTTTGCACTCCGGCCCTGTGCCGCCGCACGCGCCGAGCACCTGGCTCGCCAGGCTGCGGCGGCGGCGTGCCTGCTGCTGCCACTGGCGCTACTGCACGCGCGGGCCGGGGCCGAGATCCTGATCGGGGTGATCGACGTGCTGTTCCTGGCCCGCACAGTGCTGGCCCGCGATGGTGCGTGGCTGCGCCAGCCGTTCGCCTGGGCGGCCGGCGTGTGGTGGGCCTGGCTGTCGCTGTGCTCGGCGTTGGGCACTGGTGGACTGCTGCACGGGCTACTTGCGGTGCGGCTGCCGGTGCTGGCCTTGGCGCTGGGCTGCTGGGTGTTGGCCGGGCCGCCGCCAGCCTCGGGCAAGCTGCGGCATTGGCTGTGGCTGGTGCTGGCCGCCGCGTTCTGCTGGGTTGGGCTGCAGGCCTGGGAGCAGGACCTGACGGGTGTCAACCTGTTCGGCCAGCCACGTTGGGGAGACGGCGCGCTGACCGGGCCCTTCGCCAAACCGCGGGCCGGGCCGGCTTTCATCCTGCTGTTCTTCCCGGTGGTGGTCCCGGCCGTGGCCGGCCTGGCGGCCCGGCCGGGCCTGCGGCCCCGCCTTGCGGGCGCCGGGCTGGCCGTGCTCGCGGCGGCGACGATGGTGCTGATCGGCCAGCGCATGCCGGTGGCGCTGATGCTGCTGGGTTTGGCCGTCGCCGCGCTGCTGCTGCCAGCGCTGCGCCTGGCGGCGCTGTGCGCCGCTTTGGCCGGGGCGGCGCTGGTCGCGGCCCTGCCCTGGGTCTCGCCGGCCGCCTCGGTCAAGTTGCTGGCCCAGACATCCGGGCAGATGGCGCATTTCGCCCAGAGCGAGTACGGGCTGATCTTCCTCCGCGCTTTGGCGGTTGCCAAGCTGCACCCCTGGCTGGGGCTTGGGTTCGACGGGTTCCGCCGCGGCTGCGGCAGCTTCCAGGCGGTCCACGAGTTCGACTGGCTGGGCATCCCCGCCGTGAACCCGAACAGCGGGATCAGCGCTTGCAACCTGCACCCGCATAACTACTACCTGGAAGCGGTCGACAACGCCGGCCTCCCCGGCTTGCTGGCGTTCGTGGCGCTGGTGAGCTGCGCGCTGCTGCGCCTGGCGCAGGGCGCCGCCCGGGGGCGGGCGGCCTTGCAGGCAGGCCTGCTGGTAGGCGGCATCGTAGCCCTGTGGCCCCTGGCCTCGACCTCCGCCTTCACATCCATGCCCAATGGCGGCTGGGTGTTCCTGCTGCTGGGGCTGGGCTTTGCCGCGGCCGGCGGGAACAACGGCGCGCCGGCTCCGTTTAGGAAGTTTGCACGTCGGTGGACCAAGGAATGAGCGAGGAGAGGACGGTTGACCACGGCTTCATCCGGGCTTGGGCGGAGGCCCGCGACGGCCGGCCGGCGCTGCTGGAAGGCCGCACGTCACCCGGCGGCGGGCCGTTGCTGCGGTTCGATTTCGGCACGCCCGAGGCGGGGCTGCGAGAAGTCGCCTGGGACGAGTTCTTCGTGATGTTCGAATCCGAGCGGCTGGCGCTGGAGTTCCGCGAGTTCCCCGGACAGATCAGTCGGTTCTACAAGCTGATCGCGCGCGGGGCGTGAGGAGCGACGCGGCGGCTTTGCGCTGTCCGGCTATGGAGTTCGTAAGCAAGCATGGGGCTCTACCCCAAACCCCGCTGGGGCCGCGAGGCCCCAGACCCCTACATTGTTTAGTATCCCTAACGAACAGGTTCTAAGGACTTGTCCTTAGCGGGGTCCAGGGGCAGAGCCCCTGGCCTTTCATCAAGAATCACACTTCAAGCTGTTGGCTTTAGTCCGTCTCGTCGAACCCCGACTCGATCAGGCCGGCGAGCGCCTCAAGCGCCTCATGCGCGTCGAATCCTTCCGCGCGCAGCTCAACCGTGCTGCCCATGCCGGCACCCAGCATCATCAGCCCCATGATGGAGCGGGCAGAGACGACTTGGCCATCCCGCAGCACGTCCACGTTGGCCGAAAAACGTTCGGCGGTGTTGACCAGCTTGGCGGCCGCTCGGGCGTGCAGGCCGCGGCGGTTGATGATCGCCACCACGCGCGAGACGACGGCCTCGCCTCCCGCCTCGCTCATGCGGTCTTGTGGTTTCGGCAGGTCACGAGTGCGCCTTTATGGGCCGGCCGCACATTTGGGCGATGCCTTCGCGCAGCGTCGGCAACACGCCCTTGGCGGACATGCATAGGTTCGGCGTCTTGCAGGTCTCCAGCACGTGGCTCGCGGCAGCTATGTACTTGCGGCCGGCCATCTCGGCGATGTCGGTACACTCGGCCAGAGTCTGGTGGGAGCGCACCTTGGCGAGCTTGACCAGCATGGGCAGGTTCATGCCCGCGATCACCTCCACCCCGCCGCGGCTCATCATGCTGATAGCCAGGTTGCTGGGCGTGCCGCCGAACATGTCGGTCAGCAGGATCACCCCGTCGCCCGAGTCCACGTCGTCGATGCAGTGGCCGATGTCGGTGCGGCGCTGCTCCACGTCGTCGTCCACGCCGATGCAGACGGTGGCAACGCGACGCTGCGGGCCCACCACGTGCTCCATCGCCAGACGCATCTCCTCGGCCAGTCGGCCGTGGGTAACCAGGATCAATCCGATCATGGGATATCTTTCAGGCCTCCTGCGCCTGGACTCGGTGCCTGGGCCGGCGGTGCCGCACCCTGCTGTTCTGAAAACGCGTTGCCGCCGTCTGAACCCGGTACGCGCCCGGCGCTATCGGCCTGGCTCCGCATGAGTCCCCCCCGCATCAATTCCCTATGTGTCACAACCACGCGCCAGAGCCCTTGCCGGCCTTGCTGCGGGCGATCGGCCCCACCGCCGCCTGGCGGCTGCAGGGTGCGCAACCGTTCGGCGAGCATCTCGATACTGCGGACTGAACGATGCCGGCCTCCCGTGCAGCCGATGGCGACACCGGCGTATTTCTTGCCCTCCTGCACGAAGCGCGGCAAGAGCAATGCTAACAGATCGGTCATCTTGTCCATAAAGGGCAGGAAGTCCGGATCCGCTTCCACGTAAGCCGCGACGTCGTCGTCGAGCCCTGTCTTGGATCGCAAGATGGGGTCGTAATGCGGGTTGCGCAGGAAGCGTGCGTCGAAGACCAGCTCTGCTTCGCGCGGCAGGCCGGCGGGGTAGGCAAACGATATCAGCGAGACTGTCATGCCAGCGTCGACAGTGGAATTGCCGCTAAACCTTTGCTCTATAATGCGCCGCAGCATAGGCAGGCTAAGGTCGGTGGTGTCGAGCACCAAGTCCGCGGCGTCCCGCAAGGTAGCGATTAGCCGTATCTCGGCGGCGATGCCGTCCGAGACCCGACTGGTCGGTGCGAGCGGGTGGCGGCGCCGCGTTTCGGTGAACCGCCGCAACAGACTGGTCTCGTCGGCCTGCACAAAGACAAGCTCTGGGCGCAGGCCAGGGTTGCATTTTAGACGGGCCAAAGTGTTCAGGATGGCGTCGGGGTCGAAGCCCCGGCTGCGAGTGTCCACACAGATGGCCGCCGGGCGCTCGCCGCGGATCACCATCTCCTCCATTAACGGCAGTGGCGGGTTGTCCACCGCCTCGTAGCCGAGATCCTCCAGGACGCGCAGGGTTGACGCCTTGCCGGAGCCGGACAGGCCGGTGATGAGCACCACCCGGCGCTGTGCAGGTTCCTGCTCGCCCGTGGAAGGGGCTGGCGGCTTCATCCGATAGCTCCCGTCACGAACGACACCTGGCCCGCCACCCCGTCCAGCGCCAGCCCGATCACCAGCGGGGCGGAGGCGGCGCACGGGTCTACTGAAATCATAGGGAGGTCAAGGATTTCATAACGCGCTGGCGCCGGCAGGCGTTCGGGCGTCTGCAGGCGCACTGCCAGGGCCAGCGCGACCGTCTGGCGATAGGCCATGCGCAGGATACCCAGGCCGCGCACTTCCAGCAGCCCGGCCAGAGCGGCGGGGGCGGAGGCCAGCAGGCCGACCACCTCCACCTGATCGTCAGCCACCAACGCCCAGCCGCGATCCGTTAGCCGGAGCAGTAGGTCGGACTTGCCCGCGCCCGGCGGCCCGAGCAGCAGCACGCCCTGGGCGCCGCGGGCGGCGCAGCTCGCGTGTAGGCGGACCGGCGCGGCCTCAGCGGGCATCCGTCAGCCTCCGTTGCCGGCCAGGCGGCCTGGCAGGGTCACAAGGCATGGCTCTCGCATCACGATCCGTCGCTTACGGCTCCGGAAGGCTGCCGCGCTCCGGTTTTCATCATGCTGCACGGTCCGACACGCCGGCGGAAGTCTGCGGCGGAAGTCTCCGGCGGCACGCTCAGCCCGCTCTCCTCTTGCTCGGCTCGGCGCCCAGCAGGTGGCCGATCGGGGTCAGCACCTCGATGTTGTCGCAAAGAATTTTGAAGACGGCGAGCAGCGGCACGGCAAGCAGCGCGCCGGCCACGCCCCACAGCCAGTCCCAGAACATCAGCGCCACGATCACCAGGAGCGGGTTGAGCGTGAACCGACGGGCCAGCAGCATGGGCGTGATCGTCTCGCCCTCCATGATGTGGATCAGCAGGTAGACCCCGGAAGGCGCCAGCGCCCACAGCACGCTGGAGAAGCTGAACAGCGCCACGAAGAAGAAGATCACCACCCCGGTGAGCGGGCCCAGGATGGGGACGTAGTTCAGCAGGAAGGCGGCGGTGCCCCACAGCAGCGGGTCCGGCAGGCCGAACGCCCAGATGGACAGGCCGTTGGCCGTGCCCACCAGCAGGTTCATCAGCGTGATAGTGGCCAGGTAGCCGGAGATGTTGCGCTCGATGTCCTTGGCGATGATCACCGTGTGCTTCTTCTCCGTCAGGCCGGGCAGGATCTCGACAAAGCGGCGCAGCAGCGCGTCGCCGTCGGCCAGCAGAAAGAACAGCGTGATCAGCAGCGTGAGCGTCTGGCCCAGGAAGCTGCGGGTGCCGGCGAGCAGGCTGAGGCCCACCCCGGCCCCCGCAACGGGGTTTGCCGTGGCCGCTTGCGGCGGGACGGCTTGTTGCGGCTTCTGCGGCCGCGCCTCTTGCCCGACGGCATCCTCCCCTTCCTCCGCGCCGCGCCCGGCCTGCTGCATCAGGTGCTGCATCTGCTGCATGCCGCCCTCGAACATGTTGATCGGACGGCGGAGGAACGACAGCTTCTTCTGCAACTCGGGCAGGCTTTGCGGCGCCTTCTCGATCCAGCCGCTGGCCGGCACGGAGATGGCGTAGCCGATGCCGCCGATGGCGGAGAATAGGGCACAGATTAGCAGCACCGCCGCCAGCATGCGCGGCAGGCGCAGCCGTTCGGTGAGGAAGCGCGCGGCCGGGCTGAGCAGCAGCGAGAGCACCAGGGCCAGCACGAAAGGCAGGATGATGCCGGCGGCAAAGTACAGGGTGTACATCACCGCAAGGCCCGTGAGGATGACCAGAGCCACGTCGCGGACGTGGAACTCGGCGTTGCGCATCACCGCCTGGGCTTGCAGGGTCTCGCGCTGGACGTCGTTCTGTGCCTGATCCATGTGCCCCTCGGCGCTGAACGACCCAGCAATGCACGAAGTCCTGTCGTCGAGAAAGGCGCCGGACAGCCGCGCTTGACCGGCGTATGGGAGCAGGCGCGCTTTGGCAACCTTTGCGAGGGTCGCGCTTTGCGGACTGAACAGATCGAATTCGACTCGAATGGCGTTCTTCCGGCTCCCGAGGTTCAACTTCCACCAGGCGAAGTGGTCCGACTGGTATCTGGGATCGCCGAGCGGCAGTGGCGTGAGTTTCGGCACCCCGGAGATCAAGCTGGCTGTCGACAGCAACAGCATCCGGATACCACTGACCGAGATCGAGGACGGCAAGATAGGCCGTATCGTGACCTTGAAGGGCGACGGCATCGGGCTAGGTCTCGGCGTCGGGCTTCAGGTGCCGTTCGTCAACATCAGCGACTCGCCAAAAAATCTGCCGAGAACAGCTACCGGGACTCCGGGCATCGGCTCCCGCCTTCGTTACTCTATGTTCTCGCCCGATCCGATGGAACCGCGGGATTTCAAGGGTGTGTGCTGGGTCCTTTCGGCCAGCCACACAGATGTCGGCGTTCAGGCGTCCGGTGCGGCCGTGGTGTTTGCCGGTGAAATTTCCCCTACTCCGTGCTGCCCACCTCGCTCAACGCCTCGGCCTGCTGCGCCGGGCTAGGGATGGCCTCGGCGTTGGTCAGCATCGGCGCCGACGCCGTGGTTTACATGCTGAGGCTGGAGTGACACGCCGAGGCTTTGTGCTGACTGCCGCAATGATGGTGTTGGCACATACGGCGCGGGCAGCACCGGCGCCCTCCTGGCCAACCGATTTCGCGCGCTTCCTGGTGGCCAACGACGTGCTGACCAACCAGAACCTGCAACTCGCCGCCGCACCGGCACTCAGGCTGGACAGCAGCGCTTGTGCGACCGGCCGCTTGCCTGGTACGGCATCGCCGGTTCCGGTGTCGGCAGCCATCATCGCCTACGAGGACGACCGGGCCTGCAACCGGCCGACCCGTCTCGTGCTGTTGCAAGTGTCGCTGGACACCGACGCCGCCCAGGCCGGCCGCTTGCAAGGCGGCATCGCCGGCGGCTTTCCGGCACCGTGTTTTGCCGGTGACCTGCCCCAGGACCCGCGGCGGCACGCACCTGTCCGGCACCTGGACGTCTGGAAGCGGCCAGGCAGGATCGTCGCCTTGGGCACCGAAGCCGGCGACCCTGGCGGGGTGTCGCTCAGCCTGCTGCAAGCCGCGGAGCACGGCGAGCCTGCCTCCGGTGCCGGGGCGCAAGCGCGGCAATTGTTCCTGGGCGGGCTGCCAGCATCCTGCCGATGAGCGGCCCCGTCATCCTCAAGGCCGATCCGACGCGGCCGGTGTTCGTGCTGTCCTTGACGATCCTGGGCTGTGCCGCCGCCGGTGCAGCGCTGGTGATCGCCGTCCGGCTGGTAGCGGGGCCCGGGCGAGATCTGTCCAACGCGGCAGTGGCCAGCACCCGCATCGCGCCGGTGTGTGCGCTGGCGTTTGCCTACATACGCTGGGGCTACGTCGCCAGGACGCAGCTGGTAATCAACGAGGCCGGCCTGGCACTGCGGCAGCCGCACGCGCAGTGGACCGCAGCCTGGCGCGACATCGCGTCGATCAGCCCAGGCGGCGCGCTGATTCCGACCCGTCGGGGTGGAATCGGACCGGCCGCAACACTGCGCCTTGCCGACGGCACGACGCGCGCCGTACCCGACGTGTTCGGCCTGCGGGGCACCGCTCTCGCAGACTGGCTGACGGAGAAGAGGAAGCAGGCGGCTCTCCCGGGCAGGTGACGCAAAGATCTGTGCCTACTGAGTTAAAGTCCTTCATTCATTTTCAGAATGGAATTCCGCCTCCATCACCTTACGCCGCCGGAAAAACACCCTCGAAAGCAAAACTCTCCACCGGGTTGCGCCCGTTCGGCTGCTCCATGCCGGCGAACGGCTCGCCCAGCACCGAGCGATCGCCGCGCTTGCCCAGAGCGATCATCGTTTCCACCCGGTAGCCTGCCGGCACGCCCAGCTCGGCGGCAGCGCGCGGGATGTCGAAGCCCACCATGGCGTGGGCGTGCCAGCCGAGCTGGGTGGCCTGCAGCGCCAGGTTCTGCCAGGCGCTGCCCGCGTCGAAGGAGTGGCTGTGGCTGGGCATCTCGGTGCCGCGCGGCGCCATCGTCTCCTTGCTGACGGCCACGATCAGCACCGCGGCCGCCTTCGCCCAACCCTGGTTGCCGCCGGCGAGCAGGCCGAACAGGCGGTCCCACGCCGGCGTGTCCCGGTGCGCGTAGACGTAACGCCAGGGCTGCGAGTTGTAGCTGCTCGGCGCCCAGCGCGCCGCCTCGAAGATGCTCAGCAGCGTGGCGGCATCCATGGCATCGCCAGTATAGGCCCGCGGCGACCAGCGCTGTAGAATGATTGGCTCGACGGGGTGGTCGGAGGTTCGGCCTTCGAAGCTTGTCATGCTGCCTGCCTACTGGTGTGCCCCGGTTCCGGGCGGCCGGAGCGGGTGTGCGCACCACGCTAGCAGCCCCGGACCGGATCACAAAACCCATCATGTGGCGTGATAATCGTGGCACTGCCACCACATCTGGTGGTAGCAAGCTTGACGCGTAGCAGGGGCAGGGCAGGATGGACGGCATGACAAAACGTGACCCGGGAGAGATCGCCTTGCTGGACGACGCCGTGCAGATGAAGGGCCGACACCAGGTCCGCGTGGACCGCAGCCGCGACTCGCTGCTCACCGATTTCGGCCGCGCCACGCTGGACGACCGCTATTTGCTGCCCGGCGAGGGCTACCAGGACCTGTTCGCCCGGGTTGCCAGCTTCTACGGCGACGACGCCGCGCACGCCCAGCGCCTGTACGACTACATCAGCCGCCTGTGGCTGATGCCGGCGACACCCGTGCTCTCCAACGGCGGCACCCAGCGCGGCCTGCCGATCTCCTGCTTCCTCAACGAGGCGTCCGACAGCCTCGACGGCATCGTCGGCCTGTGGAACGAGAACGTGTGGCTGGCCAGCAAGGGCGGCGGCATCGGCAGCTACTGGGGCAATCTGCGCTCGATCGGCGAGAAGGTGGGCCAGAACGGCAAGACCAGCGGCGTGATCCCGTTCATCCGGGTGATGGACAGCCTGACGCTGGCGATCAGCCAGGGCAGCCTGCGCCGCGGCTCGGCGGCCGTCTACCTGCCCGTGCAGCACCCCGAAATCGAGGAGTTCATCGAGATCCGCCGTCCCACCGGCGGCGATCCCAACCGCAAGGCGCCCAACCTGCACCACGGCATCCTGGTCAGCGACGAGTTCATGCGCGCGGTGGAAGCCGACGCGCTGTGGTCGCTGCGCTCGCCCAAGGACCAGGCCATCGTCCGCCAGGTCAGCGCCCGCTCGCTGTGGATACGCATCCTCATCGCGCGCGTGGAGACCGGCGAGCCCTACCTCGTCTTCTCCGACCACGTGAACAACGCCCGCCCGGACCACCACAAATTCGCTGGGCTGGAAGTGAAGACCTCCAACCTGTGCAGCGAGATCACGCTGCCCACCGGCCTGGACCAGCACGGTCGGCAGCGCACCGCCGTCTGCTGCCTGTCCTCGCTGAACCTGGAGACCTGGTTCGACTGGAAGGACCACCCGCTGTTCATCGAGGACACCATGCGTTTCCTCGACAACGTGCTGCAGGACTTCATCAATCGCGCGCCCGACGAGATGGACCGCGCGAAATACGCCGCCGCCCGCGAGCGCTCGGTGGGGCTGGGGGTGATGGGGTTCCACTCGTTCCTGCAATCGCAGAACGTGCCGTTCGAGGGCGTGATTGCCAAGGTGTGGAACAAGCGGATGTTCAGGCACATCCGCGAGCAGGCCGATGCTGCCTCCCGCCTGCTCGCCGAGGAGCGCGGCGCCTGCCCGGACGCGGCCGATTACGGCATCATGGAGCGTTTCTCCAACAAGATGGCCATCGCGCCCACCGCGTCCATCAGCATCATCGCCGGCAACGCGTCCCCGGGGATCGAGCCGATCGCGGCCAACGTGTTCCTGCAAAAGACCCTGTCCGGCAGCTTCACCGTGCGCAACCGCCACCTCCAGCAGTTGCTGGAGGCGCGCGGCCTGGACACCGACGAGGTGTGGTCCTCGATCACGCTGCGTTCCGGCAGCGTGCAGCACCTGGATTTCCTGACCGAGCAGGAGCGCGCCGTCTTCAAGACCGCCTTCGAGCTGGACCAGCGCTGGATCATCGAGCACGCCGCCGACCGCACGCCGTTCATCTGCCAGAGCCAGTCGGTGAACGTGTTCCTGCCCGCCAACGTGCACAAGCGCGACCTGCACGAGATTCACATGCTGGCGTGGAAGCGCGGCGTGAAGTCGCTGTACTACTGCCGCTCGCTGTCGATTCAGCGGGCGGACACGGTGAGCGACATGCCGAAATCCTCGCTGATCGACATGGGCCCGGTGGCCAACGACCCGATTCCGCTGCCGCTGGTGGCTGCGGCCACGAACTATGAGGAGTGCCTGAGCTGCCAATGATGTCGATGGCCGGGGTGTTGATCCGTTAGCAAGCATGGGGCTCTGCCCCAAACCCCGCTGGGGCCTTGAGGCCCCAGACCCCCACCTGTTTAGGATCTCTTACAGACAATTTTGAGACTTCCCTGCAGCGGAGCTCTTATACCAACGGCCTTTAATGTTGACCTGTGAAGGAAGGCCAAGGGCTCTGCCCCTGGACCCCGCTAAGGACAAGTCCTTAGAACCTATTTTGTAAGATATTCTAAACAGATGGGGGTCTGGGGCCTCAAGGCCCCAGCGGGGTGTGGGGCAGAGCCCCACGCCTGCTTGCACACACCGCCAAAGCGAGGCGCCTGCCCTAAAAGCCGACCCTGTCCCGCGTCACCGAAGCCGCCCTTACGAACCCGTGCGCCAGCGCATGGTAGACACCCTCCTTGCACACCAGCCGGGACACGCCGTAGCCGATCAGCGCGGCCAGCATCAGGGGCATCACCATCGCGTGGTCGTTGGTCATCTCGGTGACGATGACGAAGGCGGTGATCGGCGCCTGCACCACGCCGGCGAAGTAGGCCACCATGCCCAGCACCACCAACGCCTGCGCTGGGGCGCCTGGCAGCAGGGCCGCCACGTCCGCGCCCAGGCCGGCGCCGACGGCCAGAGAGGGCGCGAAGATGCCCCCGGGGATGCCGCTGACGGACGAGGCCAGCGTGGCGGCAAACTTGGCGGCACCGAACCACAGGCCCGGGGCGGCCGGCGCCCCCTGCACCAGGGCGCGCGCCTCGGCGTAGCCGGTGCCGAACGCGGCGCCGTGGGATGCCAGGCCGCAGCAGGCGACGACCAGTCCGCACAGCGCCGCGAACACCGTGGGCTGCCGCCCGACCGCCCGGCCCACGGCGCCTGGCAATCCGCGCCCCACCGCGATCAGCGTCCGGCTGAAGCCGCCGCCGCACAGCCCGCCGAGCACACCCAGCAGCGGCACGGCGGCCCAGCCTTGCAGGCCGTGCAGCGTGGCGTGCGTGGTGCCGAAATACGTGTAGTCGCCCTGCAACGCCAGCGAGGTGATGCCCGCGGCGATCACCGCGCCGATGACCACGCCGCTGGTCCGTGCCTCGAAGGAGCGGCTCATCTCCTCGATGCCGAACACGATGCCGGCCAGCGGCGTGTTGAACGCGGCCGAGACGCCGGCCGCGGCGCCGGCCAGGATCAGCCCCGCCTGACGGCGCGGGGAGAGCCGGCCGGCCGCGAACATGAGGCTGGCGCCCACCTGCACGGTCGGGCCTTCGCGCCCGATGGAGGCGCCGCACAGCAGGCCGAGCAGCAGCAGGACGACCTTGCCCGACGCGACCCGCAGGGACACCAGCGCGCCGCGCGCTGCCTGATCGGCAAGCTGGCGCGCCGCGATGGCCTGCGGGATGCCGCTGCCGCCGGAGTTGGGGAAGATGCGGCGGGACACCAGGCTGGCCAACGCGAAGCCGACGGGTGTCAGCCCAAGCGCCAGCAGCGGACGGCCGGCTGTAATGGCGCGGAACCCCGCGCCGGCGCGGTCGGCCGCCAGGGCCAGCGCCACCGCTGCCGCGCCCACCGCCACGCCGCCGGCCACGAACACCGCGCGGCGTTGCCAGGTAACGCGGGCGATGCGCAGGCGGCGTGCCTGGCGCCGACTGAGCCGGGTGAGCGGGCGTTTCATCGGCGTAGGGTCCGCCCAGGACTGGACAGTGGCGCTTGCCACATGGAGTAGCATGCCCCTGGTGCGCCACTACATATGGTGCATAATGGCTGTTCAGAGTCGCTGCCTGGACCTGTGCAAGCCGTCCTTCCAAACCACTTCCGAATAGCCGACACCGCGCCTACCATCCCACCCCCGCCATTCAGGACCGTTCCATGGATCAGCACATGCCCGACATCCCCAGCAAGGCTGGCCACAGCAGGGACGAACTGCCGGTCCGCTTCGACCTGCTGACCGAGAACCCCGTCTATAAGCCGTTCCGCTACCCGTGGGCCTACGACGCGTGGCTGACGCAGCAGCGCGTGCACTGGCTGCCGGAGGAGGTGCCGCTCGCCGACGACGTGAAGGATTGGCATCGCAACCTCTCGGACGGCGAGCGCAACCTGGTCACGCAGATATTCCGTTTCTTCACGCAGTCGGACGTGGAGGTGAACAACTGTTACATGAAGCATTACAGCCAGGTGTTCAAACCCACCGAGGTGCTGATGATGCTGTCCGCGTTCAGCAACATCGAGACGGTGCACGTGGCCGCGTACAGCCACTTGCTCGACACCATCGGCATGCCGGAGACGGAGTACCAGGCGTTCCGCAGCATCAAGGAGATGCGCGACAAGTTCGACTACATGCAGACCTTCACGGTGGACAGCAAGCACGAGATCGCCAAGACGCTCGCCGCCTTCGGCGCGTTCACCGAGGGGCTGCAGCTGTTCGCCTCGTTCGCCATCCTGCTGAATTTCCCGCGCTTCAACAAGCTGAAGGGCATGGGCCAGATCGTGTCGTGGTCGGTCCGCGACGAGACGCTGCACTGCCTGTCGGTGATCAAGCTGTTCCGCACCTTCATCCAGGAAAACCCCGAGATCTGGACCGAAGAATTGCGCCGTGAGCTGTACATCTGCTGCGCCACCATCGTGGACCACGAGGACGCGTTCATCGACCTCGCCTTTGAGCTCGGCCCGGTTGACGGCCTGAACGCGGCCGAGGTGAAGCAGTACATCCGCTTCATCGCGGACCGCCGGCTGATGCAGCTGGGCCTGAGTCCGCTGTTCCACGTTGAACGCAACCCGCTGCCCTGGCTGGACGACATGCTGAACGCGCCGGAGCACGCGAACTTCTTCGAGAACCGCTCCACGGAGTACAGCAAGGCCTCGACGGGCGGAACCTGGGATGACGTCTGGCCGGAGGTCGTTGCCGGGCACGCTGATTGAGGGAAGGTAAAGTCTACAATGATCAATTTGAGGGCTTATTCTTAGCGGGATCCAGGCTCGTGGGCCCTCCTTTTGTGTCTTTTTCTTGGAAAAACGCCTTACTTGCTTCCCCAAAGCAAACTCACGCGCGCTGGACAATACTCAAAACCATCGCCCCGAACAGCGCCGCCGCGCCGGTGAAAGCCGCGATCACCACCCGCAACCGCAGCCCGTAATCCAGCGCCTCGTCATGCAAGTCGGTCAGCACCCGGCTCCGCTCGGCCGCCACGCGCGCCTCCGTCGGGCCGTCACCGCCCAGCACCCTGTCCGCGCTCTCGGCCAGCGCAGGCCGCAGCGCATCCAGGGCGGCCCTCGGGTCCGCCGCGTGGGCGGCCAACAGCACCTGGTCCAGCGCCTGGTTGCGCGCCACCGCCCGGTCGAACGGGATTTCGGCCGCGTAGGTGGAGAACGCTCCGATCAGCCCCACCACGCCGAATGCCACCACCAGAAAGCCCGTCCAGGTGCCCGTGTCAGCCTTCGCCATGATCCATCCCAACGCTCACAGCCAAGCCCGACCGCGGGTGCCCGTCATGAACACGTGGTGTCTCAACCCGCCACGACAGCGGAGACAAAAGCTTTTTTCTCGGATTCAAGTTTGGCGGCGAACACCTTTGGGCGGCCTGGCAGGGTAGGATCGTTGGATGGCACGTTTCAGGCAGTCTTTGACGGTTGTCGATCGCGGCACGATCAAGCTGCGATTGCAGAATTGTTGGAGCACAATGACGATTGCGCGGCTGCTGGGCAGCTCGGCCGCACGGCGTCCGACGAGGTCGCCCGGCATGGCGGCCGCGCCGTCTCCTGCGCGCAAGCGGCTGCTTCGTGGGCCGCTTGCGTGCGCCGATCCGGCCGCAAGCCGCGTCTGGCGCCTGACGGCACGTTCGCCGGGATCGCACGCCTGCTGCGCTGGGCTGGTCGCCCGAACAGACCCAAGATCGCCCTGGCAGCGCGGCAGCAACGAGAACACCAACGGTCTGCTGCGGCAGTATTTTCCTGAAGGCATGACCCTAAGCGGGCTGACACAAACCAGCTTGGACGCCGCGGCAGCCAGCCTGAACAGCCGCCTGCGGAAGACGCTCAACTACGATGTGTCGCAGGAACAGCTCGAAAATCTGCTGGTCAACCCGGCTACCACCCAACACACGCCGCCCAAAGGTGTTCGCTCCCAAACTTGAAGCCACCATTCTTTGTCGAAGAGAAGGCCTTCGCTTCTGCCACAGGCAGGTCAACCCAAGGCAGACTGTCAGAGACAGGCGCAACCATTTGGTAAGCGCACCAGGGCAGTATCACCGCAGCAAGCAGATGGGCAGGCCATTGGGCGTGGTGGATATCAAGGGTTGGAACCGTGCCGAAAACCTGCCGGCGCCGCAGGTGCCGGTCTCCCCGCGCTGGCCGGACACCCGCGTCGCGGCCGTCGAAGCGCTATGGGGCGAGGGTTTCGCCGTCCCCGGCGGCGGGACGGAGACGATGCGCCTGGTCAAGCCGCTGGCACTCTCCTCCAGCATGACGGTGCTGCTGCTGGGCGGCGGCCTCGGCGGCCCAGCCCACACCATCAGCACGGCCTTCGGCGCCTGGGTCGCGAGCTTCGAGGCCGATGCCGAGCAGCGCGCCATCGCCGCCGCCCGCGTCGTCCAGCCGGCCAACGGCAAGCCGCACGTGTCCGTGGCCGCGTGGGACAGGGCGGCACCGGCCTTCCGCCCCCACACCGCCAACCACGCCCTTTTGCTCGAGGCCTTGCGCGGCACGCCGCCGGCGCCGCTGCTGGAAAGCCTGGCCGGCGCCCTCTCGGCAAACAGTCAGATCGTGCTGACCGAGCTCACTGCGGACGACCCGCCCAGCGCCCGGGACCGTGAGTTCGCCGCGTGGTGCCGGTTGGACAACCGCTTGCCGGAGCTACCCCGCGTCCATGACGTGACGCTGGCGCTGCAGCGCCATAAATTCGACGTCCGGGTCACCGAGGACATGTCGGACCGCCACATCTCGCAAACCCTGGGCGGCTGGCGCGACGCTGTCCGCACCATGGAGGCCGGGCCGCGGCCGAGCACCCACACCGCCGCCGCCTTCGTGACGGAGGCCGAGCTCTGGCTGCTGCGCATCCGCCTGATGCGCCGCCTGGGCGTTCGCCTGATGCGCTGGCACGCCATCCGCTCGGGTTGACACCGAGGGCTTGGGGGCGCTATCCGCGCCCCTCCAACCGTCCCGGACGGTTCCGCTCTCAAGGTCGTATCATGAAGATCCGCAACAGCCTCCGCGCTGCCAAAACCCGCGACAAGAACTGCCGCGTCGTGCGTCGGCGGGGGCGGGTCTACGTCATCAATAAGAAAAATCCCCGGATGAAGGCGCGTCAGGGTTAACTGAGCAAGTAGTTTTTTTTAAAAGGACCAGGATACTTTCGCGCCTCGTTGAGTGGTTCAGGCCTGGCTAATTACTGTGCATGGATTGGCAGGTTCCGACTACGTCGGAAGTGGTTGTCCTAACCCGCATGGTCCGCCTGGCACACTTGAGGGCAGTCCATTTGCGGAGAGTTGGCCTGTCCCGAAAGGCTGGCAACCGACTGCTCGGCTTCGTGGCTATGCTCATTCTCTTGCATCTCTGCTCAGTGTTTGGTCCCGGGGTGTGATGACGCAACACTGACCCGGGATGGAAAAGAGACACTATGGCAGCAGGTCTGCACAGCAGCGCCCGAACAACACCGCGTATTCGAGCGCTGCTCCATAGGTCGAAAGAAGCACCAGCACCGTTGCGGCCCGCTACAAGCCAAACCCATGGACCGTAGCCGAGTGGCGGGCCTGCCAAACCACAGGCGATGCAGCCATGGGCTAGCAGGGTTTAAGGCAGGGCCCCATGCTCGCTTACAGGTCAAGACTTCCAGCCGTTGACGTCAGTTGGTGCCTGCAACCGCTCCGATCCTTTGCAGCGCCTCCTCGCGCCCAAGCGCCGCCAGCGTGGCGTCGATTCCTGGGCTCATGAGGCTGCCGGTCAAGGCCGCGCGTAGCGGCTGTGCCACCTGGCCGAGCTTGCGCCCGTTCGCCTCGGCATAGGCGCGCAGGGCGGCATCCAGGCTGGGAGCCGTGAAATCCGTAGCCTCCAGCCGTGCCGACAGGCCGGCTAGCAGCGCCCTGGCGTCGTCCGTGAGCGCCGCGCGTGCCTTGTCATCTAAAGACAGCGGCACCTTCCGCGCTAGGAACGCGGCGTTGCCGGCTAGCTCCACCAGCGTTTTCGCTCGCTCCTTGAGCCCCGGCATCAGCGCCAGGATGCGCGCCTCGGCCACTGCGTCCAGCACCAGGCCGGGCTGGCCTGCCAGCCGGCACAGCACATCGGCCGTCAGCCGCGCATCGTCGGCCTGGCGCAGCCACACGCCGTTCAGGTGGGTCAACTTGGCGTAGTCCATCCGGCTGGCCGCGCGCCCTACCCCGTCCAGGTCGAACAGCGCCACTGCCTCGTCGCGCGAGAGCACTTCGGCGTCGCCATGGCCCCAGCCAAGCCGCAACAGGTAGTTGCACAGCGCCTCGGGCAGGAAGCCTTGGGCGTCGAACTCCAGCACGCTGACCGCGCCGTGGCGTTTGGAGAGCTTGGCACCGTCCGCCCCGTGGATCAGCGGGATGTGGGCGAAGCTGGGCTTCTCCCAGCCCATCGCGTCGAAGACCTGCACCTGGCGGAAGGTGTTGGTCAGGTGGTCGTCGCCGCGGATCACGTGGGTGATGCCCATGTCGTGGTCGTCCACCACCACGGCGTGCAGGTAGGTGGGCGTGCCGTCGCTGCGCAGGATGATCATGTCGTCCAGCTCGGTGTTGGCTACGCGCACCTGGCCCTGCACCAGGTCGTCCACCACCGTCTCGCCCTGCTGCGGGGCGCGCAGGCGGATCACCGGCGCCACGCCGGCGGGCGCGTCGGCCGGGTCGCGGTCGCGCCAGCGCCCGTCGTAGCGCGGCGGGCGTCCCTCGGCCATGGCGCGCTCGCGCATCTCGCGTAGTTCCTCGGCGCTGGTGTAGCAGCGGTAGGCCTGCCCGGCAGCCAGCAGCTCAGCGGCTACGGCGGCGTGGCGGGCGGCGCGGGTGGACTGGAAGAGCGGCGGCTCGTCGGGGCTGAGGCCGAGCCAGGCCAGGCCCTGCAGGATCACGTCGGTGGCTGCCTGCGTGCTGCGCGCGCGGTCGGTGTCCTCGACGCGCAGCAGGTACTGGCCGCCATGGTGGCGGGCGAACAGGTAGTTGAACAGCGCGGTGCGCGCGCCGCCGATGTGCAGCAGGCCGGTAGGGCTAGGAGCAAAGCGGGTTCTGACCGTCATGACACGGTGTTAACTGCCAAGCCCTGTCCAGAAAAGTCCGCGATAGCGGAGCAAAAGTTTTTTGCTTCTTTTTTTCAAAAAAGAAGTGCTTGCCTTGCCTCGTGCTCGCTCTCCTAGACCACCAGCGCGGCCGTCCCATCCTGTTCCTGCCTGCCTTCCTGGCCGCCGGCAGCCTCGCCTATTTCAGCCTCGCCTTCGAGCCCTCGCTGGCCTGGTCCTTCGCCGCGTTCGCCCTGTGCGCCGGCACCACGGCCGCGCTCTGGCGGTGGCCCCTGCCGCGCGCCGCCTCCCTCTGCGCCGCGTTCGCCACCGCCGGCTTCGCGCTCGCCTGCCTGGCCACCAGCCGCGCGCCGCCCTGGCCGGCCCTGCCGCGCCACGCCGTGGTGGTGACCGGGCAGGTGACGGCGCTCGAGGCGCTGCCGGAGGGCCGGCGCGTCACCCTGGCTGCCGCCTCGCTGGACGGCGCACCGAAGCTGGCGCGCACCGTGCGCCTCCGCCTGCGCAACACGGATACCGGGCCGGTCGCCCCCGGCGACACGCTGCGGGTGCGCACTTTGCTCAAGGCCCCCGGCCCGCCCGACTACCCTGGCGGCTGGGACACCCAGCGGGACGCATTCTTCGCCGGCCTGGGCGGCTACGGCTTCGCCATCGGCCCCGCCGAGCGGCTTGCCCAGGCGCCGGGTAACGCCTGGACGCGGTTGCGCACCGGTATCGCCCAGCGCGTGGCGGCCGGCCTGCCGGGCCCGGCAGGCACCGTGGCCGCCACCCTGCTCACCGGCCTGGGCACCGCCATCCCACCGGCCGACCGCGCGGCCTTTCAGGACTCCGGCCTGGCGCACCTGCTGGCGGTGGCCGGGCTGCACATTGGCATCGTCATGGGCCTGGTGTTCGCCGCCACACGCTTCGGCCTGGCGTTGTGTGAACGCGCGGCGCTGTACTGGCCCACGCGGCAGGTCGCGGCGCTGGCGGCACTCGGCGCCGGGGGCGCCTACCTGGCACTCACCGGCGCGCACGTGCCGATCATCCGCAGCTTCGCCATGGCGGCTCTGGTTACGTTGGGCGTGCTCACCGGAAGGCGTGCCGTCTCGCTGCGCGGCCTGGCGCTGGCCGCTACCATCCTGCTGGTGCTGGCGCCCGAAAGCGTGGTGGGCGTCAGCTTCCAGATGAGCTTCGCCGCCGTGCTCACGCTGATCGCCGGCTACGAGCTGGCGCGGCCGGCGCTGGCCAGGCTGGGCACCGGCACGCGGTGGCGTCGGCCGGTGCTGTACGGAACCGGCCTGGTGCTGACCAGCCTGCTGGCCGGCACCGCGTCACTGCCGTTCGCCGCCTACCATTTCGGCCGTGCCACGCTGTACTACGTGCCCGCCAACATGGTGGCCGTGCCGCTGACCGCGCTTTGGGTGATGCCGTGGGGGCTGGCGGCGCTGGCGCTGCTGCCGCTGGGGCTGGAGCGGCTGGCCCTGGTGCCGATGGGCTGGGGCATCCACGGCTTGCTGGCCATCGCGCATGGCGTGGCCGCCTGGCCGGGCGCGGTGATGGCGGTGCGTCAGCCGCCCGCCTGGGGGCTGGCGCTGGTGGCCGCCGGCCTGGCATGGGCCGGGCTGTGGCGCGGCCGGCTGCGCCTGGGCGGCGTGCTGCCCCTGGCGCTGGGCCTGGCCGCGCCGCTGTTCGCCCCGCCGCCGGACGTGCTGATCACCCCGCAGGCCGGCCTGCTCGCCGTCCACATCGCTTCGGCCACCCTGGTTGAAACCGCCCGCGGCGTCACACCCTACGAACGGGAGGCCCCCGCCCGGGTGTTCGGCAGCCCGGCCGTCACGGCGCTGGGGGCGGCACCGGGCTGTGACGCCGCCGCCTGCCGGCTGGAGGTGCACGGCCGCACGATCGCCGTGGCCCGGCAGGCGGGAGCGGCCGACTGCAACGTGGCGTTGGTCGTCTCGCTGGTCCGCCTCGGCGGCCCCTGCGAGGACACCCCGGTGGTGGACCGCGCCGCGGTGCAGGACGGCGCGGCGGAGGTCTGGGTGGGCGCCGAGCGGATCAGGGTGCGCACGGACCGCATGGTGCGCGGTATGCGGCCTTGGGTGATCGGCACGCGGGTGGGGCTGCCTATGGCCCTGGCGGAGTGAGGTGGTTGAAGGGAGCAAGGCCTTCTTTTCTGAAGAAAAGAAGCAAAAAACTTTTGACTCCGCTATCGCGCGCTGGGGTGGGCAGCCGACTCGGCTGTAACATTCGCGGGATTTACCGAGCTCGCCCTGAAGTCGTCGAATGTTTCAAGTGATGCGCAAAGGCTTCCACACTCCGCGACAGCACGCCCAAAAGCTTTTCGCTTCTTTTTCTCGAAAAAGAAGGCCTTCCTTGCCTACCCTTACGCCGCGCTCACCGCAGCGAGTTACCCGTGTTACCCGGCGCCGACGCTCCCGTACTGCTGCCCAGCCCCCCGGGCAGGCCAGCCGGCGTGAACTTGCCCACGTTGCCGAACAGCTGCTGCATGAACGAAGCCTCGCTGCCCGGCGAGGGTGTGGCGCCCGCCGCCATGTCCACCTGCTTGCCGTCCTGCTTGGAGCGCTGGGCGACGCCGCGCAGCGTGCCGCCCTGGTCGAAGGTCAGGATGGTCACCTGCTGCTTGGTAACGCCGGGCGTGCGGCCGATGCGGGTGCTGGTAGTCTGGCTGATGTAGATCCACGTGTTGTCGTCGAACGTGGCGCGCGCGGTGGGCGAGCCGATCAGCGCCACCGCATCCGCGCGGCTGGAGGTGCCGGGGATGAGCTCCTTCAGCGCGTCCGGGTCCACCAGCGAGCCGCGCTGACGCAGCGTGGGATCGAACACGTGCAACACGCCGCAACTGCCGATGATGCCGGCTAGGCCCAACACCAAGGCGATCCGGGGCGCGGCACGGAATAAAGCGGGAAGGCGCACTATGTATTGGTCCTTGGCCCGGCGACGGCGCCGGCATGATGCAGCGTCCGTGTCACGTCTGCAGCGCGCGTGTCAATCAGCCGGGCTCGGGCAGGAGAGCGTCACTTTGTCTGGTCCGACTTGATAAGATGCGCTTGCGGCGGCGCGGCTCTCGTCCATCTCTGACGCTTGTCCAACCCATGGTGATGGTCCCGCAACATCCATGAAACTGTTTGCACGCTTCGCCCTCCGCCGCCACGAACGCGCTGGCTTCGCGCTGTACACCGCCAGCGTGGCCGCGGCGCGAGACCCGCTGTATTTCGAACGCCTGGGCGTCCCCGACACGCTGGACGGCAGGTTCGACTTGGTCGGGTTGTTCGCGGCCATCACCATCCGCCGTCTGTGCCAGCTGGCCGCCCCTGGCCCGGCGCTGGCCCAGGCGGTGTTCGATGCCATGTTCGCCGACATGGACTTCAACCTGCGCGAGATCGGCGTGGGCGAGATGTCGGTAGGCAAGAAGATGCGGGTGATGTGGGAGGCGTTCCATGGCCGCGCCCGGGCCTACGAGGCCCCGCTGGCCGCCGGCGACGCGCCGGCGCTGGCCGAAGCGCTAGGCCGCAACGTGTGGCGCGGCGCCGCCCCACAGGGCCAAGCCGCGGCGCTGGCCCACGCCGCCATCGCGCAGGACCGCGCGCTCGCCACCCAGGACATCGCGGCGCTGGCGCGCGGCGAGATGCACCTGCTTCCCGCGGCCGAGGCCCTGGCAGGCACACCCGCATGAGCGAGGACAATGCGACCCCTGACGGGCCCGAACTCGCGCGTCCCTATCCCATCACCCGCATCGGCGCCGGCGCCCGCTTCGTGGTGGACGCCAGGCCGGAGGAGTGCCGCGCGCTGGCGGCGCGCATGGGCATCGAGGCTGTCCACAGCCTAACTTGCCGGTTCGACCTGCGGCGCGAGGCCGGCGACAGCGTGGAGGCACGCGGCCTTCTGCAGGCGCGGGTGCGCCAGGCCTGCGTGGTGTCCCTGGAGCCGTTCGATGCGGACCTGGCGGAGGATTTCACCATCCGCTTCGTGCCCGAGGGCCGTGAGAGCGACGACTTGGACCTCGAGGCCGACGACGAGGTGACCTACGCTGGCGGGGTGCTCGACCTGGGCGAGGCGGCGGCCGAACAGCTCGCTCTGGCGCTGGACCCGTTCCCGCGCAAGCCGGGCGCTGAGATGCCAGATGCGGGGCTCGCACCCGAGGGCAGCCCGTTTGCCGCTTTGTCGCGGTTGCGGCAGCCGCACTAAGGAAGAAAGCCCTTCTTTTTCGAGAAGAAGAAGCAAAAAGCTTTTGTCCGTTTGGCGCGTGCCTATCCGGGCACACCCGACAGGGAGCAAAAGTTTTTTGGTTCTTTTTTCAAAAAGAACTGCTTCCTTCCTTCCCTTGCCCCGCCAGTCCCACTCTGTTAAGCCGCGCGGCTCGATGGCCGAGCGCCATCTCGATTTTGGAGACTTCGCGTCATGGCCGTTCCGAAGCGGAAAACCTCGCCGAGCCGCCGCGGCATGCGCCGCAGCCACCAGGCGCTGCCCACCGAGGCGCATGCCGATTGCAGCAATTGTGGCGAGCTGAAGCGCCCGCACCATATCTGCGCCTCGTGCGGCCACTACGACGGCCGTGAGGTCGTTACCGCCGGCAAGGCCCTGAAGGGCGCTGTCCGCGTCTGAGAGTGGCGCTGGCGAGGCGATGACCCTGCCGATCGACCCGGCCGGCCAGCCGTTCTCGCTTGCCATCGACGCGATGGGCGGCGACCGTGCGCCCGAGATCGTGGTCCAGGGCGTCGGCATCGCCGCGTTGCGCCACCCGGCCGCACGATTCCTGCTGGTGGGCGACCAGGGCCGGCTAGCGTCGCTGCTGGACGCCTCTCCGCGCGCCAAGGCGGCATGCACGGTGCTTCACACGTCCGACTCCATCGCTGCTGACTGCAAGCCCACCGTGGCGCTGCGGCTGCGCCAGTCCAGCATGCGGCTGGCCATCGACGCGGTGGCCGGTGGCCGCGCCCAGGGCGTAGTCTCGGCGGGCAACTCCGGCGCGCTGCTGGCACTGTCCAAGATCGTGCTCAAGACGCTGCCAGGCATCGGCCGGCCGGCAATGGCCGCCATCATGCCCTCGGCCCGCGGCGACGTGGTGATGCTGGACCTGGGCGCCAACATCGCCTGCGACGCCCGCAACCTGGTGGAGTTCGCGCTGCTGGGCGACATGTTCGCGCGCACCGTGCTGGGCCTGACGGCGCCCCGCATCGGCGTGCTGAACGTGGGCTCCGAGGAGGGCAAGGGCCACGAACAGGTGCGCCAGGCAGCCGACACCATACGCGGCAGTCACATAGGCGGCCAGTTCCACGGCTTCGTGGAAGGCCACGACATCGCCGCCGGCACCACCGACGTGATCGTGACCGACGGCTTCACCGGCAACGTGGCGCTGAAGACCGGCGAGGGCGCGCTCAAGCTGATCAGCGAGCTGCTGCGCCAGGTGTTCGCCACCAGCCTGTCCACCAAGCTGGGCTACCTGCTGGCCAAGCCCGGGCTCGAGCAGATGCGCCAGTGGCTCGACCCGCGGCGCTACAATGGCGCCGTCATGCTCGGCCTGAACGGCGTGGTGGTGAAGTCCCATGGCGGCACGGACGCCGAAGGGTTTGCTCATGCCACCGACGTCGCGCTGGACATGGTGGAGCACCGCTTCAACGAACGCATCCGCGAGGGCCTGGGCCGACTCGGCGGCGTGCTGGCAGACGGCGTCCCACACGACACACCAGACAACAGCGCGGCGCTGGCCGCTTCACGGTAGGCTGCATGGTTCGCGCGCGCATCACCGGGGTCGGCGGCTACCTGCCGGAACGTCTCGTCACCAACGAGGAACTCTCCCGCACCGTCGACACATCCGACGAGTGGATCATGGCGCGCACCGGCATCCGCCAGCGCCATTTGGCCGGCCCGCACGAGACGGCGGCGTTCATGGCCACAGGCGCGGCCGAGGCGGCGCTCGCCCAGGCCGGCGTGGCGGCGGCCAGCGTGGACGCCATCATCCTGGCCACTGCCACGCCTGACGACGCCTTCCCCGCCACCGCCGTTCGCGTGCAGGCCGCGCTGGGGATCACCACCGGCTTCGCCTTCGACGTGAGTGCCGCGTGCAGCGGCTTCATCTACGCGCTGGCCACCGCGGACGCCTTCATCCGCACCGGCACCATCCGCACGGCGCTGGTGATCGGCAGCGAGGTGTACTCCCGCATCATGGACTGGACAGACCGCGGCACCTGCGTGCTGTTCGGCGACGGCGCCGGCGCGGTGCTGCTGCAGGCAGGCGAGGACGATGTCGGCAGGGACGGGGCCGGCATCCTGTCCACCCACCTGCACGCCAACGGCGCACATGCCGGCCTGCTCTACGTGGACGGTGCCGTGGGACAGCCGGAGCGCTCAGGCCACTTGGTGATGAAGGGCGCCGAGGTGTTCCGCCACGCGGTGGCCAAGCTCGCCGGCGCGGTGGACGAGGCCCTGGCCGCCAACGGCCTGGCGCAATCCGACGTGGACTGGCTGGTGCCCCACCAAGCCAACCGCCGCATCATCGACAGCATGGGCAAGAAGCTGGGCCTGCCGCCCGAGCGCGTGGTCGTCACCGTGGACCGCCACGCCAACACGTCGGCCGCCTCCATCCCGCTGGCGCTGGCCGAGGCGGTGGGCGACGGGCGGATCAGGCCCGGACACCTGGTGCTGATGGAGGCGCTTGGTGGCGGGCTGACCTGGGGATCGGCGCTTGTCAGGTTCTAGGAAGCAGGCAGTTCTTCTCGGAACGAAGAACCACAATTTTCTGCTGCATTGGCGCGCTCATATAACCACGGCCTAAGGTATTGACTCTAGGCAAGCATCGCGCCTTGCCCAAGCACCGTTGAAATCTCCACGCGTTAGAGCGGTTTCGGCCTGGGTATCCATATCCGCAATGGCGAATGTAGTTTGTGCACTCTGCCGGGGAGAAGCGGCCGGGTGAGGCGCCGATGGTCCTCCATAGCGTCCTGCGACTACGTGACGCCGCTTTGTGGAGCAGGGCTTTCAGCTTGGCGAACACCTGCTCGATCGGGTTCGGATCCGGCGATAGGGCGGCAGGAACAGCAGCTGCGCGCCGCGTGCTTCGATGGCTTTGCGCACGCCGGCGACCTTGTGGCTGCCAGGGTTGTCGACAACCACGTCACCACGCGTGAGCGTGAACGCCAAGCTCTGCTCGACTCAGGCTATGAGGGCGCGGTTGTTCCTGGCGCTGCTCAGCACCATAGGTCATGCCGCAGGCCTGAGATGAAGGTCGTCGTGTTCCAGTGCCCGAACGGTGCGGCCCCGATCAACCGCTTGTCGCGCGATTATAGAGCCGGTCATCTCGTCTTGGCCCAGGTATGAGACACACGAACACCTGCGGATGCATCTCGGCCGATACGTCGCAGTTTGAATTACCAAAGAGACTCAGTCTCACCCACTCCATCAAATGCCAGGACTAGACATATTGAGCGCAACTACTCTGACCGCCGCTGTGAGCTGGCGAGGTAGTACGTGCATTGACGTTGTCCAAACTGTTCGACAGTGCCGTTGGCTTGCTTCACGGTTCTGCAAAGACCTGGGCTGAGCTGTTCGGATATCTGCCTAGAGCTTGGTAACGACCTGTTTGATCGGGTTCAGGTCGGGTGGGTAAAACGGCAGTATCATCATGCTGGCGTCGCGGGCTTTCGACCAGTGCGCAAACGTTCGACTTTGCGAGCGTGCCCACGCAACCAGCTCATGTTGGTCCTGGTCCAGGTCCCGTCGACGAAGATCCGGCGCCAAGGGTTAAGATCGGTCTGAGCCGCGCACCAAGCGCTGCGTCACCCGTTCGACAACTACGCGAATCGGCCCCGTAGACGAAGGAGCCGCCGATTGCAAACGATCGGCTACGTCTTAGCCGGTCGCCAGCATCGAACGCAGCCATGATGTTGTGCCGCAAATTCTACGAGGTCGCCCGACCCGATCGCCAAGTGATTCGCCTTTCGGACCCAATTGCCGCCAATCGATCACACCAGCGAAGTGTACTGCAGGAGACAAACGCGACCTCCTCAGGATAGGACCGCTCTAGAACGTTACGAGAGGGAAAGTCAGGAAGCCCTCAGTGGAATAAGTACAACCGAAAAATCGGCTGTTCCGCAGTTGAAGATTCCTGACTTCCTGAATCTTTTCCTCAGTAGCCGGGCGCGTAACCGTAAGGCGGGTAGCCGTAGGGCGAGTAATAGGGGTAGGCCCCTACCACGCCGACGCCGAACCCGATGCCGCCCAGGCCGTAGCCGTAGCCGCCGCGGTAGCCATACCCGCCGTAGCCGTAACCGCCACGGTAGCCGTAGCCGCCATAGCCACCCCGGAAGCCGCCGCCGTAGCCACCACGGAAGCCGTAGCCGCCGCCGTGGTAGCCGCCGCCGTAACCTCCGTGGAAGCCGCCGGCGCCGCCATGGAAACCGCCACCGCCATGGCCGCCGCCACCGCCGCTGAAGCCGCGCGCCTCGGCCGGGGCCGCGGCAAATGACAAGCTGCCGGCCAGTGCGATGGCAGCCGCAGCGCTGAGCAGACCGGCACGTGAAAACTTCATCATCACAACCACTCCTTGATGAGTGGTATATAGGCCGCACCTGTGTTCAGATCATGGCGCAGCTATCACGCCTGCGTGCTACCGGCCGTGCGCTGCGTGCGCCCGCCAGGCACGACCTGTTCCACTCGCGGAGACCTTTGCCCATGCAACGCGCATCACGCCTGTTCGCGGCTGCGGCCGTGCTCGGCTTTTCCGCCACGTCCGGCCGAATCGCTTCGGCCGCCACGGACGCGGCACTTGCGGCGGCCGTCCACGCACCCGGCCGCTCGCCGCGCAACGTAGCACGGGACGGCGCGCGTCACCCGGCAGAGGAGCTCGCCTTCTTCGGCCTGCGGCCGGACGCCAGCGTGGTGGAGATCTGGCCGGGCAGTGGCTACTGGACCGAGATCCTGGCCCCCTATTTGGCTGCGCACGGCACCTACACCGTGGCGCTGCCGCCCGATGCGCCGCACGAACCCGGCCATACCAGCTTCCGCGAGAAGTTCGCCGGCAAGCCGGGCTACACCGCGCTGCGCTTCTCCACGCTGGACAAGGGCCAGACGGATGTGGCGCTGCCCGGCTCCGCCGACTTCGTGCTGACCTTCCGCAACGTGCACAACTGGATGGGCGACGGCACCGCCGATGCGGCCTTTGCCGGCTTCTTCCGTGCACTCAAGCCCGGTGGCATCCTGGGCGTTGAGGAGCATCGCGGCCTGGACAACGCTCCGCAGGATCCAAAAGCGGAAAGCGGCTACGTCAGGCAGGACTACGCCGTGGCGTTGGCCGCGAAGGCTGGCTTCAAGCTGGTCGGCAGTTCCGAGCTGGACGCCAACCCGAAGGACACCAAGCAGTGGCCAGAGGGCGTTTGGACGCTGCCGCCGAGCTTTGCCCTGGGTGCGAAAGACCGGGCAAAGTATGCGGCCGTCGGTGAGGCGGACAACTTCATCCTGAAGTTCATGAAGCCAGACAAGTAGAGTGTCGTGGAACAAGGAAGCAAAAATGTTTGCTAAAGAGCGGACGCGTGCCGAGAAGTCCGCGACAGCACAGACAAAAGTTTTTTGCTTCTTTTTTACAAAAAAGAAGGCCTTGCTTGCTGCCTGGCTCGCAACATGCCCCGCCTCTCCATAACCGCCGCACTCTCGATAGATGCAGCCGAACTCACCGAGCGGTTCGTGCTCAGTTCGGGTCCTGGCGGGCAGAACGTCAACAAGGTCTCCACTGCCGTGGAGCTGCGGTTCGACGCCCGCAACTCGCCGAGCCTGCCCGACGCGGTGAAGGCGAGGCTCATTCGCATCGCCGGCAGCCGCATGACGCAGGACGGCGTGATCGTGATCAGCGCGCAGCGTTTCCGCTCCCAGCCGCGCAACCGGGAAGACGCGGTCGAGCGGCTGTTCGGGATGATCCGCGAGGCTGCGGTGCCGCCGGTGCGCCGGCGCGCGACGCGCCCCACGTTGGGGTCACAGACCCGGCGGCTGGAGGCCAAGGGGGTGCGCTCGGGCACCAAGTCGATGCGGCGCAAGCCGGAGCATGATTGAGTTACGCCAGCTTGGGCTTGTCTGCTGATCTAAAAAGGCCAGGGGCTCTGCCCCTGGATCCCGCTAAGGACAGTCGTCCTTAGAACCTGTTCATTAAGATTCTAAACAGACGGAGGTCTGGAGCCTCAAGGCCCGGTCACGCGACTGCGTGCTGCGCAAGACGGGAGTTTGGGACGGAACCCTATGCTTGCTGTACCGGTCAGCCAGGCTCGCTCCTCGGCACATCATGGTCACCCTCCCCCAGCGCGCGTTGCATGATCACCACGTCCAGCCAGCGGCCGAACTTCATTCCGCACGCCCGCATCACGCCGGCCCGCTGAAACCCCAGGCTCGCATGCATGCCGATCGAGCCGATGTTGTCGCTGTCCCCGATCAGCGCCAGCATCTGCCGGTAGCCGCGGGCCTCGGCACGGCCCAGCAACGCCGAGACGATCCCCTTGCCCACGCCCATGCCGCGCACGTCGTCGCGCACGTAGACACTGTCCTCGACCGTCCAGCAGTAAGCGCTGCGCTGGCGGAAGGCGCCGTAGTAGCCGAAGCCGAGCACGCCGGTGGCGTCGCCCGCAACGACCCAGTCGTAGCCGGCCGCCACGCCAGACTCGTGACGGGCGGTCATCTCCTCGATGCTGGGCGGCACCTCCTCGAACGTGCCGGTGCCGGCCAGCACGTGATGGGCATAGATCGCCTGGATCTCGGCAAGGTCGGTGCGCTGGGCGGGGTGTATCTGCAAGGCGTCGTCTCCCGAAGACGGGGAGTTAACGACACGCATGCGGAACAGGCCAGCGGACCGGTTTAAAATTATGCCTCTCTGAAGGAACCCGTGATAAAGGAAACTTGAGCGCACAAAGGTTCAGCCCGGATTTCCGGCCTGCAACCGTATAAAACAGCGGAAAAGCCTGCCATTTCGCCCGAAGTTCCGCCCAGCCCAGTTTTCAAAGGGACCGATCTTGACCGAGACCAGCCTGAACCCCGAAGGCGAGAAGCTGCAGATCGAACCACCCGAGGCGCCCGAGGCGTTGACGCCGACCGAGTTGCGTCTGCGGGCCGTCGTGGCTGCGGCGCGTTTCCACGGCGTCGACCTGGACATGGGCGAGTTCCGTGGCCCTGCCGGCGAGCCCTACCCGTCGCCCGCGTCGCTGGTCGCCTGGCTGCGTGACCAGGGCATGGTAGCGCGTGCCATGCGGCTCTCCTGGCGCAACCTGTTCCGCTTCAAGGACGCGGCCCCGGTCGTGCTGCTGCTTAAGGACGGCACCGCGGGACTCGTGGTGGGCGCCGATCCGGGCCGCGACGTGGTCTGGCTCAAGAGCCCCACGTCACGCGATGCCGAGCCGCCGGTGGCGGTGGACCGGCTGCGGCTGGAGCAGGCCTGGGGCGGCGACGTCATCCTGGTCAAGCGCCCTTACGGCCAGGCGGAGGGCGAGGCGCCGTTCACGCTGAGCTGGATCTTCAGCAAGGTGGCCGAGGAGAAGCGGTTCCTCAGCCAGATCAGCTACGCCTCCGTCGTGCTCTCGGCGCTGACCATCATCCCGGCGCTGCTGGTGATGGCCACGATCGACCGCGTGCTGGAATACAACTCGATGTCCACCTTCGAGCTGCTGACCAGCATCATGGCCGTCATGATGTTCTTCGAGATGATGCTCGGCTGGGCCCGGCGCGAGCTGATCCTGGTGATGTCGGCCCGGCTGGACGTGAAGCTGAACCTGCACGTGTTCGGCCGCCTGCTGGCATTGCCGCTGGACTTCTTCGAGCGCAGCCAGGCCGGTGAGACCGTCTCGCGGCTGCGCGAGGTGTTCCGGGTGCGCGAGTTCCTGACGGGCAAGCTGCTGTTCACCTTCCTGGACGGCTTTACGCTGATTGTGATGTTGCCCTTCATGTTCTACATGGAGCCGACGCTTGCCTGGGTGTCGATCGCCATCGCCGGGCTGATCGCGCTGATCATCATCATCTTCCTGCGCCCGGTCGGCGCGCTGATCGGGCTGGCCATCCAGGCCGAGCACAAGAAAGGCGCGGTGATGTCGGAGACGGTCTACGGCATCCGCACCGTCAAGTCGCTGGCGCTGGAGCCGCAGCAGAAGGTGACCTGGGACGAGCGCGTGGCGGATGCCGGGCGCTGGCGCCTGGCCGCCGGCCGGCTCGGCAACTGGCCGCAGACCTTGATCGATCCACTGCAGACCTTCATGAGCCGCGGCGTGGTGCTGTTCGGCGCCTACCTGGCGCTGCAGAACGACACGACCGTCGACAAGGGCGGCCTGATCGCCTTCATGATCCTGTCTGGCCGGGTTGCCGCCCCGCTGATCGGCTTCGCCCGCCTGATGGAGGACTTCCACGAGGTGCGCACCGCGGTCGGCCAGATCGCCAAGGTGCTCAACAACCCGACCGAGACGCGCGCCCAGAACGACGGCATGCGGCCCAAGTTCGAAGGCCAGGTGACGTTCGAGGACGTGACCTTCACCTACCCGCTGGGCCAGCGCCCGGCGCTCAACAAGATCAACTTCTCCATCCCGCCCGGCACCATGCTGGGCCTGGTAGGCCGCTCCGGCTCGGGCAAGTCCACCATCACGCGCCTGCTGCAGGGCATCAACCGCGAGTATTCCGGTGCGGTGCGGATCGACGGCGCCGAGCTGCGGGAGATCAACCTCAGCCACCTGCGCCGCAGCTTCGGCGTGGTGCTGCAGGACAACTTCCTGTTCCGCGGCACCATACGCGACAACATCACCGCCGGCCGCGCCGGACTCACGCTCGAGGACGCGGTGCGTGCCGCCCGCCTGGCAGGCGCCGAGGAATTCATCGAGCGCATGCCCCAGGGCTACGACACCTGGATCGAGGAAGGCTCGGCGAACATCTCCGGCGGCCAGCGCCAGCGCCTGGCCATCGCGCGTGCGCTGATCACCAACCCGCGCATCATGATCCTCGACGAGGCAACCAGCGCGCTGGACCCGGAGAGCGAGGCGCTGGTCAACGCCAACCTCACCCGCATCGGCAAGGGCCGCACGATGGTGATCGTGTCCCACCGCCTCTCCAGCCTGGTGAACTGCGACCTCATCATGGTGCTCGACCGCGGCGCGGTGATCGACGTGGCACCGCACGACGTGCTGCTGGACCGCTGCTCGGTCTACCGCACGCTGTGGAACCAGCAGAACCGCCACATCGACCCGGTCCGCGCGGCCGCAGCCCTGGCACAGGGGGAATAATCCATGTCCGTCACCACCACCCAGCCTGCCCGTTCCGACAGCCCGGGCACGCCGCCGGGCAAGCGCGGCTGGCTGCAGTTCGGCCGCGGCAGCAACGCCCTGCGTGACGACGCGCCAACCGAGATGCTGGAGTTCTACTCCCCGTCCACGGCGCTGGCCGCCACGCCTGCCATCCCGGCCGCACGCAGCACCGTGCTGCTGATCTGCAGCATGGTCGGCATCATCTTCGTCCTGTTCGGCGTCATGACCGTCGACCGCACGGTGATCGCCAGCGGCAAGGTGATCTCCATGACGACGGAGGACGTCGTCCAGCCGCTCAACACCTCCATCGTCAAGACCATCGCCGTGGCGGTGGGTGACGTGGTGCACAAGGGCCAGTTGCTGGCGCAGCTCGACCCGACCTTCACCGCGGCCGACAACACGGCGGCCCTCGACCAGGTGGACCGCTACAGCACCGAGATCGACCGCCTGACCGCCGAGAACCGGCAGGTGCAATACCACCCGCGCCAGCTCAGCCCGGGCGCCCTGGTGCAGGAAGGCATCTTCGCCCAGCGCGCCTCGGCCCGCGAGGCGGAGCTGCGCTACTACCAGGGGCAGATCGACGCCCAGAAGGCGCTGCAGGCCCAGGCCGACGCGGACATAAGGCAATACGCCAAGGAGACGGGCGTGGCCGTCGACGTGGAGAAGATGCGCGTGCAGCTCGAGCACGACCAGGTGGGCAGCCGGATCGACACGCTGTCGGCCGTCAACGCCAGGCTCGAGGCCGAGCGTCAGGTGCTGACCAGCGTTCAGCAGTCGGAGAACGCCAGGCAGAACGTGGCCGCGCTGAAGGGCCAGCTCGACAACTACAACCAGCAATGGTTTGCCGACGTGTCGCAGACGATCACCACTGACAACGTGCAGCTCGCCACTTACCGCGACCAGCTCGAGCACGCTGCGCTCAACAACAAGCTCGTCGACCTGCGGGCGCCCGAGGACGCCACCGTGCTCAGCGTGGCCTCGGTCAACTCCGGAACGGTGGTGCAGGCCGGCCAGACCTTCTTCACCTTGGTGCCGCTCAACGCGCCGCTCGAGATCGACGCACAGGTGACCGGCGACGAGGCCGGCTTCGTGCTCACCGGCCAGATGGCGGACATCAAGTTCCAGACTTTCCCCTACGCGCAGTTCGGCGACGGCCACGGCTCGGTCCGTCTCGTCAGCTCGGACAGCTTCCTCAGCGGCACCGCATCTAGCGGTGCGTCCGGCACCAGCGCCGGCACCGCGTCGGACTCTGTTTTCACCGGCCAGCAGCCCAACAGCGCCTACTTCAACGACGTGCGTGTCACCCTGGACCGTTTGACTTTGAAGAACTTGCCCAAGAACACGCGGATCACCCCTGGCATGGCGGTGGAAGCCGACATCAAGGTCGGCGACCGGACGGTGTGGGAATACCTGCTCGAGCGGGTGCTGCCGGTGTTCGGGGAGGGCATGCGCGAGCCGACCTGAGCGGCAGGTAACCCGCAGGGGTGCAATTTCTATACATATCTGCAACAGATTGGCGAAAAGGCCCGGCGGAGGAGCACTCCACCGGGCCGCATCTTTCTTTCGCGTCAGCCAACGCGTAACCTTTTTCTGGTATCCAGGCAGGGCGCCTAACCGGTAGTGCAGGACCGACGACACGTATGCTGACGCTCATCGACCGCATCGTCTCGGCAGGGTCGCCCGCCGCAGCCCTCAAGCGCGCTATCCAGCTGGACGAAGCGGGCCAGCCGCGCCGCTCCTTCACCCTGTTCAGCCGCGCCGCCCGGGCCGGCCTGCCCGAGGCCCAGTTCTGGGTCGGCCGCGCCTACCTGAAGGGCGCGGGCGTGCCGGTCAGCCGGCGAGACGGCGCTGCTTGGCTGGAGCGCGCCTCGCAAGCCGGCTGGGTGGAAGCGCAGACCCTGCTGGCCACGCTCTATCTATACGGTCTGGCCGGCAAGGGCGGCAAAGCGGCACCGGGCAGCCAGCTGTTCATACGCGGCGTCACGCCCACCGCCGACGAGCCGGACTTTCCTGTCGCGTTGCAATGGGCGCGCCGAGGTGCCGAAGGCGGCTCGCCGGAGGCCCAGGCGTTGCTAGGCTACATCCTCACCTCCGGTCCGGACAACCTGCGCAACCTCGACGAGGCGGAACAGTGGTACGAGCGGTCGGCGGCGGCCAATTGTCCGCAGGGCTATCTCGGCCGGGGCCTCTCGCTGCTGCGTGCCGCCACCGACCACGATGGCCACGCCGCCGCGTCCGTGGCGCTGAAAAAGGCGGCCGATGCCGGCCTGCCCACGGCGCTCTACTTGCTCGGCGTGATGCACGAACGCGGCGCCGGCATGCCGGCCAGCGTGGAAACGGCGGCCGCCTACTACAAACAATCGGCCGAGAAGAACGTGCGCAGCGGCCAGGCCCGCTGGGGGCTGGCGCTGCTGGAAGGCCGCGGCATCCCGCGCAACCCGGTGGAGGGTGAATCCTGGCTGCGCCGTGCCGCCAACGCCGGGGACCGTGAGGCCGCCGCCCTGGTGGGTGACATCTACGCCCGGGGCGGCGACCTGCCGCCCAACTACGCCGAGGCCGCAATCTGGTACAACCGTGCGGCCGAAGCCGGCCATGCGGCGGCCGCCAGGGCACTCGGCCTGCTGTTCCTGACCGGCGCCGGCGTCCACCGGGACCCTGAGGAGGCCGGTCGCTGGTTTCGCCGCGCCGCCGAGGGCGGCGACCGACAGGCCCAGGCCGACCTCGCCAACCTGCTGCTCTCCGGCAACGGCTCTGACGAGGACGGTCAGCGGACGCGCGAGTTGTTCGAACAGGCTGCCGGCTCGGGCGACCTGGTAGCTGCCTTCAACCTGGGCGTCTGCCTGGCCGAAGGCGTAGGTGTGGAGCGGGACGACCGCCGCGCCATCTTGTGGCTGCGCCGTGCGGCCGACGGCGTGGTGAACGCGCAGTACTGGTACGGCCGCATGCTGGCGGAAGGCCGGGGCGTGGAAGCCGACCCTGCCGAGGGCCGGATCTGGATCGCGCGCGCCGCCGGTTCCGGGATGCTGGATGCCGAGGTGGCGCTGGCCGAGATGTCGCTGAACGGCACCGGCGGCGCCAAGGATCACGAGGAGTCGCTACGGCTGTTCATCAAGGCGGCCGGACAGGGCCATGTCGGTGCCATGTTCGCTGTCGGTGCCATGCTCGGCGGCGGCCATGACGTTCCGGAAGACCGGGCCGGCGCGCGCAACTGGTATCGCCTGGCCGCCGAAAAGGGCCACGCCCACGCGCAGATGATGCTGGGCCGCTTCCTCGCCCGCGGCCTGGGCGGCGACCCGGACCCGCGTGAGGCACGCATCTGGCTGGAGCGCGCCCGCGCGAGCGGCGTGGAGGAGGCGAGCTACGATTTGGAGCGGCTGACATCGGAACTCCGCCCGGCGATGTCCTGAGCAAGCCAACGCGCGTCGTGCCGCGCCACCCGACAGGGAAAAAAAGCTTTTTGGTTCTTTTTCTCGAAAAAGAACTGCTTGCTTTCGCCTCCTGATGCGAAGCTACCGACAGGACGAGCGCCCCCCTGCCCGTCTGCCAAAGCCGGAGACGGACCTCAAACCCGCCCGCGACCGCGCGCAGGACGCCTGGCGTCGCGGCCAGGACGGCGACCCCGCCTGGCTGGAACGTGCCCACCGCCTGGCGCCGTCGGACCAGAACCTGCGCTTCGCCGTCGCCCTGCACCGTCTGCAGGCTGGCCAGCCGGAGGCAGCAGCCCCGCTGTTCGCCGACATGGCGCGGCGCTTCGGCGTGCGCGAGTGCTGGACGGGCCTGGCCGCTGCCCATCGGGCCTGCGGCCGGATGCAGGAGGCGGCGCAAGCCTTGCATGCCGCACTGTCCGGCTTCGCGTGCGACGATGCCCTGGCCAAGCTCGCCTCCCAGGTTGCCGGAACGCAAGGCTGGTGTGGCCTGCGCGCTGACGGCGTGCTGCTGACCAGCCTGCCGTCCGCACAGCTCCGCGTGGCGCTGGATGGCGTGCCCACCGCGCTGACACCCGGGCCGGAGGGCCAGTTCGTCCTGCCCGTCACGTGGAACACCGCCGTCCGGCTTGAGGTGAATTGTGCCGGTGTTGGCGCGCCGCTCGGCAGCCCGATCGACGTGGCCGCAATCACCCGGGTGGAGGGCTACGCCGAGCGCCATGGCAACCTGGTCTCCGGCTACGCCTGGCAGCCGGCCGCCCCTGGTCGGCATGCGACCCTGCGCATGCTCTCGCAGGACGGCGTGCAGCTCGGAAGCGTCACTGCCACCGAGCCGCGTGGGCTGGTGGACGGCACCGCCCCGCTGTCCCGCCCGCTTGCATTCCAGTGGGAAGCACCGCCGGGACTGGCCGTGCGCGTGGTGGGGGAGGACGGCCGCGACCTGCTGGGCAGCCCGTTGCCGCCGCCGCCCCACACGCCCGTCCCATCCCGTCCCGACCCGTCGGCCGCTTCCCTGCCCCGCATGCCGGATGCCCGCCTGCCCACCGACGTGATCATCCCGGCGTATCGCGGCCTGCACACCACGCTGGACTGCATCGCCTCGGTGCTGGCCACCATCGCAGCGCCCGACCGCGTCTGCGTGGTCAACGACGCCTCACCGGAGCCGGCGCTGGTTGCGGCACTCCACGACCTGGCAGGCCAAGGCACCATCACCCTGCTCCAGACGCAGCCTGGCGCAAGCGGCTTCCCCGCCGCCGTCAACACCGGCCTACGCGCGGCCGCCGGCCGCCACGTCGTGCTGCTGAACAGCGACACGCTGGTGCCGCCCGGTTGGCTCGCGTGCCTGCGCGGGGCCGCCTGCAGCGCGCCGGATATCGGCACCGCCACGCCGCTGTCCAACGAGGCCAGCATCTTCAGCTACCCCGACCCCAGCGCCGGCAACCCGGCGCCGGACCTGGCGGGCACCAGCCACCTTGCCGCCTTGGCCGCCCGCGCCAACGCCGGCCGGCTGGTGGACGTGCCCACCGCGCACGGCTTCTGCATGTTCATCCGGGCCGACTGCCTGGCCGAGACCGGCCTGTTTGACGAGGCGAGCTTCGCCCAGGGCTACGGCGAGGAGAACGACTTTTCCGAACGCGCCCGCGCGCTGGGCTGGCGGCACGTGGCGGTGCCGGAGACCTTCGTGGCACATCTCGGCGGCGTCTCGTTCGGCGGCGCCCGGACGGACCTGCTGGCCCGCAACCTGGCCATCGTGCAGGCCCGCCACCCGGACTACCGCGCCAGGGTGGAAGCCTTCATGGCGGCCGACAAGCTGGCGCTGGCGCGCCGCCGGCTGGACGCCGAGCGCTTCGTCACGCGTTCTGGCCAGGCTGCTAGCAGCGTGCTGCTGATCACCCATGGCGGCGGCGGCGGCACCGCCCGGATCGTGGCCGAGCGCGCGCAGGCTATCGCGGCGGAGGGTCACACCCCTATCCTGCTGCGCGCCACCGACGGGCTGTGCGAGGTAGGCGACCCCGAAGCGGGGTTCCCCAACCTGGCCTACGCCCTGCCGCGCGAGATGGGCGCGCTGGCCCGCCTGCTGCGCCCGCGCGCGCCAGGCACGGCCCAGCCGTTACGCGCCGAACTGCACCACCTGCTCGGCCACGACCACAGCGTGCTGCGCCTGCTCGCCACGCTGGCCATCCCCTACGAGCTGTGGGTGCACGACTACGCCTGGTTCTGCGCCCGTGTCTCCTTCGTCACCGGAGAGGGCCGCTTCTGCGGCGAGGCCGAGCCGCGCACCTGCGTGTCCTGCCTGGCCGAGTGGGGCCGCCTGATCGAGGACCCGGTGCCGCCCGCCAGCCTGCGCCGTCGCAGCGCCGCCGATTTCCGCCACGCCTCTGCGGTGGTGGTGCCGTCGGAGGACGTCGCGCGCCGCGTCACCCGCCACGTGCCCGGCCTGGCGCCGGTGATCCGCCCGTGGGAGACCGACCCGCCTTTCGCCGCACCCGCCGTGCGGCCCCGCCGAGGCCGCCTGAACGTGGCCGTGGTGGGCGCCGTCGGAATGGAGAAAGGGTTCGACGTGCTGTTGGCCTGCGCCCAGGATACCGCACGCCGCGACCTCAACCTGTTCTTCACGGTCATCGGCTACACGCTGGACGACGACGCGCTGCTCGCCACCGGCCGCGCCTTCATCACCGGCGAATTCAGCCGCGCCGAGGCCGCTGCCCTGATCCGCGCACAGGACGCCCACATGGCCTTTCTTCCCTCCGTCTGGCCGGAAACCTGGTGCTACGCGCTGAGCGACATCTGGGCCGCGGGGCTGTCGGCGGCGGTGTTCGGCATCGGCACGCCGGCCGAGCGGGTGCGGGCGGCGGGCCGGGGCTGGGTGTTGCCGCTGGGCCTGCCGCCGGCTCGGCTGTGCGACACGTTCTTGCACCTGGGCGCGTGAGGCAAGGCAAAGCCTTCTTTTTCGAGAAAAAGAAGCAAAAAGCTGTTGCTCCCTGTCGGGTGCTAGCGGGTGGAGCCGCGCCGGAGGGGTAAAAGTTCTTCAAAAAGGAAGGCCTTGCTTGCCTCCTGGTCGAACCCGCCGGATAACCACCGCAAAGCCGGAGCTAGACAAACTACCGTGAGCGACCAAAAGACCCAGCCTGCCCAAAAGATTGTTGCCGAGCTCAAGGTCTCGGCCAACCTGATGACGTTGGATGCCGGCCTGTTCTGCATCTTTAACGCGCCGGGCAGCGCGCTGCCGGATGCAGGCACCGGCCTGCCCGGCGTCCGCGTGACGCTGCCGCCCGGCCCGGCGTTCCGGCCGGAGGCCATCACCATCACCAGCTTCCGCGACGATGGCTGGCTGGGCGGCTGGAACGGTGCCGCCCTGGTGCGAATCACCCGTGGCCCGGCGCAGATCCTGGTGACCATCTACCAGGCCCCGAACAGCACCGCCGACGCGCCCAAGCTGCAGATCCTGCGCCTGGCCGAGGCCTCCGGCCTGCCGCCGGTCGGCGCGCAAGCCCCTGCGTCACCGCAGCCCCAGCAGCCTCGGGCCGTGCCGCAACCGGCCAACGCGCCAGCCGCCGTAGCTCCGCGCCCGGCCGGCCCGGCCGCCCCGAGCGCGCCGCAGAACACGCCGGCCGCCGCCGCCGGCAACGATGCGGACGCCGCCAAGTCGGCCGAGATCGTGGCCCACGTGCAGGGCCGCGGCGACGTGCTGACCAAGATGGGCGAGTGGATGGGCGCACCCGACAGCAAGGCCTGGATCGAGGGCTTCGCCGTCTCGCCCAAAGGCGAGGCAGGCCCGGCGGATATCGAGTATCAGGCCGTGCTGGGCCGCGGCTGGCTGAGCCCGTGGGCCGAAGGCGGCCAGTACTGCGGCAGCCGCGGCATGAGCCTGCCGATCCTGGGCTTGCGCATGCGCCTGCGCGGCGAAGCCGCCGAACGTTTCGACTGCGTGGTGGAGGCGAGCTTCGTGGACGGCACCAAGGTAGGCCCGCTGGACAACGGCGAGCCGTGCCAGGCGGAGAGCATGTCGCCGCTGGAGGCGTTCAGGATAAAGCTGGTTTCCCGTAGCGCGGCTGCCGCACCGCAAGCCAAACCCGGCAAGGCGAAACCCGCCAAGCCGACCGCTCCAGCCAAGCCTACCCGCAGCAAGCGGTGATGGCGAAAAAGAACCGTTCACCGACAGAGCGGGTGTCAGGCGGCCAGCAAGCGACCGCATGTTTAAAAGTCTTTTGCTTCTTTTCTTCAGAGAAGAAGGCCTTTTTTTGAAGTATCTCTTTCTCCACCAGAACTTCCCCGCCCAATTCCTCCATTTGCTGCGCCACCTCGCCGCACAGAACCAGCACGAGCTGCTGTTCGTCACCGAGGCGCAGCGCAACGGCATCCCCGGCGTGCGCAAGGTGGTACGCCCGATGCCGCGTGGCTCAGGCGCCGAGTGGCACCCTTTGGCGCGCGACCTCGAGATCGCGCTGCTCCGGGCGGACCTGGTGGTGCGCGCGGCACAAAGCCTCAAGGCGCTCGGCTTCGTGCCGGACATCATCATCGGCCACCAGGGCTGGGGCGAGATGCTGCACGTAAGCGACGTGTGGCCGCAAACTCCCGTGCTCGGCTACCATGAGTTCTACTACAACCTGGACGGCTTCGATGTCGGGTTCGACCCCGAATTTCCCGCCGCGCCCGACATGTCCGCGCGCATCCGGGTGAAGAACGCCGTCAACCTGATGGCGCTCTCAAACCCCGGCCTGGGCCAGACGCCCACAGCTTTCCAGCTCAGCACCTACCCCGCCTGGGCGCGCGACCGGATTACCGTGTTGCGCGAGGGCGTGAACCTGGGCATCTGCAAGCCGGATCCGGACCTGCGCCGCCGCGTGGTGACGCTCGGCGGCTACCGCGTGAAGCCTTCCGACAAGCTCGTCACCTACGTGGTGCGTGACCTGGAGCCGTATCGCGGCTTCCACGTGTTCATGCGCAGCCTGCCTCGCCTTCTGGCCGCCCGCCCCGACGCGCGGGTGATCCTGGTGGGCGGCGACGGCGTCAGCTACGGTGCCCGCCCACCCAAGGGCACCTGGCGCGAGCAGATGCAGGACGAGTTGGCCGGCAGGCTGGACATGAGCCGCGTGCACTTCGCCGGCCGCGTTACCTACGAAACCTACGTCAAGCTGCTGCAGCGGTCCGACGCGCATGTCTACCTGACTTACCCCTTCGTCGCCTCTTGGTCGTTGCGCGAGGCGATGGCGTCCGGCTGCGCGCTGGTCGTCAGCGACACGGCGCCGGTGCGCGAGTTCGTGACGGACGGGGTGAGTGGGCGGCTGGTGGATTTCCTGCAGCCCGACGCCATTGCCGACGGCTTGCTGGAGCTGCTGGAGGACACCCGCACGGCCGCCAGGCTGCGCCGCGGCGCGCGCGCGTGGGCCGAGGCGAACCTGGACATGGCGGACTACATCTCGAACTACGAGAAGCTCATCGCGCGCGCGATGAGCGATGCGGGTGCGTCCACCGCGCCGATGCGGGTTCCGGCTGCGAAGAGCAGGCGCGCTGGTTGATCACCTACGGCTTTGATTGTGTCCGCGCGGCTCTCAATGCATGACGAAATCTGAAGCCGAAGAGCTTGGGCTGAGCTGATCCGCCTGCACGAGGAAGGCAAAAGCAACACGGCATGACTTGCCTCATGGCCTAGCCCGTCACCTGCACGCTAAGTTGCGGCAGCCCAAGGCAGGCGGGGAAAGAGAAGCCGGCTGGGAGCCTACACTTACGTGGGCATCAAGCTCCGCTCGCGATATTGTCACCCCTGACCTTATGTATCTATGATCTCACGAAGGATGAGGCTAAGGTTCCGCAGCGCCGTCGTAGCTTGCGAGTATCACCACGTCGCGAAGAGGGGCACCGCACGGCTGTCATCTCTCTTGTCCCTGAACAGGATGCAGCCCGAATGGAAGATGAAAATCTAATCGACGCTACATCCATTTGGGACGAGCGCTACACCAAAGGCGAACACGTCGGGTCGCAGCCGGTTATCGAGGGCGACCCGATCGACTACACGCAACACCGCTTCTTATATCAACACAGCATTGCCATACCAACGACAGGCAGTCCGGACGGGTGGATCATAGATCACCTTGGACGTAAATACATGAAGCCGGTCGGCGGAAGGGTGCTGTCCATCGGCTGCGGTATGGCCTTTGTCGAGGAGTATTTGGTCAAGCAGGACTATGCACAGCACATCGTCGCATACGAGATGTCGCGTTCTGCGGTTGCCGCCGGCAATGAACGCCTGGCAGGACTGGAGCTTTCGCATCGGCTGGAGTTGCGTTCTGCCGATGTACTTAAGGAAGATCTGCCGACTGGGAGTTTCGACATTGTCTTTGTTCAAGCGGCAATCCACCATTTCGAGCATATCGAAGACATGTTCGCTCTCATTCATCGCGTTCTACGGCCAGATGGATTATTGATATACGACGAATATGTTGGTCCCGACCATCATATGTACGGCGAAGCGGAAATGGCGATCATGAACAGGATCAACGGTTGCCTCGCCGAGGCATACCGTTTCGACTCGCTTGAAGGTAAAGTGCGCGATGGCGTGCATACGCCTTCGATGGAGTTCATGCTGAAGCATGATCCGTCCGAAGGGGTTCATGCTTCGCGTATCCTGCCGTTGACCTATCAGTATTTCGACGTCGTCGATCGTCGGGATTACGGTGGGACCATCATGCGCCCGTTCTTCACCGGCATCCTGCGCAACTTCGACTGGAGCGACGCTAAGGACCAGACGGTGGCGCGGTTGATCGTGCTTATTGAACAGCTGCTAACAGAAAACGGCGTAATACCGCATTACCACACGTCGATTGTTGGCCGCCGGCGCGAAACGCCGTCGGCGCCGCTCACGGAAGCGGAGGTGGCGCGTATCTCTTACACTGACTGGCCCGGCTTGGCGGCGCCGACATCCCATCTCGTCGCCAAGTTGCTTGCTGCGCTGCTCGGCCGCAACTCCTCCTGATTGGCGCCGGGTTTGGCCTCTCGCGATACCCTCATGGCAGCTCGGGCGGCGAACCGTGCCAACATGCCAAACAACTTCGACTTCCTGCGCTTGCTTGCGGCGATTTTGGTCATCGTTGGCCATGGCAAGGACCTCAAGGGCGCGCCCCTGGTGCTCCTTTGGAACATGCAGATTTCATCTCTGGGGCTGGACATATTCTTTTGCATCAGCGGCTATCTGGTGACATGCAGTTGGCAGCGCACGCCCCGCTTAGGCCGGTTCCTCACCAAACGCGCGCTGCGCATTTTTCCAGGCCTTGTCGTCTGCGTCCTGTTTTGCGCTTTTGCGCTAGGCCCGTTGGCAACCACCTTGCCGTTGCACACATACTTGTCGGCCGCCAAGACTTGGCGGTTTCTCTACAATTCCGGTCTCTATTTGGAGCTATATCTTCCCGGCGTTTTTCAGGACCGTCGGCTGGGCGGTGCTGTAAACGGCTCGCTCTGGAGCCTGTTTCCCGAAGTCGTCTGCTACTTGTCTGTGCTTTGCCTGGCCGCCCTGAGAGGTTGGCCGCGTATAGGCGTTGTCGCGGCCTTCGGCGTGGCCATCGGCTTTCTCGGGCTCCATCTGTTCGACGTCGGTTGGGGAATGCTCGTTTTTCATTGTGACGTGAAGTACCTGCTTGTACAGGCGGCATTCTTCTTTGCTGGCTCGGTAATCTCGCTGGTGGAGGTCCGGTTTGGCCAGGTTTGCCGGATCGACCTCGCGATCGCATTGTCCCTGACCACTTTTGGTTGGACCCAACTGCCCGGTCCGTGGAACGTCGCGCTGCAATGGCCCGTTATGGCCTACCTCATCGTCTGCCTTGGTCAGGCGTCCACACCGATCCTCCGGCACGCTGCTGTTCTGGGTGACTTGTCCTACGGACTGTATCTCTACGCCTTTCCAGTACAGCAGCTGGTGCTTGAATATCGAAGCGCGAACGCGATCGCCCTCTGCATCATCTTGAGTGCTTCATGTGCGTTCCTGTCTTGGCACTTGGTGGAGAAGCCTTGTCTTCGCTTGAAATCGCGAGCTACCGGGGCGTCTGCGCATGGGTTTGAGCCGCTTGCAGGCGTTTAGTACTCCGGGCAGCGGAGTCTAGCGATGCGCAACATTTGGATCCGCTGGCGCGCAGTTTTGCGAATAGCACCTGTAAAAGATACGACCAGCATCTCAACCGTGCTGACGACGCAAGAGTTCGATCAGGCACTCGGATCGTTACGCGGCGAGCGCCCTGATTCAGAGGAATACCAACGGTTGTCTTCCATTACCCTACATGTAGCAGAAGCTGACGCTCTGGCGCGGCTGGACCCTTTTTCCGAGTCCTACCGTGCTGGCGTGCTGGATCTCTACCTTTTGCTCCGTGGACAAGGTGGCAACTACCAAGCAGAACGAGACGAAGCATCGGAGACGATGCCCATTACCAATCCGTTCACTGACATGGCGCCCTGGAATTTTAGCGATGTTCGCCTCACTTCAGAGTTCTTGCATGCGTGGGGTCAGATCCTGCGATTTCTCGACATCGCGCCAAGTCAACGGCCGCGCGTGCTGGAGTATGGTTGCGCCAGTGGTCAATTTCTACTCATGTTGGCGCGCATGGGTATTGATGCCTTCGGCGTGGACATCGATGAACGAATGCTAGATTTGCTCCGTGCACAGGCTGAAGCTACAGGCGTGCAAGTGCCGGCCGAGCAAGCGGAGTTCGGCGAAGGATTCGGCGAGGAGCGTTTCGACAGGATCATTTTTTTTGAGTCGTTTCACCACGCTCTGGACACGCCAAAACTGCTTCACCGGCTTAGGCGACGATTGAAGCCGGGCGGCCGCCTTGTTCTGTGCGGCGAGCCGATCATGTCGTCTCCGAACCAGATCTTACCTTACCCGTGGGGACCCCGGCTGGACGGGTTGTCGGTATACTGCATCCGGCAATACGGGTGGATGGAGCTCGGTTTCACGCGCGATTTCCTTGGGGAAGCCATGCAACGTGCTGGTTGGACCATGCAAGAGCATGACTTTTCCGGCATTGCTCGCGCACAAGTTTTTGTGGCGACTCCGGTTGTCTATGAAAGGCAGGCACCCGTGACCACGTTGGGGCCCGATGCCGCCGAGTGTGACTGGCTAGAGGGTTGGTTCCCGTCCGAACCGTCGCAACGCTGGACGCAGGGCGGTGTGGCAAGACTCCGGTTACCTGCTGCGTCAACAGGGTCAGACATAGCGCTTCTGGTATCGAATCACCTGCCCGTTGTCAGAGAAGTCACTGTTTCGTGTGGACGCCGTCGCGTGACAGTCAGTTTGGGACCGGCAGAGCGTTCCCGCGAGATCTTCCTACCGCATGCTGAAGAGCAGCTACTCAGCATTTCCTGCGCCGGCAAACGGCCGCTCGACCTGATCCCCGGAAATGATGACCCGCGCGATCTCGGCATTGCCGTTCAAAGCATAACGATCGAACCGCCCGAGATCTTTTCTTCTGCCGTCAGATAAGCCGTTACGCTGGCTCTTGCCAGGCCTGGAAGTGACGTCCGGCTTCGTGTGGATCGCGTTAGTTCTGGTCAATCGGAACGTGTCGCTTCGTCAGTCTGGAAATTGCTTTCGCCTTTGCCAAACTGAACAAGATGGCTACGAAAGACAAAAGGCGTACCCTCGATAGACCTTGCCGGTGGCAAACCAACACGCTCGGCGAGCGGCTGCGTCAAACCGTCCGTCCAAGTGCCTGGCTGGCTAAAGATCGCGTCGATGCTTCTTTGCTCCGCAAGCGTGAACACCATCCGGTAACGCCATTCACCTGGAACGAACGCAGCCATGCGCAGCGAGACTACGGCGTCGTCAACGACAAAATGTCCGAGCGTGGGACGCTTGGCCAGCAACGTGTCGGTGAATGCCTCCATCGGTCCTATGCGACGTGTCCAGCCAAATCCCATCGAGGTCCAAGGAGTCGGGTCGTGGTTCGCCGAACCCCATTCGAAGAACAAGCCGATCGAAAGCATCAACATCCCGGATTGCAGCCAGAGATAACGCCATCGCGCTTGAGGTTCGGCTCGAAAGGCCGGCAAGACGCCCAGCATCGGCCATAACGAGCCGATCATCATCGGGAAGCTGTAGTAACTGACCATCTCGCCCGCTGAGGGCGAGATTGCCACGCAGGCCAACACGCACCATGGCAGGCACGCCACGCTTCCAATCGCTGGCAGAACGTCGCGGGTAACTGCCGCGTAGAACAACGCAAGACATATTGGCGCCCAGACATAGGCACGATCTTGGTAAAGCCTGTAAAGGCGGCCTTGCAGGAAGGCGTGTGTCACATGTGCGAAGGGCGGCGTTCCCGAATAGATGGCGGCGAACATGTTCGGTGGCGCCGGGAACGGATGTTCTTGAATGGCCAACTCTGCACCGCTGAGGCAAGCGCATAGGAGGGCAGTCCCGAGATCGCCAACTCCCGAGCGGCGATCGCCGTTACGCAGCCTGTAGAGGGCGAGACAACCGAAAACGGCGGCGCATTGAAGCCCCGCGTCTTCGCGCACCATCAGGAGGAGGACGAGTGGGCAAGTCCAGAGCCACCGTGAACGACCATGAAAACCGCACAGACGCAGAACGAGAGTCGACATCAGGAGCGCTGAGATGGCGATTTCGACGTGGGGGAAACCCAGCATGGCGAGCGCGATACCGTTTCCGGCGCAGGCAAGGCCGAGCACCGTGCAGACCACAGGGCGTCCAGGCAGGCAACGCGTGACGCACAAGGCTGCTGCGGCGCCGAGCGTTGCCTGCCAAAGTCCCTGGGTCAGCGCAAAGAAGACCGGAGCCGGCAACGGCAAGAGGTACCGATGCACCGCTGCCAGCAGGACGAAGATCGGAGAAATGTGGTAGGAGAAAAAGCTGCCCGAGATCAAAGCGGGGTTCGGCAACGACAACGACACCGGACCCGACTCGAGCGCCGCAAACCACCCAGCGTCCAAAGCGGCCGCGCCTTTGCCGTAGAAATAGTTCAGGATGTAGTTGGTTGAAAGCAAGCCTGGCAACAAGAAGCACAGTGGAATGACTGTCCAGCCCGGCGTCAGCTTACGTGATGTTCCCGACTTATAAGTTTGCTGCTTGGTCATCGTCACCTTCACATCAGCGTTGGTAAGCACCCTGTCTCCCTGCCGTTGTACCCAGTTGCGCGTCCGCTATTTCCACAGTACTGCCAATCAGCGGGGTTGGGCAGGGCAAGCTACGTTGGCGGAGTCTCAGCCGCACGTGCCTGACGCGGGTATCTACCGCTTAGGACGTTCTGCCACTGACAACGATTTACCACACAAAAGTCTTGCAATGTGATTGAATGATCTGCTCGTTTCCAGGTCGAACGCCATCCGACGGACCGCGGCAGCCGGATGAAAGCTTTTGCTTTTTTCTCGAAAAAGAAGGCTTTTTTTCTGAGCCTTGACTCACACCCGCCGCAACAGCAGTCCCGCCACCAGGGCCGACCCCGCAGCCAGCGCGAACGGCGCTCCCGGGAAGCTCACCGGCAGCACGTGCGCGGTGAACGCGTAGAACAGCCCCGCCGTGGCCAACGGCGCCACCACCGCTGTCAGTCCCTCCACCGCGGAGAGCATGCCCTGCATCTCGCCCTGCGCGTCACCCTTGCCGCGCCCGGCCACCATGGCGCGCACGGACGGCGTGGCAAGCCCGCCGAGCGCGATCAGCGCTACCGCGGGTACAAGGGACCAGCCGGCGAACGCCACTGCCAGCAGCCCGTAGCCCAGCACGCCGCATGCGTAGCCGGTCATCGCCGTGGAGCGTTCGCCCAGCCGTGCCGTCACATGGCGCAGCAGGAAGCCTTCGACCAGCGCCTGGAACAGCCCGACAGCCGCCAGGATCAGCCCGTTGAGCTGCGGGCCCCAGCCGAACCGGTAACCGGTGAACAGCACCAGGCTGCTCTGCACCGCCGCCAGCCCGATCCAGGTGCAGCTCCATGCCACCGCCAGGCGCGCCAGGGCACGGTCGCGCGCCACGCCGGCCAGCAAGCCGAACGGGTTGGCCCGCGTCCAGTCGAACGCACGGCGCTTGTCGGCGGCCAGGCTCTCCGGCAGCACGAACACGCCGAAGGCGAAGTTCAGCAGCGACAGCCCGGCCGCGGCGTAGAACGGCAGCCGCAAGCCGACCGCACCCAGGACGCCGCCGATCGCCGGCCCCACCACGAAGCCCGCGCCGAAGGTGGCGCCGATCAGCCCGAACAGCCTGGTTCGGTCCGCCTCGTCGGCCACGTCCGCGATGTAGGCGGTGGCGGCGGCCACGTTGGCCGATGTGGCGCCGGCTACCAGCCGCCCTGCGAACAGCCACCACAGGCTGGGTGCCAGGGCCAGCGCCACGTAGTCCACCCCCAGCCCGGCCACGGAGGCCAGGATCACCGGCCGCCGTCCGAAGCGGTCGCTTAGTGCGCCGAGCAGCGGGGCGGCGAAGAACTGCACGCCGGCATAGGCCGCGATCAGCGCGCCGACCCAGGGCGCCGCGCTGGCGGGCGGGAGGTGTGCCAATTTCTGCACCAGGCCGGGCACGATGGGCGCGATGATACCCACCCCCAGCGCATCCATCCCCAGCGTGGCTAGGACGAAAGCTACGGAGGCACGATGCAGGTTGGGCAATACGTCGCTTTCAGGGGAGGGCAGAAGCAGCGGTCTGCCGGGAGGTCGGGTTTGACTCGGGGATCATTGTTGCACGTCGGGCGTGCGCGAGGCCTGCCAACCCTCGCGCGCTACGTGAAGTTGCCCCGCGGGGGCAGGCAACGTCGGCGTGATCCCGCCGTTGGCGCCGCGTGAGACCGCTGCCCCGCTTCCTCTGGCTCTACGGCGCGCTATTTGCGGCTTTCGGCGCGGCCTCGCCCTTCATGCCCGGCCTGCTGCTGCAGGACGGCCTTTCGCCCAGCCGACTCAGCTTGGTGCTGGCGGCGGGCACCGCCGTGCGGCTGCTCGCCGGCCCGGCCGGCGGCCGGCTGGCCGACCTTACCGGCCACCCCGTCCGCGTGCTAACCGCCTGCACCGCGGCGGCCGCGGTGGTGGCCTGCGGCTACGCGCCGGCGCGCGGGCTGGCGCTGCTGCTGGCCATCTACGTGCTGCACGCCACGGTGCTGGCCCCCATCACGCCCTTGGCGGACGCCCTGGCTCTCGGCTCGGCCGGCGTTCCCGGCGCGCGTGGCGGCTTTCCCTATGGCTGGGTGCGCGCTGCCGGTTCGGCAGCCTTCATCGCCGGCACGCTGCTGTCCGGCCAGGCGGTGGGCCGGTTTGGGCTCGGCATCATCGTGTGGCTGAACGCCGGGCTGCTGGCGGTGGCCGCCGGCCTGGCGCTGCGCCTGCCGGAGAGGGTGGCCGGCACCCCGGCGCAGGGGGCGCCACCGCCGGCACCGGTGCGCGCGCTGCTGGGACTACCTGCCTTCCGCACCCTGATGATCGTGGCCGCGCTGATCGGCGGCAGCCACGCTTTGCATGACGGGTTCGAGGTGATCCGCTGGCGCAGCGCCGGTCTTTCGCCGGCGCAATGCAGCGTGTTGTGGGGCCTGTCAGTGGCCGCCGAGGTGGTGGTGTTCTTCTGGGCCGGACCCAGGATCCTGGCCCGGCTCGGGCCAGGCCGGGCCATGGCGCTTTCGGCGGTGGCAGGGATCGTTCGGTGGTCCACCGCGGCGCGCACCGCGTGGTTTCCGGCGATGGCGCTGGTGGAACCGCTGCACGGCATGACCTTCGCGCTGCTGCACCTGGCATGCATGGACGTAATTGCCCGCACGGTGCCGGCGCGGCTGGCGGCCACTGCGCAGGCCTTCTACGGCACGGTGGCGATGGGTGCCGCGGGGGTGTTGGTGACGTTGGCGTCCGGGCCGTTGTACGGCCGGGTCGGCGCGGCGGCGTTCTGGGGGATGGCGGGGCTGTGTTTGGTGGCGTTGCCGGTGACGTTTGGGTTGCGTGGTGTTAGTGAGGAAAAGAAGGACGGCCTTCTTTTCTGAAAAAAAGAAGCAAAGACTTTTGTCTGTGCTGTCGCAGAGTTTGCCGATGTGGGTGCTTACGCACTTTGATGTTGGCGAACTGGACCCGTCAGCAAGCATGAGGCTTTGCCCAAAACCCTGTGGACCTCGAAGCTCCGGGCTCCCGTCTATTCAGGATTTCGTGCAAATAGGTTCTAAAGACTTGTTCTCAGAGAGAGCCAGGGGCAGAGCCCCTGGCCTTCCTATCGGTCACACCCTGTCGAAACGATCGGCGTTCATCACCTTGTTCCATGCCGCCACAAAGTCTTTCACAAACTTCTCGCGCGAGCCTGCTGAGGCATAGACCTCGGCCAAGGCGCGCAGTTGCGAATGTGATCCAAAGATGAGATCGACACGTGTGGCGGTCCATTTCACCTTCTTGGTCTCGCGATCACGCCCCTCATACGCATTGTCCGAGGCGGTAGGCTGCCACTCCGTGCTCATGTCCAGCAGGTTGACGAAGAAGTCGTTCGTCAACTTCCCGGGTTGATGCGTGAAAGCACCGTGACTGGACTCGCCGGAATTGGCGCCCAGCACCCGTAAGCCGCCGACCAGCACCGTCATCTCCGGCCCGGACAGCCGCAGTAGCTCTGCCCGGTCCACCATCGCTTCCTCGGGCGCCATGAACTGCGCGCTCTCGTAATGGTTGCGGAAAGCGTCGGCAGTCGGCTCCAGCGGGGCGAACGACACAGCGTCGGTCTGCTCCTGGGACGCGTCCATCCGGCCGGGGATGAACGGAACCTTGATCTCGGTCCCGGCCTCCTTGGCCGCCGCCTCGACAGCGGCGCAGCCGCCGAGAACGATCAGGTCGGCAAGCGACACCTTCTTGCCGCCGGACGCGGAAGCGTTGAACGCCGTCTGCACCGATTCCAGCTGCGGCAGCACGTTGGCCAGTTCGGCCGGGTTGTTGACCTGCCAGTCCTTTTGCGGCGTCAGCCGGACACGCGCGCCGTTCGCACCGCCGCGCTTGTCCGAGTAGCGGAACGTCGATGCCGAAGCCCAGGCCGTCCTGACGAGTTGCGGGACCGAAAGCCCGGTAGCGAGGATCTGCCCTTTAAGCGACTCGATCTCCTGCTCGCCGATCAGCGGGTGATCGAGGGCTGGAATCGGATCCTGCCAAATCAACGTCTCCTTAGGGACGAGCGGGCCGAGGTAGCGCTGGATCGGGCCCATGTCGCGATGCGTGAGCTTGAACCAGGCGCGGGCAAAGGCATCCGCGAACTGGTCGGGGTTCTTGTAGAACCGGCGCGAGATCTTCTCGTAGGCCGGGTCCATGCGCATGGCGAGGTCGGACGTCAGCATGGTGGGAACGCGCATCTTCGAAGGGTCGTGCGCGTCAGGGATGTCGGCGGGCGCGTCCTTGGCCTGCCACTGCCAGGCGCCGGCCGGGCTCTTCGTCAACTCCCACTCGTATTTAAACAGGTTGTCGAAGTAGTGGTTGCTCCACTGCACCGGCGTCTGCGACCAGGTCACCTCCAGGCCGGACGTGATCCCGTCGGCGCCGTGGCCGGTGCCGTGCCTGCTGCGCCAGCCGAGGCCCTGGTCCTCAATGATGCCGGCTTCCGGCTCGGGTCCCACGAAGGACGGGTCGCCGGCGCCGTGAGTCTTGCCAAAGGTGTGGCCGCCGGCGACCAGGGCCACCGTCTCCTCGTCGTTCATCGCCATGCGCGCGAACGTCTCGCGTATGTCGCGCGCCGAGCCGAGCGGGTCTGGCTGGCTATTGGGGCCTTCCGGGTTAACGTAGATGAGGCCCATCTGCACCGCACCGAGCTTGCTCTCGAGCTGGCGCTCGCCGCTGTAGCGCTCGTCGCCGAGCCAGGTGCCCTCGGGGCCCCAGTAGAGCTCCTCCGGCTCCCAGGTGTCGGCGCGCCCGCCGGCGAAGCCGAACGTCTTGAAGCCCATCGACTCCAGGGCGACGTTGCCGGTGAGCACGAACAGGTCGGCCCAGGAGAGCTTGTCGCCGTATTTCTGCTTGATCGGCCAGAGCAGCCGGCGCGCCTTGTCGAGATTCGCGTTGTCCGGCCAGCTGTTGAGCGGCGCGAAGCGCTGCTGTCCGCCGCCGGCGCCGCCGCGCCCGTCCGTCGTGCGGTAGGTGCCGGCGCTGTGCCAGGCCATGCGGATGAACAGGCCGCCGTAATGGCCGAAATCGGCCGGCCACCACTCCTTAGAGTCGGTCATCAGGGCGTGCAGGTCCTGGATCACCGCGTCCAAGTCGAGGGTCTTGAAGGCCTCGGCATAGTCGAACTCGGCACCCATCGGGTTGGCCCGCGGCGAATGCTGGCTGAGCGTGTTCAGGCTAAGCTGAGTCGGCCACCAGTCACGGTTGCCCCTGCGCGAGCTCATGCGCGCGCCCGGGGCGCCCCCGTGCGCGACCGGGCACTGGCCCGAGATCTTGTCGTCGGTCATGCCATCCATGCTGTCTCTCCCGTTTGTGGCTTGGTCCGCCTGATGGCGACACCTGTCTAAATCCGCGAGTGCCGACCGGCCTCTGCCCACTGGACCATGGATGCAACCTAGCGTCCGCGTGCTCCGTTGGGAAATTGATTGTTCAACGTAGATTGATTGATCTAGGCCATTTGTAGCCGACTACCGGACGCGATGAACGCCCGGCGGCAAATGGTCAAGCAGGGTCTCGGCCAGAAGCTGAACATCGCGAGGCTTGGAATAGCTGCGGCGCCATACGAGGCCGATGCGCCGCCCCAACCCGGCTTCCAGCGGCCGCATCGTGATCGAACGGGCGCGGGCTTCGCTGCACGCCATGGCCGGCAGCAGCGTACTCCCCAAGCCCGTCGCCACCATCTGAAGGATGGTTTCGAGGCTGGTGGCCCGAAAATCCCCTTCGTCCTCGCTATCGCTCGTTCTGCAAATCGCCAAGGCCTGGTCACGCAGGCAGTGGCCTTCCGTCAGCAGCAACAGCCGTTGTCCGCGCAACTCATGCTCACTCATGATCTTTGTCGCGGCGCGTTTACGGGCCTTGGGCTCGGCGAACCAGAACGGTTCATCGAACAGGGCGAGCGTCTCCAGACGGCCATCGGGAACCGGCAGTGCCACGAGTGCTGCATCGAGCCGGTGGGAACCGAGCCTCTCAAGAAGGGGAGACGTGAGATCCTCGCGTAACACCAACCGCAGGTCGGGATAGGCCTTCTTCAGCGCCGGCACGAGCCACGGCAGGACGTAGGGGCCGAGCGTCGGGATAACTCCCAGGCTGAGGCCGCCGGCCAGCGGTCCTGATACGTGCTGACCGATACTGATGATCGCGTCGACCTCCTCCAGCACCTGACGCGCCCGCCCCGCGATCTCCGCGCCGACTGCCGTCACGCTCACGGACTTCGTCGTGCGCTCGAACAGCGTCACACCAAGCTGGAGTTCGAGGTTCTTGATCTGCGTGCTCAGCGTCGGTTGCGCGATATCGCAAGCGGCCGCGGCACGGCCGAAATGCCCGTGTTCGGCAAGCGCGACAACGTAGCGCAGATCCTGCAACGTCATCCGCGCGTAAGGTTCATAATCTACGGCGATCAAAAAACAAGGTTGATTCCGAGTCGCCCCGTTGGTTTGGTCAAGTTGTCTAGTGGAAGTCTATCGTTGATAGCGGGCAGATTCGTAACCCTATTTTGGCGCTCGCGACAGCCAGCATAAGCACCACTCATTCCGGAAGGTTTGATCGAACGCCAGAGAACTAATTAATTTCGTAGAATAGCTCAATTGCCAAGTGTATCACGTGCCTGGATGAGCAGGCGATATTACGAACGGACCAGCATTCCAGATTTGACGGAAAGCCTTATACTAACGGCCGTAAACTTTGACCTATAGACAAGCATGGGGCTCTGCCCCA
>CAXTBC010000013.1:42124-67694 GCA_964242595.1 uncultured Acetobacteraceae bacterium | reverse complement strand
TCCACCTGTCCTCCTCGCCGCGCAAAGTTCGCGCCTATGGGGCGCTGCCCCTGGCCTTCTCTCAACTGCCCAACCACACCGTAACGTTTCGGCAACGCTCCTCCCGTAGAGTCACCCCATGCGTCTCAAACTCTATCGGGCGGCCAGCATGGCCGATGCGATGGCCCAGCTCCGAGCCGAGCTGGGGCCCGAGGCGCTGATCGTCTCCAGCAAGCGCGTAGCGGACGGCGTGGAACTCACCGCCGCGCTGGAACAGGACGACCCGCCGCCGCTGCAGCCGACCGGCCCGGCCTGTCGGGCCAACGCGCTCGATGCAGGTTACCACGCCGTTCCGGCGGCCCTGGCAGCCCGGTTGGCAGGGCTCGACCTGGCCGGCCGTTTGCAGGCAGGCCTGCGATTCGCCGCCCTGCCGCTCGATGCCGGCACGCCGCTCGTGCTGGCCGGCATGCCGGGCGCCGGCAAGACCCTGACCGTCGCGCGGCTGGCGACCCGGCTGGTGCTGGCCGGCCTGCGCCCGGTGGTGGTCACCGCGGACGGCAGGCGGGCGGGCGGTGCGGAGGAGCTGGCGGCCTACACGCGCCTGCTTGGGCTCACCCTGCTGGCGGCCAGCACCCCGGCCGCGCTGGGCCGGGCGCTGGCCCAGGCGCCGGAAGGCGCGCTGGTGCTGATCGACACCGCCGGCATCAACCCGTTCGAGGCCGAGGAGACCGAGGCGCTGGAGGCCCTGGTGCGTGCCTGTGGCGGAGTGGCGGTGCTGGTGGCGCAGGCCGGCGCGCACCCGGACGAAGCCGCCGAGCAGGCTGCGGCGTTCGCGGCGCTTGGCGTGGCGCACTTGCTGCCCACCCGGCTGGACATGGCAAGGCGGCTGGGCAGCGTGCTGGCAGCCGCCGACCCGGACGGCGCCGGGCTGGCACTGACCGAAGCCGGGGTCGGCACCGGAGCCGCGGACGGCCTGGTGCCTGTCACGCCGGACTTCCTGGCAGCCAGGCTGCTGCGCGCCCAGCCGCAATCGCCGGCTTTGCGCCGCCCCACTTTCCCGCCCGCGCGCGCCCACGCCGCCGCATGGAGCCTGAACCCGCATGAATAGCCCGCTCGCCCGCCAGGCTGCCGCCGCGGCCGGGCCACGCCGCATCGCCATCGCCTCGGGCAAGGGCGGGGTAGGCAAGACCTGGTTCGCCATCACGTTGGCCCACGCTTTGGCCCACGCCATGGCCCCAGCCACGGAGGGTGCCGGCGCCGGTGTGCTGCTGTTCGACGGCGACCTCGGCCTGGCCAACATCGACATCCAGCTCGGCCTATGTCCGGCGCACGACCTCTCCTCGGTGCTGTCCGGCCGGGTGAAGCTGGCGTCGGCCGTCTCGCACTTCGCCGTCGGCGGGTTCGACATCCTGCCCGGCCGCTCCGGGTCTGGGTCGCTGTCGGCGGTGCCGCCTGCCACGCTGGAGTGGCTGCTGGAAGATCTGGCTGTCCTGCCGCACGCGGTATTGCTGATGGATCTCGGTGCCGGGTTGGAGGCGGCCACCCGCCGGCTGGCCGCCTGGGCGGACCTGCTCGTGGTCGTCGCCACCGACGAGCCGACGTCGCTGACCGACGCCTATGCGGTGCTGAAGCTGCACGCCGCCGACCGAGCGGCCGGCGGCATGGCGGCACAGGCGGCGGTGGTGGTGAACCAGGCCGTCTCGGTGGCGGCGGGCCAGCGCACCTTCGCGACGCTGGCCCGCGCCTGCACGCAGTTCCTGGGCCAGGCGCCGGCGCTGGCAGGCGTGATCCGGCGGGACGAGCGCGTGCGCGACGCAATCCGCAGGCAAGTGCCGCTACTGACCCGCCATCCCGCAAGCGCGGCGGCCAACGACGTGGCGGCGATTGCCGCACGCCTCGCAGGTTGAAGGGAGTCACAGCGAACCCAAACGGTTGGTTCTTCTCGTCTCGAACAACTGCTTCCTTGCCTTACTTTCCCCCTCTCGCTACAGCCGAAGGGTGAAACCGACAGACATAAAGAAGGTTGTTCTCGCCTATTCCGGCGGCCTGGACACCAGCGTGATCCTGCGCTGGCTGCACACCACTTACGGCTGCGAGGTGGTGACGTTCACCGCTGACCTTGGCCAGTCGGCCGAGGACGGCGGCGCCGAGCTGGACGCGGCAAGGCGCAAGGCCGAACAGGCCGGCGTGCGCGAGGTGTTCGTGGAGGACCTGCGCGAGACCTTCGTGCGCGACTTCGTCTTTCCCATGTTCCGCGCCAACACGCTCTACGAGGGCCAGTACCTGCTCGGCACCGCCATCGCCCGCCCGCTGATTGCGCAGCGGCAGATCGAGATCGCCGAGGCGACGGGCGCGGATGCGGTGGCCCACGGGGCTACCGGCAAAGGCAACGACCAGGTGCGCTTCGAGCTCGCCTACTACGCGCTGAAACCGGACGTGCGGGTGATCGCGCCGTGGCGCATGTGGGACCTGACCAGCCGCACCAAGCTGCTGGAGTTCGCCGACACCCACCAGATCGCCGTTACGCGCGACAAGCGTGGCGAGGCGCCGTTCTCGGTGGACGCCAACCTGCTGCACTCCTCTTCGGAGGGCAAGATCCTCGAAGACCCTGCCCTGGCGCCGGACGAGATGGTCTTCCAGCGTACTATCAGCCCGCAGGCGGCACCCGACCAGGCCACGGAGCTGAGCGTGGAGTTCGAGCAAGGCGACCCGGTGGCGCTGGACGGCAAGCGGCTTTCCCCGGCGGCGCTGCTGACCAGGCTAAACGCGCTGGGCCGCGCCAACGGCATCGGCCGGTTGGACCTGGTGGAGAACCGCTTCGTCGGCATGAAGTCCCGCGGCGTCTACGAGACGCCTGGCGGCACCATCCTGCTGGCGGCACACCGGGCGATGGAGACCATCACGCTGGACCGCGAGGCGGGGCACCTCAAGGACAGCCTGATGCCGCGCTACGCGTCGTTGATCTACAACGGCTTCTGGTTCTCGCCGGAGCGGCGGATGCTGCAGGCGCTGATCGACGCCAGCCAGGCGAGCGTGACCGGGCAGGTGCGGCTGCAGCTCTACAAGGGCAACGTGACGGTGGTGGGGCGGCAGAGCCCGCACAGCCTCTACTCGACCAGGGTGGTGACGTTCGAGGACGACCAGGGCGCCTACGACCAGGTGGACGCGCAAGGGTTCATCAAGCTGAACGCATTGCGCCTGCGCCTGGGCGCCAGCGCGGGGCGGCGCGGCGGGGCGTTGTGAGCCCGCGGACCGGCATGGCTCGTCAGGGCGGTGCCCGATCATGCCCGGGTGAGCATGCTTGCGGCAGCCGGGGCAGGTAGGGCACGTTGCGCATTGATCGCTCGTGGCCAGGAGACGCGCCAGGCCTGTCCCTCGTGAACCGGCGGATGCTCCCCTGCTCCTGACTCGCAACCTTGGCGGGACCGAGCGTCCCCCGCAGCCCGATCCCGGCCTGCCTGGGCAGGGTGCGCCGCGGATGACGCGCTCGGTCTCAACGCGCGTGCTGGTCGATCTCAGCCACGCGGCGGACGGCTACGTGGGGGTGGCGCAGGACTTGCGGCTGATCTTCAGCATGCTGTGCAGCATCCCCGCGGTGGAGGCATCCGGGCTGCTGATGCCGACGGGGCGCCACGACCTGCCGCATGTGCGGCCGGGCCGTGCCGACAGTGCTGCGCTGACAGCAGCCGTGCTGCACTGGATGGAGCGCAACTGGGAGCGGCCGGAGCGACGCAGCTTCCCGTTCAGCATGCTGCAGCGTGCGCAGACGCTGCGGCAAGTGGTGCGCAGCCGCCACCTGCTCCTGCCTTTGGCCGATGGCGGGCAACTCAACGCGCTGTGGCGGGTGCTGTTCTCGAAAACGCTGGCGCCGGACCAGCGCGCCCGCGTGCTGGCGCAGAGCTTCTTCGCCACCGACCTTTCGGTCAGCTCCATCATCGACCTGTGCGCCCACCCGCCGGTGCCGCTGCGCAAGCGGCTTGACGCACACGGGTTCGACGCGGTGCTATTCTGCATGCCCCGCCCGGTGCGCTTGCCCCCGGGCGTGCGCCAGATCGTGCGCTTCCACGATGCGGTGCCGGTGACCGATATCGACACCGTTGTGGGCTGGAAGGTGGCGCTGGCCCATTCCCGCCTGGTGCGCGCCTGCGCGCCTGACGCGATCTTCGTCTGCAACTCGCCGCAGAGCCTGCAGAGCTTGGTGAGCCTGGATGGCCGCCGGGCCGAACACGCGGTGGTGATCCCCTGCGCCGTGGCTCCGGCCGACACGGCCGCGTCCGGGATCGACGTGTGCGCGGTCATCCGCCGCCACGTGACGTTCCGGGCGCTGAGCCGCCAGGCGGGCGGGGTCGAGCTGGCGGTTGGTCCGTCCGGCTGGGTGCCTCCCGCGCCGGGCATGCGCTACGTGCTGTGCGTGTCCACCCTGGAGCCACGCAAAAACTTCCCCGGCCTGATCCGCGGGTGGGAGCGGGTGATCGCACGTAGCGACCCCGATCTGCGCCTGGTCATCGTAGGCGGGGCCGGCTGGCGGGAGGACAGCGTATTGTCCGAAATGCGGCCCGGCGTGGAGAGCGGCCGTATCCTGCACGTGCAGCATTTGCCTCAGGACGAGTTGCAGGCGCTGATGCGGGGCGCGGCCTGCTTCGCCTTCCCCTCGTTCAACGAAGGTTTCGGTTTCTCGCCGCTGGAAGCCATACAGGCCGGCGCGCCGTGCGTGGTCTCCGACCTGCCGGTATTCCGCTGGATCTTCGGCGATGCGGCGCTGTACGTGGATCCCTACGACACCGACGCGATCGCCACCGGCATAGAGCGGCTGACGAACCGGCCGGGCCACGCCGAGCTGGCCAACACGCTGCGCGCCCGCGGCCCGCGCGTGCTCGCCCGGTTCACGCCCGCCGCAGTGGGAAAGATGTGGCAAGGCCTGCTTGACGGCTTGCCTAGAACAAAGGCCTGACGTGTTGACCTTCTAGGAAAGCCAGGGGCAGAGCGCCCATAGGCGTGAGGTTAAGCTGCCACGGGTTTTCCCATTAAAGCTGTCTTCGCCTTGAGCGTCGCCAAGCTGGCTGACGAATGGCCGGTTACGGCAAGACGGCGCGGGCATGATGACGCGGAGCAGAAGGCGTCGTGCCATCTGCCAGGCTCGCCATAAAGATGTGCGGTCGCCAGGGCTTGGTTCGCCGAGGGGGGGAAGACTCTACGATTTGGCCTGCCAGCTCATCGATGAGGACCGCGACGATCAAAATACGCCGGCTGCAGGTTCTCGCCAGTTGGGGATCTGCGCTCGGCAGGCGATCGATGCCGCCCGACGTCTTCGACCGTTTGAAGCTCAGCTCCACCTGCCAGCACGTGCGATACATCTCGATGACCCGGGTAGGCGGCGCGTCCGGCGTCGACAACAACGTGAGCAGCATGAGGTACCCCGCCGCCTGCTCGGTGCGGGCTGGCGAACAGGTCAAAGAATAGATGGGAAGCTGGGGCCTCGAGGCTCCAGCTGAGTTTGGGGCAGAGCCCCTTGCCTGCCGCGCTCACGCAGCGACGCGGACGCTCCGGCGCGCACTGCGCCAGATTGTCAGGATGGCCAAAAACGCGATTCCGGTCAGCAAGGTCGAGAGTGGCAGGCCGATCTGCAACGTCCTGTTCTCGGCAAACCAGTCACCGATGCACGTGCCAGCGGTGCGGGCGAGCGCCACGGCGCACCAGTAGGCCGCCAGATGGGTTGCGAGACGGGACCTCGTGGTTATGAGCAGGACCGCAAGCAGCAACCCCAAGCCAACCGACGCCAGTCCCTGGCCGAAACGATGCGAGCAGATGTCTCCAACCACTGTCCCGAACACCCCTGCCGCGAGCATCGCGCCCCAGTAGCCCAGGTTCGTCTTCGCGAGCGTCGGACTGGCTAACTTCGTGTCGGCCTGCCCACGCGATGCCGAACCGCTCCAGGCTAGTGCGGCGATGATCACCGCCAGTCCGGACGCAAGCAGCAGAGCCGGGATGCGAACACGAAAGGCCAGGTAATCGGCGATGTTCGTCGCACCCGTGCGTATGATGATGATCGCCAGCCAGTAGTACACCTCGTGCGCCGTTCGGTCTTTCGCCTCCGCCAGGTAGTTGGCTGTGAACAGGACTACGAGCACCAGCAAACCTAGGCCAAGCCCCAACCCGCTCTCATGAGCGTAGAAGTCGCCAAGGTTTGTGCCAAAAATGCTGGCGAAAGTGATGCCAGACCAATAGCGGAGGTCGATCGTGGGAACGTGTCGAGTCTGCATGCCGTGTTGCCTCAATCTCTTCAAACTTGGCGTATCGGCCTGCTCAGGCCCGGCGCCGCGGTCGTCACAAGACCATGGCGGCTCCATTGACGAGCGAAGCTTAAATGTGCCTTCAAAATCCGCCCTGGCGGCCATCCAGCGCGCGTTCCTGTGCTCCGGTGGTCATATGGCTCAAACGGCTATTCCGCTCCGGTGCTCGGAAACACACGCCAGCTGACCCGTCATGCCTAGCTTTGAAGACACTCCAAGGCGTCCGCAACCCAAGCCACCTCACGCTGATCACACGCTTCGCGTGTCGGCTCCAACCGATGAGCTCTATCAACGAGCAAAGCTTTTTACTTCTTTCCTTGAAAAGGCCTTCCTTGCCAACCAGCAACGCCCTAACATTACTCGTCCGTGTCCAGGAAGAACTGGTCCGCCTCCTCGTCGTAGTTGAACAGCTCGGCAAACCGGCCCCATCCGATCACGGCGCGCAGCGTGTCCTTGGCGTAATCGGGCGACATGTGGTCCTCCAGCTCGTCGCGGAAGCGCACGGCGCTGGCACGGTGGTTCCAGCGCTCGTCGAGCACGCCGCGGATCGTGTCGGCGAGTTTCACGTGCGCGCGCAACGTGGTGGCGAACAGCACCTTGCGCTCGTCGGTGTCCGCGTTGGAGAAGCGGCGCCCCTCGTCGGTCAGCTTGATGTCGCCTTCTTCAAGTTCCGCAAAATGCAGCAGCGAGAGCGTCTCGCCCAACGGCAGCAGCTCGTCGAGTTCCAGTTGCAGGGCGGCCGCCAACGGCGGCAGGTCGGCGCGACCGCGATACGGCTCGCCGGCGAGCGTCTCGATCAGGCCCGCCATGAGGTTGATGTTGACCGGGTGCAGCGCGTGCACGGTCTCGCCTGCCGGCGCACTCGCCGCCTCGCCCGAAGCCGGCGCCGGCACGCTGGTGGCACGCCGCGTCATCAAGGCATAGATGTCGTCGACGAACTTGCGGAACGCCGCGTCGTGCCGGTTACGCGGGTGCGGGAACGGCACGCGCAACTCCTGCGCTACTCGGCCGGGGTTGGACGAGAACACCAGGATGCGGTCGCACATCAGCACCGCTTCCTCGATATTGTGCGTCACCATCAAAATCGAGCGCACCGGCAGCTTGCTCTCCATCCACAGGTCGATGAGGTCGGTGCGCAGCGTCTCGGCGGTCAGCACGTCCAGCGCGGAGAACGGCTCGTCCATCAGCAGCAGGTCCGGATGCACCACGAGCGCGCGCGCCAGGCCCACACGCTGCCGCATGCCGCCGGACATCTCCTTGGGGTAGGCACCCTCGTAGCCGCCCAGCCCGATCAGGTCGATGGCCTCCTCGGCGCGCCTGCAGCGCTCCGCCCGGGCCACGCCTTGCGCTTCCAGCCCGAGCTCCACGTTTTCCTGCACCGTCAACCAGGGGAACAGCGCAAAGCTCTGGAACACCATCGCCACGCCCTCGGCCGGGCCGGTCAACCGCGCGCCGCGCCAGATCACGTCGCCGGTGGTCGGCTTTAGCAGGCCGGCGACGATGCGCAGCAGGGTGGACTTGCCGGAGCCGGAACGGCCGAGCAGGCCCACGATCTCGCCGGCGCGTATGGTGACGTCCACGTTGTCGAGCACCACGAAGTCGGCGGCTGCGTCCTTGTGGTAGGCCTGCTTGCAGTTGCGGACTTCCAGGAGGTTCATGATGGGCCTCAGAAAAGGAAGGAAGGCCTTCTTTTCTGAAGAAAAGAAGCAAAAGACTTTTACCGGCGCTGTCGCGGACGCGTGAAACACCCGGTTTCAACGAGACGCACCCGAACAGACAAAAGTTTTTTGGTTCTTTTTTTCAAAAAAGAACTGCTTGCTTACATCCTCAAACGCTTGGACGAATACGCATACATCGGCCGCCAAACAAGCCTGTTGAACGTCAGCACGAACCCCGCCATCACCACCATCCCCAGCAGCACCCTTGCGGTGTCTCCCTTGAACGTGGCCGTCTCGATGTAGGCGCCAAGCCCTTGCGCCCGCAGCGTCACGTCGCCCCAGGTGGCCACCTCGGCCAGCAGCGAGGCGTTCCAGCAACCGCCCGAAGCAGTGATCGCGCCGGTGACAAAGTAGGGGAAGATGCCGGGCAGGATCACCCGTCGCCACCACAGCAGGCCACCGACACGGAAGTTCTTCGCGGCCTCCTGCAAGTCTCCGGGGTAGGCGGCGGCGCCGGCGATCACGTTGAAGGCGATGTACCATTGGGTGCCCAGGATGATCAGCGGCGTGAGCCAAACGTTGGGGTTCAGCGCGTAGCGCACGATCAGCACCACGAAGATCGGGTAGAACAAATTGGCAGGAAAGGCGGCGAGGAACTGCGCGGCCCCGCCCAGCGCGCGTGACCAACGGGGCGAGAGCCCGATCAGCACGCCCAGCGGCACCCAGATGAGCGTCGCCAGGCTCATCATGATGACGACGCGGGCAAGGGTGTAGAGGCCGAGCAGGAAGGCGGTGCCAAGGTCGCCCAGCGTCAGGTGGCCGGCCACGCAGAAGGTGAAGATGCGCCAGGCAGCCCACACCACGACCGCGCCCAGCACGCCGAACAACGCCGCGTCCGTCAGGCGGGAGGGCGCGCGCTCCCGCCTGACGCGGGCCGGACGGCGGGGTGCCAGGCGCAGGCCGCTCGCCAGGAAGAACAGCGCGCCCAGTGCGTCGCCGGCGCGGCGCAGCACACGGGTGCGGCGCAACAGCGCCAGCATCCAGGGGTCCTCGCCCTGGTCCACCTGCGTTGTCTCGAAGCGGAACTTGCCGCTCCAGGCGACAAGCGGGCGGAACAGCAACTGGTCGTACAGCAGAATCACCAGCATCATGGCGCCGATGGCGTAGAGCACCGCGTGTATGTTGCGGGCGGCGAGTGCCACGGCGATGTAGCTGCCGATTCCCGGGAGTTGAAAGCTGGTATTGCCTACCGTGACGGCCTCGGACGCCACCAGCATGAACCAGCCGCCGGACATCGACATCATCATGTTCCATACCAGGCCCGGGGTGGCGAACGGCACTTCCAGGCGCCAGAAGCGTTGCCAGGGCGACAGGCCGAAGCCGCGCGTGGCTTCGTCCAGGTCGCCGGGGATGGTGCGCAGCGACTGGTACATGCTGAACGCCATGTTCCACGCCTGGCTGGTGAAGATGACGAAGATGACGGCCAGCTCGGCGCCGATCACCTGGCCGGGGAACAGGCCCAGGAAGAACGTCACGGTGAAGGTGAGGAAGCCGAAGATCGGCAGGGACTGCAGGATGTCCAGGATGGGCACCAGCACCAGGCCGGCCCGCCGGCTCTTGGCCGCAAAGGTGGCGTAGGTGAAGGTGAACAGCAGCGAGCAGGCCAGGGCTGCGAACATCCGCATCACCGTGCGCAGCGCGTAGGCCGGCAGGTTGGCCGGATCCAGGCCGATGGCGGTGGTTTGCGGCACCTCGAGCGGCGCAAAGGTGTGGCGCGCGGCGTGAGCCACCGCGATCAGTGCCGCGGCAATGAACAGCAGGGCCGCCACGTCGAACCCGTTCGGCAGGCGGCGGACGCTGGCGGTGTTGGGGGCGCGCGCCTGCAAGGTGGTGTCGGACATGTGGCGCTGCCCTTTGAGGAACTGCGTGCCCTCTGACCATTGGCGGAGGGGGAGCGCAAGGAAGGAAGACCTTCTTTTTCAAGAAAAAGAAGCAAAAAGCTTTTATCCGTCAGGTGCGCGCCTCTCCGGGCACACCCGACAGGGAGCAAAAGCTTTTTGGTTCTTTTTCTTAAAAAGGAACTGCTTGCCTTGTCCTGCCACAGGGGCAAGCGTGCCGGAAACACAAAGGAAACGCACCATGACCCTGGCCGGCAAGACGCTGTTCATCAGCGGAGGATCACGCGGCATCGGTCTTGCGATAGCACTGCGCGCCGCACGCGACGGCGCCAACGTGGCCATCGCCGCCAAGACTTCCGACCCGAACCCCAAGCTGCCCGGCACCATCCACACGGCCGCCGAGGAGATACGCGCGGCCGGCGGCCAGGCGCTGCCGATCCTGTGCGACATCCGTTTCGAGGACCAGGTCGATGCCGCCATTGCCGCCACTGTGGCCGCGTTCGGCGGCGTCGACATCCTGGTCAACAACGCCAGCGCCATCTCCATGACCGGCACGCTGGCCACCGACATGAAGCGCTACGACCTGATGCAGGCGATCAACACGCGCGGCACCTTCATGGTGAGCCGTGCCGCCATCCCACACCTCAAGCGCGCGGCCAACCCGCACATCCTGACGCTGTCGCCGCCGCTGGACATGCAGCCGAAATGGTTCGGCCCGCACGTGGCCTACACCATCGCCAAGTTCGGCATGAGCCTGTGCACGCTGGGCATGGCGGCCGAGTTGGCAGAAAGCGGCATCGCGGTGAACTCGCTTTGGCCGCTGACGGCGATCGACACGGCGGCCGTGCGCAACGTTTTGGGCGGTGCGGCAATGGCGCAGAGCAGCCGCAAGCCGGAGATCATGGCGGATGCGGCGCACGCGATCTTCTGCCGCCAATCAAGTGCCTGCACCGGACACTTCTTCATCGACGAGGAGGTGCTGCTGGCCGAAGGCGTGACCGACCTGGGCCTCTACGCCTACGACCCGGCCGCTCCCCTGGTGGCGGATTTCTTCGTGCCCGACGCGGTGTTCGCGCGCAGTAAGACGCGCGTGCTGCATGCGCTGGCGAGCTGACCGGCCTGCTTATTGCGGAGCGCTGCCTGGTCGCTGATGGCAAAATTCGAGCACTAAGCAAGCATGGGGCTCTGCCCCAAACCCCGCTGGGGCCTCGAGGCCCCAGACCCCCGTCTGTTTAGGATCTCTTGCAAACAGGTTTTAAGGACTTGTCCTTAGCGGGGTCCAGGGGCAGAGCCCCTGGCCTTCCTTACGAACCAGGACTCCGATCGTCGTACCTAATACCGGTAAAGCTCGTGCTTGAACGGCCCGTTCACACCGGGCAGATCCAGGTACTCGGCCTGCTTGGTTGAAAGTTTCGTCAGCTTTGCGCCCACCTTGGCCAAATGCAGCGCGGCCACCTTCTCGTCCAGGTGCTTGGGCAGCGTGTACACCTTGTTCTTCTCGTACTGCCCCGGCTTGGCCTGCCACAGCTCCAGCTGGGCCAGCACCTGGTTGGTGAAGCTGGCCGACATTACGAAGCTCGGGTGGCCGGTGGCGTTGCCCAGGTTCACCAGGCGGCCTTCGGACAGCACGATAAGGCGTTTGCCGTCAGGGAACACCACCTCGTCCACCTGCGGCTTGACGTTCTCCCAGCGGTAGTTGCGCAGGCTCTCGATCTGGATCTCGCTGTCGAAATGGCCGATGTTGCAGACGATGGCGCGGTGCTTCATGGCGCGCATGTGGTCCGCCGTGATCACGTCCACGTTGCCGGTGGCGGTCACGAAGATGTCGCCGCGCGCGGCGGCATCGTCCATCGTGTCCACCTCGTAGCCTTCCATCGCCGCCTGCAACGCGCAGATCGGGTCGATTTCGGTGACCACCACGCGGCAGCCGGCGTTGCGCAGGGACGCGGCCGAGCCCTTGCCCACGTCGCCGAAGCCGGCGACCACGGCGATCTTGCCGGCCATCATCACGTCGGTGCCGCGGCGTATGCCGTCCACCAGGCTCTCGCGGCAACCGTACAAATTGTCGAACTTGGACTTGGTCACGCTGTCGTTCACGTTGATCGCCGGGGTCAGAAGCTTGCCGGCCTTCACCATTTCCCAAAGCCGGTGCACGCCGGTGGTGGTCTCCTCGGAGATGCCGCGCACGTCGGCCAGCATCTCGGGGTAGCTGTTGTGCATCAGCAGCGTCAGGTCGCCGCCGTCGTCGAGGATCATGTTCGGAGTCCAGCCACCAGGGCCGCGCACCGTCTGCTCGATGCACCAGTTGAACTCGTCCTCGTTCAGCCCCTTCCACGCGAACACTGGCGTGCCGGCGGCGGCCACGGCGGCGGCCGCATGGTCCTGGGTGGAGAAGATGTTGCAGGAGGACCAGCGCACCGTAGCACCCAGCGCGGTCAGCGTCTCGATCAGCACGGCGGTCTGGATGGTCATGTGCAGGCAGCCGGCGATGCGCGCGCCGGCCAGGGGCTTGGACTGGCCGTACTCCCCGCGCAGCGCCATCAGGCCGGGCATCTCGTCCTCGGCCATCGAGATCTCCTTGCGGCCCCACTCGGCCAGGGAGAAGTCGCGGACCTTGTAGTCCTCAGTGGAAACGTTGGTGTCCGGCATGTGTGTGCTCCTGCGCTTGGCCCCTATGAGCAAACGAGGCGGCGGAATGCAAGCGTCTCGGGCGGGCGTGGAGACACCAGGGGTGTGCCGCTCGCCTCCCTTACGCGCGCTGGAAAGGCGCTGCCGGTCCACCTGCGACCAGGGCGCTAGTGCCGCGGACGCCAGTCCTCGAACAGGACCGGCCTGGCGCGCGTGGCGCGTCGCACATGGGGCGGCCCGTCCGGCACCAACGCGTCCGCATTGTCGTCGGTGCTGGTGTTGAGCGACCAGGACTCCGACCTCTCGTTGTCGAACACGAAGCGGCCAAGGCCGTGGTCGAAGCGGAACGTCACGTAGTCGGTCCAGTGGCTACCGCAGGCGACGCCGTTTTCGATCGTGAAGTATAGGCCTTTCACTGCGATGACCGCGCCCCCGTCCAGGAAAGGGTCGCACTGGCCACCCTCGTCGCTGCGCAGGACGACGGTGTCGTTGCGGGCGACGAGCCGGAACGTGCCATGCGGCTGCTGCCTGAACACCAGCAGCGGCCGCGGCGCGGCCGGCTTGGGCCCGTGCGCACCCTCGACCTCGCCGTGCCGGGCAAGCACCAGGAGCTTGAAGGCAAGGCCGTCCGAGGCGGACGGCATCTCCGCCGTGCTTATCACGTCGAAACCGGGCGGCAGCTGGCGTACGACGCCATCAGACACCTTTTCGGCCGCAGCCGTTCCGGCCAGAGCCGTGACTAGAACCACGAGCGCCTGTGTTGCCGCCCTGTGCCACACGGGCGCAGCCAGCCTAGCCCTTCTTGGGCACCGGCAAAGGCACGTACCGTATGCCGTCGGCGCCCTGCACCAGCAACAGCACGGACTTGCGGCCGCCGTTGCGCGCCTCGTCGAATTTCTTCTTCATGTCGGCGGGCGTCTCGACCGGGCTCTGCGCCACCTGCACCACGACGTCGCCGGCTTTCAGCCCGTAGCCGGCCGCCGTGCCGTCGGGCACCACGTCGGTGATCACGATGCCTTTCTGCTGGGCGTCGATCTTGTACTTGGCGCGCGTGGCCTCGGTCAGCGGCGCCAGCTTCATGCCGAAGCTCACGAACTCCACCGACGGGTTGATTACCGCCTTGTGAGGGGTATCGGCGGCAGCGGTGGGCTTAGCCTCCTCCGGCATCTCGGCCACAGTCACCTGGACCGTCTGGCGATGGCCCGCGCGGAAGATGTCCACCGGCACCTGCCTGTCGATCGGCGTCTCTGCCACCACGCGGGGCAGCGTCTTCATCTCCTTCAACGGCTGGCCGTTGAAGCTGAGGATGATGTCGCCGTTCTGCAGGTGGGCGTGCTCGGCCGGCCCGTCATGAGTGATGCCCGCCACCAGCGCGCCTTCCGGGGCGCCCGCCGGCTGGTGCAGGCCCAGGCTCTCGGCGAGGTCGGGCGTCACCTGCTGGATGCGCACGCCCAGCCATCCGCGGCGAGCGTGGCCGTAATGGCGCAGCTGGTCGACCACGTTCTTGGCCTCGTCCGACGGGATCGAGAAGCCTACGCCCACCGAGCCGCCGGACTCCGAGTAGATGGCGGTGTTGATGCCGATCACTTCGCCGGCCATGTTGAACAGCGGGCCGCCGGAGTTGCCCTTGTTGATGGCGGCGTCTGTCTGGATGAAGTCGTCGTAGGGGCCCTGCTGGATGTCGCGCCCGCGGGCGCTGACTATGCCGGCGCTGACCGAGCCGCCGAGGCCGAACGGGTTGCCGATCGCCAGCACCCAGTCGCCCACGCGGCTCGCGTCGCTGTCGCCGAAGCTCACGGTGGGCAGCTTGTGGTCCGGGTGCACCTGCAGCACCGCCAGGTCGTTGCGGTCGTCGTGGCCGATCAGCGTGGCCTTCAGCGTGGTGTTGTCCTGCAGGATGACGCTGATCTCGTCCGCGCCCTCGATCACGTGGTAGTTGGTGACCACCACGCCGCCGGCATCGATGATGAAGCCCGAGCCTAGGGACTGCAGGCGGTGCGGGTGGCCCTGGTGAGGGTCGGCCTGGTTGCCTTCCTCCCCGCCCTGACCCTGGTCCTGCTGGCCGTCCGGTGCGTCCTCGCCAGGATCGCCGCTCCCGCCGGAGCCGCCCGAGCCGCCATGCCCGTGGCGGTCCATGAAGTCCTTGAAGAACTGCTCGAACGGCGAGCCCGGCGGGAAGGACGGCATGTCCGGCCGCTTGTCGCTCTCGGCCGTCTGGACGTTCTGTGTGGAGCTGATGTTGACCACGGCCGGCAGTAGCCTCTCGGCCAGGTCGGCGAAGCTGTCCGGCGCGCCGCGGGCGTGGGCGCCGGGCGGCAGCGCCACCACGGGCAGGCTGAGGGCGGCGGCCAGGGCCAGGCGGGTGGAAAGGCGCATCAGGGCGGATCCTCGTGGACCAGGCAGTGTGGTGCTGGCCTTGTGCTACCGGCAAGTGGGCCTTCTGGACCGATAGACCACCCCGCGTGAGCAGGCGAAGAAAGCAAGGCCTTCTTTTTTGAAAAAAAGCAAAAAACCTCTGAAAATTAACGTGCCCGGTCAAACCCGACGCCGCCAATCTTCAAAAGCTCTTTGTTTCTTTTTCTCGAAAAGAAGGCCTTCCTTACTGCGCTGGTACACCCTGCATGAGCTTGAGGAAGTCATCCTGAGGCGACAGCACCAGTCGCGACTTCCCCGCCCCGAATGCCGCCTTGTAGGCCTGCAGCGTCCGCCAGGTAGCGAAGAACTTCGGGTCGCGCTGGAACGCCGCGGCGTAGATGGCGATGGCCTGCGCCTCGCCCTCGCCGCGCAGCCTGTCGGCGTCCGCGCGCGCCTGCGCCAGCAGCACGGTCTTCTGCCTGTCGGCGTCTGCCCTGATGCGGGCCGACGCCTCGGCGCCTTCGGCGCGCGCCTGGGCGGCCACGCGCTTGCGCTCGGACTGCATGCGCTGGAGGATCGCCTCAGTGTTCTCCTCCGGCAGGTCCGCGCGCCTGATGCGCACGTCGACGATCTGCACGCCGAAGCCGGTCATCTCGCCGTTCACCTGGTTCCTGATGGCGGTCATGATGCGCTGGCGCTGGTTGCTCAGCACGTTCAGCAGCGTCTCGCCGCCCAGCACGCGGCGCAGGCTGCTGGTCACCACGCTGTTCAGCCGTGCCTTGATGCCGTCCTCGGTGGGCCCCACCGACTGGTAGTACTGCAGCGGATTGGTGATCAGGTAGCGGGTGAAGCTGTCGACCAGCAGGCGGCGCTGGTCGCCCAGGATCACCTCCTCCTGCGGCGCCTCGTAATCCAGCAACCGCTTGTCGAACGTGTTGGCGGTCTGGATCAGCGGGATCTTTGTGTGCAGGCCGGGGGTGGTCACAACCTGCTTGGGCTCGCCCAATTGGGTGATCAGCACGGTCTCCGTCTGGCTCACCTCGTAGAAGCAGAGGTCCGTCACGACCAGTATGGCCAGCACGGCGGCCAGACCAGCAATCACGTAGCGGTTCATCGCGGCGTTCCCTGGTCGGTGCCCGGCTGGAGCTGCAGCGTCGACAGCAGGCCGCGCAGCTTGTCGTCCACAACGATGGTCGGGGTGTGGGAGAGCACGTCCTGCATCGTCTCGATATACAGGCGCTTCAACGTCACGTCCTTGGCCTGGCTGTAGGCGGCGAACACGCTCAGGAAGCGCTGCGACTCACCGGTGGCGGTGGCGACGGCCGCGGTCTTGGCACCGTTGGCTTCGGCCATGATGGCGGCGCTGTCGCCACGGGCGCGCGGCACGATGTCGTTGGCGTAGCTCTGCGCGTCGTTGCGGGCGGTGTCGGCGTCGGTGTTGGCGCGCTGCACGTCGCGGAAGCTCTCGATCACGTCGGCCGGCGGGTCCACCTTCTGCAACTGCACCTGGGTGATCTCCACGCCGGACTTGTATTGGTCCAGGATCGCCTGGGTGCCGGACGTGACCGCCTGCTCGATGGCGGCGCGGCCCTCGGTCAGCGCCGACTGGATGGGCGTGTGGCCCACCACCTGGCGCAGCACGCTCTCAGCGGCCGATTTCACCGTGTAGCCGGGGTTGCGGGTGTTGAAGGCGTAGGCCGGCGCGTTCGATATCTTCCAGAACACGCTGGCGTTGATGTCGACGATGTTCTCGTCGCCGGTGAGCATCAGGCTTTCCTCGCGGAGGTCGCGCTCGGGTAGCCCGCGGGACGGTTCCACGCGGCCTTCGGGGGTGCGCGGGGTCACTTCCGGCTCGTCATCGGCGCTGCTGCGGAAGCCGATTTCTACCCGGTTGATGCGGGTGACGGGCAGGATCTGCACGGTTTCGATGGGCCAGGGCGCGTGGTAGTTCAGGCCGGGGGGCGTGCTGCCCACGTAGGCGCCGAAGCGCAGCACCAAGCCCTCCTCGTCCGGCTCCACCCGGTAGATGCCGGTGGCCAGCCAGATGGCGAGCACTGCCACGCCGGCCACCACCGCCAGCCCGGCCGAGCCGCCGCCGAGGAAGCGGCGGAACGCTGCGCGAAGCTGGGCCAGCAGGCGCTCGAGCTCCGGCGGCATCTGGCCGCCGTTCCCGCCATCGTTGCCGCCGCCGCTGCCGCCCCACGGACCCTTGATGGGCGGGGTGGGCGGCCGGCGTGCGCCGTTGCCACCTATGTTCCAGGGATTCTGATCGGAGGGCATGGAAGAAAGATGCTCCTGGGAGGCGCGCGTTTGCGCGGACGTGAAGCTGCGCCATATCCCGGCGGAGGCGTGGATATGGACCCCGCCCAGGAGTTTGCAAACCTATGCCCGATCCCGCCGACGGCCCCGCTCCCGGCTTGGCACCGGTCCAGGATGAGACTCTGATGCGGGTGCTGCGCAGCGTGGCCGGCCCGGACGGGACGGACATCGTGACGGCCGGCCTGGTGGACGGCATCCAGAGCAAGGACGGGCTGGTGCAGCTGGCGTTGCGCGCCGAACGCGCGCAGGTGGGCCGGATGGAGCGCGTGGCCGCCGAGGCGACCGCCGTGCTGCGCCGCCAACCCGGCGTGCTCAACGCTTCCGTGGTGCTGACCGCGCACCGCGCGCCCCTGAGCGCGCCTGGCGGCGCCGAGCCGACGATGACCGCGCCGCCGCGCGGGGTGATGCGCGGCCACGGCGAGGACCCGAACGGTGCCAAGTTCCTGACCTCGGTCCGCAGGGTGATCGCGGTCGCCTCCGGCAAGGGCGGCGTGGGCAAGAGCACGGTGGCGGTGAACCTGGCGGCTGCGTTCGCCGGCATGGGCCTGCGCACCGGGCTGATCGACGCCGACATCCACGGCCCCAGCCTGGCCCGCATGCTGGGCGTGAACCGCAAGCCGGACATGGACGGCCAGACCTTCCAGCCGGTGACCGCGTTCGGCATCAAGGCGATGTCCATGGCCTTCCTGGTGCCGGAGGACCAGGCGATGATCTGGCGCGGGCCGATGGTGATGGGCGCGCTGCAGCAGATCATGGGCCAGACGGCATGGGGCGAGCTGGACGTGATGGTGATCGACACGCCGCCCGGCACCGGAGACGCCCAGCTGACGCTAGCGCAACGCGTGAACCTGGCCGGCGCGGTGATCGTCTCCACGCCGCAGGACATCGCGTTAATCGACGCGCGGCGCGGTGTGGCGATGTTCGGGAAGACCGGCGTGCGCGTGCTGGGGCTGGTGGAGAACATGAGCTACTTCCACTGCCCGAACTGCGGCCACGACGCGCACGTGTTCGGCCACGGCGGCGCGCGAACGGAGGCCCGGCGTCTGGGCGTGCCGTTCCTGGGCGAGGTGCCGCTCTTGTTGGACGTGCGCCAGGCCGGCGACGCCGGGCTGCCGATCGTGCTGGGGGCGCCGGAGAGCGCGGGCGGGCGGGCGTTTTCGGCGGTCGCGCGGGGGGTTTGGCAGGCGGCTGAGGGCTGACGACAACGCGACGCGTGGCGTTGTCGACTTAGCCAGTTTGGTCAGCCGGGCACACGGTCTGGAGTAGCGCATTCTGCTAAGACGAGTCAGATTAGGACCGCATTGCCTTCTTCCGTATGCGCAACGCTCTTGGGGGGAGTTTGACCATGGCCGACGCAAACCGGTCAGGCGCGTGTTGATCGTGGACGAGAAGAACCTGTTCCGCATATGGTTGGAGGAGAAAGTTACTCGTGACGAGCTGACTTCCATCGGCTGACAAGATGCTCAGCGACCAGGAGACTCAAAGCAAGCTTTGGACCGGCCCCTTCACGGACAGTGCCGGATTGCTGATTTCCGGCACAACCGTCGCGGACCTTGCCACTATAGGCAGTCTGGCTTGCGGTCCGTTCCTAATGGCGTTCGCCGTCGGAGTGATTGCCGGATGTGCGTTGTATTGCCTGAATGAGGAGTTCGGGATTACCGACAAACTCAGCAAGCTCTATGACAAGGGGCTAGCGAAACTTGCCCAGGTCTGGAATGGGCTGGGCACGACAGCCAGAGCGCGGTTCGATCAGCTCGCGCATAGCCAGATGGTCCACGACCTACAGGAGGAGACTAGCGTTGTTGCCGCGAAACTCGCGCGGCAAGCCGGCTGGGTTCGAGGGGATTTGGCTTGGCTTTGGTGAGCGGCACGCGGCCGCCGTCGTCGCGTGATCGCCTGACAGTGCTGCCGGCGTTCTCGGGCCTTGCCCTGCTTGGCGTCTTTGCACTCTGGCTCGCTCTGTCCTCATTGCTGCCATCGGCACGTGCGATCCTGCGCCATTCACCCGTGGTCGCGTTGTCGCCGCGCGACGCGATCGGGCTGCCGCTTGCGCTTTTGTGTTTTGCTTTGGCCGCCATGACGCTGCTTCCAGGGCCTGCACCTGCACCGGTTCGCGACAGTCGGCGCAAACCAAAGGGGCGGAGGGTGGATGGGTTGACGGTATGCCTCGGTGTAGCGGTTGCCGGCGTGTTGTTGGCAGTAGTTACGGTGCCAGTCATGGAAGTAGCGGCCTCGGCTATCTTGGCGAACCGGCATTACATGACTTGTCCTCCACCACTGCACGAGCGGCATCCACCGATGCGATGGATTTTGCAGGACGGTCACTGCCCGTGAGACCTTTGCAATCGTGGGAGCGGACCGCCTGCTAGGAACAGCCTGACCGATCTACCGCGCTTCCCTGCTCCCGGTGCGGCTCAAGACTCCCCCCAGCCCCGCACGGCCGCCCCGCCGAACACCACCTGCTGCCACGCCGCCCGGCTGCCTGCTGGCCAGTGCGGCCACCAGCTGCTCGGACGCGGTAGCCGACATTCGCGCCGAACTGGCCGGCATCAGGCGGCGGACCGAGGCGCAGCTGAGGGAACGGATCGCGACCGGGATGGCCGCCGGCGAGCTGCCGGCGGACGCGGATGCCGACGCGCTGGCCGGGCACGTGATGGCGGTGATCCAGGGCCTAGCCACGCTGGCCCGCGACGGCGCGGCGCGCGAGAAGCTGCTCCGCGTGGCCAGGACGGCGATGCTGGGCTGGCCCGAGGCGCGCCACAGGGCTCGGCCGCGGACCCAGCCCTAGTCAAAGCGGACGAAACAGGCCCAGATACAGGCCTGCCCCGAACGCTCCGGAGAAACCCCGATGCGCACCCTGCTCACTGGCCTGGTCACCGCCTTTCTCGCCACCGGCCCCGCCATGGCCGCCCTGCAACCGGGTGCACCGGCGCCGGACTTCTCCACGGCGGCCACGCTGGGCGGCCACGAGTTCGCGTTCCACCTGGCCGACGCGCTGAAGCACGGGCCGGTGGTGCTGTATTTCTACCCGGCCGCCTTTACCAAGGGCTGCACCGTCGAAGCGCACGACTTCGCTGACGCCACAAGCGGGTTTGCCCAGCAGCACGCGACCGTCATCGGCGTGTCGATGGACAAGATTGGCACGCTGGACAAATTTTCCGTCAGCGACTGCAGGAGCAAGTTCGCCGTGGCGTCCGACGCATCGGGCAGCATCAGCAAGTCCTATGACGCGGTGCTGATCGGGGCGTTGGGCTATGCGAGCCGGACCAGCTACGTGATCGCCCCGACCGGCCAGGTGATCTACGCCTACAACGCGATGGATCCGGACGCGCACGTTGGCAACACGATGAAGGCCGTGCAGGCCTGGAACGCGGCGCATCCCGTCGGCAATTGAGGGAGACGCGGCAGGGGCTTGTGATGGTGCTGACTTTTTAGGAAGGCCAGGGGCTCTGCCCCTGGACCCCGCTAAGGACTAGTCCTTAAAACCTGTTCGTTAGGCGTCCTAAACAGATGAAGACCTCAGGCCTCTAGGCCCGTCATGCGAGTGCTTGCTGCGCACGACGGGTTTGGGGCAGAGCCCAGGCTTCATGACGTCAGGATCTTAGTCCCTGCTGTCTACTTGAAAACCTCGTCAAACAACGAAATCATCGAGGCCCAGGACTGCTCATCCGTCTGCCTGTTGTAGGCAGCGAACTCCGGGCGTCCAAGCTTGTCCGCCTCCTTGTTGGTGAAGCTGTGCACCGTGTTGCCGTACACGTTCATCTGCCAGTTCACCTGCCCATCGCGCATCTCGCGCTCGAACGCCGCGCGCTGGTCGCCGTCGATGCTCGGGTCGTTCGCGCCGATGCACACCAGCACGCGGCCGGTAATGTTCCTGGCATCCTGCGGCGCCGGCGTGGCCAGGCCGCTGTGGAAGCCCACCACGGCGTGCACGGCGGCGCCGCCACGCGCCAGCTCCAGCGCCATGGTGCCGCCGAAGCAGAAGCCGATGGCGGCGATACGGCCCGGGTCCACGCCCGGCTGGGCCAGCAGCGCCTCCAGCGCACCGCCGGCGCGGGCGCGGGTGATGGACGTGTCGGCGCGCATCGGTGCGAGCAGGCCCAGCGCCTCCTCCAGCCCGGCCGCGTTGTATTGCTCGCCGTGCAGGTCGGCCGCGAGGGCCACGTAGCCGAGCCCGGCCAGGCGCTCGGCGCGTTCCTTTGCATTGGCGCCCAGGCCGAAGGCTTCGGGGAACACCAGCACTCCGGGCCGGGCGCCGGCTTCGTCAGGAACGCACAAGTGGCCCTTCATGCTCAATCCGCCTGCCTGGTAGCCGAGGGTCTTTGCCTGCATGGGGCGTCTCCGTTGTTTGCAGGACGGGGTTTCGGCCATACCTCGGGTGGTTTGCAAGGCGTGCGGGACCTCTTGAACGGAGTTTCTTGAAGGAAGCCTGAGGCTTTGCCTCAAACCGTTATGCGCAGCACCCATGCGCGTGACAGAACCTGGAGATCCCGCCGCCATAGTGAGGCTACGCCGTGACGTTCACGCGCTGCGACCGTGTATTCTTCGTTTGGTATCTTGCTTGTCCTTCCGAAAGGCTTTTCTTCACGGGACGCGGCAGGCTTCGACAACCGGCAAAAAAGCGGGTAGTGGCCGCCATCAAGGGCGATGTTCACGCCCAGGTTGAGACGGGAGAGGCCAAGGTGATACGCGGGGCGATCGAGGTGGCGCACGACAAGTTGGTGTCCGGCTGGATCTACGCCGGCCCCTACAAGGTGCGCGAGCACCTGGTGCTGGCGTTTTGCGGACCGCGCTGCGTGGGCTCCGGACGCGTGGAAATCTTCAGGGGCGACCTGGCCGAGGCCGGCCTTGGCGACGGCTATTGCGGTTTCCACTTCCCGGTCATCCTCGAAAGCGGCGAGCACCCTGCCTCCATCGTGGTGCGGCTGGCCGATTCGGACGCGGCGCTCATCCAGCCCACCAGCAGGGTCGGGGCCTGATGCGCTTACGCGCCTTCGTCTTCGACGTGTTCGGCACAGTCGTGGACTGGCGCAGTGGCGTCGCGCGCGAGGCAGGGCCGTTCCTGGCGCGCCACGGCCACCCGGACGCGGATGCCGGTGCGTTTGCCGATGCGTGGCGGCGGCGCTACGCGCCCTCGATGGAGGAGGTGAGGAGCGGCCGCCGGCCGTTCACCCGGCTGGACGTGCTGCACCGGGAAAACCTGGGCGCCACCTTGCAGGAATTCGGGATCGACCCCGACCAGGTGCCAGCGGCCGAACTGGACGTGCTGAACCTCGCCTGGCACCACCTGGATCCCTGGCCGGACTCGGTTGCCGGCCTGTCGCGCCTGAAGCAGCACGCCATCATCGCGCCGCTGTCCAACGGCAACATCGTGCTTATGCTGGACATGGCCAAGCGTGCCGGCCTGCCATGGGACGCGATCCTGGGCGCCGAGGTGGTGCAGGCTTACAAGCCGATGCCGGAAGCCTATTTGCGCACGGCCGAGGTGCTGGCGATGCGGCCGGAGGAGCTGTGCATGGTAGCCGCCCATGAGAGCGACCTGGAGGCCGCGCGCGGCTGTGGCCTGCGCACGTGCTTCGTGAAACGACCGCTGGAGCATGGACCTTCTGCGTCGCCGGTGGTGCAGAAAGGGAGTTGGGATTTGAGCGTGGCGGATCTTGGAGCGTTGGCAGACGAGGTAGAAAGCAAGCGCTTTCTTTTTTGAAAAGAGAAACAAAAAAAATTTGCGCCCTGTCGGACGGTTCAGGGCAAAAGCGCGACAACGGAGTCAAAGTCTTTGCTTCTTTTCTTCAAAAAGAAGGCCTTCTTCCCCTACCCCGTCACAGGCTGCTTAGCCTTCCGCAACGCCGCCAAAGCATCCTCAGGCAGATGCAGATGCGCCTGAACCAGTTCCGGCGGCGTCAGCGCCATCCACTGGTCCGCCGACACGTCCGTGTAGCGGTCCGAGGGGAACAGCTCCAGGTAGGTGGCCGTGGTGGTGCCGCGGTTCTCGATCCAGTGGCCGCTGCTCTTGGGCACGAAGCCCACGTCGCCGGCCCGCATGTCGAACGTCCGGGCCTTGGCGCCCGAGAGGAACACGCCCATGCGCGCCTCGCCGGATAGCCAATACTGCCACTCGTCGGCGAAGGGGTGCCAGTGCAATTCCCGCATCCCGCCAGGCTCGATCTCAACCAGCGCCGCAGCTACCTCATCTGAAATTGGGAAGTTAGTGGTGTCCGTGATGCGCACGGTGCCCCACTTCGTGCGCTGCGGCACCTGGGCCAGCATGGCGTGCTTGAACGTGGCGGGCGTTGTGCCGGCAGGGTCGGCCACATGGTCCTGCGCCAAGGCGGGCGGCACCTCGCTCTGGAAGATGTACAGCTCCTTATCGGGCAGCTTGGCAAAGGCTGTTGCCGGCACACCGAAGTTCTTGGCCAGGACCTCGCGCGGCACATGGCTTAACCAGTCCGTCAGCAGGAACGTGCTGTTCTCGCTGAACTCGCCATCGGGGAACACCAGCAGGAACTCGCAGCCGTCAGGCCCCAGGCCCTGGATGGAGTGCGGCAGGCCGCCGGGGAAGTACCACAGGTCGCCCTTCGTCACGTCGTCGGCGAAGTTGCGGCCGTTCTGGTCGACCAGCGTGATGCGGGCGTTGCCGTAGATCATGTAGGCCCACTCGGCCTGCTTGTGCCAGTGCATTTCCCGTATGCCGCCGGCGGTCAGGCGCATGTTCACGCCGGCCATGCTCTTGCTGGCGGGCAGTTCGCGCACCGTCACCTCGCGCGACCAGCCGCCCGGTTCGAGCCGGTTGTGCGCGTCCGAGAAGGAGAAGCGCAGGTTGGGCACGGTGCCGTGGTCCGTGCTGGGAGCGGCCAGCAAGTCCGGGCCCTCGGCGTCACGCGCGGCATCGTGCGGGCCTGGGTCGGTGGCACCCTTGTTGCCCAGCTTGGGTTCCGGCGCCGCGGCCATTGCCGCCAGGGCGGCAGCCGCGGTGAGCACGGCGCGGCGGTTGGTGTCTGTCATCGCGGGTAGACCTGAGGTGAGTTACGCTTCCTCCAACCCGTGCGGGGCGGGCTGGTTTAAGGAGAGTCTTCTTTTCTGAAGAAAAGAGGCAAAAGACTTTGACTCCGCTGTCGCGCCTCTACCCTGAACCACCCGACAGGGAGCAAAAGTTTTTTGGTTCTTTTTTTCAAAAAAAGAACTCTTCCTTACGCTGTCTCCATGAACAGCTCCCGCCCGATCAACATCCGTCGAATCTCGCTCGTCCCTGCCCCGATTTCGTACAGCTTCGCGTCCCGCAGCAGACGCCCGGTCGGGTAATCGTTGATGTAGCCGTTGCCGCCCAGGATCTGGATCGCGTCGAGCGCCGCCTGCGTGGCGCGTTCGGCGGCAAACAGGATGGCGCCGGCGGCATCCTTGCGTGTCGTGCGCCCCTGGTCGCAGGCACGGGCCACGGCGTACACGTAGGCACGCACGGCGTTCGTCATGGTGTACATGTCGGCGATCTTGCCCTGGATCAGCTGGAACTCGCCGATCGGCTGGCCGAACTGCTTGCGTTCGTGCACGTATGGCATCACCACGTCCAGGCAGGCCTGCAGGATGCCCAGCGGACCCGCGGCCAGCACGGCGCGCTCGTAATCCAGCCCGCTCATCAGCACACCCACGCCGCGGCCCACGCTGCCCAGTACGTTCTCTGCCGGCACCTCGCAATCCTCGAACACCAGCTCGCAGGTGTTGCTGCCGCGCATGCCCAGCTTGTCCAGCTTCGGCGCGGTGGAAAAACCCGCCATGCCGCGCTCGATGATGAAGGCAGTGATGCCGCGCGGGCCGGCCTGCGGGTCGGTCTTCATGTACACCACCAGCACGTCCGCGTTCGGGCCGTTGGTGATCCACATCTTGTTGCCGTTCAGCACGAAGCGCTCGCCGCGCTGCTCGGCGCGGCCCTTCATGCCCACCACATCCGAGCCTGCACCGGGCTCGCTCATCGCTAGCGCGCCCACGTGCTCGCCGCTGATCAGGCGGGGCAGGTAGCGCTGCTTCTGGGCGGCGTTGCCGTTGCGGGCGAGCTGGTTGACGCAGAGGTTGGAATGCGCGCCGTAGGACAGTCCCACCGAGGCCGAGGCGCGGCTGATCTCCTCCATGGCGATCACATGGTCCAGGTAGCCCAGGCCCGACCCGCCGTATTCCTCCTGCGCGGTGATACCCAGCAGGCCCAGGTCGCCCAGTTTCCGCCAGAGGTCGGCGGGGAAGTCGTTGGTGCGGTCGATTTCGGCGGCGCGGGGCGCGATCTCGGCGGCGGCGAAGCGGGCGACGGTGTCGCGCAGGGCGTCGCCGTTCTCGCCAAGGTCGAAGCTGAGGCCGATCATGTGTGCTGCCCTGTGTGCCGGATGGAATGGTCTGGCATGTGGGGTGTTCGGCTAGCAAAGGGGAAGGAAGAAAGCGCTTCTTTTTTGAAAAAAAGAAG
>CAXTBC010000013.1:0-42024 GCA_964242595.1 uncultured Acetobacteraceae bacterium | reverse complement strand
GTGTTCGGCTAGCAAAGGGGAAGGAAGAAAGCGCTTCTTTTTTGAAAAAAAGAAGCAAAAAACTTTTACTCTGTTTATTGCGTGGCGAATGTTAGCCGGACGCCGCGCACTAAAGTAATAAAAGTTTTTTGCTTCTTTTTTTCAAAAAAGAAGGCCTTGCTTCCTTCCTCCCCTGGAACCAGTCTGACGCCGATGGACCCGACAACCCCAGAGTTCCAGGCCAACGCGGAAGCCATGCGCGCCCTGGTGACCGACCTCAACGCCGTGGCGGCGCGCGTGCGCGTGGGCGGCGGAGAGGCTGCGCGCCAGCGCCATGCCGCCCGCGGCAAGCTGCTGCCGCGCGAGCGCGTGCGTGCGCTGCTGGACCCTCTGAGCCCGTTTCTCGAGGTGGGCCAGCTGGCCGCGCACGGGATGTACAACGACGAGGTGCCCGCGGCCGGCATCATCGCCGGCATCGGGCGGGTGAGCGGGCGGGAGTGCATGGTGGTGGCCAACGACGCCACCGTGAAGGGCGGCACGTACTTTCCGCTGACCGTGAAGAAACACCTGCGCGCGCAGGAGATCGCCGCGCAGAACCGCCTCCCCTGCGTCTACCTGGTCGATTCGGGCGGCGCCAACCTGCCCAACCAGGACGAGGTGTTTCCCGACCGCGAGCATTTCGGCCGCATCTTCTTCAACCAGGCTAACATGTCCGCGCAGGGCATCGCGCAGGTGGCCGTCGTGATGGGCTCCTGCACCGCCGGCGGCGCCTACGTGCCCGCGATGGCCGACGAGAGCGTGATCGTGCGCAATCAGGGCACCATCTTCCTCGGCGGGCCGCCGCTGGTGCGCGCGGCTACAGGCGAGGTGGTGACGGCGGAGGATCTGGGCGGGGCGGACCTGCATTGCCGCACCTCAGGTGTCACGGACCACTACGCGCAGAACGACGCGCACGCGCTGGGCATCGCCCGCAACATCGTCGGCCGGCTGAACACCACCAAGACGGTATCCGTAGCGATGCAGGCGCCTGCCGAGCCGCTGCACGACCCCGAGGAGATTTACGGCATCGTCTCGGCCGACCGGCGCCGCCCGTTCGAAGTGCGCGACATCATCGCCCGCATCGTAGACGCCAGCGTGCTGGACGAGTTCAAGGCGCTGTACGGCCCCACGCTGGTGACCGGCTTTGCGCATGTCTGGGGCTTTCCCGTGGGCATCATCGCCAACAACGGCATCCTGTTCGGCGAGAGCGCCAAGAAGGGCGCCCACTTCATCGAGCTGTGTTGCCAGCGCGGCATCCCGCTGGTGTTCCTGCAGAACATCACCGGCTTCATGGTGGGGCAGAAATACGAGGCCGGCGGCATCGCCAAGGATGGCGCCAAGCTGGTGACGGCGGTGGCCACCGCCAACGTGCCGAAGTTCACCGTGGTGATCGGCGGCAGCTTCGGCGCCGGCAATTACGGCATGTGCGGGCGTGCCTACTCGCCGCGTTTCCTGTGGATGTGGCCCAACGCGCGCATCGGCGTGATGGGCGGCGAGCAGGCCGCCTCCGTGCTGGCGCAGGTGCGCAGGGACGGCATCGAGCGCGGCGGGCGCACGTGGCCGGGCGAGGACGAAGAGGCGTTCAAGGCGCCGATCCGTGCGCAGTACGAGACGCAGGGCCATCCCTACTACGCGTCTGCCAGGCTGTGGGACGACGGCGTGATCGACCCCGCGCAGACGCGTCGCGTGCTGGGCCTGTCGATCTCGGCGGCGCTGAACGCGCCGATCGAGCCGACGCGCTTCGGCCTGTTCAGGATGTGACGCGGATGTTTGGCAAGATCCTGGTCGCCAACCGCGGCGAGATCGCCTGCCGCGTGATGGCCACGGCGCGGCGGATGGGCGTGGCGACGGTGGCGGTGTTCTCCGAGGCTGACGCAGGCGCGCTGCACGTGGCGCTGGCCGACGAGGCTTACGCGATAGGCCCGGCGCCGGCGCGGCAGAGCTACCTGCGTGGCGAGGCCATCATCGCGGCCGCGCTGCGGGCCGGCGCGCAGGCCATCCACCCCGGCTACGGGTTCCTCTCGGAGAACGCGGATTTCGCCCAGGCCTGCGCGGATGCGGGCCTGGTGTTCATCGGGCCGCGCCCGTCCTCCATCCGTGCCATGGGCAGCAAGGCGGAGTCCAAGGCGCTGATGCAGGCCTCCGGCGTGCCGCTGGTGCCCGGCTACCACGGCCAGGAGCAGTCGGCCGAGATCCTGGGGCGGGAAGCCGCCCGCATCGGCTTTCCCGTGCTGCTGAAGGCCTCGGCCGGCGGCGGCGGCCGCGGCATGCGGGTGGTGGAGCGCGCGGCGGACCTGGCCGAGGCGCTGGACCGCGCGCGCGGCGAGGCGCGTGCCGCGTTCGGCGACGACCGCATGCTGGTTGAGAAGTACCTCACCCGCCCGCGGCACATCGAGGTGCAGGTGTTCGCCGACACGCACGGCAACTGCGTCTCGCTGTTCGAACGCGATTGCTCCGTCCAGCGCCGCCACCAGAAAGTGGTCGAAGAGTCCCCAGGGCCCAGCATCAGCGCCGCGCAGCGTCAGGCGCTGGGCGAGGCGGCGGTGGCGGCCGCGCACGCGGTGGATTACGTGGGCGCCGGCACGGTGGAGTTCATCTACGAGAACGAGCGCTTCTACTTCATGGAGATGAACACCAGGCTGCAGGTGGAGCACCCGGTGACCGAGTTCGTCACCGGGCAGGACTTGGTGGAGTGGCAGTTGCGCGTGGCGGCCGGCGAGCGGCTGCCGAAGCTGCAGGACGAGTTGGGCATCAGCGGGCACGCGATCGAGGTGCGCATCTGCGCCGAGGATCCGGAGCGCGATTTCATGCCCGCCACCGGCAAGGTGACTTGGCTGCAGCTTCCGCCGGCCGAGCCACACGTGCGGGTGGACACCGGCATCGTCGCCGGCGACACCATCACGCCGAACTACGACTCCATGATTGCCAAGCTGATCGTGTGGGGCGAGGACCGGCCGGCGGCGTTACGCCACATGCGCCGGGCGCTGGACGGCACCGCGATCGCCGGCCCGCGCACCAACTTGGCCCTGCTGCGCCGAATCGTGGCCGAACCGGATTTCGCGTCCGGCGCGTTCGACACCGGCTTTATCGCCCGCCACCCGCATCTGCTGGCCCCGCCCGAAGCGCCGGCCCCGGCGCTGTGGGCGGCCGCCTGCCTGAGCGTGCTGGCCGAAGCGGCCACAGACCCGGCCGATCCCTGGGGCGCGGGCGACGGCTGGCGGGTGAACGGCGGCGCTGCGGCGGGCCTGTCGCTGGAGCATGACGGCACGCAGGTGCAGGTGGCCGCGCGTGCATTCGGCGGCGGTGCCTGGGTGCTGGACTTACCGGACGGCAGCGTGACGGCTCGCCTGGTGCCCGGCGCCGTGCTGCTGGACGGCGCCCGGGTGCGGCTGACGATCCTGCGCGCGGGTGCCACCATCACCATCGTCCGCGACGGTGCCAACACGGTGTTTACTCACACGGACCCTTTAGCGCCGCCGGCGGATGCCGAGGCGGCCGACGCCAGGCTTGTGGCCCCCACGCCGGCGCGCGTGGGCAGCGTGTTCGTGCAGCCCGGGGACGCCGTGGTGAAGGGCCAAAGGCTGCTGGTGCTAGAGGCGATGAAAGTGGAGACGACCTTCGCCGCGCCGCGTGACGGCGTCGTCGAGGCGGTGCACGTGCGCGCCGACGAGCTGGTTCAGGAAGGCGCGCGCCTGGTCACCTTCGTGGCGGCGGCAGATGGCGGCGCCTGAAGCCGTCCGCATCGTCGAGGTGGGCCCGCGCGACGGGCTGCAGAACGAGGCGCAGGCGGTCTCCGTGCAGACCCGCGTGGCGCTGATCGACGCGCTGTCCGCCTCCGGGCTGAGTGCGATCGAGGCCGGCAGCTTCGTCTCACCGAAATGGGTGCCGCGCATGGCCGGCAGCGCGGAGGTGCTGGCCGCCATCAGGCGCGCGCCCGGCGTGTGCTACAGCGTGCTGGTGCCCAATATTCAGGGCATGGAAGCGGCCGAGGCCAGCCTCATCGACGAGGTGGCGATTTTCGCCGCCGCGTCGGAGACGTTCTCGCAGAAGAACATCAACTGCTCCATTGCGGAAAGCCTTGAACGCTTCGCGCCCGTGGCGGAACGCGCCAAGCAGCGCGGCCTGCGCCTACGCGGCTACGTGAGCTGCGTGCTGGGCTGCCCCTACGAGGGCGCGGTCAGCCTCGATGCGGTGGCCCGCGTGGCGCGCGCGCTGCACGCGATGGGCTGCGACGAGGTCTCCCTTGGCGACACCATCGGCGTCGGCACCCCGCTGGCCGCACGCGCCATGCTGGAGCGCGTGGCGGCGGAAGTGCCGATGCCGCAGCTCGCGGTGCACTTCCACGACACCTACGGCCAAGCGCTGGCCAACATCTTCGCCTGCCTGCAGGCCGGCGTCGGCGTCATCGACAGCGCGGTGGCCGGCCTGGGCGGCTGCCCCTACGCGCGTGGCGCCACCGGCAACGTGGCCACCGAGGACGTACTCTACATGCTGCACGGGATAGGCATACGGACGGGCGTCTCTCTGGAGGCGGTGGTTGCGGCCGGGGAGCTGATCTGCGGAGCTCTTGGGCGGGAGACGTCCTCAAGGGTAGGCAAGGCGAGGAAGCAAGCAGTTCTTTTTTGAAAAAAAGAACCAAAAAACTTTTACTCCCTGTCGGATGGTTCAGGGCGAAGGCGCGACAGCGGAGCCAAAAGTTTTTTGCTTCTTTTTTTCAAAAAAGAAGTCTTTCTTGCCTTAAAACTCCGGGAGGCACACGTGCCCAAACAACTCACCCACTTCATCGGCGGCAAGCACGTCCAAGGCCAATCCGGCCGCTTCGCCGACGTGTACGACCCCAACACCGGCCAGGTGCAAGCTCAGGTGCCGCTCGCCAGCCCCGCCGAGCTTTCTGCCGCGGTGGATGACGCCGCGGCCGCGCAGCCCGCCTGGGCCGCCACCAACCCGCAGCGCCGCGCCCGCGTGCTGATGCGCTTCGTGGACCTGCTCAACCAGCACATGGATGAACTCGCGCGCCTGCTCTCCTCCGAACACGGCAAGACCATCCCGGATTCCAAGGGCGACATCCAGCGCGGCCTGGAAGTGGCCGAGTTCGCCATCGGCATCCCGCATCTGCTGAAGGGCGAGTACACGGACTCCGCCGGCACCGGCATCGACGTGTATTCCATGCGCCAGCCGCTGGGCGTGGTCGCCGGCATCACGCCGTTCAACTTCCCCGCCATGATCCCATTGTGGAAGGCGGCACCCGCCATCGCCTGCGGCAACGCGTTCATCCTCAAGCCGTCCGAACGCGACCCCTCCGTGCCGCTGCGCCTGGCCGAGCTGTTCATTGAGGCCGGACTGCCGCCAGGCATCTTCAACGTGGTGAACGGCGACAAGCAGGCGGTGGACGCGATCCTCGAGGAGCCGCGCGTCCGCGCCGTGGGTTTTGTCGGCTCCACGCCGATCGCCGCCTACATCTACGAACGCGCCGCCGCGCACGGCAAGCGCGCGCAGTGCTTCGGCGGTGCGAAGAACCACATGGTCATCATGCCAGACGCGGACATGGACCTCGCAGTCGACTCGCTGATCGGCGCCGGCTACGGCTCGGCCGGCGAGCGCTGCATGGCCATCTCCGTCGCCGTGCCGGTGGGCGAGAAGACGGCCGAAGAGCTGGTGCGCCGCCTGGTGCCGCGGGTGGAGGCTTTGCGTGTGGGAACCTCCAGCGACGAGCAGGCGGATTACGGCCCGCTGGTGACGAAGGAGGCCAAGCAGCGCGCCGTGGACTACATCGGCATCGGCGAAAAGGAAGGTGCGGAACTGCTCGTGGACGGCCGCGGCTATACGCTGCAAGGCTACAAGGATGGCTACTTCCTCGGCGGCAGCCTGTTCGACCGCGTTACGCCGGAGATGCGCATCTACAAGGAGGAGATTTTCGGCCCCGTGCTCTGCATCGCCCGCGCGCCCGACTACGCGCGCGCGCTGCAGCTCTGCAACGATCACGAGTATGGCAACGGCGTTGCCATTTTCACGCGCGATGGCGACACCGCGCGCGACTTCGCGGCCAACGTGCAGGTGGGCATGGTGGGCGTGAACGTACCTATCCCCGTGCCGATCGCCTACCACACGTTCGGTGGCTGGAAGCGCTCGGGGTTTGGCGATCTTAACCAGCACGGGCCTGATTCGATCAGGTTCTACACGAAGACGAAGACGGTAACGCAGCGCTGGACGCAGGCGCCGGGGCGGGCGAGTTTTGTTATTCCGACGATGAGTTAGCGAGGAAGCACGCACTTCCTTGCGTTGGTGGCGTGACATCCGGAAGCCGAACGTCGCAGATTAACCTGGCACAAAGGCATAGAAAAGCCTTCTTTTTTGAAAAAAAGAAGCAAAAAACTTTTGTTCGGCTGTCGCGGTCCTGTCCGGCAGTGCGCGCCAAGGGGATAAAAGATTTTTGGTTCCTTTTTTCAAAAAAGAACTGCTTGCCTTGCCTTCCTCCGGCTAATGACGCAACCGAAGTACCGTTGAACAAAAGCAAGAACCTTCATTCGCGGGGTGTGAGACTTGGCAAGTATAGGATTTATCGGATTGGGCAACATGGGGTTGCCCATGGCGTCCAACCTCGTCAAGGCGGGGCACGCCGTCACCGGGTTCGACCTGGCGGAATCGTCCGTGGCACAGGGCCGGCTAGCCGGCCTGCGCCACGCGGTGGACGTGCACGAAGCGGTGCGCGATGCCGACGCGGTGATCACCATGCTGCCGGCGGGGCCCCACGTGCTGTCCGTCTACCAGGACGTGCTGCAATCCGCGCGCGCCGGCACGCTGTTCATCGACAGCTCCACCATCGACGTCGACAGCGCGCGCCAAGCCCACACGCTGGCCCAGGCTGCCGGCAAGCTCGCGCTGGACGCACCGGTTTCCGGCGGCACGGGCGGGGCGGCGGCGGCCACCCTCACCTTCATGGCCGGCGGTACGGACGAAGCGTTCGCACGGGCGCAGCCCATCCTCGCCGGCATGGGCCGCAAGATCGTCCATTGCGGCGCGGCAGGGGCCGGGCAGGCCGCCAAGATCTGCAACAACATGATCCTCGGCATCTCGATGATTGCGGTCGCCGAGGCCTTTGTGCTCGGCGAGAAGCTCGGCCTGTCCAACCAGGCGCTCTACGATGTCGCCAGCACGTCCTCCGGCCAGTGCTGGGCGCTCACCACCAATTGCCCGGTGCCCGGCCCGCTGCCCATCAGCCCCGCCAACCGGAAGTTCCAGGCCGGCTTCGCACTGGCGCTGATGCTGAAGGACCTCCGGCTGGCCAAGGACGCAGCGAAAGCAACCGGCGCGGACACGCAACTCGGCCAGCACGCGGCCGAGATTTTCGCGGCCTACGAGGAGGCGGGGCATGGCGGGCAGGACTTCTCCGCCGTCATCAACGCCATCCGCGCCCGCTCGGACGGGGCTGCGTGATGGGTACCTACGAGACCATCCTGGCGGAGACGCGCGGCCGCGTCGCCCTGTTTACGCTTAACCGCCCCAAGGCGCTCAACGCGCTGAACCTGCAGGTCATGGGCGAACTCGTGGCCGCCTTGCAGGCAGCCGACTCGGACCAGGGGATCGGCTGCATCGTCATCACCGGCTCCGAGCGGGCGTTCGCCGCCGGGGCGGACATCAAGGAGATGGCGCCGCAATCCTTCCACGACGTGTTCGCCGCCGACTGGTTCGGCGGCTGGGACGCCGTAGGCCGGGTCCGCACGCCCATCATCGCCGCGGTCGCCGGCTTCGCGCTTGGCGGCGGCTGCGAGCTTGCCATGATGGCCGATTTCATCCTGGCGGCCGACACGGCCAGGTTTGGCCAGCCGGAGATCAAGCTCGGCGTCATCCCTGGCATGGGCGGCTCGCAACGCCTCACCCGCGCCGTGGGCAAGGCCAAGGCGATGGAGATGTGCCTCACCGGCCGGATGATGGACGCCGCCGAGGCCGAACGTGCCGGCCTGGTCGCGCGCGTGGTGCCTGCCGCCACGCTGCTGGACGACGCGCTTGCCACGGCGGCCACCATCGCCGGCATGTCGTTGCCAGTGGCCATGATGGCCAAGGAGGCCGTCAACCGCGCGTTCGAGACGACGCTGGACGAAGGCGTGCGCTTCGAGCGCCGCGTGTTCCACGCGACGTTCGCGTTGCAGGATCAGAAAGAAGGCATGGACGCGTTCGTCAGCAAGCGCACGCCGCTGTTTCAGAACAGGTGAGTCGAACAAAAAATCTACAACGCGTAGAGCGGTAGTGATCTTGGTTTCCGAGACACCGGCTTAGCTGAAGAATAGCGTCTCCGAGTTACGAGCCTCGTCGTCCACCTCGTCCGAAGTGGCCAACACGATGAGCACCCGCCGGACAACAGCTTCGACGCGTCGCCTACACGGCCAGCCCAGATGGTCAGGTAGACGTAATGGTCCACAGCGTTGGTCCTTTGATGCTCACCGCGCTCAAATTGCTGCTGGTCGGGTTTAGCTCGACGGTCTTAGCTCTCCGCTTTAATCGGCGACGCGGCAGCGGTGCAGAGCCGGAACTGCCTAACTCGTAGGATTTCGAGACCGCGTCACACGTCCCGCGCCTCCATCGAGGTCGTTCGTCAGACCTGGAACGTAGCCGTCACGTCGACAAGCAGCTGCTTGATCTCGGCTTCGGTCTGGAACGAAAACCGCTCGATGAGCTTCCCATTCGGTGTATTGCGGGAAATCACGGCTTGCGGCATGGCGACGTCGGTATCGAACATTACGTAATTTACCGAAGATTGTTGAACTCAGAGTTGCGAAACTCATGTTGGTCAGTATTTCAGGATGAGCACGAGGCTGCAGGCCATGACGACTCTGCCGACAATCCGGAGAAGGCTCATCTCCTGCACCGCGGAGCCGACTAGGCCGAATGGTCGAGGACGATCGGCGTGATGATCGCGATGCCGGTTGAGCCTGTCAGTCCGCACGGCATGCGCGCCGGCATCGTCATCACCGCCCAACAAAACGGCGTTCCGGATGAGGAAATCTTGGACCACACCAGGCACCGTAGTCTGACCACCACACAACTACATCCAACGCGCCAAACTCGGAGGCGTGAGCCCGGCAGGCGAGATAAGCCTCTAACCAAATCATGAACCTGCGCCTCCCCTCCGCCTTAACTGTTACTGTAAACCAATGGCACCAGGCCATACGCTTGCTTGCGGCCTGTGCGCTGGCGGGCGTGCCAACCGCGCTGCTGAACATTCCCGATTGGTACTGGTCACTCGTCACCGCGGTTGCCGTCATGCAGCCCGATCTGCGTCATACCTTGACGAGCGGGCGCGATCGGATGATCGCGACCGTGATTGGCGCTGCAGTCGGCCTGTTACTGATATACCTGCGGCTGCTGGGGCTGCCCGGCACGCCATTGTTCGTCGTCGGGATGCTGCCACTCGGGCTGTTGACCGGCATGCGCCCGAATTTGCGGCTTTCCTGCACCACCCTGATCGTCGTGTTCCTGCTTCCTGGCGGTTCCGACCCGTATGGCCGAGCGCTGTTTCGAGTGGTGGACATCCTGGCGGGGGTGGTTGCTTGCGTCGTGGTCTCACTGACTGTCTACCGCCACGACAACGACCCGAAGCCGTTAGCAGGATCCTGAGTCACTCGATCAAAGCCTAACGACAGCAACCTGCTCTACCCCAGTTCGTCTTCTGAGGCCGATCAGCGAGCTGTCCCTGGCTTGAACGCTATCTTGTGACCGGTTCGATGTCGGTCGTTGGCCAGGTCTACCAGGGTTTTAAACGCCAAGTCCAAAGCGTGTTGTGAGTTCCAAAAACGATGGGTCGCCTCAATGGTTCAACAGTTCTCGCAATAGCAGGAACAGACCCGCCATGAGAGCAGTCGTCTTCCACGCCATCGGCAACATTCGCGTCGAGGACGTGCCCGAGCCGACGATCGAAGACCCGCAGGACGCCATCGTTCGCCTCACCGCGAGTGCGATCTGCGGCACTGACCTGCATTTCGTCCGTGGCACGTTCAGCGGCATGAAGAAGGGGCAGATCCTCGGCCATGAAGGGGTCGGCATCATCGGCAGGTTGGCGTGGCTCCCGCCTTCAACGACGTCACGTAAGGGTGCGTGTAATCTGTCCCCTGTGGCGGCAGGTTCCAGACGAACAGCAGCACCGCCGGCGGTATCGACGTAGCCGCTGGTGATGTTCTCCACTCCGGCCGTGGTCCCGAACGGCATTGCGGCCTCCGGGTAGAGCGGCATCTGCAGGGCAAGGCGCGGGCCGCCTTCGTCGCGCAGCTTCAGCGAAATAGACATGTCATGTTGCCGCCCGCAGAATCGCCGCCAAGGGCGATTCGGTCCGGATCGACACCGCGCTCCGGCGCGTTGGCGTGCAGCCAGCGCACAACGAACTCGGCCTCCTCCATCTGCACAGGCCACCGGTATCCAGGCGCCAGCTTGTAGTCTACCGCGTAGCCCTGCACGCCGGCACCTTCGCACAGGCGCCGCATCGCCGTCTCGAACTGGTCCACCGACCCGACCACGAAGCTGCCGCCGTGCAGGTAGATAAGCGCACCGTCAGGCGTGGCGGCAGCCTTGGACGGGTGGTAGACGCGGACCATCACCGTGCCGTGCGGCCCCTTCAGGCCGAGATGCTCGACCCGGCCGACCGATGTGGATCTGCGTCGATAAAGGCATCGTGCTCGCGACGCTGAACGTGGATCGGCTTGTGCGCGCCCAGGACCGGTCCCGTCTTCAGCCAGTCGGCGATTTCGGGATCTTTGATCCCGCAGGTTACCTTCTCAGGGATGGTCTTTGCGTCGCAAACGGCCAATCGTCGACTCCCTGGAGCATTACAACGGCGGCCAGCGGCGTCCATGCTTCATAGTACTGGCCGGCTGTTTCCTGGCGGCGTATGCGGCGCCGGCCCGTCGCACAGGCAGTGCAACGCTCCTGTACGACGAGTCTCTCGCGTTTTGCCCAGCGTTCTCGACCGGCGGCGCCAAGCCGAACGCGACCGGCGCTTAGCGGGGTGCGATCGCCACGCAGGCGAACGCGACGGCAAGGACCTTACCGCTGTCCATCTTGCGGGTGAACGCCACTGCGTTGGACATCGCGGCCGACGCCGCATGCTCCTCGTCCGGGCTGTCCACCGGCAAGACGAAGTCTGTGCCGCTGGCAAGCCCGTTGGCCGGATCGAAGCGGCGCACCGTGACGTTGAACTTCTTCAGGTCGGATGGCGACTGCGCCATTCGCATCTCTCCTTGTGCCGCTGCCGAAGGGACCGTGCCGAGCGTTGCGAGTAGTCCGACAGCACAAGCCGCCAGTACCGCCGCCGTTCGCCAGTTGCCGCTCACGTCTCCGCACCTGCGGGTTCATGGATCGGGCACTTGTTGAAACGGGCACGGTATCCCGCCGAGTGCTCGTAAGGCTCCTTGCGCGCCCGGTTGATGTTGCCCAACGGCCGGTGCGCCGCCAGCCCAACCCAGGGTGAGAAGCGCATGCCCTCGTTGACCTTCTGCACCTGCCCGACATCCCAACTATCCTGCCGGCCGGCGTGGATGGTGGCGACGGTCTGGAACGGGGTGTCCTCCTCTTTCCATTCCACCGTGGAATCTTCGATCGGCTGCTTCTCCAGATCACGGCACAACTGCACCCGCAACTCCCAGACGCCGTCGAACAATTGCATTTCACCTTGCAACGTCAGGCGGATCATGTCCGGGTCGGCCGAACCGTCGATTTCCTGCTTGGTTCTCGACGTGAGATCGGCGGATACGGGAACTACGGCGAATTTGGCCACGTAGTCGCCGTAGCGGAACGGGGTCACGCTGTAATAGGTTTCGCCCAGGGGATCGACGTTGGGCGCGCCACCCAGCGACTGGAGCTTCGGGCTTTCGATCCCAACCGTCTCCAATGCGCCGCTCACGCCGCGCAGCACGGTCGACATCACCTTCTTGGTGCCTTCCATCTTGTCGGTCGTCCCGGCCAGCATCTTGAGGTTGCCGAGGAACTTGTCGGCGGTCTTGGCTTGGAACACCGGGCCGTTGACCAGAACGAAATTCTGCGTCCGACCTTCCGCATCCGGCAGGCGTTCGCCTTCTACGTCCAGCACTTTCAACGCCAAGCCGCGTGGCAGGCTGATCGCGTCGGGCAGGATGTCCCCGGCATTGGTGGACAGGCGCATGAACACCTGGTGCTCGCCGGGCGTGGCGAACATTCCTTGCGCCAGTTCAGGCGGCAGGCCGGATGAAACGGTCAGCGTGCCTTGCAGGATGCCGTGCGCCTTGGCGTGCACGGATCGCACGGCATGGCCGTAATCCTCTGCGGTGGTGCCGAGTATCTTGTCGAACGTGACGTTTAGCTGTTGGATGGTCTCTTCCTCGTTTTCCTGCCTGGTCTCGAGGTTTTCCGTGAAGCGTATAGGTGCGGCGACCGCCATATTTTGTCCTCCTTGATGCGCTAAATGCGTCTGAAAAGGCGCCGCCAGATCAGCCGGCGAAGTGATGCGTCCTCCGCCTATGAGCAGGCGGTACGGCCGCCGGCGAGGGTGGCACAAACGCGGCCTTTAGGCGCGTGCTTGCAAAATCCTCTGCCTGCTTGGCCTGTCCAACCACGGCACCCATGCCGAAGAACTCGTGCGTGACGCCGGGGAACGTTCGCTGCACTACCGGCACCCCCGCGGCCGACAACTTCTGGGCCAGCATTTCGCCTTCCGAGCGCAGCGGGTCGATCTCGGCCGACACGATGGTGGTGGGTGGGAGGCCGTGCAGGTCGGCTGCGCCGACGACGTTCAGCCGCGGGTCCTTCAGGTCGGCTGGTGCGTTGGTGAAGTGGCTGACATACCACTCGATCGCAGCGCGGTTCAGCGGCACGGCTTTCGTGGTCTCGTTGTAGGAGGCTGTCGTGAGATCGGTGCCGACAACGGGATAGACGAGCAATTCATGAACCGGCGCCTGCAGGTGCTGGTCGCGCGCCCAGACCGCGAGGTCGATGGCGAGGTTGCCGCCGGCGCTCTCACCTGCGAGCGCCACCTGCTTCGGATCGCCGCCGATGGAACCGGCGTTCTTCAGCAGCCAGGCATACGACGCGTCGGCATCGTCCTGCGCGGCCGGGAAGCGGTTCTCCGGCGCCAGGCGATAGCCGACCGAGAGCACGATGGCGCCGGTGCTGTTAGCCAGTGCCCGGTCGGAGGCGTCGTAGGTGTCGAGCGTGCCGGTCACCCAGCCGCCGCCGTGGAAGTAGAGGATGACGGGCGCCGGGCCGTGCGCCATCTGCGGGTCGTAAACGCGGGCGGGCAACATGCCGGCGGCCCCGGCGACTTGGATGTCGGCCACCCGGGTCACCGGCATCTTGGCGGGCAGGCCCATCGAGACCGCGACGGTGGTTGCAGCATCGCCCGGCGTTGGCTGGGTGCGCGCCTGGTCCACGGTGAGCGTCTGAACTGGCTTAGCCCCGCTGGCCTGGAACGCGGTCAGGACCCGCAGCATGTCTGCGTCGGCCCGCCCGGTGGGGTCAGGCACCGCCGGCGCCATCTGGCATCCAGCAAGCAGAGCCATGGCGGTAACCACTAGAAGCGGGCTTGTGTAGTGCATCGGCGGATGATCCCTAGTGCTGCGGCTTCAAACCGGACAGGGCAAACGGAAGTGCCCAAGGCTGGAACGTGCGGCCGTAAGGAATGCGCCTCGGGCCGGTTTCCGGGCGACTGAGCAATCTGGACGGATTGTTACCAAAATTGGACGATCTGGTAAGCACCCGCCAGCGCTACGTCGTCGGAGGGCTCTGGCTGACGGACGCGTTTAGACGACGGTAGCTCATCGGCTCGGCGCCATAGCTCTTCCGGAACGCTCGCGTGAAGGAAGGGTGGCTCGCGTAGCCGATTGTCCGCGCAATCACCTTCAGCGGCAGATCTGTCGTGGTCAGGAGACGTGCTGCGATGCGAAGCCGGACCCGTTGTACGAAGTCGATCGGTCCCTGCTGGAACGCGCTGGAGAAGTGTTCGGCGAACGAGGCGCGGCTCATGCCTGCGAGGTCGGCCAGGCTGCCGACGCTATGCGGAGCGGCCGGCTGGTCGAGGACGGCGAGAACGGCACGGGCAAGCCGCGGATGCTGGAGGGCGGTGAACAACGGCGAGTCGGGGCCGTCGCGCAGAAGATGCTGCCGCAGCAGGGTGATGAGGCACTGTTTCATCAACACCTCTGTCATCGCCTGCGTGCCCAGGCCCGGCCTGATGACCTCGGCCAGCATCAGGTCGAAGACGGCTGACATACCGGGATCGGCGGAGAAATCTTGGATCAGCGGCCCGCGCAGCAGGTCGAACAGGCCAAGTGCGCTGTTGTGAGCGGGCGAAATCATCCCGCACAGCATGAGGACGTCCCGACTGCCATCTCCGGCCGTGAACGCAACCAGGCCATCGCCGAGCATGGAACAGTGCTCGTCGGCTTGCAGGAGTTGAACGCCTGCTCCCAACCCACCCAGCACGTGCGGCTGGTGCGCGGGAACGACCAGCGCGCTCCTGACGGCGAATGGCAGGACGGGCCCCGTTCCCACGCGCAGGGCACCCTGTCCAGCCAGAACGAAATGGATCGTAATGGCGTCGAAAGCCGAGTAAGCGAGGCCCCAGCCGTGCTGAATCTGACACACGGAGCAGGCATGCAGGCGGATCGCCAACGTGGTCAGAAGTCGATCGAGTGCATCGGCTGCCATGGCTGCCGGCTTACGAAAGGCGTGGGAGGCCGTCCAGTACGCCTTGCCCTTGCCGCAGAGTCACCTCTGTCGCGCGGCTTCAGGCTCACCGACCCCTTGCAGAAGTGGCTGTATCACCGAAAATGCCGACTTCTCGATGAGATAAGCTGCCCAGCTCGACGCAACGAGGCAGAGACGATCTTCCGCTACGAGCGAGCGCTGACGGCTGGAGGCGGCGAGTTCACGGCGGGATCGACCTCGACGGCCGACGCCTTGACGGACCGCGGTTACTATCGACCCATGCGCTGAACGTCTTAGCAAAGCCTCCCATCCGGATGAAACATTGAATTCGCACCACGAGCGCCTCCGTACCCTGGCGAGCTATGCGATCGATGCCACTCCGGAACCCGCGCTGGACAGCTTGGTGCGTTTGGCTGCAAGGCTGTGCGATGCCCCCATCGGGCTGATCACCCTGGTGGACGAGGCGCGCCAGCTCTTCAAGGCAAGGGTGGGCTTCGATGGGCCGGCCACAGCGGCGCTCGATGTCGGTTTCTGTCCGGGCGTGGTAGACCGAGGTGAGCCGGTCGTCATCCCCGACACACTCGCAGACCCGGCCTATGCCCAAAACGCGGCGGCCCAAGAAGGCGGCGTACGCTTCTACGCCGGGCTGCCGCTGCTGACGGTGGAGCGGCACGTGCTCGGCACCCTCTGCGTGCTCGACAAGGCGCCACGTCCCGACGGGCTTACGCCGGCGCAGTTGGAGGTCATGCAGGCGCTTTCCGCTCAGGTCGTCAGTCATTTTGAACTGCGGCGCTCTCTCGCGCAGCGGGACACGCTGGTTGCCGAGCAGCAGGCAACCATCCGCGAGCGTGACGCGCTGGCCCGGGTGCAAGCGGCCATCGCCGCGTCGGACGGGAACCTGGACAAGATCCTGGCCGCGCTCGTGTCGCGCGTGATGGAGGTGGTCCCGGCGGCCGAGGGCGGTGTCCTCGAGCTGATCGATGGAGACTCGCTGGAGTACCGCGCCGTCGTAGGCGTGCTCTTGCCGCACAAAGGTCTGCGCGTGCCGCTGCACGGCAGCCTAGCCGGCAGCTGCGCCGCGGCTAACGAGCCGATCGTGGTGAACGACATGCGGTCAGACGATCGTGTAGTCTGCGACGTGGTCGAGCGGCTCGACCTGAGGTCCGCCGTGCTGGCCCCGGTGGTGCGCGGTGAACAGGTGCTCGGCGTGCTCAAGCTGCAATCGAGTAGGCCCGATGCGTTCAGCGCGCGCGACCTGCAGGTGGTTCGCCTGTTCGCCGGCGCCGCTACCGCGGGGTTGACAGAGGTGAGGGCGGCGGGGGCGCAGCAGGCCGTTCTGGCCGGCGCGCGGAGACAACGGGCCATCTTCGACAGCGCGATGGATTTCGCCATCATCGCCACAAGCCGGGTAGGCCGGGTGACGGATTGGAACACCGGCGCCGAGCGCATCCTGGGTTGGACGGCTGCCGACATGCACGGCGAAACCGTCGAGCGCATCTTCACGCCGGAGGACAGGGCCGTGCACCGGGCAGAGACGGAGATGCGGCTAGCCCTCGAAGGGGGGCGCGCGTCGGACGAGCGCTGGCACTTGCGCAGAGATGGCAGCCGGTTCTGGGCAAGCGGCGAGATGATGCCGCTGCGCGACGGGCAGGATGTCCATATCGGTTTTCTGAAGATCCTGCGTGACCGCACGGCGGAACATGAGGCTGGTAAGGCTCTACGCGATGCGGAGGCGGCATTGCAGCGCGCCCAAGTCGCCGGCGGAGTGGGCGTTTTCTCGGTCGAGGTCCAGGACAACGTCCTGAAGAGCACGCCCGAGTTCTGCCGGATCTATGGAGTGCCGGTGCGGGACCGCCTTCCCCCCGAGGAGATCGAGCGCCTGGTTTTGCCGGAACACACTTCCCTTGTGTCCAACGCCACGACACGCGGTGCCGGGCAATTTTCTCCCGATGTTGAATACCGCATTCGCCGTCCCGATACGGGCGAAGTGCGCTGGATCGCCCGTCGGGCAGAGATGGAGTCCGACGCGGCGAAACGGCCGATACGCTTTTTCGGAGTAGTGCGTGACACCACCGATCAGCGGATGGCAGTCGATGCGCTCGCCCATAGTGAGGAGCGCTATCGCGCATTGTTTGATGCTGTGGACGACGGCTTCTGCATTATCGAGTTCATCGACGGGCCGCACGGTCCGGCAAGCGATTACTTCCATGTCGAGGCCAATGCCGGATACGAACGCCATACAGGCATTCCAGACGTCGTCGGCAAAACGCTTCGAGACCTCGCGCCCGAGGAAGCCGATGGCTGGCTCGATCTGTATGGGTTGGTGCTACGCACAGGCCAGCCTATCCGCTTCGAGCGCGACTTCGTAGCGGCGGGGCGCCACATCGAGGTGTCGGCCGCCCGGATCGAGCCAGCAAGCCGGAGACAGGTATCGGTGCTGTTTCGCGATATCACGGCACGCAAGCAGGCAGAAGCGGCCCTTCAAGCCAGCGAGGCGTTGGCGCGGGAGAACATCCAACGCGTGCAGCTGGCACTCGCAGCCGGCGCGATTGTCGGCACATGGTTATGGGACCTGCTCACCGATCGTTTCACAGTTGACGAGGCATTCGCCTGCGCGTTCGGCCTCGATCCCGCGCTGGGGCGCGCCGGCCTCAGCCTCCAGCAGGTCGTCGAAACCGTTCATCCCGACGACAAGCCGGGGCTGGCTGCCGCCATCAAGGAGGCGATCGCCCGCGGCGGCGTCTATGCCCATCAGTACAGGGTGCGGCGCGCCAATGGAAACTACTACTGGATTGAGGCAAACGGCCGCATTGACCACGCGCCGGACGGCACGCCGCTGAGCTTCCCCGGCGTGCTGATCGACGTGCAGGAACGCCGCGTCGTCGAGGCCGAGCGCGACCGGGCCGCCGCGGAGCTGCGCTCCCTCAACGAGACGCTTGAGCAGCGTGTCGCCGACCGCACGGCCGAGCTGATGCAGGCCGAGGAGGCGTTGCGCCAATCACAGAAGATGGAGGCGGTGGGCCAGCTCACCGGCGGGTTGGCACATGACTTCAACAACTTGCTTACAGGCGTGACCGGCAGCCTGGAGTTGCTACAAACCCGCATCGCACAAGGGCGGATCAAGGATGTCGATCGCTACGTCAACGCGGCCCAGGGTGCGGCCAAGCGGGCAGCGTCTTTGACGCACCGGTTGCTGGCGTTTTCCCGGCGACAGACCCTCGAACCCAAGCCGACGGATGTGAATCGCCTCATCACGGGAATGGAGGAACTGATCCGGCGCACGGTGGGACCTGAGATCACGGTGGAGCCAATGGTGGGTGCGGCCGGGCTGTGGCCGACCCTGGTTGACCCGGGACAGCTCGAGAACGCGCTGCTCAACCTCTGCATCAACGCCCGGGATGCCATGCCCGATGGCGGCAAGATCACGATCGAGACCGGTAACCGTTGGCTCGATCAACGCGCCGCAGCCGATCGTGACCTGGAGCCAGGGCAATACGTGTCCATGTGCGTGTCCGACACCGGAACCGGCATGCCGCCCGACGTGGTTGCCAAGGCGTTCGACCCATTTTTCACAACCAAGCCCATCGGCCAGGGCACGGGCTTGGGCCTTTCCATGATCTACGGCTTCGCCAAGCAGTCCGGCGGTCAAGCGAGGATCTACTCTGAGATTGGGCAGGGCACGACGGTGTGTCTCTACCTGCCCCGGCACCTCGGAAAGGCGACACTGGCCGACGGGCTGTCCGACTTGGCAGCTGCCCCACGAGCGCAGCAGGGTGAGACAGTGCTCGTGGTGGATGACGAACCGACCGTTCGAATGCTGGTTACGGAAGTGCTGGAAGACTTGGGCTACACCGCCATCGAGGCGGCCGATGGAGCTACTGGGCTGAAGGTGTTGCAGTCTGACGTCCGCATCGACTTGCTCGTCACTGATGTCGGCCTGCCAGGCGGGATGAACGGCCGGCAGGTCGCGGACGCGGCGCGGATCGCCAGGCCCTTCCTGAAAGTTCTGTTCATCACAGGCTATGCCGAGAATGCCGTCATCAGCCACGGACATCTTGATCCCGGAATGCACGTGTTGACCAAGCCGTTCGCGATGGAAGCGTTGGCAAGTCGCATCAAGGAACTGATCGACGGATCGCAGAACTGACTTCGCTCTAATTCACTAGCGCCCCAAGCTGCGCCGAGCGATAGCGTCCGCGCTCGTGATGGCAATTTCCTGGCAGGAGCGGGTGTAGGTTGAGGTGGCTATCGGATCGTCTGGCTAAGGTGGAGTTGCGAGCTTCAACCTGAACCGACGAGGACCCGCTGACCGAGAGTACCTACCGCTGGCCGAGCTTCTGGCGAAAAGCCGGCGACGGCGACTCCCGCGCAGCGTGGCGGAGGCCGTGGTGCAGTTGCTGGTGGAGACGGACGTAGAGGGCTTGATCGGGGCGGGCGGCACGAGCGCACGGCCGAGTGTGCGACCTACCGCGACGGCTTTCGCGACCGCACGCTGGACACCCGGCTGGGCAGCCTGCAACTTCGTACCCCGAAGGTGCGGCTGGGTAGCTGCTTCCCGCTTTTCCTGGAGGCGCGCAAGACGTCCGAGAAGGCGCTGGTGGCGGTGATCCAGGAGGCCTGGATCGGCGGCGTGTCGACTCGGCGGGTGGACGACCTGGCGCAGGCGATGGGCCTGTCGGGCATCAGCAAGAGCACGGTCTCCAAGCCGTGCCGCGACATCGACGAGCGCGCGCGCGCGTTCCCGGATCGCCCTCTCGCCGGCGAATGGCCGTGTCTCTGACTGGACGCCACCTCCCTCAAGCAGCGTGAGGGCGGCGAGATCAAGACGTTGCGGTGATGATCGCTCTGGTGGTGACGACGGAAGACAAACGCGAGATCGTGGGCCTGCATACCCGGCCTTCGGAAGCGGAGACCTTCTGGTCGGCCCTCTTAGAGAGCCTGGTTCGCCGCTGGCTACGTGGCACAAAGCTGGCGATCTCCGACGCGCACGAGGGGCTTGAAGGCGGCACTCCGCCTTGTGCTGGGCCGCACGTGGCAACGCTGTCGCGTGCAGCGGATGCGCAATGCCCAGGCTTACGTGCCGAAGGGCCAGCAGAACATAGTATCGGCCGCCTTGCGCCAGGCGCGCGTCCAGCCCGACCAACTAGATGCCCAGCAAACGTTGCGTCACGTGGCTGACGTCGGGCCGCGGCACCGATTGTAGAAATGGACAACCTAGTGTCAGCCGCTCGACAATCAGTATTCGACTATGCAGCAGGGTTCGCGCGTTCTTATGAGTATTCATAGGGGGTTTCGGGCTGCGGGCGGCTCGCAACCACAGCCCCGGTTGTATAACCTCCTTAGCATAGGGAGCTAACTGAAAGGTTCTCAACGGATTCGGTTAAAACCTTACATAGCCCGGCGGCTGCGGTAGGAGTGGATACTATCAGAGAATAAATTGGAAAGTCGCACCCGTGTAAACTTGAAGTAGCGGGACACCAACGCCGCTGTGGACGACTGAGTATTGCGGTTCAACGAAGACATTCAGGTTCACCTTGGGACTTAATTGCCAGACCTTTCCAGCGCCAAATCCGATCGGGACAACCGTTGAATGTCGCTCGAGATCGAATGACATAATCCCTGAAGAGCGCAGGTAGAAGTTCTTAGGAAGGTTGACCGTTAGGATCGGTTGGTATGTTATGAGGCTCGTCGAGCCTCCATTGTCTCCCTGACCAAACGAATGTTGGTACGTAAGGACCTGCGCAAACAAACCCCACTTTCTAGGCATTACAGCCACACCAGCGGCTCCTCCCTGCCATTTGTTTGTGCCAAGCGTGCTATTGCCGGCAGTGGGGAAAACAAGCAGTGGACCTACGCCGAACGTGGCGATGCTGGTCGGGATTAGACTCAAGTCGAAAATTTGCAGGTTACTAAAGCCGGTAGTACTAGATCCGGGGTCTTCGGGCAACGTTTCAACCGGAGCCGTAACGCGAACCAGTTGATCCGTTCCAAACAATTTATACGGGATCAGGCCGCGAGTTTCGAAATCATTGCCTGTCCCGCCTATGCGATCGACAGATGGGCTTATGTAATCTTGAATTTGAACCGTTACTACTTGTGTGAGTGGGTTGTTTGAGGAGTTGACGTCTGCCGCACCAGCCCGGCTTATTGAAGATACCTGTACCAAAACAACAAGTAATAAAGTATAAAGGACGTCTGTCCGAATACCGCCGCGCGTTGCAGAAGAATCTGAAAGTCTGTGATCGAGCTTCCATTCGACTAAGGCAGCACACTCCGGTGTGCTTGCCTGCCGAAATGTCTGCAAGACGCGGAATTTATTGCAAATGTATTTACTTCGATAGCCGAGCTCCGATCGCAGTGCGATTGCCCGAGCCGATACTGGTCGAAGCCTGTGGATAACCTCGATCATAGCTTTAGCAGCTCAATTGCGTTACCGGAACGGACCTGTCTCCTCTCAACCTCGCTTAGCGCCGCACTCGCGATCCATGAGGTTGCAATCTTCGTGTCCTCAAAAGGATAGTCGATCGAAAACATTACATTTTTTAACCCGAGGGCGTCGATTGCGCAACGTAAAGCGGCGTCCGAGCAAACACCTGATGTCGTTATTCTAATATTATCGCGAACGTACTCCGACGGCTTCTTATCAAGCTTGTAGGTCGTGTTGCTGATCGGCATTCGACTGTCCAGCCGCCAAAGTTGGATTGGCAAGGTCTCTCCCATGTGACCAAGGATGAGTTGAGCCTTAGGATAACGGTCGAAGGTCCCACTAAATGCGAGCCGCATGGCATGGCTGCAAGTCTCGACCGCCCAACTCCACACTGGTCCCCACATCTCCGGATGTTCAGAATACATAAATGGCTTATCAGGCGGATTGGCCGGATGAAGGTAGATTGGTACTCCTAGTGCTTCTACCCTCTCCCAAAAGACGTCATACCGCCGGTTGTCGAGATAGATGCCATTGGTCTCGCCGTTGATTAGTGCACCTTTGAAGCCGAGTTGGTGCACACAACGCTCTAACTCGTCAGCGGCTCCTTTTGGATCCTGCAGGGCAAGATGGGCAAAGCCGCCATAGCGATCTGGACGCTTCTGCACCTCCTTCGCCAAGCTGTCATTACACTGCTTAGCCAGCCTTGTAGCCTTCCAAATATCAGGTTCAATTTGAACACCTGGGCCTGCTAGCGAGAGAACGGCGAAATCAAGGCCATTGTCGTCCATGATCTTCAAGCGGCCTTCGCCAAAGTCGGACATGATGGGAATAGATCGGTGGTACAAATCAAGTAGGATGTTTTGTTTTGAATCCGCGAAGTAATCGATGAAGTCGGGGAACATGAAATGCTCTTCCATCGCCACGAGCCGGGGCTTCGGGGCGCTCCCGACAGTAGCGCGAGCGCTGTCGGGCTTTGGGCCACTCGAAGAGGACCCACCCTGCGCTTGGGCGAAAACCTGCCCAGTAGTCGCCATTGCCATCCCGGCCCAAGGCAGGGCTCCAAGCAACACCCGTTTGGAAACCGGTTCTCTTGTCATCATTGTCTCCTCAGTAAATTTAGCAGCCTGCCCGAAGCGTTTTCACCAGCCTGTGGCACATGGACTAGCGAGTCGTAACGAAGTGGATCGATGCGGTTGGACCAATAAGAACGCTCAAAAGCGTTGAGGTAATGCAAGGCACCAGGTGGTCAGGCACCGATTGCGGCATAGCTCCAGAGATGGAAATGGTATCTAGCAAGAGCATGTCGAACAACGTGATATCCAGGTCGGGCTGGCTAGACGAAGGGGAAACACGCTAATGTGCACAGGCCGTTGTCCTGCCCGGCACGCACGTAATCCACGACTCTCGCTTCGTTCACTACGTTTGCCCCAATACTCCAGCGTGAGGAACTCGAAGTGGACTACGGACAGGCGCCAGGCCGAGCGAGGGCTTGGCAACGGTTCAGGTCGACGACCATCCACAATGGCAATCTTTCTTCTATTTTCGAAATAGGACGCTGATACACACGCCACTTCACTTTGACCGTTCGCCAACTGTAAGTCGAGAGAAGGTTTTGGAAAACATTAGCTACCCGCTTTTGATCCAGTCGCATAAGAGAGCTGCAGGTCACTACAGATGCTCGATTCAAATCCCATCGAAAAGTCTGATCAAGACAGAGTTAAGGCTGACCGTGTCGTCGATCTTTTCAGGCAGTGGCTCAGGTTCTAGTTACTCAAGGCAAGCCGTAGCTGCCCACCAATTCAATTATGAAACGCGCAAAGTCCGGTCGCGGCTGCTGATTAACCGAAGAACGTGATGCGGCCGGAAACTTACGACTACACTTCCGCCGGCGCGTCTATACAAAATGCCGGTGCGGGATCAAGATGTAGGGAGGATTAGTCTTTAAGCAGCGCACGTGGACTAGCCTGTGATAACTCACCGAAGTCCTTATGGACAGTAATGTTCTCGTGACGGGAGGTTTGATGTCGATTGGACATTTGCATCACGTGATAGCTACCAGTCCTAGGGCCTACCTGCACCAGCGAAACTTGCTGCCGTCGCCCAGATGCGATGTAGGATCACCGCTAACTTGCGGTAACAGCGACACGGGTCCGTGTCACTCCGCAGCGCTTGGTGACGTTCATACCCACGCCCGCAGCGGCGACTGCGCTGCCTCGAGCAGATGGTGGCCCGACAGGCGCTGGAGACTTAGCTTCCAGCACATCCGTCGTAACCGACCCGGTGGCATCTCCGTTACCAAGGGCTACGAGCTGATAGACCTGTCTCGATCCACCTTTGTGAGGTGCCTCCGGTAGCGCTGCCGATTGGCGAACTTCTGTCCTGTATCGGGGCGGGCTACAACGAGTTCGAATGGTATGGTTATCATCGCGTGGGTGCGGCACTGCGTCAACGGGCATGGTATCATAACAAGGGCCTGCGTGGCGTAATCGTGAACCGCGGCATTTTGCATTCGTCAGCTTGGGAGACTTGCGACTCCGTTACCCGCGTGGCTGCCGATCCCGAACTCCTGCCAGAAGGTATGGCGCATTAAAGTTAGAGTAATGGCCGGCCATGCCCAGGCGGCTGCCGACCAAGCGCTGATTACCCAGCAGCGGTGATGTCGGAGCTGTGGTATCAGCTTTATGGCCAACGCTCGGAACGCAAGACGCGGCTGATTGAACAAATAGAGGGGCGGCTCGAGGAGGTAGAGACCGCTGCGATCGAGGACGAGATTAACGCTAAGCAGGCCGCCGCACGCACCACCAACCTAGCCGCTTTTACCCGCAAGCGCCGGTCACGTAAGCCGTTTCCACGAGCATCTGCGCCGCGCAGCGCGTGGCGAGCCCCCGCCGGTCAGCCGCCTGTGCTGCGGCGGCGCACGACTGTGTAAATTGGGGACGGGCTTCACCGAGATGCTGGAAGTCGTCCCACGAAGCTGGAGTGTGATCTTGCATGTACGGGAGAAGTTCACCTTCCGCACTGCGAGGCGATCAGTCAGCCGCCGGTGCCGTTCCGAGTGACGCCACGTAGCTGGGCGGATTCTAACCTGCTGGCAATGACTATCTTTGAGAAGTTCGGCCACCATCAGCCGCTGAACCCGCAAGCCGAGCGCTACGCCCCTGAGGCGTCCCGCTGAGCCTGGTCTACGCTGATGCCGCTGTTCGAGCGCCTGCGTGGGCCTGACCAAGCAGCCGAGCGGTTGCATGGTGACGACACGACGGTTTCGGTGCTGCCCGCGGCAACACGGATATTGCTCGTGCCTGGGTTTATGTTCCAATGACAGGCCTCTCGGCTGCATGACGCATAGTACAGGGTAAGAGCTGAGCAGTGATATCGCCGCTGTGCATGGAAGCAATTCAGCCTACCGGCAGGCTGTTGGTCATCAAACGTGACATCAACGGACGTAGCACTCAACGGTATCGAAACTTACGCCAGAATTTAACGAACCTTTCCTGGCATAATAACGCCACAAGAGTAATCGACTACGTGGTGAAGCGCAAGGTGTTTAGTTCAGGCACTCCGCAGATCGGCTTGAGTTCGGGTTCTCATGGCTCTTTTACTAGATCCTGCAAGTAAATTTGCAGGGCGTGAGACCCTTCAACATCTTCAGCATGCGAACGTGGTTCTAAGCAGCAGCAAACTAGCTAAGATGTGTTTGCAGATGGTCATGTGTCTCGTAGTAGTATCATCTGACAGTTGCGTCTTTAAAATTTGATTTGTGCGTTCGGCTTGGCCGTCTGAGCAGTCTTCCTCTGACCGGAAGTAAAACGGCTTTCGGCACGGGGCTACGATATGGTTCATTGGTCTCCGGTTGTTCGTCCGGATTCGATGCCATGCTGTTCCGCCGCTTTGCTGCGTATCCCAAGGTCTGCGCGAACGGGCGTTCACCATTGCCGATTGCAGGGAGAGTGTCTGCCGAACCGCGCGCTTGCTGGTGCTCAGCGTGTCTTACGCCTCAAAAGTTTTGAGCCGGCGTCGGTTGGCCAGGTAATTTCCGGTCAAGCCGCAAGTTTGTCAAGTGCAGCACAAGCTTGGTGGCTTGCGCGCGGCATTGGCTTTCAAGGTGACTGAGCGCCGCCTGCAATATCGGCTTGGATGCAGGCGTATTTAGATGCGGGCTCCTAAACGGGCTCTGCGGCTGCATAGCGAGTTTGAACCGCTTCTCGGCAGTTTGGTGCGTCTGGCTCGAGCAGCCGAGAGATACCGTGGCGCTGCAGGCAGCGGTTGCGCCATCAAATTTGGGACTAAACCTCGCCCAGCACTAGCTCGATCCGCACACCTGAAGTGCCCGGCATTCGCCCGGGTCAACATAATGTCTGTGTCGAGAAGGGCTGAAGCACGACTTCAACTACAGCTGAACTACCCCCTCGGACGATCTCGAGCGCTTCGTGCAAGGCAGCGCGCAGCTTTTCCGGCTCGATTACACGGAAAACTGCTGCGTTCCCGGCCGCAGCTGCGATTTCCGGAAGCTTGGCGCCGCGGGTCATGGTGACCCAGAAGGTGTCGTCGTTGACCGCGATCCCCTTCGGATGCACCAGCAATGTCGAGAGCCTTGGAGAGTTCCACCCGCCGTTGTTACAAATCACTGTCAGAAATGGAGTCTTATACGTCTGAGCAACCCAGAAGGTACTCGTTGGGACGCCAAACACGAAAGCGCCATCACCCACGATTGCGATAACTTCGGCGTCGGGCCGCGCGATCTTGGCTCCAATGGCAGCATTTATACCCCAGCCGAGCGCTGTCCCACCATTTCCGTAGGCGCTGCCGGCCACATTGGGTCTCAGACCGTCCCAGACCGGGATCGTACCAGATGGGTCCTCGACAATGAACAGGGTCTTATCCGTTACCATGTCCCGGAGGGTTCGAGCGACCAGTGACTCGGTCAGCAGACCGTAGCCCTCAACCTGTTCACGCCGGGGTTTTATTGACCTGAGCCAGGTTAGTCGGCCTTCCCGTCCCGGTACTGTAACGTCAAGGCAGGCGGCGATCTCACGGATCGCAATGGTCGTATCGGCCGTGAAGCTTTCCTCAGTGGGGTAGTGCCAGAGCCAGAGATTGGATTTTAGCGGGTCGCAATCCACGTGAAACACCCGTGCCGCTTTCGCCGGACCGGTGCGAAGTGGGAGCCAAGGCACGTCGACGTCGAGCAGGAGTATCACGTCAGCGTCGCCAACGTAAGCATTCAGGTCGTAGCCCAGGTGGTTGTCGTGACCACCCGGAAAGTTAACGCTCACCGGAGCGATCTCGCAAATACCAATGCCGACTTGCTCAGACATTTTTGTTAGTGCCACGACGGCTTCTGGATTGCGTCCGAGGTAAGTGGTGATCACAAGGGGGCGCTTTGCCGCGGCGAGCGCTTCGGCGATCCGGCGAGCACCCTGCTCGGAAATTCCTCCAAGCTGTGCAGGCGTCCAGAAAGCGACGTCCTCCCTCGCGGGTCCGGCCATCTTATCCCAGACCTCCCGCGCTCCCGTGATATATACCGGACCTTGCGGTTGAGTCGAAGCGATCTGATGCCCTCTCAAGAATACAGTCTCGGTCGTGGTCGGCTCACGCAGCTCATAGGACCATTTGCTGTAAGGCCGAACGATGTCTTCCTGGTTTGGCGTATCCTGGATAAAGTGAATGAACTCGGTTCGCGATCCGGCGAGGTCGCTATCCAGCGTTACTGGAGACCGACCGGCCACAATGATTGCTGGCACTCGGCTACGGGCGGCATTGTGGACACTACCGCCCAAATTTGCGGTTCCAACGTCGACGTGAACTAGCACCATCTGAGGCCGCCGCGTGATCATAGCGTAGCCATGAGCAGCGCTGAGCGCCGTCATCTCGTGTGGACAGACCACGATGCGCGGGCTATCCCCTTTAAAACTAGCGAATGCCTCTATGAAGGCCGGATGGTCGCTACCGAGATTGACGAAAATAACGTCGATGCCGACACGCCGGGCGAACTCCCACATCTGCGAGGCAGCCGACTGCAATTCTATCGAAGACGGTTGCTTATTGGTCGCATTTTTGCGACGACCTGCAAACTTCTTATCAGTCGAAATGCGGCTTGAAGTCACCATGATGTATGTCCCAGGACCGTTTTGGTGGCCTTGCCTTCTCGGGCCAACTCGAGCCGTCATAACCAGCCATCGCTAGAAGGCCTCCTTAAGGATCTTTCGTCGCCCTGTTCTACGGCGATAGCTGCTTAGAGCGAAGGCGTGCCTGCGCGTTCGCGAATGCAGCCGCCCGTCGCTCGACATCGCTCAAATCCATAGCTCTGATTTGATCAGCAACGATCTTTCTATCCTCGCACGGATAATCGATTGAGATTATGATATTCGTCGCGTCGAACTAAGTAGAGTGTAACGCGACATTGGAGCAAACACCTAGCGTTATAACGCAAATGTTTTCGCGGTCACAATCGGAACATCTCTTCTTGATCGAGAAACGTAAACTGGTACTGCCGATGCGTCGGTCGAGAAGCCATAGCTGGATCGGAAGGGTCTTTCCCATGTGACCAAGGATCATGCGCCGGGTGGTTAGCGATCAGGGACGCCGCTAAAGATCAATCATATGGCGTGACTGCAGGTCTCCGTGGCCAGCTTCAGACCGGGCCCCACATCTCCGGATGTCCGTCATAAACCTCGGGGTGAACCAACGGAGTGGACGGTAGGTATAAATCGGCGCCTGCAAAGCAGCGGCCCGCTTCCAGAATACGTCGTAGCGTCGGTCGTCGAGGTACGACCCGTTGGTCTGGCCATTTATCATCGCGCCTTTAAGCCAAGATCGCGAATGCAGCGATCGAGGTCGTCAGCACCCGCTTTCGGATCTTGAAGCGCGAGGTGGGCGAAGCCGCCGTAACGGTCGGGGCGCTTTTGCCCCAGCTTCGCCAAGACGTCGTTGCACAGCCGCGCTAATCGATTTGTCCGTCTAGTGTTGGATTGGCTTGCAGCCAGGACCGGCAACCGAGAGGACGACGAAGTTCACACTTTTGATGCCCATGACATCGAGTCTTCCTGATCCGAACCCAGACATTATCGCCACAAATCCATCAATCAGCTCAGGTCAGAAGTTCTATTTGGGTTCTTGTAAGTAGCCTACGAACTCCGGCAGTATGAAGTGCTTCTCGAGCGCCACCTTACGTGATGAGGCTTGTCAGCAGGCTTACCAAGAGCCTTGTCCAACAGACGTTAGGTTAGCAGTGACGGATTCAGTGAGAGAATCGAACCTCGATGGGTTTAGTTCGCTCATCGTTCTTTCCATTATAAGCCGGTTGCAGCTGGCGATCTGAGCATTCGACAGTCGGTGAGGCCCAAAGAGCAAGGGTGAACTGGACGATGGACACTACGGTGGGTGTCATTCACCTGATATCATGCCATCAGCCCACTGGGGCGCTGCCGGCAAAAGCTATCTGCTACGCGTTCAGCGATCATCACGGTTGTGAGATTTGTGTTGGCATTCGGAATGGTCGGCATGACGGAAGCATCGACTACGTACAGATTGTTCACGCCAATCACGCGACAGGACGGATCGACAACAGCAGCGGGGTCACTGACCCGACCGATCGCACACGTGCCGACGACGTGATACATTGGCGTCACCGAAGACAGGATGTCGGCATCCGGCAAGCAAGCGCCTTGGGATTTGACTTGCCGGCCTGAACCGAACTCAAAGATCAGAGCCAACTCCCGGCAAAGGCGCGGCGAATTCATCACAGCTTGGGCGCCCATCGAGAGAACCGTACCGGCCAATCCGGGGCTGCTTATTCGATCAAGTGATTGATCGGCAGGAAGCAGGATGGCCTCATGGTAAGCGCCTACTGATTGGCGAAGAATCTTTTGGGCCAGCTGAGCTGCGAGAAGCACCCGGGGCGAGTCGCGTGGGTCGTCTAGCATGTTGAAATCCACTCGAGGGGAGTGAACGCGTGTTGGTCCGACCAACGTCACCGTCCCTCGGGAGTGCGGAGCGTAGAGCGCGCATCCAAGCATCCCGATACTGGTTCCAAAAGGTCTCTGGCTCACACGTCCGGTCATAAAGAGCGAAAGATCTCCGGCCGATCCTCCGGCGTGTGCTGATGAGGCCCGTAGGCCCGCCAACATGAAGTTTCCGCGGTGAGATGCCATCCGCATGGCTTTAGGCAGCGTCAGAGCAAAAAAAACGCAGGGATGGTTTTGAAGATTGCCGCCAACGCCAACCCTGTTCACCAACGGAGGTATGCCGGCGTGCCGCAGAGCCTCGGCTGGCCCGATCCCGGACCTCATCAATAAAGATGGAGAGTAGATGGCTCCGGCCGAAAGAATAACTTTCTTCGCCATGATTCTGAGCTTTTCACTTCCGCAAGTGACTTTCGCGCCAACGACGTCAGTACCACGTAACAATAGCTTCTCAACAATTGCGTTAGATAGAATCTCAAGGTTGCGGCGTTGCCTGACGCCTGTGGTCAAGTATGTGTCTGCGGTTGTTGACCTCTGATCGGCTGTGGCGCTTAAAGGCATCGGGAAGAACCCGTCGCCGAAGTCTTCGTTGATGTCTGGTATGTACGCGTACCCACAATGGTCTGCAGCATGCCGCAGCGTTGTCGCGTAGGTCGGCCAGTGTTTTACAGGAACGCGCCTTATTGGGCTCGTGCCGCTTTGACAACCAACGGGATCTCGGTCGTAATCGTTCTCAATTTTCCTGAACCAGGGCTGAACGTCGGCCCAGGACCAGCCGTCGGCACCCGCCTCACTCCAGCCGTCGTACGTGTTCGGCAGCCCGCGCATCGAGGCCATGGCGTTTATGCTTGAACCGCCACCCATGACACGGGCCTGCGAATATGGCTGCCTCGCGCCGCAGACGAAAGTCCTGGCTTCCAGGCCATTCCAAAGGTAATTTGGGTTGGAGGCTGATCTGGGGTAAATGTCGCTGATGTCGCCCGGAACATCGCCTGGTTGCGTATCATCGCCTGCCTCAATCAGAAGGACGCGCTGGCGAGGGTCTTCCGACAGACGTGCGGCCATGACCGTGCCAGCTGTTCCGGCACCGATGACGAGGATGTCCGGACTTTCCATTCACGCGTCTTCCAAAGTTGCGGTTGCCCGATTTGCCCCATCCAACTGGATGATGAAGAGTTACGCGAAGCCGACCTGCTCTCTTTAGACTTCGGCCAAAAGCCGAGCGGGCTAGGAAAACTAGGGGTGTAGACTCAAGCCCGATAGAAACGTGCCTTGGTCCCTGAAATGCGTCAGGCAGGCAAACAAAACTGCTCAGGCGCCTGGCGAGTTAAACTAAGGTCAACCGTAGCTGTGATACTTTCGCAGCGACATCAATGGAACGTTTGCGTCAACACCACGACGCTCATTCAACTTTGAGCTACCAACATTGCGCGTCCAGATTACTAGAAGACATGAGCTTGCCGCGGTTGGCCACTCGCATTTGGAGGATGCGAAAGAGAGTGGAGATTGATCGGGGACCCTATGATGAACCTGCATAAGTCGGCCTCGGCTGACCGAGCCGACGATTTAAGAGGCGACGCGCTCTTGTCCGAACACCGAGATAATCTACACTGCTAACCGTTCTCCCGGTATCGGACCGTCCGCCGCCAAACAGGGCTCAGCAACGCCACACTATGGCGGGGCACCGGATTGGTGATGATCGTCCCCAAGGCCGTCGTCATGAGGGTGCCGACGGGGATGCTCGCGTTGCGCTGCTTTGGAAAGGGTGTGCAGCCTCCTCATAGCGGCCGTACCGGCGCGCATAGGCTTCCTGACCCCGACGCTGGACCGACGTCGCTTTAGCACAGTCACCTTCTGCCCGTCCTTCAGGCAGAACGAGGTGTCGGGCCGTGCGACGTTCTGCACCGCTTTCGCGAGGGCCTGCGCTGGCGGCGCTGCCTGCCGGGTATGGCCCTCGGACAACAGTGTTCAATCGATTCCACCGTTGAAGAGAGCGTGGATCGTGGCAGCAGCTCTAAACGGCCCTTGCCGGATGCGGAGATCCGCCGCTGCTGGCATGGCGGAGAGCACGGCGATTCGCGCACATCGCCCGGCTAGCGGCGCAAAAGGAGGCGCAAAAACCTGGCTCTGCGTGTGTGACCGGTTCGGCGGGCTCTACGCCTTGATGCTAACCAGCGGAGTGGTTCACGACGTTTGGGGGGCCCGTGAGTTGCTCGCGCGTGTGGCCAAACCAGCGCGCTTGCTAGGTGACAAAGCCTACGACGCAGACGACATCAGCGCCTACCTGGCGCCGACGGCAGTGAAGCGGTCATCCCGTCCAAGAGCAACCGCCGAGAGCCCAGCCGCATGACGCGGTCGTCCACAAGATGCGCAACGTTACCGAGCGCGCTTTCCACCGGCTCAAGAACCGGCGCGGCATTGTCACTCGGTACAACAAAAAAGCCGCCAACTTTCTGGCCGGCGTCTGTCTTGCCCCGGCAGTCACCTACTGGACGCAACGAGTCCTGACCCCGGTCCGCAGCGCGGAAGTGCCGCCGGAGCGCAACTGCGATACGTATCAGCCTTCAAAGTTGTGATTGGCCAGCTGTTGCCGCCGAGCGTCGTGGCGTATCAAAACCCGGTATCTTTCAAGGATTACCCGTGTCCCTAAGCAGCGTTTTTCTCGGCCGCTCGATTGCCAACCGCGAAGCCGACGAACGCAAGATAGGCGTGTTCGAAGGCGTTCCTGCCATGGGGTTGGATGGGCTTGGCTCGGCGGCCTACGGTCCGGAAGCAGCACTGACCATCCTGGCCGGCGCTGGTGCCGCCGGGCTCGGGGTGGTCAACCCGATTACCTGGGTGATCGTGGTCTTGTTGGCGGCACTCTACTTCTCCTATCGCCAGACTATCGCCGCCTACCCCAGCAACGGCGGTTCCTACACGGTGGCCAAGGAGAACCTGGGGACCGGCGCCGGGCTTCTGGCAGCGGCAGCGCTGATGGTGGACTACCTGCTTAACGTGGCGGTGGGCATCTCCGCCGGCGTGGGCGCGCTCACCTCCGCCCTGCCAAAGCTGCAGCCTTACACGCTGGCACTCTGCCTCGCCGTTCTGGTGTTGGTCACCCTGGTGAACTTGCGCGGGACCCGCGAGTCGGGTCTGGCCCTGGCGTTGCCCACATACGTGTTCATCGCCAGCCTGGGCTTCATTCTGGCCTGGGGCGTGGTCAAGATGGCGGTAGCCGGGGGGCACCCGCACCCGGTGATCGCTCCGCCCGCGGTTGCCCACGGCAGCGAGGCGGTCGGGCTCTGGCTCATCCTGCGCGCGTTCGCCAGCGGCTGCACCGCCATGACCGGGGTAGAGGCGGTTAGCAACGGCGTCAGCGCGTTCCGCAAACCGACGGTGCGCAACGCCCACGGCACGCTGACGGTGATCGTGGTGGTCCTCGGCTTCCTGCTGATCGGCATCGCCCAGCTCGCGCAGAGCTACGGCGTGATGGCCATGGACCAGACCAAGGACGGCTACCAGAGCGTGCTCTCGCAACTGGTCGGCGCCGTCTACGGGCGCGGCTGGCTCTACTACGTCACCATCGCCAGCGTGTTGTCGGTGCTTTGCCTGTCCGCCAACACGAGCTTCGTCGACTTCCCGCGCCTCTGCCGGTTGGTGGCTGTGGACGGCTTTCTTCCGCGTCCTTTTGCGATTTCCGGCCGCAGGCTGGTCTACACGGCCGGGATCCTGTTCCTGGCGCTCGGCTCCGCTGGCCTGCTGGCGGCGTTCGGTGGCATCACGGACCGCCTCATCCCGTTGTTTGCCGTGGGTGCGTTCCTGTCTTTCACGATGTCACAGGCCGGCATGGCCGCCCATTGGTGGCGCTTCCTTCGGGGCGACTCTGCCGGCAAAGACGCGGCACCCGGGCAAGGCGGCAGGTCCGCCACGCGGGCCAGGCTGCTGATCAACGGCGTGGGTGCTTTGGCCACCGGCGTGGCGCTGGCCATCATCCTGCTGGCCAAGTTTACGGAGGGCGCCTGGCTGACCGTGATCATCGTGCCGCTGACGCTACTGGGGCTTTGGGCGGTGCATCGCTACTACGCCGGCATCGACCGGCAGGTGCTGGACGGAGTACATCGCAGGATCGACATGACGCGCCGGGAGCCACCTGTGGCGCTCGTGCCTATCGCACGGTGGGACAGGCTGTCCCGCAAGGCTGTGGAGTACGCGCTGCGGCTTTCGACCAGCGTGACTGCGCTGCACGTGACCAGCCTGGAAGGGCCGGACATGGACAGCAAGGAACAGACGCTTCGGCAGGAGTGGCAGGACTGCGTGGTCGAGCCGGCCATCGATGCCGGTCTGGAGCCGCCGCTCTTGTCGTTCGTCGCTTCCCCGTTTCGCAGCGTGGTGACCCCGCTGCTGCAGGCCATCGAGGAGGCAGGCAGGAGGTTTCCCGGCCGGCCGGTGATGGTCGTACTGCCCGAGCTGATCGAGGGGCGGTGGTGGGGGTACCTGATGCACACGCACCGGGAGCGCCGGCTTCGCGCACGCCTGCTGCGCTACGGTGGGTCGGGCGTGACAGTGGTGTCTGTGCCTTGGCAGCTGCAGGCGTCCGACCCGCAGCAAGGCATCGTGCTGGAATCGGCGTGAACCGATGAACGCTGCTCCACGCGCAAGAACCCCGTCGGCCTGCAAGATTGCGGGGCTGGCCTGGAGGCTGGCCGGTCTGAGTGCCGTGCCGCCGCTGGCGGCGGCCTGTCTTGCTGCGGCCCAGGGGGCCGCGCGCAGATGAACCTCGGCCTGCCGCCAGCAGCGCCTGCGCCAGACAAGAGCGGCTACACCCTGTTCGACCCGACCCCGGACAGCGCGCTGCGCGTTCGCTACCGATCGTCACTGCGCCGCCGATCCGGAAACGGTCGCCTATGCAGACGTCTTCGTCGCTCAGGCCCTTCGACGGTGAGGTTCTCGCCGAACTGGCCCATGACGAAATCGGAGCGGCAGAGGTGAGCGGCCCAGTATCGGTAGGACTCGAGCTGACAGACCATGATGGCACGGTGTTCGCCGCCATGGCCCTTGAGGTCGGCCTGCTGATCACCCGCGATGTTCAGCTGACTGGCTCAGACCCGTGGGACGACGGGTTTCTTCCAGATCGCGGTTCGAACGGTCTGGCCGCGCCACTTGACGTCGCGGGGTTGGCCGACGTTGGCAGATACCACTGTGCCTGAAGATTGCAGCGCGTTGAGCCTCGGTTTGGGTAGGCCGCCAGCCGGTCGAGCAGACCGCTTACATGTGCCGTAAGACTGTTGAAGATGTGCGCGACCGACCCCACAACCCAGCTAAGCAGGTCGCACTGCTCGACGCGGCGCGCGCTGTTCCTTGAGCACGGACCCGAGGCGACCATGGAGCAGGTGATCGCGCGCGCGAAGTTGTCACGCACGACGCTTTACGCGAACCTTCCAACAAGGGCGCGCTGAGCGAGGCGATGTTCGCGCGGGAGTCTTGCCGCATCGTGTCCGAGGAGCTCGCCGAAGCATCGCTGCCAAGCTTCAGGAGGTCGAAACCGGGAACAAGCGGGTGCTGCGGAGGTTGGAACACTATGGCGGCGAGCCAGGCATACATGGGCTGAGAGGACGAAACATGGGGATACTGATCAACGGAATCGAAACCGGGGCGCCCGCCGACCCACGCGTGTCGCTGCTCGACATGTTGCGCGAAACGCTGCACCTCACCGGGACAAAGAAGGGCTGCAACCAAGGCGCTTGCGGGGCGTGCACCGTGCTGGTGGATGGACAGCGCATCGTATCCTGCCTGGCGCTCGCCGTGCAGTACGAGGGGCGTAGCGTCACCACCATCGAAGGGCTGAGTGCCGAGGGCGGCCTGCACCCCTTGCAGCAGGCGTTCATCGACCATGACGGCTTTCAGTGCGGCTACTGCACGCCGGGCCAGATCTGTTCGGCCGTCGGCATGGCGGCGGAGCTGGAGCGCGGTGCGCCGAGCGTGGTCACCGCCGATCTCGGCTCGGACACGGTCGTCCTCACGAACGAGGAGGTGCGCGAGCGCATGAGCGGCAATCTCTGCCGCTGCGGGGCGCATAACGGGATCATCGCCGCGATCGCCGAAACCTACGCGGAGGCCCTGCCATGACGCCCTTCACCTACGCCCGGGCCAGCGACACCGTGGACGCCGTGCGGCTTGGTGGGGCGGACCACGCGAAGTACCTCGGCGGCGGCACCAACCTGGTGGACCTGCTGCGCGAGACGATCGAGCAGCCCTCCGCCCTGGTGGACGTGACGGGCCTGTCCTCCACCATCGAGGAGCGCCCTGACGGCAGCCTGCTGATCGGCGCTGCCGCGCGCAACACCGCCGTGGCCGAGCACCGCGCCGTGCGCACCCGCTACCCGGTGCTCGGCCGCGCGATCCTGGCCGGCGCCTCGGCGCAGATACGCAACATGGCGACGATGGGTGGCAACATCCTGCAGCGCACCCGGTGCACCTACTTCTACGACGACGAGGGCTCGCGCTGTAACAAGCGCAGCCCCGGCGAGGGCTGCGACGCGGTCGACGGCTTCAACCGCATCCACGCGATCCTCGGCGCCTCGGCCGCCTGCGTGGCGACCCACCCGTCAGACATGTGCGTGGCGCTGGCCGCACTCGACGCCACGGTTCACCTGCAGGGCGCCGGGCGCGTGCGGAGCCTGAAGCTGACCGACCTGCATCGCCTGCCGGGTGGCCACCCCGACAGGGAGACGGAGCTGGAGCCGGGCGAGCTGATCACCGCGGTCGAGCTGCCGGCGTTGCCCTCGGCCGCCCGTTCCACCTATCGCAAGGTGCGCGACCGGGCGAGCTACGCCTTCGCGCTGGTCTCGGTGGCGGCCGTGCTGGAGGTGGAAGGCGGCACGGTCAGGGACGTCCGGCTGGCGCTGGGCGGAGTCGCCCACAAACCCTGGCGCGCCCGCAAGGCGGAGGACGCGCTACGGGGCGGCCCGGCCAACGCGCAGGCGTTCCGCGCCGCTGCCGAAGCCGAACTCGCGGACGCCGTGCCGCTTCGCGACAACGGGTTCAAGGTCGAACTCGCCAAACGCACCATCACCGCCGTTCTGGGCGACCTGGCTGGAGAGCCCGCATGAGCATCGTAGGAGAGGCCAAGGCAGCCGCGCAGGGCGCCGTACAGTCCGTGATGAAAAAGGCCATCGAGCTGGCACCGGATAGCTGGCTGCCTGGCGGCAAGCCCGACCCACTGATACGCAACAAGCACGGCCTGATCGGCGCGCCGGTCTCGCGCATCGACGGCCCGCTCAAGGTCCAGGGCAAGGCGAGGTTCGCGGCGGAGTTCCCGCTCGAGGGCATGGTCTACGCGGCGGTGGCTTTCAGCACCGTGCCGAAAGGCCGGATTGCCACGCTCGACACCAGCGCGGCCGAAGCTGCCCCCGGCGTCGTCCTGGTGATGACCCACAAGAACGCGCCGCGGATGGCGAACATGCCGTTGTTCATGACGGCCGCGAAGGCGGCAGGCGGCGATAACCTGCCGATCATGCAGGACGACCGCGTTCACTGGAACGGCCAACCCATAGCGGTGGTGCTGGCCGAGAGCCAGGAACAGGCCGATCACGCCAGGTCGCTGCTGCGTGCGACCTACGAGGAGGAGTCCGCCACGACATCCTTTGCAAAGGCCAAGGCGCAGGGCACCGACCCCGGGATGTTCCAAGGGCAGCCGCTGAAAGCGGCGATCGGCGATGCGGAGGCTGCACTGGCAGCCTCGCCCGTCTCGGTCGACGCCGAGTACAGCACGCCGCGCCACACCCACAACGCGATCGAGCCGCACGCGGCGACGCTGGCGTGGCACGGCGACGAGCTGGTGGTGCACGACGCGTCCCAGGCAGTCGCGCACACCGCCTGGTCGCTCTCCCACGTGTTCGGGCTGAACGAGAAGCAGGTCCGCGTCACCTCGCCCTACGTGGGCGGCGGTTTCGGGTCCAAGACGCTGTGGCAGCATCAGGTGCTGGGCGCGGCGGCGGCCAAGCTTGCCGGCCGCCCCGTCCGCATCGCCCTCTCGCGCGAGGGCGTGTACCGGATGGTGGGCGGCCGCGCCGTCACCGAGCAACGGGTGGCGATCGGGGCCGAGGCGGACGGCCGCTTCACCTCCATCATCCACACCGGCACCGTGGCGATGACGCGGCACAACGCGATGCCGGAGCCGTTCATCGCGGGAACGCGCAGCGCCTACGCGGCAGGCAGCTTCAAGCTGGACGTGGAGGTGGCGTACATGGACATGCTCGCCAACACCTTCATGCGCGCGCCGGGCGAGGCGGTGGGCACGTTCGGCCTGGAATGCGCGATCGACGAGCTGGCCGTGAAACTCGGCATGGACCCGATCGAACTGCGTATACGCAACGAGCCCGAGCGCGACCCGACCGAGGGCACGCCGTTCTCCTCCCGCCACATCGTGGAAGCCTGGCGCGCAGGCGCCGAGCGGTTCGGGTGGAGCAAACGCAATTCCTTGCCCGGCAGCGTGCGGGAGGGCGAGTGGCTCTCCGGCATGGGCTGCGCCACGGCGACCTACCCCTACTACCGCATGCCGGGCGGTGCCGCGCGCATCACGCTGACAAAGGACGGCCACGCCCGGGTGGAGGTCGCCGCCCACGAGATGGGGATGGGCACCGCCACGGCATCCACCCAGGTCGCCGCCGAGCGGCTCGGGCTGGAGATGGACCAGGTCAGCTTCGGCTACGGCGACTCCATCATGCCCGGGCTCGTGCTGGCCGGCGGCTCGCAGCAGACGGCCTCGATCGGCGCGTCCGTGATCGCGGCCCACCACGCGTTGGTGGCCGAACTTCTCAAGCTCGCGGGCAACGCCTCGCCGCTGGCCGGGCTCGGCAGGGACGAGGTCGGCAGCCTGGACGGCGGCCTGGCCAAGCTCGACGAGCCGGAGCGGCACGAGAGCTACGTCTCGATCCTCGCCCGGGCAGGGCGCGACGAGGTCACGGTAGTGGCGGCCGCCCCGCCACCGATGGAGACGCAACACTGGTCGATGCACTCCTACGGCGCCATGTTCTGCGAGGTGCGCGTCAACGCCGTCACCGGCGAGACCAGGGTCACCCGTTTCCTCGGCGCGTTCGACTGCGGGCGCATCCTTAACGCAAAGACCGCGTCCAGCCAGTTCCGTGGCGGCATCATCATGGGCCTGGGCATGGCCTTGATGGAAGAAACCCAGTTCGACGAGCGCAAGGGACGCGTCATGAACCCGAGCCTCGCCGAGTACCACATCCCCGTGCACCTGGATGTGCCGAAAATCGACGTGATCTGGACCGACATCCCCGATCCGCACACGCCGATGGGTGCCCACGGGATCGGCGAGATCGGCATCACCGGCACCGGCGCCGCGGTTGCCAACGCCGTCTTCAACGCTACTGGCAAGCGCATCCGGGATCTGCCTTTGACGCTCGACAAGCTGATGTAGCCGGCAACGCACCCGGGTGGGCGCGTCAGGCCGCTCGGGAGCGTAAACCGTCCTTTCAAACCGGTGACTGCAATTTCGACGCGTCAGTAAGCATGGGGCTCTGCCCCAACCTCCGCTGGGCCCTTAAGGCTCCAGACCCCCATTTGTTTAGGAGAAAGGACCAAAAAACTTCGCTTCCCGCATCTGAAACAGCCGGATGCTGCCGGACGGGTCGAGATCGTCGATACAGCACAGGAGCAAAAGTCTTTTGCTTCTTTTTTTCAAAAAAGAAAACCTTGCTTCCTTCACAACGGTCAGTCCCGTCGATTCGAGCCTGGGATGCCAGGGCTCTATCAGGCCAGTCGCAAGGTCCGGCGCGTCGACCGTCATCACCTCGATGTCCGGAAGGTCCGCGTTCGCCGGCATGTGGTAATCGGCGATGTTGGCGTTGACGATCCGGCCGGTGGCGCGGTCGACCAGCGTCTCCTCCTGCAGCGCCGTGCCGGTGCCGAAACGATGCCGCCCAGAAACTGGCTGCGGCCGGTGCGGGCGTTGAGCAGGCAGCCGACCTCGAAGCAGCTGACCACGCGGCTGACCCTTATGGTGCCGAAATTCGGGTCGATGCGCACCTAGGCAAACTGTGTCCCGAAGCCGTGGCAGGAATGGTATTGTTCGCCTCGCCCGGCGCGGCGCTGCCGAGCGCGTCGACGTAGCCTACGGCGGCGCGCTACATGACCTGCCGCCGCCCAAAGGCGGGCCCGCCGAAAACTGCAAAGAGCAAGAAAGTGGCCAAGACCAGGAAGCGGTGACACGCGAGCAGACACACGAGGTGGATCAGAATGCTCATTTAAGACTAGACTGAACCTAGAAGCTGCCGTGCTTAATAGCGCAGCCGGATCCCTGCGCTAGCCCTTTGGCAAACAGTCCCGGCTTCAACAGGGAGCGCCAGCATGTTCCGGCTCTCGTCTGTCCTAAAGGATCGATGACGACGTCTGTTCAGGAGAAATCCATGGCGCCTACGACATGATGCTCAGCCTAAATTGTGCGCTCCACGTGAGCAAGCTGCTCACGACCGCGCGGCGAGCCGTTCGTCACCTTTGCCACCTCAGCAACAGGGTCGAACCAGGAGCAATGATCCAATTCGAGACCCGGTTCAATCCTGAAGGACCTAGTCGTGTTGGCCCGCGAGGCCTTCGGTCGAGGTCGCAGGCGGGCGTCCGCCCGAAACGCCGTTCCTGTTCGAGACTGTCGAAGACGCTGGTGCAGTGACGTTGTGGGGCGGAGCGCCGCCGAGATTCCAATCGGGACGGCTGCGTCTGTGAGTCGACAGTGAAGCGCAGACGATCAACAAGGGGGAACTCGCCTTCCTTTCCGATGCGGCGCTGAACGTCACCGCCACGTACGCCTGCCTCCGCGACGGCATTGTCCGGGGGACGTCAACTGTCGTCGGCTTCGGGCACGCGGTCCGCATGGCGCAGTTCATGGAAAACATGCTGACCATCATTGGATGACGGCGAAAGTAGGACGCTTGGCACTTGGCCATCAGCATGATCTTGGCCGAAAGCGGACCGGCCGCTATGGAATAGGAAGTAGCGGTAGGCGGACATTCGCTGGTGATTGCTCGCTCGCAGCTATCAACCCGTAGCCGTCATAGGGAGTTCGCTTCCGCAAACGCGCTTGCGTATTGGCGCTATAGCAATGAATGCACCCATGGTGCTTCGGCCACGCCGCATCTAACAATCAGACCTGCGGCCTCGAAGCCGAATACATCAACGCGGGACTGGAACAGGATGACGGATGTCGCTCAAGCACCTTACCCCCTTGGCATTTGCGGTTGCGCTCACCTGTCAAGGGGCCGCCATGGCTGAGCAACCAGGTCATGTCACCGGCGTGGGCGGTGTCTTCGTCAAGAGCAAGGATCCCAAAGCTCTTGCACAGTGGTATCGCGAGGTCCTCGGCCTCGAGGTCGCGCCGTGGGGTGGAGCGGCGTTGCCCTTTGATGCTCCCGGCCATCCCCCCAAGGTGTCCTGGACGGCCTTTCCGGCTTCCAGCGACTACATGAGCCCCTCGACGCGGGAGTTCATGATCAACTTTGCGGTGGATGACATGGACGCGATCATCGCGCGCGTGACCGCTAAGGGGGTTCCCGTCCTGAAGCGCGACGACGATGACACCTTTGGCCGGTTCGCCTGGATCCAGGACCCCGATGGCACCAAGATTGAATTGTGGCAGCCAAAGAAACGCTAAGCCAAGGTCTCCGGACCTGCAGAGCGACGTCGGCGCCAGGGCGTCAAGGTTTCATACCGGGGAACCTCGGTCGCACCGCGCCTTGTTACGCGCAGTAGGTTCCTGTCGACCAGATGCAGCACGGCGTCCTGCACACTGCGCTTGGAGAGGCCGGTCCGTTCCGCAAGCTGGGCGTGGCTGAGACGCGGCGCGCCCTCCTTGGACGCCGTCGCCAAGACCAGGTAGACCAGGAAGGCCGACGCGCGATGGTCGTGACCGACCAGATCTCTCATGAGCGCGTCCAAGACGTACGCGTCCACCATGTAGTGCTTGTCGCTCATTGCTACAGTAGTAAGCGACAAGTCAGGCCCCGCAAATGGTGGCCCGAAATAGGGGCGGGAGGCCGTGATGCTCAGAAAAATCAACTATGTGGGCATCCCGACGCGGGACCAGGATCGGTCGCTGACCTTCTGGACCGAGACGATGGGCTGCATCATCGCCACAGATCGTCTCATCGGGGAGAAACGCTGGATCGAACTCACCATTCCCGGCGCCCAAACCGGTTTGTTGCTGTTGACGCCGGAGGGACACGAGGACCGGATCGGAACTTTCTTCAACGGCTCCTTCGGCTGTGACGATGTGCAATACACCTATGAGAAGCTTCTTGCGCGAGGCGTCGAGTTTCTGGGCCCTCCGGCAAAGAGACCTTTTCCACACGTCTATTTCAAGGACCCGGATGGCAACACCTTCTTTTTGTCGAGTCGTTAGGTACGTGACTGATGGGCTACCCCACTTTTCCTGAACTGATTGGCTGGCCCTGCCGACATCCTGCGCTCCGACCTGCCAGGGAGAACGTTCAGGACGGGAAGGTTCGCAATCCACCAGACCTCACCATTCAGATACCTGGCTAACTCGGATGTTCTGTAAGACGAAGTAGAAACCGCACGTTGCATTTGCCGGCGGACGCACGGGAGTGGCCGCGAGCCGCCCTGGCGCAACGTGTCCTAAACCTCAGTGGCTTGAACAGTGTCAGGGCATTCTCGGCCTCCACCTCGAGATGACGCACAGTGGTCTCAAGCTTGGTGTGGCCGAGCAGGATCTGCACCGCCCGCGGATTTCCTGTCCGCTGTAGATCAACGCCACCTTCGTCCTGCGCAGGATATGTCTCGGTTGAGGAAGGTACCGACTGCCAGTGCCTCCGCGTCATCTCACGTCGGCTGGCCTTCGAAAGGAAGCTGGTCGAGGCGGTCGGATCGAGCTGTCCAAAGAACCTTGTAATACTAACGGCCGTAAACTTTGACCTATAGACAAGCATGGGGCTCTGCCCC
>CAXTBC010000012.1:0-69390 GCA_964242595.1 uncultured Acetobacteraceae bacterium | reverse complement strand
GGGGCAGAGCCCCATGCTTGTCTATAGGTCAAAGTTTACGGCCGTTAGTATGATTGAGGAAGGCATGGGCTCTGCCCCCCGGTGCCGCAGGCTCGAATTAATGGCGCCTGCGGCGCCGGCCCGCTAAGGACGGTCGTCGTTAGAACCTCTTTGTAAGAGAGCCTAGACGGATGGGGGTTTGGGGGCCTCGAGGCCCCAGCGGGGTTTTGGGCAGAGCCCCATGCTTTCGCACTCGGCAAGCGCTTTCACCCGCTGGCGCAGAAGTCCGCCCGGCCTCCAGCACCCTCTCGAACAGGAGCTGTCCGTCCGAGATACCTGCGACCGTCCGCCCGCCTCCAGGTAGAAACGCTCGGCGCGGGTGCCGGCCGCCATCGTCAGCCACAGGCGAGTCCAGCCGGGCGTGCAGCAGCACCGCGCAGGAGCGGGTGAGCAGGCATTGCGCGATGCCGTCCTTCGTAGGCCTGGTCCATGAACAGCGCCCAGATGCTGCCGTCCCTCGGGTCGGCAGCCGAGAAGCCGGCGACACAGCCGGCTTCTTCCAGACGAAGATGCCGGGATTGTCGACGAACCACTGCACGTCCTGCGGCGTCACCCGACCGGGGTTCGCGGAGCCGGTTTTCGCGTACGGCGGCGAGGATCGCGATCAGCCGGGGGATGTCCCGAGCGGTTGCCTTGCGAATCACTCCGCCATTCCTCGCCTGTCTGTCGCCAAGCTGCACATCTTAACTTTTAGCCACAAGCAGCCCATGTCGCCACCGTTCCCAGGAGAGCAGGCGCCATGACCCGGCTAGGACTATGCGGCGAGAGGCAAACGAGCAGCGAGTCCCGCCATCTGTGGGACATGGTGCGCGAGGAAGCCGTTGCCGCCATCGAGCACGACCGCGTCATGGCCGACGGCATACGTGACACGGTGCTGCAGCACGACACCTTCGCCGACGCCCTGGCCCACCGGCTGGCCCGCAAGCTTTCGGATTACGCCATCAGGATCGACACGCTCGAAGGCATGCTGTGCGAGGCGCTCTCGGCGGACCCAAGTATCGAGGCGGCCGCCATCGCCGACTTGACCGCCGTGCGCGACCGCGACCCGGCCTGCCCGGACCTGCTGACCCCGTTTCTGTTCTTCAAGGGCTACCAGGCGCTGCAGGCTTTCCGCTTCGGCCACTGGCTGTGGCTGCGCGGCCGCCAGCATCTGGCGCGTCACCTGCAAAGCCGCAGCGCGGAGGTGTTCGCGGTCGACATCCACCCCGCCGCGCAGCTCGGCCGCGGCCTGTTGCTGGACCACGGCACCGGCCTGGTGGTGGGCGAGACCGCGGTGATCGACGATGACGTTTCCATGCTGCAGAGCGTGACGCTGGGCGGCACCGGCAAGACCAGCGGCGACCGCCATCCGAAGATCCGCCGCGGCGTGCTGATCGGCGCGGGTGCCAAGGTGTTGGGCGGCATCACGGTAGGCGAGGGCGCCAAGGTGGGCGCCGGCAGCATCGTGCTGGAGGACGTGGCGCCGTACACCACGGTGGTCGGCAACCCGGCGCGCCCGGTAGGCGTGCGCCACACTGCGATGCCGGCGCTGACGATGGACCAGACGCTGCCGCCGCTGGACTACGTGATCTAGGAAGCAAGCAAGCGGTTCTTTTTTGAAAAAAAGAACCAAAAAACTGTTCCTCCCTGTCGGGTGCAAGCTGGATAGTCACGCGACAGCGGAGTCAAAGTCTTTTGCTTCTTTTCTTCAGAAAAGAAGGCCTTGCTTCCTTTTCCCGGCAAAGAACACCCGCAAAACCTCCCCGCACTCCGTCTCCAGCACGCCCCCCACCACCTCCGGCACGTGCAGGCACCCAGGCGCCGCAAACACCCGCGCGCCATGCTCCACGCCGCCGCCCTTGGGGTCGTAGGCGCCGAACACCACCCGGCGCAGGCGGAAATGCACGGCGGCGGCCGCGCACATGGCGCAGGGCTCCAGCGTCACCCACAGGTCGCACCCTACCAGCCGCGGCGTGCCCAGCGCGGCGGCGGCAGCGCGCATCGCCAGCAGCTCGGCGTGGCCGCTGGCGTCGTGCGCGGCTTCCACGCTGTTGCCGGCCAGCGCCAGCACGCGGCCGTCCGGCGCCAGCACCACGGCGCCCACCGGCACCTCGCCGCGCACCGCCGCTGCGTGCGCCTGGGCCAGCGCCAGGCGCATCGGGCCGGGCGGGGGCGCCTTAACGCTGTCCAGACTCACGCCGTGCCGGTACTACTGCGTCCATGACCTCTCCCCGCAAGCCGCTGGTCGGCATCACGCTGGATTCCGAGCCGCCGGGCGGCTACTCCGTCTATCCCTGGTACGCGCTGCGCACCAACTACGCCGCCGCCATCGCGGCCGCCGGCGGCGTCCCCGTGGCCCTGCCGCACCACGCCGAGCTGGCGGCGAATATGCTGGACGCCATCGACGCGCTGGTGGTGACAGGCGGCGCGTTCGACGTCGACCCCACGCTCTACGGTGCCGCCGACGTGCACGCCTCGGTCACGCTGAAATCCGGCCGCACCCGCGCCGAGCACGCGTTGCTGGACGGCGCGCTGGCGCGCGACATGCCGGTGCTGGGGATCTGCGGCGGCGAGCAACTGCTGGCTGTGGCGCTGGGCGGCACGCTGATCCAGCACATCCCGGACGCGGTGCCCGGCGCGCTGCCGCACGAGCAGCCCAACCCGAGGCACGAGGCGGGGCACAGGGTGGCGGTAGCGCCCGCCACCCTGCTGCACCGCATCGTCGGGCGGGCGGAGATGCAGGTGAACTCCTCGCACCACCAGGCGGTGCTCTCGCCGGGGCGGTCCGCAGTGGTGTGCGCCGTGGCCGAGGACGGCGTGGTGGAGGCCATCGAGGACTCGCGACGCCGCTTCTGCCTGGGCGTGCAGTGGCACCCGGAGTTCCTCATCGATCCCGGAGACGCGCTGATCTTCGCGGCCCTGGTCCAGGCGGCATCCCGGTGAGCGACGCGGCAGACGAGAATGCGGCGCCGGCCGCAGCGGGGCGCGAGGGCGACCGCATCGCCAAGTGGCTGGCGCGTGCCGGCGTGGCGAGCCGGCGGGATGCCGAACGGCTGATCACCGAGGGCCGCGTGTCCCTAAACGGCCAGGCGGTGACGCACCCGGCTACCTTCGTGGGCGCTGGCGACATCGTCCAGGTGGCGGGCCAGGTGGTGGAGGCGCCGGCGCGCGCGCGGCTGTGGCGCTACCACAAGCCGGACGGGCTGATGACCACGCACAAGGACCCGGAGGGCCGCCCCACCGTGTTCCAGAAAATGCCGGCCACGATGCCGCGCGTGGTGAGCGTCGGCCGGCTGGACCTCAACAGCGAGGGCCTGCTGCTGCTGACCAACGACGGGGCGCTTGCCCGCCAGCTTGAGCTGCCCGCCAACGGCTGGATCCGCCGCTACCGGGTGCGCGTGCACGGCGCCATCGAGCCGCAGCAGCTGGCCGACCTGGCGCGCGGCCTGGTGATCGACGGCACCCGCTACGCCGGCATCGAGGCCGGGCTGGACAGCCGCAAGGGCACCAACGCGTGGCTGACCGTCTCTCTGCGGGAGGGCCGCAACCGAGAGATCCGCCGCGTGATGGGACACCTGAACCTGAGCGTGACGCGGCTGATACGGATCGCCTACGGGCCGTTCCAATTGGGCAACCTGGAACGGGGCGAGCTAGCCGAGGTGCCGCCGAAAGTGTTGCGGGAGCAGTTGCCGGGCTAGCAGGCCCTCGGGCCGCGGCAGTCGTCTGGTGACAGCGCCCGCAAGTCTGCTGCATGATGCGACCGTGGCCTTGCTGCCTCACCAAACCGGAACACATGCTGTGCACCACCGTCCTGCATCCCCGAGGGGGCGATCGCCATGAAAAGGCCCACTCTGGCCCGCCCGCCTGCCGGCTCCGAACTGGCGTTGGTGCCTAGGATTTTCGCAGTGTTGGCGGCAATCCTGCTTGTGGGCGGCGTGGCGCTCGCCTCGCTGCTGCCGCCGGATATTACGCTGTTCGAAACGATCCACACGCTGCACGCGGTCAGTCCGGAGCACGTCCAGCACGTAGTGACGGCTGCGTTCGGGCATTTCGCCTGGAACTCGGTGGTGATGCCGCTGCTCGGGCGGCGGGTGTGGCTGATACCCGTCTCGCTCGGCCTGATCTGCGTAGGCGGGATGGTGACGGCGATGAACCGCACCGCCCCAAGGGCGACGAAGCGGCGTAGCTGATCCGTCGAATATCTGCCGCGAGCGCCCGACTAGGTTTTAGAGCGAGTTCAGCCTGACCAGATCGGGCTTCCGAAACGCCCCTATCTTGTGATTCATATGTCTCCGGTCAGATCACCGGAGCAGCAGATGGCTTGGAGCCGCGGAAAGCCCTACTCGCAGGATTTGCGTGAACGGGTGTTTGCATTGGCCGACGAGGGGGCAGCTGTAGGCCAGGTGGCCGAACAGCTGCTCGTCAGCGTGTCGTATGTCTCGAAGGTGCTAAGCCGGCGACGGCTGACCGGAGAGGTGTCGGCCCGGCCGCAGCGGTGTCATGTGCCGCTGAAACTTGCCGGCGTGCACGGCGCGATTGCGGCCGAGATTGCCGCCAGACCTGACGCGACCATCGATGAGCTGCGCCGCTGGCTGATGGCCACGCATGCCGTGACAGCGAGCAAAGGCCTGATGTTCAAGACCCTAGCACAGCTGCGCCTGACGCATAAAAAAAGTCCATTCACGCGGCCGAACAGGCGCGCCCGGATATCGCTGAAGCACGCGATCTGTGGCGACACAACCAGCCCAAGCTGAACGCCGGCACGCTGATCTTCCTCGACGAGACCTGGACCACCACCAACATGGTGCGCCGCTACGGACGTGCGCCGCGCGGCCAGCGCCTGGTCCAAGCAGTGCCGCACGGGCATTGGCAGATATCGACCTTCATCGGCGGACTGCGGGAGAGCGGCATGGTGGCTCCGTGCGTGATCGATGGCGCGGTCGACGGCGACATGTTCGTGGCTTACATCGAACAGGTCCTCGTGCCGGAACTGGAGCCCGGCGACACCGTCATCATGGACAACCTCAGCTCGCACAAAGTGGCGGGGGGCCGCGCAGCCATCGAGGCCGCCGGCGCAGCACTTCTTTACCTGCCTGCCTACAGCCCTGACCTGAACCCCATCGAAATGGTTTTTGCCAAGCTCAAATCACTCCTGCGAGACAAAGCGCTGCGAACGATGGACGAGCTCTGGAGCACCCTCGGCCCGATCTCCGACACCTTCAGCCAAACCGAGTGCCGGAATTATCTCCGGCATGCAGGTTACCTCCAGTCAGCGTGAACTCGCTCTAAGTCTTTTGCTTCTTTTCTTCAGAAAAGAAGGCCTTCCTTGCTTGCCGACCCAAAACTGGTATTCCAACTTTCCCGTAGCGCCGCGCGCACGTCGTCCATCGACGCCTCCACCCCCAGCGCCCGCAGGCTCGTTACCCCGTGCTCGCGTATGCCGCACGGCACGATGCCAGCGAAATGGTCCAACTCCGGGCAGACGTTGAGCGAGATGCCGTGCCAGGTGACCCAGCGGGTGATGCGCACGCCGATGGCGGCCACTTTTGCCTCGGTGCCGGTGCGCGCATCGGCCACCCAGACGCCCACCCGGTCCGCCCGCCGCTCGCCGGCCACCCCGAAGCTCGCCAGCGTGGCGATCAGCCAGGCCTCCAGCCCGGCTACGTAGGCGTGCGTGTCGCGCGGCTGCACCTGTCCGTGGGGGCGCGTCAGGTCCAGCATCACGTAGGCGATGAGTTGGCCGGGACCGTGATAGGTCCATTGCCCGCCGCGACCGGCGTGGTGCGTGGGAAAGCGGCCGGGATCGGCCAAGTCGGTCGGCTTGGCCGAGGTGCCGGCAGTGTAGAGCGGCGGGTGCTCCAGCAGCCACACCTGTTCGCTTGCCGTGCCAGCCCGGATGGCGGCGATGCGGGCCTGCATGGCATCGATGGCCTCCAGGTAGGGGATTGGGCCGGGGGCGAGGGTCCAGACCGGGCCAGTTGAAGTGGCTGTCACCATGGGTTATACGCCGCCGCCTGCCGTGCGGCCGTGGCGAAATGGTAGACGCGCAAGCTTGAGGTGCTTGTGGGGGAAACCCTGTGGAAGTTCGAGTCTTCTCGGCCGCACCACGGCAGGCAAGGACCATGGTAATTCCGACTCCGCTGTCGGGGACCCGGCGGTAACAGTGCCTGGTTCGGCTTTAGAATAAAATTGTTCATGCTCGCCTTGGCGGAACGTTTTGACGGACCGCGAAGGCTGGGGCTCTGCCCCAACGCCCGCTAGAACCTTGAGACGCCAGGTCCACGTTTTACTAGACGCTGTTGGCGAGACAGCCAGCGGGTTCTTGCGACGGTCATCGTCCGAGCCTGCTGTGCCAGGGGCAGAACCCCTGGCTTTCCTTGCTTTGCCACAACAAGTTTTCACATCCTACCGTGCTCGTCCCGCTCGGCAACGCGCTCCGTGGGCCCGTTTACGCTCACCGAATCATCGAGGTTCTCTTCAAGGTCGGCGACCTTGTCCACGTCGGTGCCCTTTTCGATGTTCGTCACCGGCTGCTCCACGTTTTCCGCGCCCTGGCGCTGCCCGCCGGGCGTGTGGGGCTGGGTGCCGGGCGCGACATGGTTGCCGGTGTCCTGCTGACCGTCGGTGTGGTCCAGCGCGTCCTCGCTATGCGGCTGCTTCATGATGCGTTCTCCCTGTGATAGGCATGTGAACGCGCAAGCGGGCGGGAGGTAGCAGGAAGGAAGGGCTTCTTTCTGGAGAAAAAGAAGCAAAAGACTTCTGTCAGTTGGGCGCGCACCGTTCCGCACCACCCGACAGAAAGCACAGGCTTTTTGGTACTTTTTTTCGACAAAGAACTGCTTGCTACCCAGGCGAAAAGCTTTGCGTAAGGCTACCCGCCACCAGCCGCCAGCCATCCACCATTACAAAGAAGATCAGCTTGAACGGCAAGCTCACGCCGCTTGGCGGCAGCATCATCATGCCCAGCGACATCAGCACGCTGGACACCACCAGGTCGATGATGGTGAAGGGCAGATAGAGCAGGAACCCCATCTCAAACGCGCGGCGCAACTCGCCCACCAGGAAGGCCGGGATCAGCGCGCGCCAGGCGGCATGGTCCGCATCCGGTGCGGGCGGCAGGTGGCCGATCTGCTCGAACAGCGCCAGGTCCGGCGGGCGCAGGTTCAGCGCCATGAAGTGGCGGAACGGCTCGGCGGCTAGGCGCAACCCGTCCATCTGGCCGATGGTGCCGGCCTGCATGGGAACGATGGCGTGCACCCAGGCAGCATCCAGCGTGGGCTGCATGACGAACAGGGTAAGGAACAGCGCCAGCCCGATCAGCACGATGTTGGGCGGCGTGCCTTGGGCGCCGAGCGCGCTACGCAGCAGTGAGAGCACCACCACGATGCGGGTGAAGGCGGTGACCATCACCAGCAAGCTCGGCGCCAAAGAGAGGACAGTGAACAGCGCGGTGATCTGCACCAGCCGGCCGGTGGCACCGGCATCGCCGGCATGGCCGAGGTCGATCGCCACGGATTGCGCGCCGGCGACCGCCGGCAACAGGCAGACGGCCAGGGCGAAGGCGGCTGCCGCACGCCACCTCATGGGTGGTGCGGCAGGTTGAGCATGGCGTCCGCGGTGCCGCCGGTGAGCACCAGCACCTGGCACCCGGCGGCTTCCACCAGGTGCAGGCGCCGCCCGCGATCCAGCGCGAGTGAGCCGTGGAGCAAAACGGCGCCGCGTGCTGCCCCCTGCAGGCGCAACGCCGGCAGCGCCCGTGCGGCGCGTGCGGCACCCAGAACCAGCAGCAGCACCGCTCCCAGGCTCAGCACCGCGAGCCCGCCTTGCGACGCGAGCCCGCCGGTCATGACACGCCGCCCGGCCTGTCGCTGGCCGCGCCGTGCAGGGTGGCAGACAGGGCGTTCACCTGGCTCAGCACGTCATATAGCAGCGGCAGCATCGCGCGCCCGTCCGGCGTGGGTAGGTCCAGCGTCTGCGCGCAGAGCATGCCGATGCCGTCCTCCAGCCCCGTCAGGTCCACCGTGCGGCCGTTCTGCGCAAGCGCGTGCGCCAAGCCGATGGTGCGCGAGAGGCGCGATGCGAGCACGGTCAGGCGCTGCGGCCGTTCCAAGGGAATGGGGTTTGTCATGCGGTAATGATCGCGCCGCTTTGGTTAGCAAACCGTAAGGAAATGGACCGAAACGAGAAAGGCGTTTTTTACGCCGGGTGCATCGCTGCCCGAACGAAGGCAGGGCAAGGCGTTCTTTAAAAAGAACCAGAAAACTTGTTTGTACCGCGCGCACCGCCGGATGGAACCGCGACAGCCGGAGAAAAGTTTCTTGCCAAAAAGAAGGCCCTTTCTTTCGCGCCGTTCCGCCGCCGTGATCCATCCTGAAGCCCCCCCCGCGGCGCTTGATGCCAGCGACAGGAACAAAAGTTTTTTGGTCCTTTTTTCAAAAAAGGACCGCTTGCTCCCTACGAGGAAGCCTCACCACGGTTAACCCGATCGCAACCTGCGCCCTGCATCCTGCCGGCATGAGCGACAGTTTTGCACAGCCTGCGTTGTTCGGCCTGTTGGAGCGCAAGCTGGACTGGATCGATTCGCGTCAGCGCGTGCTGGCGCAGAACATCTCCAACGCGGACACCCCCGGCTACCAGGCGCGGGACGTGGCGCCGTTCGCGGCCATGATGGACCAGTTCGAGGTCTCGCCCGTGCGCACCAGCCCGCTTCACCTGGCGGGCCTGGTGCAGGGCACCGCCACGCGGCGCGCGGTGCCCGGCGAGCGCGCGCCGGACGGCAACGCCGTCGGGCTGGAGGACCAGTTGACCAAGGTGGCCGACGACGAGGGCGCGCAGGCCGTCACCAGCAATCTTTGGAAGACGTATATGGGCATGTTCATGACGGCGCTGGGCCATGGCTGAGCGCTGCAAGCGGGGGCGCTGAGCGATGGACCTGGCACAGGCGCTGTCCATCTCGGCTGCCGGGATGGACGCGCAGACCAAGCGCCTGCGCGTGATCGCCGAGAACCTGGCCAACCAGGACAGCACCGGGTCCGTGCCCGGCGCCACGCCCTACCAGCGCAAGACCGCCGTGTTCGGCAGCGTGATGGACCAGGCGCTGGGCGCCGAGCGGGTGACCGTGAAGGCCGTGGTGCCGGACCGCAGCGCGTTCCCGCAGAAATACGACCCGTCGAACCCGGCGGCCGACGCCAACGGCTACGTGCGGACGCCGAACGTGAACAGCTTTGTGGAGATGATGGACATGCGCGAGGCTGAGCGGTCCTACAGCGCCAACCTCAACGTCATGCAAGCCTCGCGCTCCATGCTGACGCGCGTGATCGACCTGCTGAAATGACCAGCATGCCCATCCTGCACGTGGCCCAGCAGGCGCTGTCCGCCTACCAGAACATCGATTCGGGCGGTGCTGCGCCGTCCGGCGCGGGTGGCGACTTTGCCAGCCTGCTGAGCCGCTCGCTGGGCGGCGCCGTGCAGGCCGGCCAGCAGGCCGAAGCCCAGGCGGTATCCGCCGTGGGCGGCAGCAGCGGCGACCTCACCCACGTCGTCACCGCCGTCTCGCGCGCCGAGCTCGCCCTGCAGACCACCGTCGCGGTGCGCGACCGCGTTCTGCAAGCCTACCAGGACATCATCAAGATGCCGATCTAGCCCGCGCCTGCCGCACCAAAGTTTGCTGCTTTTCTCGGAAAAGCAGGCCTCGCCTTGCCAGGATCAACCAGAACGCAGGCAGGAAAAAGATGCAGGACCTAGACGTAGCCGCCATCCTGCACTCGGGCATGCTGGCCACCCTCAAGATGTGCGCCCCGGTCCTGCTGGCGTCGTTGGCCGCGGGCCTGGTGATCGCCATCCTGCAGGCCGTCACGCAGATCAGCGACAGCACCGTCTCCTTCCTGCCCAAGCTGCTCGCCACCGGCGCCTCGGCCTGGCTGGCGGGACCCTTCCTATTCCACACCCTGGCCGACTACATGCGCGACATGGCCGACAAGATCGTCGCCATAGGCGGCCAGTAGCCTTGCCTGCTCCGGGCCCCGATCTGGCCGGGCTGGCGCCGCTAGCCTTGGCATTCATGCTAGTGCTGTGCCGGTGTGGCGCGGCGGTGATGCTGCTGCCCGGCTTCGGCGAGGAGGAGCCGCCGGTTCTTCTGCGGGTCGGCTTGGCGATCGGAATCGCGGTGCTGCTGGTGCCTGGCCTTGCGCCGCACATGCCGGCCGAGCCGGCCAGCTTCCTGCGCCTGGCCGGCATGGTGGCAGCCGAGCTGCTGGCCGGCGGCCTGCTGGGCTGGTTGGCCAGGTTGCTGGCGTTGGCTCTGCCGGCTGCCGGGCAGGTGATCTCGCTGATGACGGGCCTGTCCAGCGTGCTGCAGCAGGACCCTACGCTGGGCGCGCAATCGGCGGTCATCGGCCGCCTGTTCAACCTGCTGGCCCCGGTGCTGATCCTGTCGAGCGGGCTTTATGCGCTGCCGCTGGGCGCGCTGGCCAACAGCTACACGGTGTTTCCAGCCGGCGGCGTGCTGTCGGCGGACGACCTGGCGCAGGTTGCCGTGCATGCGGCCTCGTCCAGCTTCTCGCTGTCGTTGCGGCTGGCGGCACCTTTCGTGCTGATCTCGCTGGTCTGGCAGGTGGCGCTGGGCTTGCTGGCCCGGCTGGTGCCGCAGATCCAGGTGCATTTTGCCGCCCTGCCTGGCCAGGTGCTGGGCGGGCTGCTGCTGCTCGCGCTGCTCGGCGGGCCCATCCTGCGGGTGTGGATGGCGGCAACGCGCGAGGCTTTCCTGGCGCTGCCCGGCAGCTGACCCGGCATGGCCGAGGAAAAGAGCGAAGCCCCATCCCAACGGCGGCTGGAAAAGGCCAGGGGGGAGGGCCGCACTGCCGTCTCGCGCGACGCCTCCATCCTGGCGGGGATGGGTGCGGGTTTGGTGGTGCTGGCAGGGCAGGCCGATACGGGCCAGGTGGCGCGCTGGCTGGCCGCCTCGCTGCAGCAGACGCAGTTCGAGGGCGCCCAGACCTTCGCCAGGGCCGGCCAGGCCATACTGCTGGTCCTGCTGCCGCCGGCGCTGGCCGGGCTGGGCGGGTTTGCCGCCGCCACGCTGTTGCAGACCGGGTTCCTGGTGCGCGGCGCGGCGCTGCAGCCGGATTTCTCCCGCATCAGCCCGCTCTCCGGCATCAAGCGGCTGCTGGGGCCGCAGACCCTGGTGCAGCTCGTCAAGTCCCTGGCCAAGCTCGGCCTGCTGGGCGCCTGCCTGTATGTCGCGCTCGCGCGGGTGGCGCCGGAGCTGCTGACGATGCCGGGTGCCGAGCCCTCGGCGCTGCTGCAGCACGCAAGTAAACACGTACGTAGTCTGGTGCTGCTGTTGCTGGGCGCGCAGGCGCTGATTGCCGGCGCGGATTACGGGTGGGAGCGGATGCGCCACATGCGCGAGCTGCGCATGACGTTCCAGGAGCTGCGCGACGAGCACAAGGAGAGCGAGGGCAACCCGCACGTCAAGCAGCGCCTGCGCCAGCTGGCCCGCAGCCGGGCGCGCCGTCGCATGCTGCTGGCGGTGCCGAAGGCCTCCGTGGTGATCACAAACCCGACGCACTACGCGGTGGCGCTGTCCTACGAGCGCGGCAGCCAGGGGGCGCCGAAGATCGTGGCCAAGGGTGCAGACGATGTGGCCGCGCGGATACGCGAGCTGGCGCGCGAGCACCGCGTGCCGATTGTTGCCAATCCGCCCCTTGCGCGCGCACTGTTTCGCGTTGAGATCGATACGGAGATCCCGGCGGAGCATTTCAAGGCGGTGGCTGAGGTGATTGCGTTTATCTGGCGGCTGCGGAACCGGGCGGGGCGGTTGTGAAGGGAAGCAAGGCCTTCTTTTCTGAAGAAAAGAAGCAAAAGACTTTTGACTCCGCTGTCGCGCGCTGGTCCTGCGCCACCCGACAGGGCGCAAAAGTCTTCTGGTCCTTTTTTTCAAAAAAGAACTGCTTCCTGCCTTGAAAGTCGGCCGCCTCTTCCGCCGAGACGCCGCCATCGCCGAGACCGTCTTCCTCGACGAAGCCGACGGCGTGGCCGCGCTCGACGCGAACGGCCGCGTGCTGCGCGCCAACGCCCGCTTCCCGGCGCTGACCGGCGCCCACGAGGACGACCTCGCCTGGGACGTGCTGCCCAAGGAGGCGGCAACGCTGCAAGGCCAGCTGCGCGCCGGGCAGCAGGAGCAGGTCACCGTCTCGCGCGTGACCGAAGGCGCACGGCGCTCGCTGCGCCTGTCGCTGCTGCCGATCCCGCCCTCCGGCGCGCTGCTGCGGGTGACCGACATCACCCGCGAGTGCGACCTCGAGGAGCAGCTGGGCCAGTCGCAGCGGTTGCAGGCAGTGGGCGAACTCGCCGGCGGCATCGCGCACGACTTCAACAACCTGCTGACGGCCATCCTGGGCGCCACCGAGGACCTGCACGCCCGCGCCGGCGGCCGTCCGGACGATGCGGCGGACCTCGACATGGTGCGCGCCAGCGCCGAACGCGGCGCCGCCCTGGTGCGCCACCTGCTGGCCTTCAGCCGGCAGCAGACGCTGCAGCCGCGCGTGCTGGCGCTCAACGACGCGGTGCGCGCCACGGCGGCGCTGCTGCGCCGCCTGCTGGGCGCCGGCGTCACGCTGGAGCTGGCGCTGGAGGAACCGGGCCGGCAGGTGAAGATTGATCCCACGCAGCTGGACCAGGTGCTGGTGAACCTGGCGGTGAACGCGCGCCATGCGATGGGCCAGGGCGGCCGGCTGACGGTCGCCACCGGCCACGCGCTGCGGCTGGAAGCGGCGCGCTTCGGCGGCGAGACGGTGCCGCCCGGCCGCTACGCCAGCCTCAAGGTGGCCGACACCGGCGCCGGCATCCCGCCCGACATCCTGCCCCGCATCTTCGAGCCGTTCTTCACCACGCGGCGGGATGTCGGCGGCACCGGGCTGGGCCTGTCCACCGTGCACGGCATCGTGCGCCAGTCCGGCGGCTACATGGCCGTGGAGAGCACGCCCGGCCAGGGCACGTGCTTCGAGATCCTGCTGCCGCGCCACGAGGATCCGGCCGCCTGGCAGGCGGTGCCGGAACCGGTCGTTCTGGCCCGCCCGCAGGCGCCGCGCAGCCGCACCCTGCTGCTGGTGGACGACGAGGCCCCGGTGCGCAAGCTGGCCGAACGGGTGCTGCTCCGCGCCGGCTGGCAGGTGGTGGCTGCCGCCTCGGCCGAGGACGCGCTGGAGTTGGTGGAAGCCGGCGACCTGGTCCGCGCGCTGGGCTGCGTGGTCTCGGACGTGGTGATGCCCGGCCTGGACGGTCCAAGCCTGGTGCGGACGCTGCGGGAAGGCCAGCCCGGCCTGCCCGCCGTGCTGATGTCCGGCTACGCGGACGCGGCGCTGCGCCAGGCGCTGCTGGCGGACGACATCAGGTTCCTGCCCAAGCCGTTCTCGATGGCGGACCTGACCACGGTGCTCGGCGAGGTCGTGGCGGGGTAGCCGGGCCTGGCAAGCGGGCTCATCACAGCAAGCAGTCCTTTTTTGAAAAAAAGGACCAAAAAACTTTTGCTTCCTGCATCGGAAATAACCGGGTGCTGCAGGACAAAACAGGGCCACTGACACAGCGCAGAGACAAAAGTTTTTTGCTTCTCTTTCTCAAAAAAGAAGGCCTTGCTTCGCTTCCAACGCAGGCGGCACTCCGTCCCGCATGTCACACAGGGCAAGCCCGCATCGCACCCACCGCGATCCCGTTCCAGTTCGTCAGCACGGGCGCCGCCAGCCGGTCCAGCACCGCGGACGCACCGAGGAGGTGCCGCAGCAGCGCCGCCGTCGCCACCTCGGCCGCGCGGATCGCCCCGTCGTCGCATTTCAGCGCAAAGCCCAGGCCAAGCACAGGCAGCGCGCCGCAATACACGCCTTCGGCCCCCAGCTTCACGAACGCGGCCTGGCCCAGCGCTTCGGCCACGGCCGTGTCGAACCGGCCGGTGCCGGCCACCAGCACCGGATATGCGGCCACGGCGGCGCGCAGCCTGGCGGCCGCTGCGGCAAAGCCGGCCGGCATGCCAACCCCGGCGCCGAAGCGCGCGAAGCCCGCAGCCAGCGCCAGCAGCGGGATCTCGTAAGTGGGGATGGAGCAGCCATCGATGGCCGGCGCTTGGCCGTGGAGCCGGGCGCCCGTCACCGCCGAGACGGCAGCCGTGACGCCGCGCATCGTCGGGTGGTCCGGCGCCACGTAGCCGGCCGGGTCCCGCCCGGTGCCCACCGCCGTGCAGACGAAGCCCGCGTGCTTGCCCGAGCAGTTGTTGTGCAGCGGCCCGGGCACGTAGCCGGCGGCCGCCAGCGCACGGGCCGCGCTGCTGGCGGTGGGCCAGTGCGCGCCGCATTCCAGGCACGCCGCATCCCGCCCGCAGGCGGCGAGCGTGGCGGCGGCCACGGCCACGTGTTCCGGCGCGCCTACGTGGCTGGCGCAGGCCAGCGCCAGGCTGTCCGCGCCCAGCCTGAACCGCTCCGCCGCGCCGGAGACCAGCAGCGGGATCGCCTGCAGCGCCTTGACGGCGGAACGCGGAAAGATGGCGCGCTGCGAGTCTCCGCCGGAGAGCACCACGCGCCCGTCGGTATCGGCCACCACGAAGGCGCCGGTGTGGCGCGATTCCACGCGGCCGCCGCGCAGCACCTCGGCAAGCAGGACAGAACTCATGGCGCACATCGGGGGGAACGGCGGCGCCACGTCAAGCTTTCGCGGCGGCGCACAAGCGCGTAGACCGGGCCCATGGCAGACATCGCAGATTTCGACCGGCTGGACGTGCGCGTGGGCACCATCACCGACGCCAAGGCGTTCCCCGAGGCGCGCAAGCCGGCCATCCGGCTGTGGATCGATTTCGGGCCGGAGCTGGGCATCAGGCAATCCAGCGCGCAGGTCACCGTGCACTACAAGCCGGACCAGTTGATCGGCCGGCAGGTGGTGGCCGTGGTGAACCTGCCGCCGCGGCAGATCGGGCCGATGGTGAGCGAGGTGCTGACGCTTGGGCTGCCGGACGAGAACGGCGAGGTCGTGCTGATCAAGCCGGAGTTCAAGGTTCCTGACGGCGGCAGGCTTTTTTAGAAAGCAAGAAAGGCCTTCTTTTTCGAGAAAAAGAAGCAAAAAGCTTTTGTCTGGGCTGTCGCGGTTCCACGCGGCGAGTGCCGCCGGATGGAGCCGCGACAGCACTGACAAAAGTCTTTTGCTTCTTTTCTTCAGAAAAGAAGGCCTTCCTTCCTTTGAAAGCAGCAAGTTGCCCTACGCCACCGTCACCTGGGACCAGCTCCACCGCGACGCCCGCACGCTGGCCACCAGCCTGATCGCGCTCCCACCGTTCCGCGGCATCGTCGCCGTCAGCCGCGGCGGCCTGGTTCCGGCCGCCATCGTGGCGCGCGAGCTGGATTGCCGGCTGGTCGAGACCGTGTCGGTGGCGAGCTACGCCGGCGAGGCGGGCACGCAAGGCCCGCCCGTGGTGGTCAAGCCGCCATCGGTGGCGGCCGACGGCGAGGGCTTCCTCATCATTGACGACCTGGTGGACACCGGCGCCACCGCGCGCCTGCTGCGCGCCCTGCTGCCGCGCGCCCGGTTCGCCTGCCTGTACGCCAAGCCGGCGGGGCTGGCGGCAACCGACAGCTTCGTGGCCGAGGTGCCGCAGGACACCTGGATCGTGTTCCCGTGGGACACCCCGCCGCTGGCCCGCCAGGGATGACGCGCCTGTGGAAGCCGGGCGCCGGCGTCCCGGTGTGGCTGCCCATCCTGCTGGGCTTCCTGCAGGCGGTGGGTCCGCTCTCCACCGACATGTACCTGCCGGCCTTTCCGGCCATCGAGGCGAGCCTGCACGCGCCGGTCGGCAGCGCGCAGCTCACGCTGGGCACCTGGATCCTCGGCCTCTCGCTGGGCCAGCTGGTGCAGGGCGCGCTGGCGGACCGCTTCGGCCGACGCACGCCGCTGCTGGCCGGAACGCTCGTCTACACCTTGGGCGCGGTAGGTTGCGCGCTGTCGCCCAGCATCGCCGTGCTGTCCGCTTGGCGGTTCCTGGCGGCGTTCGGCGCCTCGGCCAGCATGGTGATCCCGCGCGCCATCGTGCGCGACGTGAGCGACGGCCACGACGCCGCCCGCCTGCTCTCCCGCCTGATCCTGGTGCTCGGCGCGGCGCCCATCCTGGCCCCCAGCCTGGGCGGGCTGGTGCTGCAATGGTCCAACTGGCGCGGCATCTTCTGGATCAACGCGGCCTACGGGCTGGCGGCCCTGCTCGCCGCCGCCCTGCGCCTGCCCGACACGCAGTTGCCGGCCCAGCGCGTGGTCATCCATCCCGGGCAAATGGTGGCCCGCTACGGCGCCATCCTGGCCGAGCGCGGTTTCCTGACCCACACGCTGATGATCGCCTTCTACGCCTTCGCGCTGTTCGCCTATCTTGGCGGCGCGCCCACCGTGTTCATCGAGCATTACGGCTACACGCCGGGCCAGTTCGCCGTCGTGTTCGGCTGCATCGCCGGCAGCTTCATCGCCGCCTCCCAGCTCAACATGCGCGTCATCGGCCGGTTCGGCCTGGATGGCACGTTGCGGCGGGCCAGCTCCGCCCACCTTGCACTCTCGGCCTGTGTGCTGCTGCTCGCCTGGCTGGACGCGCCGGCGCCGCTGCTGGGCGCGGCCCTGGCGCTGACGCAATCGATGACCGGCTTCCTGTTCCCCACCGCGACTGTGGGCGCGCTGCGCCACCACGGGGCGCAAGCCGGCAGTGCTTCGGCCCTGCTGGGCACGTTGCAGTTTTTCATCGGCGCCAGCAGCGGCTTCCTGGTGGGATGGCTGACGGACGGGACGGCGGTGCCGATGTCAGCGCTGATGCTGCTAGGGGCCGTGCTGGCGAAGATGGCGGATGCAGCCCGGCCCAAGGAGGCAGGAAGTGGTCTGTCTTTCGCCAGGAACACGCAAGAGGCGCTTGCTCCCGGCAGCGTGGAGCGCTGACGCAGGTGTGAGACTGGCACACGGTGTGCTTTAATCTAAGGTATGACAACACGACGGCAGCTTCTGACGCGGATCGGCCTGACGGCCGGCAGCGTGGCGATGTATCAGGCCATGACACGCATGGGGCATGCCACAGGCACGGATTTCGCGGCCCCGCCGCAGCTGTCCGGTGCGGCACCGGGCACCACGGTGCTGGTGCTCGGCGCCGGGCTGTCCGGCATGCTCGCGGCCTACGAACTCAGGCGCGCCGGCTACAGCGTGCGCGTGCTCGAATTCCAGGCACGCTCTGGCGGCCGCAACATGACGCTGCGCGGGGGCGACACGCTGACTGAGCTCGGCGGGGCCACCCAGACGGTCAATTTCGCTCAGGGCAACTACATCAACCCGGGCCCGTGGCGCATTCCGTATCACCACCAGGCCATCCTGCACTATTGCAAGGCATTCGGCGTAGCGCTCGAGCCGTTCATCGAGGTGAACCACAACGCCTACTTGCACAACACGAAGGCGTTCGGCGGCGCGCCGCAGCGCTACCGTCACATCAGCAGCGACTTCGCGGGCTACACCGCCGAGCTGCTGACCAAGGCGATCAAGCAGAATAAGCTGGACGACCAAATAAGCGCCGGCGAGCGGGCGGACGTTCTTCGGTCCATGGCCATCTGGGGCCTGCTGAACAAGGATGGCGCCTACACGGCCCGCCTCGCCTCCGAGCACCGCGGGTTCGAGAAGCCGCCCTCCGGTGGGCCGGACGGGGCGGGCATACCCTCCGACCCGCTGGCGCGCGCCGAGGTCATGAAGTCCGGCTTCGCGCAGTATATCTCCTTCCACATGCTAAACGATTTTCAGACGACCATGTTCCAGCCGGTGGGCGGCATGGACATGATCGGCAAGGCTTTCGCCCGGCAGATCGAGGGCCTGGTCACCCATAACGTCCGCGTCAGCGCCATCCATCAGGACGAGAGTGGCGTGACCGTTACCTACGAGGACCACAACCAGGGTGGCGCCGTCACCCAGGCGCAAGCGGCCTTCTGCGTATGCACCATCCCGCTGCCCGTGCTGCACCAGCTCGACGTGCAGGTGAGCGACAAGATGCGTGCCGCCATCGCGGCCGTCCCCTACGCGTCGTCGGTGAAGGTGGGCCTGGAGTTCAAGCGACGCTTCTGGGAGGAGGACGAGCAGATCTACGGCGGCATCACGTTCACCGACATGCCGGTCAGCGTGATGTCCTACCCCAGCCACGGTTACTTCGAGCGCGGCCCGGCGGTTATGCTCGGCGGTTACATGTTCGGGCCGGCGGCGTGGGACTTCGCCGGCATGTCGCCCGAGGAACGGCTGCATGCAGCACTCGAGCAGGGGGCCAAGATTCACAAGCAGTACCCGGCCGAGTTCTCCAACGGCGTGGCCGTGGCGTGGTCCCGGATGCCCTGGACGCTCGGCTGCTGCTCGCAGTGGAGCGAGGAGGCCAGGCGCACCCATTACCGCACGCTCACCACCATGGAGGGCCGGATCGTGCTTGCCGGTGAACACGCGTCGCATGTGGGATGTTGGCAGGAGGGGGCGCTGCTGTCCTCGGTTTCCGCGGTGACGCAGTTGCATGCGCGCTCGGTGGGGGCCGGGTGATGAAGGCAGCAAGCAAGGCCTTCTTTTTTGAAAAAAAGAAGCAAAAAACTTTTACCCGTTTAGGCGCGCCTGTCCCCAACGCGCTCCCGAGAAGCAGAAGGTTTTTGGTTCTTCTTTTCAAAAAAGAACTGCTTGCTTGCTTTTTTCTCTGCCTCGCTCATCGGACCGCCTTCGCCGATGCCGCCACCCGCAACAACATCGGCGGCGTGCAGGCGGTAACGGGCGAGGCCTTGTACCAGCACGTCTGCCAGGGGTGCCACATGCCGGGCGGTGTCGGGGCCGTGGGCGCGGGCCACTTTCCAGCCTTGGCCAACAACAAGCACCTGTCGGCCGCCGGTTACCCCGTGGCGATGGTGCTGCGCGGCAACGGCGGCATGCCGTGGTTCAACGGCACGCTGGACGACCAGCAGGTCGCCAACGTGGTGAACTACGTGCGCACGCATTTCGGCAATGATTACAAGGATGCGGTGACGCCGGGCTACGTGGCTTCGGTGAAGGGCCCTATTCCGGTAGTGGAGCAGTAAGACAAGTATGGGGCTTTGCCCCAACCCCGCTGGGGCCTTGAGGCTCCAGACCCCGTCTGTTTAGGATCCTATCAAAAGGTTCCAAGGACTGGTCCTTAGCGGGGGCCAGCGGCAGATCCCCTGGCCTTCCTTTATCCCAAAACCGCCCGAACCAGCGCAGCCCCTTTTGCATAAGGCGGGTAGAAAGCCTTGATCATGTCGCCCTCGCCGCGCACGAACACGCCGCGCGGGTTTGAGAACTCGCGGAAGCCCTCGATGCCGTGGTGGCGGCCCATGCCGCTGGCGCCCGAGCCGCCGAAGCCCATGGACGGCAGCGCGCTCTGCATGGCGCAGGTGTTTACCGACGCGCCACCGGAGCTCGTCTGGTCCAGCACACGGTCGGTGATGACTTGGTCGTCGCTGAACACGTAAAGGCCAAGCGGACGGTCGCCGGCGTTGATGGACGCGATGGCCGAGTCCAGGTCGTCGTAGGCCACAACAGGTAGGATCGGGCCGAAGATCTCCTCGTGCATGATGCGCAGGTCGGGCGCGGGGTCGACCACCAGCGAGATGGGCATGCGCCGTCCGTGCCGATCCGTGGCGTCATCGGCTTCCAGCGTGACGATGGTGCTCTGCCGCTGGCGGGCTTCGTCCAGCAGGCCTTCCAGGCGCTGTAGGTGACGGTCGGAGATGATGCCGGTGCACTCGCTGCCGCGGGCGTAGTCGGGCGCCGCCTCGGCCATGAAGGCGCGTGCGTGGTCCACGAACGTTTGCAAATCCGGGCGCGGCACCATGGCGTAATCCACCGACACGCACATCTGGCCGCCCTTGATCATCTTGGTACCCAGCACGGATTCCACGTTGCGGCGAGTGACGGCGCCAGGCGCCAGCACGGCCGGGCATTTGCCGCCGAGTTCCAGCGTGACAGGGGTGAGGTTCTGCGCGGCGGCGGCCATCACCAGGCGGCCGACCTCGGGGTTGCCGGTGTAGAGCAGGTGGTCCCACGGCATCGCGGAGAAAGCGCGGGCAAGGTCCAGCCCGCCTTCGGTGACGGTGACGAGCGTGGGATCGAACGTGGCGGCCACCATATCGGCCAGCAGCGCCGCGCAGGCCGGCGTGTATTCGGACGGCTTGACGATGACGCGGTTGCCGGCAGCCAGCATCTCCACCATCGGGCCCACCGACAGGTCGAACGGGAAGTTCCAAGGCACCATGTTGCCGACGACGCCCTTCGGCTGGTTCTGCACGTAGGCACGCGAGGTGCCGAGCAGGCCCGGATCGGTGTGGCGCGGCTGCGGCGCCATCCACTCCTCGAGGTGTTCGGAGACGTAGCGCGCGCGGCCCAGCGGACCGAGCACCTCGATGAGGTCGGAGGCGGGCACAGGGTGTGTTCCGAAATCGACGGCCAGCGCCGCACTGATGCGCTCGCGGTTGGCAGCCAGCATGCCCATCAGCGCGGCTAGGCGGCTGCGGCGCTCCTCGAGCGACGGGTTGCGGTCGGCGGCGAAGGCCTGGCGTTGCGCTTTGAAGACGGCTTGGAGCTTGTCGATAGCGGCGGCATCGTTGGCCATTTTTTGACTCCCTTAAGAAAGCAAGCGGTTCTTTTTTGAAAAAAAAACCAAAAAACTTTTGTCTCCTGGCGTGCGCTGCCGGATAGAACCGCGACAGCGCGAGTAAAAATTTTTTGCTTCTTTTTTTCAAAAAAGAAGGCTTCCTTACTCCTGCATCGCCATAGCCAAAGCCGTCCGCTCCTCGCGCACCGCCTCGGGCTGCTGCACCGCCTGGATGTCGAACTCCTTCAGCTCCTCCGGCACGTACCAGTGCAGCTTGTCCTCGTGGTAGGCGCGCCAGACCGTCTCGGCGATCTCCGTCGGCTGCACCAGGCGCCACATGCCTTCGGACGGCGCCATGCGGCGCAGGTTGTCGGACAGGATGGGCGTGTCGATCAGGCCGGGCAGCAGGTCGGCCGCGCGTACGCCGAAGCGCTTGAACTCGATCGACAGCGCCTCCGTCAGGCCGCGCACCGCGTGCTTGGTGGCCGAATAAACGGCGATGCCGGCGGTGCCGAAGATGGACGACGAGGACGAGTTGATCAGGCACAGCGCGCCGGGCGTGGATTTCAGCAGCCTGACTGCGGCGCGGGTGCCGATCATTACGCCGAGGAAGTTCACGCCAACCACCTTCATGATGTCGCGCCAGGCCATCTCATCGAACAGGCCGCCGATGGCGATGCCGGCATTGCTGAACATCAGGTCCAGCGTGCCGCCGGTGGCCGCGCCGAAGCCGTCCATGGCAGCGTCGAAGGCCGCCGGATCGGTCACGTCCAGCGTGGCGAAGATACCGTTCTGCGCGCCGATCTCGACCTTCAGGCTGTCCAGCCCTCCTGCGTTCACGTCGTAGGCGCCGACGAACCAGCCGCGGGAGGCGAACAGGCGGGCGGTGGCCAGCCCCATGCCGCTGGCGGCGCCGGTGACGAAGATGGATTTGCGGGCGCCTGCCTGGCTCGTCGACTGGCTCATGATCTCACGCGTCCTCTCTCTGACGGACAGGCCTGCCGTCGATTTCGAGGCCTGCGAAATCGCCTTCCTCACGCCATTTGTTTAGTAACTCGATAAACGCGACCGGGCCGGCGCCGTAGGGAAAGCCCCTGGCAGCGATCTCCGACATGCCCCGGCCTTCGTTGTTGTAGTAGCCCGGGGTGCAGTTCTCCAGGAACTGGCGGCGGCCCTCGCCCATCTTGACGATGGTCTGCACCCACGCGTGCTCTGCCGCCTCGCTGGCTTCCACCGTGCGCACGCCGTGCTGCACGCTGTAGGCCACGATGTGGGCCAGGTGCTTGGCCTGCTCGTTGAGCATGTGGGGAAAGTTCGGCGACATGCCCGATTGCGCCTGGCTGACGACGAAACAGTTGGGAAAGCGCCGGCTGTGCATGCCGTGCAGCGTGGCCAGGCCGGCGGACCACTTCTCGGTCAGCGTCAAGCCGTCCACGCCGCGCATGTCGAACCCGGAGCGCTTGGAGTAGTCCGAGCTGACCTCGAAACCGGTCGCGAAGATCAGGCAATCGAGTTCGTACTCGTGCCCGGCGACGACGACGCCGCGCTCGGTGATGCGCTCCACCCCGCGGCCGGCGGTATCGACCAGCGTCACGTTGAGGCGGTTGAACACGTCGAGGTACTCGTCGTGGAAGCAGGGGCGCTTGCAGAACAGGCTGAACCAGGGCTTCAGCGCCTCGGCGGTCGCCGGGTCGTGCACCTGGCTGTCCATGCGGGCGCGGATTTCCTCCATCTTCTCCACGTCGGCCTGCGCCAGCAGGGCCATGAAGTTGGACTTGCCGGGGTCCTTGGCCACCATCTCGCGCACCTTGCGGGCCAGCGAGGTCCAGCCGTCGGCCACCTCGTCGGGGTATTGCAGGTGGCCGGCCATCTGCTCGGTGAAGTTGGCCATGCGGCGCGCCTGCCAGCCCGGCTTCAGGCTGGCCGCCCACTCCGGATCGGTGGGCGTGTTGTTGCGCGCGTCCACCGAGGACGGCGTGCGCTGGAAGACGGTGAGGTGCTTGGCCGAGCGCGCCAGCGGCGGCACGCACTGGATGGCCGTGGCGCCGGTGCCGATGATGCCCACGCGCTTGTCGGCCAGGCCGGTCATCGGCTCGGTGGCGGACCCGCCGGTGTAGGCGTAGTCCCACCGGCTGGTGTGGAAGTTGTGGCCCTTGAAGACGCCCAGGCCTGGGATGGCGGCAAGCTTCGGCTTGTTCAGCGGCCCGGTGGCCAGCACCACGAAGCGGGCCCGGATGTGGTCGCGGCGGTCCGTGCGCACCTGCCAGACGGCTGCGTCCGCGTCCCAGTCGAACGACGTCACCTGAGTGGAGAACAGCGCGTCCTCGTAGAGGCCGAAATGATTGGCGATGCGGCGGCAGTGTTCGCGGATCTCGGGCGCCTTGCTGTAGCGCTCCTTCGGCATGTAGCCGGTCTCTTCGAGCAGCGGGAAATAGATGTAGCTCTCGATGTCGCACGCCGCGCCGGGGTAGCGGTTCCAGTACCAGGTACCGCCCACGTCGCCGCCGGCCTCGACGATGCGGATGCGGCCGACACCGGCCTCGCGCAGGCGGGCGGCCGAGAGCAGCCCGCCGAAGCCGCCGCCGACCACGAGCACGTCCACGCTGTCGTCGAGCGGCGCGCGCTCGGTGGGCGCGGCATAGGGGTCCGCCAGAAGGTGGGAGAAGCCTTCCTTCATGTCCTGGTATTTGCGGTCGTCCTGGTTCACCGCGCGGCGCTCGCGTTCGGTGCGGTAGCGGTCACGAAGGGCGTCTAGGGGAGTGTCGGGCATGCTTGAGATTCCATACGCCTTGGGTCGTGCGCTAACTTGACATGCAGGCGTGTCAGTTGGCAAGGGAAGGCAAGGCGTTTTTTTTCGAGAAAAAGAACCAAAAAGCCTTTGCTCCCTGTCGGGGGTGCGGAACCGGGCGCGCCGACGTGGTAAAATGTCTTTAGACAAAGAACGCCTTGCTTTTTCTAGGATGTTTCATGGCCCAACCCGCCAGGCGCTGGGGCGACAAGACTGCCGAACAACGCCGCGCCGACCGCCGTGCCTTGATCCTGCGCGCCGCCATCAGCGTGTACGGCCAGACCGGCTTCCGCACCGCCAGCGTGAAGACGGTGTGCAACGCCGCAGGGCTCACCGAGCGCTACTTCTACGAGTCGTTCGAGAACGGCGAAGACCTGCTGCGCCAGTGCTTCGAGGAGGTGAACCGCGCGCTCATCGCGCGCATGCGCCAGGCGGCGGTGGCGGACGGGCGCCCACCGCTGGAGCGGATACGCGCCGGGTTGCTGGTCTATTTCGGGCAGATCAGGGACAACCCGGCCGGCGCGCGGGTTTTCCTCGTGGAGATGGAAAGCGTGAGCCCTGCCACCGAGGCGCTGGTCTCACAAAGCCTCGACGAGTTCGGCGCGCTGCTGATGGAAATCTTTTGCGACAGCCAGGCGCCGTGTGTGCCGCACGCCAGGCTGCTGTTGCGCGGCGTGATCGGCGGCGGCCTGCACGTCGCGCGCGCCTGGATTGCAACCGGCTACGCGGACAGCGTGGAGGCGGTGGCCGAGGTGGCGTTGCGGCTTTACGCGCTTATGGCGCCCCCGTCGGGTTAAAGACATGCCTGAGCGAGTAAGAAAGAAAGCAGTTCTTTTTTAAAAAAGAACCAAAAAACTTTTGTCTGTTTGGTGCGCGCTGGCTGATAGAGCCGCGCTCAGCGAGTCAAAGTTTTTGTTTTTTTAAACAAGCTTTTCTTCCTTTAAAACGGTAACGCTCCTTGCCGCCCTTCGCTCACCACCATCGCTTCCCCATCGGCAAACCGCAGCCGCAGCCGCGCCGCGGGCTTCACCTCCGCAGCGCTCGTCACCGCGTGCCCGCGTGCGTCGCGCACCAGCGCGAAGCCGCGCGCCAGCACGCGTTCGTAGGAGGCGCCGTCCAGTTGGGCCGACAGCACGTCCATCCGGCTGCGCTGGGCGCGCAGCCGGGCTTCGATGGAGGCGGTGGTCAGGCGCGGAGCGACGCGCGCGGCGGCGTCGCGGTGGTGGGCCATGGCCGTGCGCAGCGCGCCATCCAGGCGCAACGCCGTGTTGGCCAGCGCGGCGCGGCGCGCGGCGATGACGGCATGCGGATCGGGGATGTTGCGTTCGGCGCGGGCCAGTGCTGCGGCGCGGCCGGCCAGCAGGCCGGGGATGGCCAGGTCTAGCCGCGGCGTCACTTGGGCGGCGGCCTCGCGGTGGCGCGCCACGCCGGCGCGCAACGCGCCCAGCAGGCGCAGGCCGGTGTTGGCGAGTGCCGCTTGCCGCGCGGCGATCAGCGCGTGCGGGTCCGGGATGTGGCGCTCTGCGCGGGCCAGCGCGGCGGCCCGGGCGGCCAGCAGGTTGGGCGGGGCCAGGTCCAGCCGCTGCGCCCTGTCGTCCATCCGCTGGCGCGCCTGGGCCAGGATGGTGGGCAGGTCCGGCAGGCGGGCGGCGGCGGCGGCCAGGCCCGCCGCGCGGGTGTGCGTCACCCGGTCCAGCGCGCCGGCCAGGCGGGCGGATTTCTGCGCCAGGTCGGCCAGCAGCTCGGTGCGGGATGGCACGGCCAGTTCGGCGGCCGCGGTGGGCGTGGGCGCCCGGCGGTCGCTCACGTAGTCGATCAGCGTGGTGTCCGTCTCGTGGCCCACGGCGCTGACCAGCGGGATGGTGCAGGCGGCGGCGGCACGCAACACTACCTCCTCGTTGAAGGCCATCAGGTCCTCCAGGCTGCCGCCGCCGCGCGCCACGATCAGCACGTCCGGCCGGGCGATGCCGTGGGCAGGCAACCGGTTCATCCCGGCGATGGCCGCGGCGATCTTCGCGGCCGCGCCTTCGCCCTGCACCGGCACCGGCCATAGCAGGATGGGGCGCGGGAAGCGGCGCGCGATGGTGGTCATGATGTCGTGCAGCACCGCGCCGCTGGCCGAGGTCACCACGCCCACCAGGCCGGGCAGCACGGGCAGGGGACGCTTGCCGGCGGCCTCGAACAGCCCCTCGGCGGCCAGGCGCTGCCGCAGCATCTCGATGCGCGCCAGCAGCGCGCCGGCGCCGGCGTATTCCAGCCTGTCGATGATGAGCTGGTACTCCGAGCGGTCGCCGTAGGCGCTGATCTTGCCGGTGGCGATTACCTCGACGCCGTTCTCCGGGCGCAGGCCCAGGCGGGGCAGGGTGGTCTTCCAGATCACCGCGCGTATCTTGCCGCCCTCGTCCTTCAGGCTGAGGTAGGCGTGGCCGGAGCCGTAGAGCTTGAACTCGGTGATCTCCCCGCGCACCCGGATGCGGCCGAAGGTGCCTTCCAGCGTGCGCTTGATGGCGCCGGAGAGCTCGCCGACGGTGAACTCTGGGACGTTGGAGCGGGGTTCTTCCATGCGGGCGGGGTTATGCTACGGGAAGGCAAAGCAACGCCTTCTTTTTTGAAAAAAAGAAGCAAAAAACTTTTGTCCGTTCGGCGCGCCTCTGCCCTGAACCACCCGACAGGGAGGAAAAGTTTTTTGGTTCTTTTTTTCAAAAAAGAACCGCTTTCTTACTTAGGGGAGACACATGCGCGTCCTGATCGTAGGCGCAGGCGGCCGCGAACACGCCTTGGCCTGGTCCATAAGCAACTCGCCCCTGCTCACCAAGCTGTTCGTAGCCCCCGGCAACCCGGGCACCGCCGCCCTGGCCGAGAACGTGGCGATCGGCGTGCTGGACGTGGCCGCCCTGGTGGCCTTCGCGCTGGCCGAGCGGATCGACCTGGTGGTGCCGGGCCCCGAGGCGCCGCTGGTGGCGGGCCTGGCGGACGCGCTGGGCCGGGTGGGCGTGCGCTGCTGCGGTCCCAGCGCGGCGGCAGCGGCGCTGGAGGGCAGCAAGGCGTTCGCCAAGGAGGTGTGCGACGCCGTCGGCATCCCCACCGCGCGCTGGGAGCGCTTCGATGACCAGGCCGCCGCGCTGGACTTCATCGAGCGCCGCGGCGCCCCTATCGTGGTGAAGGCGGACGGCCTGGCCGGCGGCAAGGGCGTGGTGGTGGCCGCCAGCGTGGAGGAGGCTACGGATGCGGTGCACCGCCTGCTGGCCGAACCCGGCGCCTGCGTGGTGATCGAGGAGTGCCTGACCGGCGCCGAGGTGAGCCTGTTCGCGCTGTGCGACGGCGCGCACGCCGTGCTGCTGGGCGCGGCCCAGGACCACAAGCGCGTCGGCGACGGCGACACCGGGCCCAACACCGGCGGCATGGGCGCCGTCTCGCCGCCCCCCGGCTTCGACGTGGCGGCGCAGGCGGCGGCGATGGACGCGTTCGTCCGACCGGCGCTGCGCGAGATGGCGGCGCGCGGCACCCCGTTCACCGGCATCCTGTTCGCCGGCCTGATGCTGACTCAGGCCGGCCCGGTGCTGATCGAGTACAACGTGCGGCTGGGCGACCCGGAGGCTCAGGTGCTGCTGCCCCGCCTGCAGACGGACCTGCTGACCGCGCTGCTGGCCGCCTGCGAGGGCGAGCTGGCGCACACCACCACGCGCTGGCTGGAGACGGCCTGCGTGGCCGTGGTGCTGGCCGCCCGGGGCTACCCCGGCGTGTACGTGCGGGGCATGCCCCTCACCGGCCTGGCCGAGGCTGCCGCGGTGCCGCACGTGGCGGTGTTCCACGCCGGCACCGACGTACGGGGCGATCACGTGGTGGCCACCGGCGGCCGCGTGCTCTGCGTATGCGGCACCGGGCCGGACGTGGCCGGCGCCCGCGCGGCCGCCTACGCGGGCGTGGCGAGGATCGGGCTGGACGGGGCGGTGTTCCGCCGCGACATCGGCCTGCGGGCAGCGGGAGGCGTGGCATGAGCGTGCATGGGGGCGCGGCAGCGAGGGCGGACAAGGCGGCGGCCAAGCCGATCACGGTGCCGGACCTGCGTCGCATGAAGGGCACGCCGCAGGTGTGGCTGACGGCCTACACCACGCCGATGGCGCAGCGCCTGGACGAGCATTGCGACGCGCTGCTGGTGGGCGATTCGCTCGGCATGGTGCTGTACGGCCTGCCCAGCACGCTGTCCGTCAGCCTGGACACCATGATCGCCCACGGCGCCGCCGTGGTGCGCGGCGCCAGGCACGCCTGCATCGTGGTGGACCTGCCGTTCGGCAGCTACCAGCAGAGCCGCGAGCAGGCCTTCGCCAGCGCGGCCCGGGTGCTGGCGGAGACCGGCGCCTCGGCGGTGAAGCTGGAAGGCGGGGTGGAGATGGCGGAGACCATCGCCTTCCTGACAGCCCGCGGCGTGCCGGTGTGCGGCCATGTCGGCCTGATGCCGCAATCGGTGAACGTGGCCGGCGGCTTCCGCGCGACGGGCCGCACCAACGACGAGGCGGCGCGCGTGACCGGCGACGCGCAGGCCGTTGCCGAGGCGGGCGCGTTTGCCGTTGTGTTGGAGGGCACGCTGGAGCCGGTGGCCGCCGCCATCACGCGAACGCTGGAGATCCCCACCATCGGCATCGGTGCCTCGGCCGAGTGCGACGGCCAGGTGCTGGTGATCGACGACGTTCTCGGCACGTTCAACGATTTCACCCCGCGCTTCGTGAAGCGCTACGCGGCACTGGGCGACGAGATCAGCCGCGCGGCTGCCGCCTACGCGGCGGACGTGCGCAGCCGGGCGTTTCCGGCGGCCGAGCATACGTTTCGTACGACCAAGCCTCAGTAAGGAAGCAAGCCGTTCTTTTTTGAAAAAAAACCAAAAAACTTTTATTTGTTGGTCGGGTGGTGCGGAGAGGTGCGCGCCAAACGAACAAAGGTCTTTTGCTTCTTTTCTTCAGAAAAGAAGGCCTTCCTTCCTCTGAAAGTCCCCGCCCCGGATGAACCCCAACCAAGCCACCCACCTGCCCCGCCCGGTGCGGGCCGTGGTGTGCGACCTGGACGGCACGCTGCTCGACACCGAGCGGCTGTACCGTATTGCCTTCACCGACGCACTGGCCGCCTTCGGCCTCCATCTGCCCCCGGGCGCCTATGACGAGCTGGTGGGGCTGCCGACCACGGCACGGCGCGCGCTGCTGCCCGCCCTGCTGGGCGACGCGGCGGACATCGAAGGTTTTCTGGCCTCCTACTACGCGCGCCGGGCGGAATTGGTGGCAGATGGCATCGCGCTGCGGCCAGGTGCTGCCGCGCTGCTCGACACGCTGGACGCTTACGGCCTGGAGGTGGCCATCGCCACCTCGGCCAGCGCTGCGACAGCGGCGGCCCATCTGCGCCTGGCCGGGCTGGCAGGACGCTTCGCCAGGGTGGTGACGCGGGACGACGTGGCGCGCGGCAAGCCGGCGCCGGACAGCTTCCTGCAGGCGGCCAGGCTGCTGGGGACCCTGCCCGCGCATTGCCTGGCGATCGAGGATTCCGAGCACGGCGTGGCCGCCGCCCACGCGGCGGGGATGATGGTGGTGATGGTGCCTGACCTGGTGCCGGCCGCGCCGGCCACGGTACGCCGCTGCCATCTCGTGACGGCCAGCCTGGCCGATGTGTCGGCGCTGCTGTCGGCGGCGCCAGGGGAACCCGCGCGCGGCAATGATCGTTCCCGGTTGCGTGTCCAGCCAGGCCCAAGAACACCCTGATCAGCCGGCCTGCGCGGAGCGGCGATGCGCCTGGTAATCTTCGGCCTGTCGGTCAGCTCGAGCTGGGGCAACGGCCACGCGACGTTGTGGCGCGGGCTGATAGGCGCGCTCTCAGTCGCGGGCCACCGGGTGACGTTTTTCGAGCGTGACGTGCCATACTACGCCGAGAACCGGGACTTGACCGCGCTGCCTGGCGGCGCGGAACTGGTACTCTACGCGGACTGGGCCAGCGTGGCCGCCCAGGCACGCCGGGCCGCGAACGAGGCGGACGCCGCGGTAGTAACCTCCTTCTGCCCGGACGCGTTGGCGGCGACCGACCTGTTGGCCGAGAGCCAGGTGCCGGTGCGCTGCTTCTACGACCTGGATACGCCGGTGACGCTGGACCGGCTGCATACCGGCGGCAGCGTGCCCTATATCGGCCCGGACGGGCTGGCAGGGTTCGACCTGGTGCTGAGCTATACGGGCGGCGCCGCGCTGGATGCACTGCGCACCCGGCTCGGCGCAAGGCGGGCCGCGGCACTGTACGGCTGGGCCGACCCGGCGGTGTACCGCCGGGTGCCGGAGGTGGCGCGCTACGTTGCCGACCTGTCGTACCTCGGCACCTACGCGGCGGACCGGCAGGACGCGCTGGCCCGGCTGTTCGTGGCTGCCGCCCGCGCCCGGCCGGCCTGTCGCTTCGTGATCGGCGGCGCTCAGTACCCGCAGGATTTCCCCTGGACGCCCAACATCTTCTTCGTGCGGCACCTGCCGCCTGGCGAGCACCCGGCGTTCTACAGCGGCTCGGCCCTCACCCTCAACGTCACTCGGGCGGCGATGGCGGCGATGGGCTGGTGCCCGTCCGGCCGGCTGTTCGAGGCGGCGGCCTGCGGTACGCCGATCCTGAGCGATTCCTGGCCGGGGCTGGAAGACTTCTTCGAGCCGGGGCGCGAGATCCTGACCGCGTCCTCCACCGAGGACGCGCTGGGCGCGCTGGACACCGCTCCCGAGGCGCTGGCGCTGATGGCGACGCGGGCGCAGGCGCGCGTGCTGGGCGCGCACACGGCGGCGCACCGGGCGGCCACGCTGGTGGGGCTGCTGGAAGACGCCACCACCACGGTTGGGGCCTGAGCGCGCGTGTGGGGCATCATCCCGGCTGCCGGCAACGGCACCCGCATCCAGCCGCTGGCGTTCTCCAAGGAGCTGCTGCCCGTGGGCAGTCGGCTGGATGCCGGCGGCGTGGAACGCCCGCGCGCGGTCAGCGAGTACCTTGTCGAGCGGATGGCGCGCGCCGGGGTGGACAAGGTGTGCTTCGTGATCTCGCCCGCCAAGGCGGACATCCTGAGCTATTTCGGCGGCCGCATCGGCGACGTCTCGCTGGCGTACGTGATCCAGGACTCGGCCCAGGGCCTGTGCGACGCGATCTTCCGCGCCATGCCGCTGATCCCGGCCGACGAGATGGTGGTGGTGGGCCTGCCGGACACCATCTGGTTCCCCGCCGACGCGCTGGCCGGGCTGCCGCACGGCCGGTTCAGCTTCCTGCTGTTCCCGGTGGACCACCCGGAACTGTTCGACGCGGTGCGCACCGACGAGGCCGGGCGCGTGCAGCGCATCGTCGTCAAGCAGGCCGACCCGGGCACGCCCTGGATCTGGGGCGCCTTTAGCCTGCCGGGCCACGTGCTGCACGCGTTGCACGCGCTGTGGCAGGCGCGGGCCTGCGCTGACGAGTATTTCGGCAGCTTGGTGAACGCGTGGCTGGAAGCGGGCGGCGAGGCCTACGGCGTGCGCGCGGGCACGCGTTACGTCGACGTGGGCACCCTGCACGGCTACCGGCAGGCGGTGCACCTGCTGGGCCAGGACGTGCTTCCCGCTGGGTAAAGCAGTAAAGGCTTTCTTCTTGGAGATAAGAAGTGAAAAACTTTTGTCACTGACGCTGTCGCTGCCGCCGCGATCTATCTCGATGCGCCCGCGCGCTTGATGCCGCCGAAAAGAGCAAAAGCTTTTTGGTCCTTTTTTCAAAAAAGGACTGCTTGCTTTCCACAACTTCACTTCAGAATCGATTGCCTTCCTAGAACGTGCCGACCCAGGAGACGCACACCCATGCCCGACGACGCCAAACCAGCACGCTGGACTCCCGAGACGATCAGCGCGCGCGCCGCCGCCCTGGGCCCCTGGTTCCACAACCTGAACTTGCAGGGCGTGCGTACCGCGCCGGACCACTTCCTGGGCGACTTCCCCAGTGTGAAGTGGGCCAGCTTCGCCGCCGACATCCCCGCCGACCTCACCGGCAAGACGGTGCTCGACATCGGCTGCAACGGCGGCTTCTACAGCATGGAGATGAAGCGGCGCGGCGCTGACCGCGTGCTGGGGATCGACGTGGATGCGGACTACCTGGCGCAGGCACGCTTCGCTGCCGAGGTTGAAGGTGCGGACATCGAGTTCCGCCATATGTCTGTCTACGACGTCGGCGCGCTGGGCGAACGGTTCGACATCGTGTTCTTCATCGGCGTGCTCTACCACTTGCGCCACCCGCTGCTGGCGCTGGACCTGATCCACGAGCACGCCGCGCGCGACATGCTGGTGTTCCAGTCCATGCAGCGCGGCAGCCCGGCCATCTCACCCGTCGAGCCCGACTACGAGTTCTGGGATGAGGGCCATTTCGACGATCCCGGCTACCCCAAGCTGCATTTCATCGAGCACCGCTACGCGCACGACCAGACGAACTGGTGGGCGCCCAACCGCGCGGCCTCGGCGGCCATGCTGCGCAGCGCCGGCTTCGAGATCACCAGCCACCCGGAGGAGGAGATATTCCTGGCCAGGCGGGTGGAGCGGGCCGACCCGGAGTTCGGCGCGGTGTACCCGGAGCGCACCCGATGATCGAGGCGGCGATGATCTGGAACGAGCCGAACAACAAGAGCCACTGGGACATCGAGAACGATCCAGGCTGGACTGCCTTTGCCGCCATGGCGAAGCTGGCCGGCGCGGCCATCGCGGCCGAGGCGCCGGGCCTGCCGCGCGTGCTGGGCGGCATGTCGCCGATCGACCCGGACTTCCTGCACGTGCTCGACGCGCAGGGGGTAATGGACCAGCTCGACGCGGTGGCCGTACACGGCTTCCCGATGGATTGGAACAACTGGCTTCTGAACGACTGGCCCGACAAGCTTGCCAGCATCCAGGCCTGCACGGACAAGCCGGTGTGGGTCAGCGAGGTGGGCATCTCCACCTTCGGCGCCGAGGAGGTGCAAGAGTGGGGCTTGAAGCGCACCGCCGAGCTGCTGATCGGCCGCGCCCCGCGCATCCACTGGTACAGCCTGTACGACCTGCCGGCCGCCTGGCCGGCCACCACGCGGCACCGCGAGGCTGAGGGTTCCTCCTACTACCGCCACTTCCACATGGGGCTGCTGGACGAGCACGGCCGCCCGAAGCTGGCCGCCCGGCACTTCAGCGGCTACACGCCGGAGATCGGGCTGTGCCAGTGGTTCCACTACCAGGACCACCGGCTGGACGACGCGGTGCGCGTCATGCGCGACATGGGCGTGACGTACCTGCGCACCGGGCTGAGCTGGGCGGATTTCTACCGTCCGGACGCGCTTGCCTGGTTCGACCGGCAGATGCGCGCCCTGGAGGGGTTCCGCGTCACCGTCACGTTCTGCTTCACGCCGGAAGACCGCGGCGTGTGGGCGCACCACACCGCCGCCCCGCGCGACCCGGCCGAGTTCGCCGAGTTCTGCGCCCTGATGATCCGGCGCTACGCCCCCGGCCGCGCCGACAGCCCGGCCGGCCTGAGGGTGGCGGAGCCCACCGCCTGAGCGCCGTCCGGTCCGTTCTGGGGTCCCTCGCCGGGCGCCGTCGGGTGGCGGTCCCGGTGGCGCTGGTGGCGGCCCACCCGGACGACGAGACGATCGGCGCCGGAGCCAGCCTGCATTTGTTCGACGACCTGTTGCTGGTCCACGTGACCGACGGGGCGCCGCGCGACCTTCTGGACGCAAACCGTGCCGGCTTCGCCACGCTGGCCGCCTACGCCGCCGCCCGCCGCGCCGAGCTGGAAACGGCACTGGGGGCCGGCGGCGCCCGCCCCCGCCTGGCGGCGCTGGACATGCCGGACCAGGGCGCCTCGGCCGAGATGGGGCATCTGGCATCCCGGCTAGCGGCGCTGTTCGCCGCGCACGGCACGCAGGTGGTGGTGACCCACCCCTACGAGGGCGGCCACCCGGACCACGACGCCGCCGCGCTGGGCGTCCATCGCGCCGTTCGGGGCACCGGAATCGGCGTCGTCGAGATGGCCAGCTACCATGCCGGCGAGGGGGGCAGCCTGCGCACCGGCCGGTTCCTCCCCGGCGGCAACGCGCCGGAGGAGGTTCTGCTGACGCCGGCCGAGCAGGAGGCCAAGCGCGTGATGATGGCGTGCTTCGCCAGTCAGCGCGCCGTGCTGGCCTGCTTCGGCACCTCGTGCGAGGCTTTCCGCGCGGCGCCGGACTACGATTTCAGCCGGCCGCCGCACGCCGGCGTGCTGAATTACGAGCGGCACGACTGGGGCATGACCGGGGCGCGGTGGCGGGAGCTGGCCTGCGTTGCAATGGCTTGATGATACGATCTGGAAGTGGTGCAGGGCTCCGCGTCTGACGGTAGCGCGCATGCGTCCGAAACGGCCATGAGGCGTCAGGCCGCCGTTCCGTTTCGGCGCCTCGTCGTGCTCAACGTGGCCTACGCGCTGGCGCCGGTTGGGCCCGATGCGGTGGGCGGCGCCGAACAGGTGCTGAGCGCGCTGGATGCGGCGCTGGTGAAGGCCGGTCACCGGTCGCTCGTGGTCGCCTGCTGCGGCAGCACCACGGCCGGCACGTGGGTGGATACCGGCATCGACCCGGACGGCCCGGCCGACGAGGCCGGTCGCACCCGCGCCGAGGCCGCCACACGGGCGGCGGTGGCGCGCACCCTGGCCAGCGTGGACGTCGACGTGGTGCACGCGCATGGCCTGGATTTCGCCCGCACGCTGCCGGACGCCACGCCTCCCGTGCTGGCCACGCTGCACCTGCCGCCGGACTGGTACGGCACGCTGCCCGACCGTCCCGGCCTGGCCTACAACTGCGTCTCGGACGCCCAGCACGCAGCCCTGCTGGCCATGACTGGTCCAACCGGGGGCGCGCCGGCCGGCCTGCTGCCGCCGGTGCCGAACGGCGTGCCGGTGGAACGCCTGCAGGCCACGCGCGTGAGCCGCCGCGGCTACGCGCTGATGCTTGGCCGGATGTGCGAGGAGAAAGGCCAGCACACGGCCCTTCAAGCCGCGCACCTGGCCGGCGCCACGCTGCTGCTGGGCGGCACCGCATTTCCCTACCCGGCCCACCAGGCCTACTTCCGGACCCAGGTCGCTCCGCTGCTGGACCGGCACCGGCGCTTCCTGGGCCCGCTCGGGTTCGCCCGCAAACGCCGGCTGCTGGCCGCGGCGGATTGCCTGCTGGTGCCCAGCCAGGCGGCCGAGACCAGCTCGCTGGTGGCGATGGAGGCGCTGGCCTGCGGGACCCCGGTGATCGCCTACCCCGCAGGCGCGCTGCCCGGCATCGTGGAGGACGGCCGCACTGGATTTCTGGTGCGCGACGCCGCGGAGATGGCCGCCGCCATTCCGCGCGCCGGCGGCCTGGACCGCGCGCTGTGCCGGGCTACGGCTCAGGCCCACTTCGGCTGCCGTCAGATGACAGACGCCTACCTGGCATATTATCAGACGTTGGCCGTCGCGCTTCGGGTGCCGGCTAGTGACCTGTAAGAAAGCATGGGGCTCTGCCCCAAACCCCGCTGGGGCCTCGAGGCCCGAGACCCCCATCCGTTTAGGATCTCTTGCAAGTAGGTTCTAAGGACTTGTCTTCAGCGGGGTCCAGGGGCAGAGCCCCTGGCCTTCCTTTCTCGAAAACAACGGCTTGCCTCGCTGCCTACCGGTCCGGATGCTGCAAGCCATGAGCCCTCTAGCCACGACCCCGGCAGCGCTGGCCGCCCTGGCCCCAGACTGGGACGACCTCTGGCGGCGGGACCACCGCGCCACCCCGTTCCAGTCGCCCGCCTGGCAGCTCGCCTGGTGGCGGCACTTCGGCACCGCCCGCCCGGTGGCCGCCTGCCTATGGCGTGACGGGCGGCTGGACGGCCTGCTGCCCGCCTACGTGTTGGAGGAGGATGGCGGCAAGCTGCTGCCGATCGGCGTGGGCATCAGCGACACGTTGGACGTGCTGCTGGCGCCGGACGCTCCGCCGGAGACGGCCGGCTTGCTGCTGGCCGAGGTTGTGCGCGGCGCCGGTCGGGTGACCCGCGTGGATTGGCCGGACACGCCACCGAACTCGTCGCTCCGCACCGCGCCGGCGCCGGCCGGGTGGCGCGCACAGGTGCACCAGGGTGCCGCCTGCCCGGTGCTGGCGCTGGGCGCCGGGCTGGGCGTGGTGATGCCCGCCGCCGCGCAACGCAAGCTGCGGATGAACCGCAACCGGGCCGGGCGGGCCGGCGGCGCGGCGCTGCACCTAGCCACGGCGGAGACGCTGGCGGACGCGCTGGAGACGGTGTTCACGCTGCACGCAGCACGCTGGGCGGCACAGGGCCAGCCGGGCGGCGTGCTGGCCGACCCGCGCGTGGCCGCCTGCCTGCGCGATGCCGCCCCGGCCCTGCTGGCTGCCGGCTCCCTTCGCGTCGCCACGCTGCTTGTGGGGGGCGCGGTCGCCGCCGGTTGCGTGGCGTTCCTGGCCGGGCCGGACCGGCTGCTGCTCTACCTCGGCGGGTTCGACGCAGCGCACGCCGCCTGCAGCCCCGGCTCCTTGCTGGTGGATGCGCTGGCGCAGCAATGCGTGGCCGAGGGGCGGCGCGAGCTGCACTTCCTGCGCGGCGAGGAGGCCTACAAATACGCGTGGGGCGCCGTGGACCGCCACAATGCCACGCTGAGCCTGGTGCCCGCGTGAGCGCCGTGGAGGACTGCGCCGCGGGCCGCATCTCGCCGGAAGTGGCGCTGAGCCGCCTGTTGCTGGACGGCGTGCGGCCGGAGCACCTGGCGGCGATGTTGCCGCCAGGCTCTGCCTTGGCCGACTTGGCCGCGCGGCAGGGCGACAATTTGCGCGTGGTGGCGGACATGCTGGCCCACGCCCGGGTGCATCACGCGAGGGCGCAGGATCCGGCGGCCATCGCCGCGATGTTCGACCGCGCTGTGGCCGCCGCCCCGGAAGCCAGCGTGGCCGCCTACACGCTGAACGACCCGGTGCTGGCCGCCCGCGCAGCGGCCGAGATCGTGGACTGGCTGCGTGCCACCGGCCTGGCGCCCTTGGACGTAAGGGTGCTGGACCTGGGCTGCGGCACCGGACGCGTCGCGGCAGGGCTGGCGCCGCACGTGGGCAGCGTTCTGGGGTTGGACGTCTCGCCCGGCATGGTGGCCGAGGCGCGGCGGCGGCACGGCGCCGATCCGCGCCTGGCGTTCGAGGTGACGGACGGCCAACCGCCGGCTTGGTTGGCCGAGGGCAGTTTCGGTTTGGTGCTGGCGGTGGACAGCTTTCCCTACCTAGTGGAGGCTGGCATTGCGGAGGCGCACTTGGCAGCCGCGGCGCGGCTGCTGCGGCCAGGCGGGGCGCTGGTGGTCCTGAACCTGTCCTACGGTTCGGATGCAGAGGCGTTGCTGAAGCGGTGCGGTTTGCGCGTGGAAGTGCGGGGCTTGCGGCCGTTTGGCCTGTGGGACGGCGCGGCTTACGTGCTGCGGAAGCCGGACGCTGGCGGATCGGGCAAGGCGGCTTCTCCACCAAGCACGGCTGAGCCGGAGCCTGGGCCCAGGTCCTCCCGGGCCTCAGGCGTGCTCGCGCGCGGTGCCGGCCAGGACGATTACGCCCAGGACCGCCGACAGGAGCGACCCGCAGAACACGGCGAGCTTCACGCCGTCGTGCAGGGCGGTGCCGCGGAAGGCGAGGTCGCCGATGAACAGGCTCATGGTGAAGCCGATGCCGCAAAGGAGGGACGCGCCGTAAAGCTGCCGTGTGCCCATGTTCGGCGGCAACGTCAGCAGCCCCAGGCGGCGGCCCAACAGCGTGGCGCCGAACACGCCGGCCTGCTTTCCCAGGACAAGCCCCAGGAACACGCCGAGCGGCCCCGGGGTCAGCAAGATGGAAAGGTGCATGGCGGTGAACGCCAGGCCGGCATTGGCCAGCCCGAACAACGGCAGGATGACGTAGCCCACCACGTCGGAGAGCGCGCCCTCAAGCCGGCCGGCCGAGCGGTCCGGCACGATGAAGGCGAGTGCGACGCCGGCGAGGGTGGCATGCACGCCGCTGTTGTACATCAGCAGCCAGAGCACGGCGCCCCCGGTGAGGTAGGGCCAAAGGCGGACCACGCCGGCCGTGCGCAGGCCGAGCAGGCCGGCGCACAGCAACATGGCCAAACCCAGCATCGGCCAGGCCAGGCCGTGGCTGTAGAACACGGCGATGACGCCGATGGCCCCCAGATCGTCCAAGATGGCAAGCGCGGTGAGGAAGATGCGGACCGAAGCGCCGCCCCGGGGACCGAGCAGGCGCAGCACGGCGAGCGAGAAGGCGATGTCCGTGGCGACGGGCACCGCCCAGCCGCGAAGGCTGGCCGGACTCGCGCGGTTCAGCGCCAGGTAGATGGCAGCCGGCACCACCATGCCGCCCAGCGCCGCCACGCCGGGTGCGGCCATCCCACGCAGCGTGGCCAACCGGCCGTGCGTCATCTCCCGCCGGATCTCCAGCCCGGCAAGCAGGAAGAACAGCGCCATCAGCCCGTCGTTGATGAGGCCATGCAGGGACATGCCGGTGCCGTGGACGACCAGTCGGATGTCGAGCAGCCGCGTATAAAGCGGGGCAGCCGAGGTGTTGGACCAGGTCAGGGCGGCGGCGGACGCGGCAACCAGCAGGAAGCCGCCCGCGGCCTCGCTGCGCATGAATGCCCAGAACGGCCGGACGACTCGGCTGCGGCGGCTCAAGACGGCGGAAACGGGGAGTGATCGGGCAACGTTGAAGGTCCGTGATGGCTTGGCGCACCCGAGGATGACAGGATTGGCGATGCTGGACTACCCGGCCGCCGATCCGGGCGTCGCGTGGGTGCGCGCCATGCAGGCTGGCGACCTACCGGCGGCTTGGCGCATCGGCGACGCGGTGCTGGCCGCCCGGAACCCGGCCACGCGCGACGACCCGCGCCTGCCCTACCACGAGCGCTGGGTGTGGGACGGCACGCCGCCGGACGGGCGTGAGGTGCTGGTGCGTTGCTACCACGGCCTGGGCGACACGCTGCAGTTCGCCCGCTTCCTGCCCGCCCTGCGTGCTCGGGCGGCGCGCGTGACGCTGGAGTGTCAGCCGGCACTATGCCCGTTGCTGGCGGACTGGCCATGCATCGACCGGCTCGTGGCGTTCGATCCGGCGCACCCGCTGCCCGCCGGCGCCTGCGATGTGGAGATCATGGAACTCGGCCACGTGCTGCGCGCGGAGACGGCCGGCCTGGGCGCGCTGGTGCCCTACTTGCACGTGCCGACCGACCGGCTGGCGCGCGTCCGGACGCGGGCGGCCGGTGCCGTGGGCCTGTGCTGGCAAGCCGGCGGCTGGGACCCGAGCCGGTCCGTGACGCTGGAAGCGATGCTTGCCTTACCTGAGGTGACGGGGCGGCACCTGCTGAGCCTGCAGCGCGGACCGGCGGCCGCCGAGGCGGACGGGCGCTTCATCAACCCCGGCGACGCCGACGAGGATGTTGTGGAGACCGCGGCGCTGGCCTGCAGCGCGGCACATGTGGTGACTGTGGACACGATGGTGGCGCATTTAGCCGGCGCGCTCGGGTGCCCGGCCACGGTGCTGGTGAAACGCGAGCCGGATTGGCGGTGGCCGGCCGACGGGAGGCGCTCGGTGTGGTACCCGACGGTGGATGTGAGGCAGGCGGTTTGAGATTTGTAGGAAGTGTGGGGCTCTGCCCCAAACTCCGCTGGGGCCTCGAGGCCCCAGACCCCCACTCTGTTTGGATTTCCAACAGACAGTTTCCAGGAACTTGTCCGTAGCGGGCTGGCGCAAAGGTGCTATTGGTTCGAGTCTGCGACGCCAGGGGCAGAGCCCCTGGCCTTTCCCAATTCGCGAGTATTACTTACCGTACGCCGCGAAATGCGCGTTCCTGTAATCAGGCTTCCCATACAGAAAAGCTCCTCCGTCCAGCAGCTCCAACCGGCCGCCTGCCGCACGCAGCACCGCGTGGCCGGCCGCGATGTCCCACTCCATCGTGGTACCCAGCCGCGGGTACAGATCCGCCTCTCCGCGAGCGATCAAGCAGAGTTTCAGCGAGCTGCCTGCCGCGCGGAACTGCGCCACCGCGCGGCCGCCGAGAAAGGTTTCCATCGCGGCCGCGTCGCCGTGGCTGCGAGAGCCCACGACGGTCAGGCCGTGCGCGGGCGCCGCGCGCACGCCGATTGCACGCTCGCCGTGCTTGTCCGTCAGCGTGGCCGTCCCGGGTTCGGCGCCGGCGTAGGTTTCGCCCAACGCGGGAACCACGACCACGCCGAGCACCGGCCTGCCGTGCTCGATCAGCGCGATGTTGACGGTGAACTCGCCATTGCCGCTCAGGAATTCCTTGGTACCGTCAAGCGGGTCCACAAGCCAGAACCGGGCGCCCGTCACGTCCGGCGAGAGGCCCTTCGACGCTTCTTCCTCGGACACCACGGGGATGTCCGGCGTCAGGTGGCGCAACTGCGGCAGGATGACGTCCTCGGCGGCCTGGTCGGCGGCGGTGACGGGACTGCCGTCGGCTTTCGCCATCGAGTCGCTCAGGCCGTAGAACGCCATGGTGGCGCGGCCGGCTTCCTCGGCTATGGGCTTGATGGCGGCTAGCAGGGCTTGGTGATCGAGCATTGTTGGCCTCAAGGAAGGAAGAGTTCTTTTTTGAAAAAAAGAACCAAAAAACTTTTGTTCGTTTGATGCACGCTGCCGGAGAAGTCCGCGACAGCGCGAGCAAGAGTTTTTTGCTTCTTTTTTACAAAAAAGAAGGCCTTGCCTAGCCCTTCAAAAGTCCTTGGCTTTCCAGCTGCGCCACGATCGCCTCAGCCGCCTGCTCCGCCGAGAGCTTCGTCGTGTCGATCCGCAGCTCGGCGTCGTCCGGCGCCTCGTAAGGACTCGAGATGCCGGTGAAATGCTTGATCTCGCCGCGCCGCGCCTTCTTATACAGCCCCTTCACGTCGCGCTTCTCGGCTTCGGCAAGCGGCGTGTCGATGAACACTTCCAGGAACTCGCCCGGCGGCATCAGGTCGCGCGCCATCTGGCGTTCCGAGCGGAACGGCGAGATGAACGAGACGAGCACGATCAGTCCGGAATCCGCCATCAGGCGCGCCACCTCGCCCACGCGGCGGATGTTCTCCACGCGGTCGGTGTCGGTAAAGCCCAGGTCGCGATTCAGGCCGTGGCGCACGTTGTCGCCGTCCAGCAGCGTCGTGTGGCGGCCCAGCGCGAACAGGCGCTTCTCCACCAAGTTGGCAATGGTGGACTTGCCCGCACCTGACAGGCCGGTGAACCACAGCACGCAGGGCTGCTGGCCTTTCTGCGCGGCGCGCGCCGCACGGCTGAGGTCGACCGCCTGCCAGTGGATGTTCTGTGCGCGGCGCAGTGCGAAATGGATCAGCCCGGCCGCCACCGTCTCGTTGCTCAGCCGGTCGATCAGGATGAAGCCGCCGGTGGCGCGGTTTTCCGTGTAGGAATCGAACGCCACAGGCTGGTCCAGGCTGATGTTGCACAGCCCGATCTCGTTGAGCTCGAGCTGGCGCGCGGCCATCTCTTCGAGCGTGTTCACGTTCACCTTGTGCTTCAGCGTGGTGACGGAGGCGGTGATCGTCTTGGTGCCGATCTTCATCAGGTAGCTGCGGCCTGGCAGCATCGGCGTGTCGTTCATCCACACGATGGTGGTCTCGAACTGGTCGGAGACTTCGGCCGGCGCCTCGGCGCCGCAGATCACGTCGCCGCGGCTGCAGTCGATCTCGTCTTCCAGCGTCAGCGTGATGGACTGGCCAGCGGTGGCGTAAGGCAGGTCGCCGTCGATCAGCACGCGCGCCACGCGGCTCTGCCGCGCGGACGGCATTACCTTCACCAGATCGCCGGGATGCACGGTGCCGGACGCGACCATGCCGGAGAAACCGCGGAAATCCAGGTTGGGGCGGTTCACCCACTGCACCGGCAGGCGGAACGGCGCGGAACGCGACAGGCTCGCCACCTCCACATTTTCCAAATGGCCCATCAGCGTGGGGCCGTGATACCAGGGCGTGTTGCCGCTGGGTTCGGTAATGTTGTCGCCGGCCAAGGCGGAGATTGGGATCGGGATGATCTTGTCGATGCTGAGTTGCGCCGCGAACGCTGTGTAGTCGCCCAGAATACGGTCGAACACGTCGCGCGAGTAGTTGACCAGGTCCATCTTGTTTATGGCGAGCACCACCTGCTTGATACCGATCAGCGACACCAGATAGGAGTGCCGCCGCGTCTGCGTCAGCACGCCGCGCCGCGCGTCGATCAGGATGACGGCCAGGTCCGCCGTGGACGCGCCGGTGATCATGTTGCGTGTGTACTGCTCGTGGCCGGGCGTGTCGGCCACGATGAACTTGCGCTTGTCGGTCGAGAAGAAGCGGTACGCCACGTCGATGGTGATGCCCTGCTCGCGCTCGGCCGCTAACCCGTCCACCAGCAGTGCGAAGTCGATGTTCTGGCCCTGCGTCCCCATCTTCCTGGAGTCGGCTTCGAGTGCTGCGAGCTGGTCCTCGAAGATCATCTTGCTGTCGTAGAGCAGCCGGCCGATCAGCGTGGACTTGCCGTCGTCCACGCTGCCGCAGGTGATGAAGCGGAGCAGGGACTTGGTCTCGTGCTGCTTGAGGTAGGCGTTGATGTCGGAGGCGATAAGGTCGCTGACGTGGGCCATGGTTTGACACTCCGAATGCGCAACGCGTCCTGAGAGGAGCGCTGTCAAAATTAGAAGCCCTCGGTGATAAGCCGATTGGCCTGTTTAGACCTTAGGACCGCCAGGGTATGTCCGGCATTGTGAAGCTCGAATTGAGCCGGTGAGCGATGGCGGCGTGCTTCAAAGTTTTCGAACGGACCAGGCTTTGTTTTGGCCAATCATCCGGCATGTTTGCGGCTATGCACGCTCCGATAAAGGCCAGGGCCTTCTGCGCGAAAACTGCGCCTTGCTCTTGCGTAAGTGATCCCCTTCCGCCGGCTGGCATCAAGCTGCTTGTCGAGTTGCACCTTGCACAGCTGGGCCGTAGCGGTTTCCGCCGGCTTTCGGCGGTCTATCGGCCAGGACGAAAAGCTGCCCCTCGGCACGTCAGATGATGGTGTCAATCGGGGTATCTGGAACGTATCCTGTGCCCAGGATAGAGCTGGCCAGGCCATGATCCACACCGATTGACTTGCAACCAACGCAAGCTTCATTATTTCGGGACATAACCCGCAATCTATGCGGGTACGCATCAAAAATACCCCTCCTGCTTCTTCTTCTCCATGCTGGCCGCTGCGTCATGGTCGATCGCCCGCCCCTGCCGCTCGCTCGTTGTCGTCAGCAGCATCTCCTGGATGATCTCCGGCAGGCTCGCCGCCTCGCTCTCCACCGCACCCGTCAGCGGGTAGCAGCCCAGCGTGCGGAACCGTATCTTCTTCATCTCCGGCGCCTGCCCCTCGGGCACCCGCATGCGATCGTCATCCACCATGATCGTCATGCCGTTGTACTGCACCACCGGCCGCTCGGCCGAGAAGTACAGCGGGACGATCGGGATGTTCTCCAGGTGGATGTACTGCCAGATGTCCAGCTCGGTCCAGTTGCTCAGCGGAAACACCCGTATGCTCTCGCCGCGCGACTTGCGCGCGTTGTACAGGTGCCAAAGTTCCGGCCGCTGCTTCTTCGGGTCCCATCGGTGCTGGGCGGAGCGGAAGGAGAAGATGCGCTCCTTGCTGCGGCTTTTCTCTTCGTCGCGCCGGGCGCCGCCGAACGCCACGTCGAAGCCGTGGTGGTCCAGCGCCGCTTTCAGTGCCTCGGTCTTCATGATGTCGGTGTAGGCGCCGCCGTGGTCGAACGGGTTGATGCCGCGGGCCACGCCATCCTTGTTGATCCACTCGTGCATCGTCAGGCCCAGCTCGGCCACGCGCTGGTCGCGGAAGGCGATCATGCCGCCGAACTTCCAGGTGGTGTTGACGTGCAGCAGCGGGAACGGCGGCTTGCCCGGGGCAAACGCCTTCATCGCCAGATGCAGCATCACCGCGCTGTCCTTGCCCACGGAGTACAGCATTACCGGCCGCTCGGCCTCGGCCGCCACCTCGCGCATGATGTGGATGCTCTCGGCTTCCAGGCGCTGCAGGTGGGTCAGGTCCGGCGCGGTCTGGGCAGGGTCGGCGTTGAGCATTCTCGTCTCCCAAAGGTCGGGCCGCAGGCGATGGCGCGGGATGCCTGTCACGTCTTCCACGCGCAGCACGAGGTCGGCCGGGATGTCCCGCTCGCCGGCCACCCACTGGCTCACCGCACCTTCGCTGCGGCCCACCGCTTCGGCAATCTCACGCTGACGCTTGCCGGAGGCTCGGAACAGCTGCTTCAGGTCGGGCATGGTAGACTTTAGCAAAACTAAACTCGGCTTCACAACAGCTTTCTGGCCCTGCCTCACCGGGGTTTCACTTACAGACCAGCGCGGTTATGCTTAGATAGACGCCCCAGGCGACAGCCGGGCAGCCCCAGACCCTCCCCAGAACAAGGTGTCCACGATGACAGACGAGACAGCGCCCGCCGACGACGCCAACACCGACCGGTTCGCCGCCAAGCTGCAGCAGGACGTGCGCTCCTGGTCCGCCCGGGACAACGACGCCGCCGACCGTGCGGCCGACGCCACGCTGGCCGCAGCCGCAAAGGCCGCCAAGGCCGCGACCGCCCGCAAGCGCACGAAAGCCGCGCCGAAGGTCGCCGAGCCGGTGGAGAGCACCAAGGGCCGCCCATTCTCCATGAGCTATGAAGGCGTCAGCAACGCGCAGTACTTGGCCGGCCGCATCGCCCGTGGCGCCCGCTAAGGAGTGAGCCGCCTCCCTTGCGCTAACATCGGCCACGCGGTCGACGCTCCGGCTGCCCCATGAGCTACGAAGCCATCGCCGTCCGCCTGCCGGGGGTGGGCAGCAAGCGCGTGTGCGAGTCCTGCGCCACGCGCTTCTACGACCTGGCGCGCACCCCGCCCGTGTGCCCGAAATGCGGCACCGAACAGCCGCCCGAAGCACCGCGCGCGCCGCTTGTGCGCCGCAGCCCCAGCAAGGGCCGCCTGATGAAGGCACCAGCGCCGGTGGCGCGTGACGCCGACGACGACGCAGCCCCTGTGCTCGATACGGACGAGGACGAGGTTGACGCCGACGAGGACGCCGAGTCGGTGGAAGAGGATGCCGATGAGGAGCCGGATGCCGAGGTCGCGCTGGACGAGCCGCCCGAACACTAGGGGAGAAGCCAGGGGCTCTGCCCCTGGAGTTCCACCAGGGAGGGTAAGCACCTCCCCCAAACCGGTCCTGATAAGGTCCCTGGCGGGCAGCCGTCCAGGATGGCGGTTTCCTCTGCATCGATGCCAAGGGAACCGCCCGCGTCTGCCCCGCCTTGTCAGCCACGGCCTCAGATCATGACGATGGGCAGGTCGGGACAGCCGATCTTGCAGATGTAAACTGCATGTTCCACTGCGCACACAGCCGTCCGTGCGCGAACCCGTCTACGTTGCCGATGAATGGGTTGGTCGACGGGCGCGTTCCTTGGCATGAGGATGACTCCTGCGCATCGTCGAAGCAGGTCATGCCGGTCGGCAAGCCAGTCTGAGCGACGAGCCACGCGACCTGCGATCGGACCACGCGCCAGGTTGTCGCGAGTGCCGCGCGGTCGGAGTCCTGCCGCCGTGGATGGTACTACGGATGGGTAGTAGGCGGTACCTCGTAGCCCTCATGCACCTTCGTCTACCCGGTTACCCCGCTCGCGGCGGCGTTCCGGCCGCTAAGCTGAACAACCGGCGCCAGACTGGTAAGGACGACTTGCTACAACCACGCCGGCGGAGCCAGAACGATGCGCAGCCCAGCAACGCGGTTCCACCTGGCAGCCCTGGCCATCTTCCTCCTACCCGGCCTGGCATCTGCCCAGCAATACGGGGCACCGGCCGGCCCGGGCAGCGCGGGCGCATCCAACCAGCCGGTCACCATGAACCTGGTCGGCGCCTGGAGCGGCGGCCGGCAGTTGCCAAACCTCGGAATGACGCGCCAGACCGACGCTTTCGGCCGGGACGGCAGTTTTGCTTCCGTCACGCAGGTCGAGAACAACATGGGCGGCCTGCTGCCGAACGGCACCGTGCTGCGCGCGTGGGGCACCTACGGCGTGACCCAGGTCAGCCCGAACCAGCTTCGGATCACGTTCCAGCAGACCGGCATGGCGCCAGCGGCCATCTGTCGGCAATCTCCCAGGGCGGCGGCCGATTGCACGAACCTGCCGAACCAGCAGACCGATGTGGTGCTGGTCGGCTTTGCCTCGCCGGACAACCTTACGGCAGAGGACCAGACCACGCCCGGCACACCGCCGATCTCGGAAACCCGTGACGCCAACCCGATGCTGCGCAAGGCCTCAGTAAGTGCTTCCGGCTTGTCCACAGAAACACACACCGGTAGGTCTTGGCCACACCGTCGGAGCGGGACTTCAGACATGGATTCGGATGCCCACGCGACCGGCAAGCCTTCTGGCCCCGCCTAGCCCATGAGCACCGCGCAGCTCGCCGCGTCGGACCCGCGCGCCTCCGCCTTCGTCTCCGCCCACGCCGGCACCGGCAAGACAAAGCTGCTGATCGACCGGCTGCTGCGCCTGATGCTGGCCGGCGCGGACCCCGCGCGGATCCTGTGCCTCACCTATACCAAGGCCGCCGCCGCCGAGATGGCCATCCGCCTGCAGACGCGTCTGGGCAGCTGGGTGGCCATGCCGGACGCAGCGCTGTCCGCCGCGCTGGACGAGCTGGAGGTGCTGCCCAGCGAGGCCAGCCGCCGCGCCGCCCGGGCCCTGTTCGCGCGCGTGCTGGACCTGCCGGGCGGCATGCGCATCGGCACCATCCACGCGTTCTGCCAGTCCCTGCTCAAGCGCTTCCCGCTGGAAGCCCGCATTTCCCCGCATTTCCAGCTCGTGGACGCCACGGACGCACGGGCGGACCTGCAGCAGGCGCGCGAGGCGGCGCTGCCGCAGGCCGACCCGGCCGCGCTCGCGGCCCTGGCCGGGCTGGTGAGCGCGGATCGTTTCGCCGCTTTGATGGAGGAGCTGGAGCACGACCGTCACCGGCTGGCCGGCGCGCTGGCGCTGCCGCAAGCCGCCCTGCAGGCAGCCATGCGGCGCGCCGCCGGCGCCAGCCACGCGGACGCGCCCGCCATCCTGGCTGCCGCGGTCGCCTGGCCGGACGAGGCGCCGCTGCGCCAGCAGGTCGAGCTGGCCGCCGCTCGCGGCAGCGACGGCGTGCGCACCAAGGCGGCGCGCATGCTGGAGTGGCTGTCCCTGCCGGCGGACCTGCGCGTGGAGCACTGGGCGCATTGGGTGGAGGAGTTCCACCTGGCCGACGGCAAGCACCGCGCGCTCAGCGCCTTTGCCAATGCCAAGCTGGCCGCCGTGCACGACACCATCATCCCCGCCTGCGCCGCCGAGCAGGCGCGCATCGAGGCGGTGCAGGACAGCCTGCGCGCCCTGCGCCTGGCCGACGCGTCCGCAGCCCTGGTCACGCTGGCGGCCCCCATCCTGGCCAGCTACGCCGGTGCGAAGGATCGCCGGGCCCTGCTGGACTACGACGACCTGATCGGCCGCACCGCCGGCCTGCTGGAAGGCGAGGGCGCGGCCTGGGTGCTGTTCAAGCTGGATGGCGGGCTGGACCACCTGTTGCTCGACGAGGTGCAGGACACCGCGCCCGCGCAGTGGCTCATCGCCGACCGCCTGACTGCCGACTTCTTCACCGGCCAGGGCGCGCGCGAGGAGTCGGCGCTGGCCCGCTCCATGTTCGCCGTGGGGGATCGCAAGCAGTCCATCTACTCCTTCCAGGGCGCCGACCCGGAGGAGTTCGACCGCTGGCGGCGCATCTACGGCCAGCGCGTGACGCAGGCCGGGCTCGCCTGGCGACCCACCGTGCTGGACGTCTCGTTCCGCTCCACCGCGCCGGTGCTGGCAGTGGTGGACGCGGTGGCTGCTGCCCTGGGTCCGCAGGGCGGGGTCAGCGAGCCGGGTGTCACGCTGCACCACACGGCGTTCCGCGCCACCGCCCCAGGCCGGGTGGAGCTGTGGCCCCTGACGCCGCGGCCCGAGCCGGCGCCGCACGCGCCCTGGACCATCCCGCACGCCAACCAGGCGCAGATCTCCGCGCCCCAGACGCTGGTCAACCACCTGGCCGCCTGGATCGCGGCCGAGACCGCGTGCGGCGCGGTGCGCCCGGGCGACATCCTGGTGCTGGTGCGGCGGCGCGGCGATTTCGACCGCGCGCTGGTGCGCGCGCTGAAGGCGCGCGGCGTGCCGGTGGCCGGGCTGGACCGCATGGTGCTGACCGATCAGGCCGCCGTGCAGGACCTGGTGGCCCTGTGCCACGCGCTGCTGCTGCCTCAGGACGACCTGACGCTGGCCGAGATGCTGGTCAGCCCGCTCGGCGGCCTGTCGGACGAGAGCCTGATGCAGCTCGCCATGGGGCGGCAAGGCGCGCTGTGGGAGACGCTGCGCAGCCGTGTCTCCGAGCGTGCGGACTGGCAGGCGGCGTACGGCTTCTTCACCACCCTGCTCGGCCGGGTGGACTACGCCCCGCCTTACGCGCTGCTGTCCGAGGCGCTGGGCCCGCTCGGCGGCCGGGCCCGGCTGTTCGCGCGGCTGGGTCCGGAAGCCGCCGAGCCGGTGGACGAGCTGCTGGCCGCCGCCCTGCTGCACGCCGGCGCGCACCCGCCGTCCCTGCAGGGCTTCCTGCACTGGCTGCGCCAGTCGGCCGCGGAGGTGAAGCGGGAGGCCGAGGCGGCCGGCGACACGGTGCGCATCATGACGGTGCACGGCGCCAAGGGCCTGGAATCACCGCTGGTGATCCTGCCCGACACCACCGCGACCCCGCCCGACGAACGCGGCCTGTGCTGGGCTAACGATCCCGGAACCGGCGCCGACCTGCCGCTGTGGCAGGCGCACCGCGAGCTGCGCTGCCGGGCCGTCGACGCGATCCGCGACGCCGGAGCCGCCGCCCGCACGCGCGAGTACAACCGCCTGCTCTACGTGGCGCTGACCCGTGCGCGGGACCGGCTGCTGGTGTGCGGGTGGGAGCCGCACCAGCCGCAGGCCGGAAATTGGTACGAGGTGGTGGGCACCGCGCTGCAAAGTCTTGGCGCCACGCCGGTGGCGTTTTCCGCTTGGCCGGGCAGCGCCCTTGTCTTCGGCGCGGCAACTGCGGCCAGCGACGCCGCACCTGTCAGCGTGGCCCCGGCTTTGCCGGTCGCCGTGCCGGCCTGGGCTGGCTGCGCACCCTATTGGCAGCCGTTGGCACTCCCCGCCGAGCCGGCCTTGCCGAGCCCGCTGGCGCCTAGCCGGCCGGAAGGCGCCGACCTAGGCCCGGTGCCGCCGGCACGCTCGCCGCTGGCCTCTGCCGCGCAGCGCGGGCGGTTCGGGCGCGGGCTGGTGATGCACGCGCTGCTGCAGCATCTGCCCGAGCTGCCGGCCCACGCCCGCGCGCAGGCGGCGCTCGCCTACGCCGCCCGCCCGGCGCACGGGTTGGAGGATCCGGCCGGGCTGGCCGAGGAGGCGCTGGGCGTGCTGGTGGCGCCGGGACTGGCCGAACTGTTCGGCCCAGGCAGCCGCGCCGAACAGCCGATCTCTGGCGTGGCGCAGGGCCGGGTCGTCTCCGGCCAGGTGGACAGGCTGGTGGTCACGCCGGACCGCGTGGTGGTGGCCGACTACAAGACCAGCCGCGCCGTGCCGACGACGCCGGCCGAGGTGCCGGTCCTCTACCTACGCCAGATGGCCGCCTACAGCGCGGTGCTGGGCCTGCTCTATCCCGAGCATGCGGTGACCTGCCTTCTGGTGTGGACCGACGGGCCCGTGGTGATGGAGCTGCCGGCAAGTCTGCTCGCGTCGCACATGGCCGCTCCGCTGGCGGGAGCTGGAGCTTGATCGGAGCGATGCGGGCGACCAATTGCGGGGCATACCCGTTGCCTCGTCGTGGCAAGGACGGCCTTCTTTTTCGAGAAAAAAAGCAAAAAGCTTTGTCAGTCTGGCGCGGCTCTTGTCGGAGATAGCCGACAAGGTGAGGATTTTGGTTCTTTTCTAAAAGAACGCCAGTCTGCCGGGCTTACCCACGGGTGCGGGGCCGGTAGGCGTGAGATGCAATCTACCGGAGAAGCACAGAGATGAGCGCGAACACCCAGGCCGTGACTGACGACACCTTCGAGACTGACGTCCTGAAGGCCTCCGGCCCCGTGCTGGTGGATTTCTGGGCGGAGTGGTGCGGTCCGTGCAAGATGATCGCCCCCGCACTTGAGGAAATCGGCGCGGAGTACGCCGGCCGCATGCGCGTGGTGAAGGTGAACATCGATGAAAACCCGCAGACGCCGAACAGTTACGGCGTGCGTGGTATCCCGACGCTGATCATGTTCAAGGACGGTAAGCCCGCGGCTACCAAGGTGGGCGCCGCGCCGAAAAGCCAGTTGAAGGAGTGGGTCGCGTCAAGCCTCTAAGTAGAGGATTTTGCCCATGGCCCCGCCTCTCTGCGCACCACCCGACAGGGAGCGGGAGTTTTTTGGTTCTTTTTTTTAAAAAAGAACTGCTTGCTTGTTGCCGCAGTGGCGAAACTCCAGCTCCTCCGCTAGGTCAGCATACTGGCAAACGAAATTAGGTAAAGCTGATGGCCGATAGCGTTCAACGAACTCCCGCAGGGCCCAGCACGGAAGACGGGTTCCTGGCCGACAGACTCAGTTTCTGGGCCACGGCTACCAAATTCGCCACGCGCTTCGTGATCGCCTTGGTGATCCTGCTAATTCTGATGTGGTGGTTCCTGGTGTAACAGCGCAAGGTCGCCGTTGCGGAGCTTGCGTGTGCTCCGCAACGGCGGCCCTGGTCAGGCGATTCAGCGCTGATCGGCGGCGTGCGTCACGTCCTTGCCGGCGTTCGAGACGTCCTGGCCGGCGCCGGCAACTGTGTTGCACGCGCTGAGCATGGTGGCGGTGCCCAGAAGCAGGGCGGCGGTGAAGGCGGCTGCAAGCATACGCGACATCGTTGTTTCTCCTCAAAGCGCCGGCTCTAGGCCGGCCCGGTTCACACAACGTAACGGCCCAGCGACGGTTTTTCCATCTCTGCCGAGTGTTGCATATTTACCCGTGCATCACCCGCAATCCTGCCACAATCAATCCGACCAGAAGCAGGCTGAACGCCACGGTGGATAGCATCGCGAGCACGGCCATCCGCGCGAGCGTGCCGACAACGCCGGTGGCATAGACGCCTCGCAAGTGGGCGAACAGGTGCACCGGCGCGGCCCACAGCAGCCAGGCCTGCCCGGTCAGGAGGGCCGTGCTGATCAGGAGGCCTTGGAACGACAGAGAGTGCATCGAGAACACCAGGTGGTCGAACAGCACGAAGCCGCGCCTGGCCACGAAGATCACCGCCAATAGCAGTGCCGAGATCGGCAGCATGAGGAATGCGAAATTCTGTGCCCGGTCGCGTACGGCCGAAAGCAGGTCGTCCGGATGGGCCACCGCCAGGCTGACATGGGTGCGCACCCAGGACGTGGCAGCCGCCTCCCAGGCTCGCGGCAGGCCCAGTTCTACGTGGCCGGCGGCGATCTCGGCCTCCACTTCCGCGTGGCTGGCGGCGATCTCCGCCTCAACATCCGCGGGCGGCTTGCCGATGTGAGAGAGTGAGATGTGGCTGGTGGCCCAGCCGCCGACGAGCGCCAGCACGAGCAGCACCGTCAGAAACAGCCGGAGCGGCGGAATTTGCGGCGCCCGCTTGCCCGCGAGATAGTCGTGCGTCAGCCGGCCAGGGTTGCGCACCAGGCGGGTGAGCGTACGCCAGAGCCTGCTGTCTGCGTGGAAGAAGTTCTCGAACGCCTCGCCTGCCAAATGCCAGGTGCTGCGGTGGAAATCATGCTCCGCCTGGCCGCAAAGGTGGCACCAGCCGCCCTGGAGTGTGGTGGCGCAGTTGCTGCAGATGTGCGCTGGCATGGGACGGGCTCCCCGTCGGATGTTCCTGAGACAGTATGGAAACTCCATATGCCGCCAGCCAAAATTCTTGACTTGTCGAGAAGCATGGGGCTCTGCCCCAAACCCCGCTGGGGCCTCGAGGCCCCAGACCCCCCATTCGTTAAGGATCTTTTTCGAATGGGTTCTAAGGACTTGTCCTTAGCGGGGTCCAGGGCATAGCCCCTGGCCTTGCTTAATAGCCAGCATCTGGCCCCTGGGCCATGAGCACCGAAGCACAGGAGGCGCACCAGACGGCCGCCGGGGCGTGTCCTCGAATGAACACTCAGCTCCCCAGCGTGATCTCCACCCGCCGGCTCTCCACGCCCGGATCGTTGCCCGTCTGCCCGCGGCCCTGCTGTGTGATCCGGCCAGGCGCCACGCCATCGGCCATCAGGCCGTCGGCCACGCGCTTGGCGCGCTCGCGGGACAGCGTCACGTCGTCCGGCTTGCTGCCGGCGCTGTCCGTGTAGCCCCGCACCAGCACGCCGCGCTCCGGCGCGGCCTTGGCCGCTGCGGCCGCCTGCGCGATCACGTCCACCGCCGCCGGCTCCAACGCCGAGGACCGCTCGGTGAAGAACACCACGTAGTCCGGCTGCGTGCCGCCGCTGCCCGTGATGGAGGCACAGGCACCCAGCGTCAGCAGCAGGGTCATCGTCACGAAACGGCGCATTGTCTCTCCTGGGTATTCGTCATCGGCTTGCCGGCCAGAGCAATATCGCTTCGAGTTGTGTCAGCACATCAATAATTGCTTGGCAAAACAAGGGCTAGAGCCTGATCGGCTCCCTTTTTCATGTCGACCTCAGCCGATCACGCTCTAGCGCCGGGCTTTCCTGGCGGCGTAGCGGGCGTCCCGCGCTGCCTGTTGCTCGGCCTTGAGTTGCATCGCGCGGGCCGCCTGTTCGGCGGCGAGACGGGCGTCCTCGACGGCACGCAGCTGCGCCTCGCGGTCGCGCGCGGCCTGCTCGGCAGCCTGGCGGACGGCTTCGGCTTCCTTGGCGGTCCGGCGCTCGGCCGCGCGCACTTCGCGGGCCTCCGCGATGGCCCGGCGCTCGGCAGCGCGGGCCAGAACCGCCGGGTCGTCCGGCGCCGGCTTGGCCTTGAACTTCTCCAGCAGCGCCTGCTTGGCTTTCGCCGAGGCGTTCTGCCGCTCGTTGAAGAGATTGTCCTTGAAGGCACCCATCGTTGTTGGCTGGTCCTGTCCTGTCAGGCGCGCTGCATACCACGCGCGACCGGCTCACGCCTATGCGGGTGTTGGCTTGATTTAGGCAAGGAAGGAAGGCCTTCTTCGCGTCAGACACGAAGTAGAAGATATCCATTCATGGGCCGCGCAGCATGCCAACCCACTACGACCTGCTGATCCGCGGCGGCACCGTCATCACGCCCTGGGGCGCCGCCGAGTCCACCATCGGCGCGGCAGGCGGCCGCATCGCTACCCTGTCTGCCGGCGCGTCCGACACAGCCGGTATCGTGATCGAAGCGCGCGGCCTGCACGTCCTGCCCGGCCTGATCGACCCGCACGTGCACCTGCGCGACCCGGGCGACGCCAGCGTGGAGAGCATCCCCACCGGCACGCGCGCGGCCGTGCTGGGCGGCATCGCCACCGTGTTCGACATGCCCAACACCACGCCTGCCGTGACCGGCGCCGAGGTTCTGGCCTGGAAGCAGGGCTACGTGCCGGCGCACAGCCACACCGATTTCGGCATCTACGTGGGCGCCACCCGCGCCAACACGCCGGAACTCGCGACCCTGGAACGCGCCCCGGGCGTGTGCGCGGTCAAGCTGTTCGCCGGCAGCTCCACCGGCGACCTGATGATCGAGGACGACGCCGGCATCGAGGCGGTGATGCGCTCCGGCCATCGCCGCATCGCCTTCCACGCGGAAGACGAGTACCGCCTGCAGGCGCGCCGCGGGATGTTCCACGCGGGCGACCCCTACGCGCGCCACATGGAGTGGCGCGACGAGGAATGCGCGGCCCTGGGCACCCGCCGCATCGTGGCACTCGCCCGCAAGACCGGCCGCCCCGCCCACATCGTGCACGTCTCCACCGCCGAGGAGTTCGATTTCCTGCGCGCCCATCGCGACGTGGCGACCGCCGAGGTGCTGGTGAACCACCTCACCCAGGTCGGTCCCGAGTGCTACGAGCAACTGGGTGCCTACGCGGTGATGAACCCGCCGATCCGCACGCAGCGCCATTTCGATGCCGCCTGGGAAGCCGTGCGGGACGGCAGGGTGGACACGATCGGCTCGGACCACGCGCCGCACTCCCATGCGGGCAAGGCTCGGCCCTGGCCGGACACCGCGGCCGGGCTGACCGGCGTGCAGACTGCCGTGCCGATCATGCTGGACCACGTGAACGCCGGCCGGCTGAGCCTGGCCAGGATGGTGGACCTGATGGCCGCCGGCCCGGCGCGGGTGTACGGCGCCGCCACCAAGGGCCGCATCGCCGTCGGCTACGACGCGGACTTTACGCTGGTGGACTTGGCGCACGAGCGCACCATCGAGAACGACTGGATCGCCACGCCTGCCGGCTGGACGCCGTTCGCCGGCAAGCGCGTGACAGGGTGGCCGGTGGCCACCATCGTGAGGGGGCTGGTGGTGATGCGCGACGACGAGGTGTTGGGGGTGCCTGCGGGCCGGCTGGTTCGTTTCAGTTAGCAGGCAAGGCAAGCAGTTCTTTTTCGCGGGTATGAACCAAAAAGCTTTTGCTCCCTGTCGGGTGTGCCCGGAGAGGGGCGCGTCAAGTAAGTAAAAGCTTCTTCCTTCTTTTTCTCGAAAAAGAAGGCCTTCCTTTTTTCGTTGCGCGCGTGCTCCTGGCGAAACTTCTCGCGTCCCCGTTTGAAATGCGAACACGTCGCCTTGCGCTATGCTAGAGCGCGTCCACCCCGCCGGAGCCTGCGCATGAACAGCCTGTCTATCCCGCCGCTCGCCGGCCGAACCGCCATCGTCACCGGGGCAACCAGCGGCATCGGTTACGAGATGGCGCTGCAACTGGCGGCGCATGGCGCCGATCTGGTGATGGCTGTGCGTGACACCGCGCGCGGCAACGCCTGCGCCAGCCGCATTCGCGGCTTGCATCCGGACGCGCGCATCACCGTCAGCGCGGTCGACCTGGCGCGTCTTGCCTCCGTCGCCGAGTTCGCCGAGCGCGCCTCCGACACGCTGCCGCGCATCGACATCCTGATCAACAACGCCGGGCTTGGGCTGCAGCCCAAGCGCGCGGTGACGGTGGACGGGTTGGAGCGGCAGTTCGCGACCAACCACCTGGGAGCGTTCGCGCTGACCGGCCGGCTGGTTCCGGCCCTGCTTCGCGCGCCGTCCCCGCGCGTGGTGGCCATCGCCAGCATCGCCCATCGCCGCGGCAAGATCGCGTTCGACGACCTGCAGACCGAGCGCCCGTACAATGGCCGCGTCGCCTACGGGCAGAGCAAGCTGGCCGACCTGATGTTCGCGCTCGAGCTGGACCGCCGGGCGCGTCTGGTTGGCTCCCGCCTGGTCAGCGTGGCGGCCCATCCGGGCGTGTCCACCACCGGCTTCCTGGTAGCCACCGAGATGCCGGCGCCGCTGGCACGCGTGCTCAACCTGGGCATCAGCGTGCTGGGTCAGAATGCCGCGCAAGGGGCGCTGCCCGGCCTGTACGCGGCCACCATGCCGGACGTGGTGAGCGGCCAGTACTGGGGCCCGAACGGCCTGCTGGAGGTGCGCGGCGCGCCCGCGCTGGCGCAGATCGCGCCCCACGCGCAGGACCGGGCGGTCTGGGCGCGACTTTGGACGATGAGCGAAGAGCTGACCGGCGTGACCTACCCACCGCTGGCGTGAAGCCGCAGGACAGAACCGCGGCAGCACAGACAAAAGTCTTTTGCTTCTTTTCTCAGAAAAAAGGTATTTCTTTCTTCCGTAAGGAGCCGGCAGTGGCCGAAATCGAAGACCGCCTAACCCCGCGCGACGGCCTGAACAACTACAACATCGTGCTGGCCCGCATGGAGCTGCCGACGCATGGCGGCGCGCAGTTCACCTTCGCGGTGACCAACTCCATGCTGCCGGTCGCCGAGCTGGTGGTGGGCGTGCCGAACGCGGGCCAGAGCCTGGACCGCATGACGGTGGAGGCGCACGACGCGCTGATCGACATCCTGCGCCAGCTCACCTTCCGGGCGGAAAAGGCGCGGCTGAACCACGACCGCAACGCGCGCCCGGTGCTGGCACAGCCGGCCGAGACCTCGTTCGCGTCGGAACGGCGCAGCGCAACGGACCCGCTTGGGTTCGAGACCGATCGTTTCGCGGAGATCGAGGCGGACTAGGCTTGAGGACGACGCGTTGGCTTAGCCCGTGTCGAGACGGACCGTTGCGAAGGAAGCAAGGCCTTCTTTTTTGAAAAAAAGAAGCAAAAAACTTTTGTTCCTGCGCCGTGTCAGCGGCCTCAGTCTATCCCGCACCATCCGACTGTTTCAGATGCGGGAAGCAAAAGTTTTTGGTCTTTTTTTCAAAAAAGGACTGCTTGCTTCCTACGGGTCAACCTTCAAGCGGGTCGATACCAGGGATCCTAGCTTCTCTTGGCCAGCCACCCCGGCAACTCGGCCTGCACGCGCGCCCGCCGCTCGGCGGCCGATCCGATCATGTCGGCGAGCCGGGCTGCCCAGATCTTCGTGCCCAGGGTTGCCTGGCTGGACGGCGCGGCCAGCACGGCGCGTGCTATCGCAGGGTCCGTCGAGCCTACCGCGGAGGCCTCCAGCACGCTCGGGCCGGGCGAGCTGGGCGGGACGCGTTTGGCAAACGCCGCCTGGCGCGGCTCGGTCAGCTTGTAGACCAGGTCAGGTTGTCCCGAGTTCCGGCTGGTGGACGCGAGGAACCCGGTGATGCGGCCGTTGGGCACCTCGCCGGCGCCCGCGAAGTCCACGGATTGCGCCACGAGCTTGGGGTCGGACGCGCCCGCCATGGCGAGGAAGTAGCGCAGCTTCTCTTCGGTGCTGGTCGCCGCGATGCCCAGGCGCTTGAGCGTGTCGTAGGTCGCCTGGTCGGCGCTGTGGCCCACCATCGTCAGCACCGGCGCGCGCAGCGCCGGCGGCAGCGAGGCGGGGTTCTGCACAAAGGCATCGAAGCGCTTGTGGGCTTCGGCAAGCGTGGCCGGGTCCTGCAGGTTGCCGAGCTCGGCGATCACTTGCGGGCGCAGCAGTGAATCGAGGAACGACTCACCGGGCTTGGCATCCCAGCCCAGGCGCGCCGCCTCGGGGCGGAGCAGGCTGCTGGCGAAGGCGTCGAAACGCGGCCGCAACGGCGAGCCCATGAGGGCGCGGTCGATGCTGTCGAGGTGGGAGATCGTGTCGGTCCACACCGCGATGTTCTGCTCGTCATGCAAGCCGGTGAGCAGGTTGAGATAGTCGGCCAAGCTGCCACGCTCGCCCAGGAACAGTGCGAACTGGTCGCCCAGCAGGTTGGCGCGGTCGGCGGCGGGCAGGGAGGGCAGCACCTTGGTCAACGCCTGCAGCGAGGCCGCGTCGTACTGCGTGCGGTAGTAGCCGTCCTCGCCCAGGTTCACCTTCACCGCAGCGTCGCAGGCGCCTTCCTGAACGCGGGCGGGCTGGGCGCCCAGCATGACGAGCTGCTGCGCCCCGCCGGGGGTGCCCAGGCGCACGGGGATGGTCCACTGCATCGGCTTGGGATGCGGGTCGTGGATGACGAAGCGGTCCTGCGTCAACGTGAGCTGCGTGTGACCGTCCGTGCAGGCGCGCGCCACATGCACCAGCGGGATGCCCGGCTGTTCGGTGAAGGTGGCGGCCACCTGGGCCACGTCCCGGTTCGCGGCCAGACCGAGCGCAGCCCACAGATCGGCGCTGGTGGCGTTGCTGAACTGGTGCGCCTTCATGTAGCCGCGCATGCCGGCGCGGAAGGTGTCCGGCCCGATCCAGTCCTCCACCATGCGGATGATCATGCTGCCTTTCTGGTAGCTGATCTGGTCGAAGGCGCTATCGGCCTCGGTCTCGTCGCGGATCACCTGCTGGACCGGGTGAGTGGTGGGCAGCGCATCCTGCGCCATCGCTTCCTCGCGCGCGGCATGCTGGCGTGGCCAGACCTGCCAGCCCGGGTTGAGGTGGTCGGTTACCTTCCAACCCATCCAGGTGGCGAAACCTTCGTTCAGCCAGATGTTGTCCCACCAGCCCATCGTCACCAGGTCGCCCGACCATTGGTGCGCCATCTCGTGGGCCACCACGTAGTTGATCTGCTCGCGCGTGGCCGGCGAGGACGTCTTGGGGTCGAACAGCATGGTGTTGTCGATGAAGGTGATGGCACCCCAGTTCTCCATCGCGCCGGCCGCGTAGTTTCCGGGCACGGCGATCATGTCGAGCTTGGGCAGCGGGTAGTGCACGCCGAAGTAGCTGTCGTAGTACGGCAGCACCTGCTCTTCCACGTTGAGCGCGTACTGCGCCTGGTCCTGCTTGCCGGTGGGCGCCCAGGCGTTCATCTGGACGCCGTCGGCCGATCCGTGCACCGCCGTCATGTCGCCGGCCAGCAGCGCCAGCAGGTAGGTGGACATGCGCGGCGTGGTGGCGAACGTTGTGCGCTGCAGGTCGCCGGCAGCGGGTGCGGCCTTCTCCTGCGGCATGTTGGAGACCACGGCCAGGTTCTTCGGCAGCGTCACGTTGAGCTGGAAGGTGGCCTTGAACGCCGGCTCGTCCCAGCCGGGAAACATGCGACGTGCGTCGGCAACCTCGAATTGCGTCACCAGCATGCGCTTGGTCTGGCCGTCGGCGGTCTTGTAGTCGTCGTAATAGATGCCGTTGGGCGATTGCGGGATCGGGCCGGTGTAGGCGATGTTCAGCGTGTGCCGCCCGGCGGGCACGAGGTGGGGAAAGCGCAGGGTTGCCGTCTGCAGCTTTTCGTCGAGCGTGACTCCGGCCGCCGTGCCGTCCTCGAGCGTGGCGCTCTGGATGGCCAGGCTTGCCTGGTTCATCACCATCTCGGTGACTGGCGCGTGCACCCGCACGTCGATCTTCTCGCTGGCGGTGAGCGTCAGCTTCTGCAGGTCGGGCAGCAGTTCGATCCGGTAGGCGTCCGGCGCCACGGTCTTGGGCAGGCGACCTGGCGCGTGGTCGAAGTCGAACGGCGCCTCGGCGCGGGCGGTGGTGGCCAGCAAAGCGGGGGCCAGCAGGCTGGTGGCGAGCAGGACGGACTTGCGCATGGGCGTGGTGGAACTCCGGCTTCGAACGATGCGGTGACGCACACGGTGCGCCGGAGCGGACGCTAGGGGGATTGCGGGGCGGCGACAATGGCCGGGACGTTACAAAGTAGCATTCTTCTGCGGCTGGTCGGGTGCAAGCACGGGGCTCTGCCCGGAACCCCGCCGGGGGCTCGAGGCCCTAGATCCCTGTCTGTTTAGAGTCTCTAATACCGACCCGCGTGAAAGCTAACCCATCGAAGGCAAGCAGTCCTTTTTTGAAAAAAGGACCAAAAAACTTTTGCTTCCCGCCTTAGGGAGCAGCCGGGTGCCACAGGACAAATCGAGGTAGCTGACAACAGCGCAGGAACAAAGTTTTTGCTTCTTTTTTCAAAAAAGAAGGCCTTACTTCCTTCGGAATGGCTTAAGGGCGAGCTGGTACAAGGAACTGTCCTAAGCAAGCCGGCGCCGCAGGCGCAATTAGTTCGAGCCTGCGCGCCGGGGGACAGAGCCCTGTACCTTCCTCATTGTACCGGCAAAACCAGCATCTGCATGGCGTAAGCAGGCACAGTCACGCTGGCCGCACCCGCGGTGAACGCCACGTTGGGCAGCCGCTGGATCGCGGTCAGGTCGGCGCCGCTGTAGCTCCAGGCCTGCGCGCCCGCCGTTGCCGTCTGGCCGGCCACGCTCACCGGCACGGTCAGGTCTCCCGTGGTCTTGTTGATCAGCACCAGGGTCAGGGAGTGCGGGTTGCGCAGCGCGCCGTAGGCGGCCAGAATCGTCTGGTCCGCGCTGCTCGTGCTCACCGATGTTTCGCCGAAGCCGTGGCCCGCGCCATCGACGTTGCGGTAGAACAGGAAGCTGAAGGCGATCGGGTCGGTAGGCTGCGGCGGGTTCCACATCGCGGCCAGGCCAACGCCCTCGCGCCCGAAAATCCCCAGCACGTCGGCTTCGGCCAGCGCGTCGGTGATCAGCTTGTTGCCGCTATCGATGGAGTATTCGGAGAACGCGACCTTGGTGCCGGGATAATACTGCGCCACCCATTGCTGGAAACGCGGGATCAGCTGCATCGGGCCATTGAAGAAGTATTGCTCCACCCAGGTGCCGCCGTTGTAGGTGGGGTCCCACAAGGTGCGGGTGGAGGCGAGCTGGCTGGCCGCATCGGAGAAGTTGAAGTAGTAGTGCTCGTCGAAATAGTCGATCAGGCGGCGTTTGTGCGTCGCCGACGCGGCTGCCATCTGCTGCAGGTAGTACGGCCCGGCCAGCAGGTTGCCCTGCGCGGACGGCGAGCCCACCCAGCCGCCCAGCGTGAAGTCCGACGGGCCCATCACCAATGCGGAGGGATCCGCCTGCTTGATGGCGAGCGCGTACTGCGCGCCCAGCGCGGCGATGGTGGCGTAGGTGGCGCCGCCCGGTTCCACGTCGCGGTGCGTGTTGCTCCAGCCGAACGGCTCGTTGTCGAGCTGGTAGAACCGCACGCCGCCTTTGGCCGCGGTGCCGAACGTGGCCGTCAGGTGCGCCAGCCAGGCGCGCTGGAAAGCCGGCGTGTTGGCCACGTTGTTGGCGGTGACGTCCGTGTCGGTCAGTTGCGCACCTGACGCGGTCAGGCTGTTGCCGCACTGCTCGCCGGCCGGAAACACGTACGGGTTGGTCGATTGCTGCGCGCCGTAGGCCGGCTGCTGCGTGGCGGTGCCGTCCACGGGAAAGCTGCAGGACCAGGCAGCGCTGTTGTTGATCCAGGGAATGATCGGCACGGTCAGCAGCGTGGCGCTGTTGGTGGCCTTGTCGGCAGCCACCAGCGCGTCCGGCCCGGCGCTGGGCACCGGGTTGGCGTTGCCGTCCCCGCCCATGAAGAACCAGTCGAACCCGGAGTTGCTACTGTCCACCTGCCAGTTGTAGCGCGTGGCGCCGTCCCCGCCCCAGCGCAGCACGCCCAGCCGCGCGGCCTGCTGGAAAGCGGGCGCCACGCCGTAATTGGCCATGCCGTAGATGGCGTTGGGGATCGTGTGCTGGCCGGCGGTGAGGTCGATAGTGACGGCCGGCCCCGGCGCCGGTTGCGCATAGGCGCGTGTGGCGGCAACCAATGCCAGTGCTATCAGACTGCGTGCCATAGGTACATCTCCGTATCGTTACGAAGGTGTTTACGCGAGTCTTTGGGTAATGTCACTACCTTGAGTTGTAGCGCCTATTTTTTGTGCGGGCACGGAGCTTATCGGCCAAGGAGAGCCTTTTTTCGAGACATGTTGACACCGTTTTCTCGAGTTTCGGCCTGTCCACAACAGCTCACGCGGGTTCTCAAACGGACTCTTGAAACCTGTTTGTAGGAGATCCTAAACAGATGGGGTCTGGGGCCTCGAGGCCCCAGCGGGGTTTGGGGCAGAGCCCCATGCTTGCCTGCAGCCCACGGCGCTCACTTGATCCTGTTGTCCACCAGCTCCTGCACCACCGCCGGATCGGCCAGCGTCGACGTGTCCCCCAGCCCGTCCACCTCGTCGGCGGCGATCTTGCGCAGGATGCGCCGCATGATCTTGCCGCTGCGCGTCTTGGGCAGGCCCGGCGCCCACTGGATCGCGTCCGGCGCGGCGATCGGCCCGATCTCGCGACGCACCCAGGCCACCAGCTCGCGCTTGAGGTCCTCGCTCGGCGCCACGCCGTCCTTCAGCGTCACGTAGGCGTAGATGCCCTGGCCCTTCACGTGGTGCGGGAAGCCGACCACGGCGGCCTCGGCGACGCTGCCGTTGCTCACCAGCGCGCTCTCCACCTCGGCGGTGCCCATGCGGTGGCCGCTCACGTTGATCACGTCGTCCACCCGCCCGGTGATCCACCAGTAGCCGTCGGCATCGCGCCGCGCGCCGTCGCCAGTGAAGTACTTGCCGGAATAGGTGCTGAAATAGGTCTGCACGAAGCGGTCGTGGTCGTTGAACACCGTGCGCATCTGGCCGGGCCAGCTGTCGGTGAGGCAGAGGTTGCCTTCCGCCGCCCCTTCCAGCACGCGGCCTTCGGCATCCACCAGCTCGGGCTGGCAGCCGGGTAGCGCGAAGGTGGCCGAGCCGGGCTTGCACGCCACCGCGCCGGCCACCGGGCTGATCATGATGCCGCCGGTCTCGGTCTGCCACCAGGTGTCCACCACCTGGCAGCGTTCCTCGCCCACCACGCGGTAGTACCAGAGCCACGCTTCGGGGTTGATCGGCTCGCCCACGCTGCCCAGCAGGCGCAGCGAGGCGCGGGAGGTGGAGCGCACCGGCGCGTCGCCCTCGCGCATCAGCGCGCGGATCGCCGTGGGCGCGGTGTAGAAGATGTTGACCGCGTGCTTGTCGATCACCTGCCAAAAGCGCGCGCTGCTGGGGTAGGTTGGCACGCCCTCGAACATCAACGTGGTGGCCCCGTTGGCGAGCGGGCCGTAGACGATGTAGCTGTGCCCCGTCACCCAGCCGACATCGGCCGTGCACCAGAACACCTCGCCGGGCCGGTAGTCGAACACCAGCTCGTGGGTGAAGCTGGCCCACACCATGTAGCCGCCTGTGGTGTGCAGCACGCCTTTCGGCTGGCCGGTGCTGCCGCTGGTGTACAAGATGAACAGCGGGTCCTCCGCGCCCATCTCCTCGGGCTCGCACGCCGGCGCGGCGGCGGCCAGGAGCGCCGCGTAGTCGTGGTCGCGCCCGGCCTGCATCGGCACCGGCGCGCCGGTTACCGCCACCACGATCACGCTGGCCACCGTCGGGCACTGCGCCAGGGCAGCGTCCGCGTTCGCCTTCAGCGCCACCGTGCGGCCGCCACGCCGCCCTTCGTCGGCGGTGATCAGCAGCGTGCTGCCGCAATCCCCGATGCGGCTGGCCAGGCTGTCGGGCGAGAAGCCGCCGAACACCACGGAGTGGATGGCGCCGATCCGTGCGCAGGCCAGCATGGCCACTGCCGCCTCGGGCACCATCGGCAGGTAGATCGAAACGCGGTCGCCTTTGCGGGCGCCGAGCTGCTTCATGGCGTTGGCCAGGCGGCAGACCCGCTCGTGCAGCTCGCGGTAGGTGATCTTCTGCGAGGCGGCCGGGTCATCGCCCTCCCAGATGATGGCCACCTGATCGCCCCGTTCGGTCAGGTGGCGGTCCAGGCAGGTGGCCGAGGCGTTCAACCTGCCGTCCTCGAACCAGCTGATGCGCACGTCGCCCTCGAAGCTGGTGTTTTTGATGATCTCGGGGAACCGCATCCAGTCCAGCCGGCGGGCCTGCTCGGCCCAGAACGCGTCCGGGTTGCGGGCGGCGTGGTTGCACATCAGCCGCAGCGTCTTGCCGTCCACGCCGGCATCGGCGGCAACGGCGGGGGGGATGTGGAACAGCAGGTTGTCGTCGGACATCGCGGGTCTCCCTGTTCGGCCGTCCGGGTTGGCCCCTGGTCCGGCGCCGGTGTCCTGTCCGGCCCGGCTCGTTTGCATCTCGGACCTTGCGGGGCATTGCGGTCAATACGCCCGAGAGGCGATCGGCTTTCGGTGCTTGGCTCGAGACTAAGGCAAGGCAAGCGGTTCTTTTTTGAAAAAAAGAACCAAAAAACTTTTGTCTGTTTGGCGCGCCGTCGGAGGCACCGTGTCTAGCCTGCGGCGACCCCACCCAGCTTGCAGATATGTTTCCAGAACGGGGGCTCGACCGGGGCCACCGAGAGGCGCGAGTATTTCAGCAGCGCCAGCTCGGCGAGCGCCGGGTCCGCTTTCATCTCGGCCAGGCTCACCGGGCGCTTGAACGGGCGTACCGCCCTCATGTCCACGCACACCCAGTCGCCGGTTTCGGCGCTGGGATCCGGGTAGGCCGCGCGCACCACTTCCACGATGCCCACGATCTCCTTGCCGGTGTTGGAGTGGTAGAAGAACACGCGGTCGCCCAGCGCCATCGCCTTGAGGTTGTTCTTGGCCTGATGGCTGCGCACGCCCGTCCAGGGCTCCACGCCGTTCGCCACCTGTTGGTCCCAGGAGAACGAGTCCGGCTCGGTCTTCACCAGCCAGTGGTTCACGCCACCTGGCTCCCGTCGCGGAACACCTGCCGGTAGGCGCGGATGATGACGGATTCGAACAGGCCGGCGCGGGAGTAGGGGTCGGCCTCGGCAAAGCCGGCCGCCTCGGCGCGGTCGGCCACGTCGACCACCAGGAGGCTGCCGCAGGGGCGGTCGTCGCTGTCCAGCAACGGGCCGGCCTGCACCAGGCGAGACTCGTAGGTCTCCAGGTAGGCGAGGTGGGCGCTTCTGGTGGCCAGGCGAACGTCCAGGCTGGCGGGCTTGTCGGTGCAGATGAGGGCGAACAGCATGGGGGTTGTTCCGGAAGTTGAGGCAAGAAAGGCCTTCTTTTTTGAAAAAAGAAGCAAAAAACTTTTGTCCGTTGAGCGCGCACCTCTCTCCCGCCACCCGACAGGGCGCAAAAGTTTTTTGGTTCTTTTTTTCAAAAAAGAACTGCTTGCCTTCCTCCTTCGCCGGCTCCCCTGCTAGAACCGTCCGGTGGACGCCATCACCGCGCAACGCCCTCTCAGCCGTAGCCTTCACAGGTTCGCCAACCCAGGCCGTTTCCTGCGCCTGGCCGCACGCCTCCAGCCCTGGCTCACCTGGCCGGCCCTGCTGATCACCACCATCGCCCTGGCCTGGGGCCTGCTGCTCTCGCCGGCCGATTACCAGCAGGGCGACGCGGTGCGGATCATGTACATCCACGTGCCGTTCGCCTGGCTTTCCATGCTCGGCTACACCTGCCTGGCCGGCGCGTCCGTGCTCTCCCTGGTCTGGCGCCACCCGTTGGCCGACCTGGCCGCCGCCGAGATCGGGCCGGTGGGTGCGGCGGTCACCGCGCTGTGCCTGGCCACCGGCAGCCTATGGGGCCGGCCGCTCTGGGGAGCCTGGTGGGTGTGGGATGCAAGGCTGACCAGCGAGCTGGTGCTGTTCTTCCTCTACGCCGGCCACATCCTGCTGATCCGCGCCTTCGACGACCCCGAGCGCGGCTACCGGGCCGGCGCCGTGCTGGCGCTGATCGGCGTGGTGAACCTGCCGGTGATCCACTACAGCGTCACCTGGTGGAACTCGCTGCACCAGGGCAACAGCATCGGGCTGACCGGATCGGACAGCATGGACGGGCGTATCCTGTGGCCGCTGGCAGTGGCCGCACTCGGCACCACGTTGGGGTTCGGCGCCATCGTGTTGGCACGCCTGCGTGCCGCGGTGATGGAGCGGCGGCTGCGTGGCCTGTTGATGGCACAAGCAGAGCGAGCCGCATGACAAACCCGCTGCACTACGACCACCTGGCCTACATCGCCGTCGCATACGGGCTGTCGGCCACCGCCACGGTATATTACGTGCTGGGTGCCCGCGTGCGCCTGGCCCGCGCCGCCCGCCGCCTGCGGGCGGCCGACCCGCGCGCCCGCGCCGCCGCCAGGGCCGCGCCATGACCCGCAAGCGCCGCCGCCTGGTCACCCTGCTCGCCTGCATGGCCGGCCTGGGCAGCGCCAGCGCCCTCACGCTGAACGCTTTCAGCGACAACATGGTGTTTTTCATGTCCCCCGGAGACGTGGCGGCCAAGGCGCCACCCCCCGGCCGCACCATCCGCCTGGGCGGGCTGGTGGCAGCCGGTTCGCTGCACACGCTGCGTCAGGACGGCGAGCCGACCGCGCATTTCGTGGTGACGGACGGCGCGCACACCATCCCGGTCAGCTACACGGGCATCCTGCCGGACCTGTTCCGCGAGGGTCAGGGCGTGGTGGCGCTGGGCACCATCCAGCCGGACCGCAGCTTCCGAGCGCAGGAGGTGTTGGCCAAGCATGACGAGACCTACATGCCTAAGGACGTGGCCGACGCGCTGAAGCGGTCCGGAAGGTGGAAGCCGGAGAACGGCCCCGCGCCGCCGGCAAGCACCTGGACAGCGTCCAGATAACCGGGAAGGCCGTCGGGTGCCAAAAGACCAGCCCGCGACAGCACGGACAAAAGTCTTTTGCTTCTTTTCTTCAGAAAAGAAGTCCTTCCTTGCTTCTATCTGGTGTTCAAGATGATCCCCGAACTCGGCCATTTCGCCCTAGCCCTCGCCTGCGCCCTGGCCTTCGCGCAAGCCGTCATCGGCCTGTGGGGCGGCCACCGGCGGGACAGGCGTCTGATGGCCGCCGCCCCCGGCCTGGCCGTCGGCCAGCTCGTGGCCCTGGCTGCCGCGTCGCTCGCCCTGGTGCTGGCGGCGGCAGGCGACGACTTCTCCGTCATCAACATCGCCGAGAACAGCGCGCTGGCCAAGCCGCTGCTCTACAAGATCACCGGCACCTGGGGGAACCACGAGGGCTCCATCCTGCTGTGGGGCCTGATCCTGGGCATCTGCGGCGGGCTGGTGGCGGGCTTCGGCCGCAACCTGCCGTCCGCCCTGCGCGCGCGCGTGCTCGGCGTGCTGGGCGGCACCTCGGCCGGCTTCCTGCTGTTTTGCCTGTTGACCTCCAACCCGTTCCTGCGCGGCTTTCCCGCGCCGGCCGACGGTCAGGGCATGAACCCGCTGCTGCAGGACCCCGGCTTGGCCTTCCACCCGCCCATCCTCTACATGGGCTACGTGGGCTTCGCCGTGCCGTTCGCCTTCGCGGTGGCGGCTCTGTTAGAGGGCCGCATCGATGCCGCCTGGGGCCGTTGGGTAAGGCCATGGGCGCTGGTCTCGTGGTGCTTCCTGACCTGCGGCATCGCGATGGGCTCGTGGTGGGCGTATTACGAGCTGGGCTGGGGCGGCTACTGGTTCTGGGATCCGGTGGAGAACGCGTCCCTCATGCCGTGGCTGACCGGCACCGCTCTGGTGCACTCGGCCATCGTGGTGGAGAAGCGCGAGAGCCTCAAGATCTGGACGGTGCTGCTGGCCATCGGCACGTTCAGCCTGTCCTTGTCGGGCACCTTCCTGGTGCGTTCAGGCATCCTGAACTCCGTGCACGCCTTCGCGCAGGATCCGGCGCGCGGCGTGTTCATCCTGGGGCTGCTCGGGCTGGTGATCGGCGGCTCGCTGCTGCTGTTCGCGTTGCGGGCGCCGCTGCTGCGTTCTGGCGGCCTGTTCGCGCCGGTCTCGCGCGAGGGTGCGCTGGTGCTCAACAACATCCTGCTCTGCGCCGTCTGCTCCGTGGTGGTGGTGGGCACGATGTACCCGCCGTTTGCGGACCTGCTGCTGGGGCAGAAGATCAGCGTGGGCGCGCCGTTCTTCAACGCGACCGTGCTGCCGCTGGCCATCCCGCTGTTCGTGGCCATGGCTGTGGGTCCGTTGCTGCCGTGGAAGCGCGGCAGGTTGTGGCCGCTGGTGGCGCATGCGTGGTGGGCCGCGCTGGCCGCCACCCTCGTGGCCGGCGTGTGCAGCGTCGGCATGGCCATCCTGCCGGCGCTGGCCTTCGGGGCGGCCGCCTGGATCATCCTTGGCTCGTTCGCCGAAGTGGTGGAGCGCACGCTGCTGTTCCGCGCGCCGGTCGCCAACAGCGTGCGCCGCGCCCGCGGGCTGCCGGTGGCCGTGCTGGGGGCCGCCATCGCCCATGCCGGCATGGGCGTCACCGTGGCCGGCATCGCCGGGATGTCGCTCGCCTCCAACAAGATCGTGGAAGCCAAACCGGGCGAGAGCTTCCAGGTGGGCGGTTACGCGTGGACGCTGGTGGCCGTGCAGTCCGAGCCCGGCCCCAACTACTCGGCCCGTGTCGCCTCAATCCTCGTCACCCGCCACGGCGCCCCGGTGGCACTGATGCGGCCGTCCCGCCGCAACTTCGAATTGCAAAAGCAGACCACCAGTGACGTTGCCATCCAGACCAACTTCATGCGCGACCTCTACGCCGTGCTAGGTGACGAGCGGGACGGTGCGGCGATCCTGCGCCTGCACGTGAACCCGCTGGCGCCCTGGATCTGGCTCGGCGGCGTGGTGATGGCGGCCGGTGGCGCGCTGAGCCTGGCCGACCGCCGGCTGCGCGTGGGCGCGCCCTCGCGCATCCGCAACGCCGTGCCGGCATGAACGCCGGCCTGGCCCGCCGCCGGGTGCTGCTGCTGGCGCCACTGGCCGCCGTGGCCGCAGGCGGCGCCGCCTTCTGGGCCATGCTGGACCGCATGCGGGACGGCAGGTTCGACCCGCACGACATCGGCAACCCGATGCTGGGCCAGCCCGTGCCCACCTTCGACCTGCCGGCGCTGGCGCCCAGCAAGGGGTTCTCCAGCCAGGACCTGCTAGCCGCCGCCCGCACCAAGCCGGTGATGCTGAACTTCTTCGCCTCGTGGTGCATCCCCTGCGCCGAGGAGGCCGAGGCGCTGAGCGTCCTCGCCGGCCAGGGCGTGCAGCTCTGGGGCATCGCCTACAAGGACGATCCGGACAAGACGCGCGCCTTCCTGGACCGCTACGGCAACCCGTACCAACGCGTGGCGACCGACGCCACCGGCGGCACGTTCATCGATTTCGGGCTGTACGGCGTGCCGGAGAACTTCGTGATCGACGCCTCGGGCAAGATCGTCTGGCACGTGGCAGGCGGGGTGTCGGAGGGCGTGATCGGGCGGCTGGCGCCCACGTTGGGGTTGCGGTCGTGAAGGAAGGAAGGCCTTCTTTCTTGAAAGAAAGAAGCAAAGAATTTTTGCTCTCTGTCGGCTGGTTCAGGGCCAGCGCGCGACAGCGGAGTCAAAAGTTTTTTGGTTCTTTTTTTCAAAAAAGAACCGCTCTCTTGCTTGCACTGCTCTTGTCCTCCCCCGCTTTGGCCATCTCTGACCCGAGGGAAATGCTGAAGGACCCCGCCGAGGAAGTCCGCGCCGAGCAGCTCGGCAGCCAGCTCCGCTGCCTGGTGTGCCAGAACGAATCCATCGAGGACAGCAACGCGGACCTTGCGCGTGACCTGCGGGCGATCGTCCGCCAGCATGTGCAGGCCGGCCAGACGGACAAGCAGATCATTGCCTGGATGGTGGCGCGCTACGGCACCTTCGTCCGCCTGCGCCCGCCGCTGACGCTGACCACCGCCCTGCTATGGTTCACGCCGGCCCTGGCGTTGGCAGCCGGCGCGGCGGCCGCCTGGTTCGGCCGGCGACGCGTGCCGACTACGCCGCAGCCGCTGACCGCGGCGGAGCAGGCGCGCCTGGCAGAGCTGAGCCGTCCGGCGTGATCCGGGTAGCGAGCCGCGCGGCGTGATCTGGCTGGCGCTGTTGGGCGTGGCCGTGCTGGCCATGATGCCGCTTGCGTGGGCCGTGCTGGCCGGCTTTCGGGTGCGCGACCGCCGCGACGCGGCGCTGGCCCTGCACCGCGCGCAGCTTGACGAGCTGGACCGTGACCTGGCCGAGCACCGGCTGCTGCCCACCGAGCACGCGGCCGCGCGGCTGGAGGTGCAACGGCGCCTGCTGGCCGAGGCGGATGCCAGCGAGGCAGGCGCCAGGAGTTCCGGCCCGTTACCGGTGGTGCTGACCGCGTGCCTGGTTCCGGTCGTAGCTGTGGTGCTCTACGCGGCCCACGGCACGCCGGACTATCGGCGGCAGGCGGCCTTTGCCGCGCAGGTGCGTGCCTCCGGGCAGGACGAGGCGCTGATCGCCCGTTTGCGCGCCACGCTCCTCACGCTCGACCCTCACGCCGAGGCCACCCGCCGCGGCTACGTGATGCTAGGCCGTGCCGAGCTGTCCGTGGGCCACCTTCCCGAGGCTGCAAGTGCCTGGCGTTCGGCACTGACGGTGCGCTTCGAGCCCGACCTTGCCGCGGAGACGGCCGAGGTGATCTCCGAGGCGGAAGCCCGCGTGACGCCGGAGGCGGCCGAGTTGTTCAAGCGGGCCCTGGCGGAGGCGCCGGCGGACGTGCCCTGGCGGAAGGACGCCGAGAAGCGGGTTAGCGAGGCGGGAGGGTAGCCTGAAGCAAGCATGGGGCTCTGCCCAAACCCCGCTGGGGCCTCGAGGCCCCAGACCCCCACCTGTTTAGAACGCCCGATGAGCAGGTTCTAATACCAACGGCCTTTAAT
>CAXTBC010000011.1:0-71687 GCA_964242595.1 uncultured Acetobacteraceae bacterium | reverse complement strand
ACCGCGGCGCGCGCCTGCAGCTTGCCGAAGGTGATGATCTGCGCCACCCGGTCGTCGCCGTACTCGCGCCGCACGTAGCTGATCACCTCGTCGCGCCTGTTCTGGCAGAAATCGATGTCGAAGTCCGGCATCGACACCCGTTCGGGGTTGAGGAACCGCTCGAACAACAGGTCGAAGCGCAGCGGGTCGAGGTCGGTGATGGTCAGCGCCCAGGCGGCCACCGAGCCGGCCCCCGAACCGCGCCCCGGCCCCACCGGTATGCCCTGTGCCTTGGCCCACTGGATGAAGTCGGCCACGATCAGGAAGTAGCCGGGGAACCCCATCTTGGCGATCACGCCGAGCTCGTACTCCAGCCGCTCGCTATAGCGCGCCCGCTGCGCCGCGTCGGCGCCCGCCGCGTCCATCCGCAGCACGAGCCCCTCGCGGGCCATCGCCCCCAGCGTCTCCTCCTCCGTGCTGCCCGGCCGCACCTTCGGGCACATCGGGAGCAGCGGCTTGCGGGTCTCGGCCATCACCGCGCAGCCCTGCGCGATGGCCAGCGTGTTGTCGCACGCCTCCGGCAGGTCGGCGAACAGCGCCCGCATCTCGGCCGCACTCTTGAAGTAGTGCTCCGGCGTCACCCGTCGCCGCTCGGCCTCCGACAGCAGGCGCGCCTCTGCGATGCACAGCAGCGCGTCGTGCGCCTCGTGCATCGCGGGGGCGGCAAAGAAGCACTCGTTGGTCGCCACCAGCGGCAACCCCAGCCGGTCGGCCAGCGAGATCAGCCCCGGCTCCACCGCCCGCTCTACCGGCAGGCCGTGGCGGTGCAGCTCGACGGCCACCCGCCCGGGGAAGGCTTCGGCCATCCGCGCCAGCAGGGCCGTCGCCTCGGCCTCCCGCCCCTCGGCCAGCAGCCTGGCCACTGGCCCCCGCGTGCCGCCCGTCAGCAGCATCAGCCCGGCCGCCTGCCCCGCCACTACGTCGAAGTCGAGCTGCGGCGCCGCCGGGTCCGAGGTGAGGAAGCCCGCCGAGGACAGACGCTGCAAATTGCCCAGCCCCTCGGTGTCCTGCGCCAGCAGCACCACCGGCGCTCCGGTGCCCACCAGGCTCACCTGGCAGCCGATGATCGGCTGCACCCCCCGCCCCACGCAGTATTGCGAGAACTCCAGCGCCCCGAACAAATTGGCCGTGTCGGTGATCGCCACCGCCGGCATTCCGGCCTCCTTGGCCAGCGCCGCAATCTTCTCCGGCTTAATGGCGCCTTCGCTGAGCGAGTAGGCGGAGTGGACTCGGAGGTGGACGAAGCTGGGCATGGTGGGAAAGTAGGGAGAGGAGGAAGGCGAAGGAAGCAGTTCTTTTTCGAGAAAAAGAACCAAAAAGCTTTTGCTCCCTGTCGGGTGGTGTGGAGAGGCGCGCGTCTATGGTCTGGTTTGGTCGCTCATGTCCTCACGCGCTCACGCCACAGTACAGACAGCCATCGGTCCTTAATCGCAAGCTCCGCCCTCCACCGACTGGAAGGTCATCGCTTTTTTGTCGCACCCGCGCGCAATCCATCGCGATCAGTGTGACCGATAGTCTGCACAGGCGTAGGTGTAAAAACGTTCTGACTCGAAGTACTGCGGCTTCTTGTCAATTTTAACGGTGTATTGGAACGCGACAGGAGCAGTCCAGGACTGCGTCGGGACACCCTCAACGGGCCGCATCAACACAAGCCGGCCCAACCCCGCCTCTCGGTTGCATACGGATGTCAGATCGTCCCGCGTAAGAAGAGAAACAGTATCGTCCCTGTTGCCTGGACAGAACGTCTCTCTTCGGAAATCGAGCGTTCCTAATTTTTGGAAATTGTCGTAACGCTGTTGGTACGCCATAGCTGTGCCTCGCTTGAACAACACACCGGTGCCTTGTTCACATGAGAAGTAATCAGTCTTCCGCAACAAGAACCAGGGGACAGTCATGTCGCCTTCCCAATACAGATCACCGGTCCCGGCAACCAACTTGCTCAACGAAGACGGCGGGCCGTCATCGGAATCGACGAAGCGTATCCAAGGCAGTCGCTGATCCCACATTGCCAGTGTCAAGGACAGCATGCCGATTGCGAGGCCGATCCTGACCATCGAGTGATGAGCAGGAACGGCAGTAGTTTTAGAGATCCCCGTTTGGAACCACATGGCAAGCAGCCCGATCGCGACTACAGGCCATTCCTCAAACGTCCACCAACCTCCTGTCAAACTGGCTGAACAACGCTTGATCGTGATGAAGACCGCAAACAGGCCCAGGCCGCAGGCTATGCCGAGCAGGACCGTTACCAGCACACGGCCGATAGCTTTAAGAGGGGCCTGACCGTAATGCTCCCGCAAGTGGACGGATAAGCCGACGAGTGCAATCGGTGTCACAAGGAGAGCGAGATTGGGGGCAAACCGAGAAGATGCCAAAAATATGCCAGCAAGTATGCAAATCCAGCTCGCGTTTTCGGAAAACGGCCTTCTGAACTTCGCGGCTCGCATGATCCCGATTGCGAAGCAGGCATTCGCGACGAACGATAGCAGCCATACTGCTCGCCATAGCTGAGCGTCCGATACCAGAACCAGATGCAGGAGGTCGGCACCGACAAAGCTTGCAGCAAGTCCAGAGAAAGCGACAACAGTCGAAGCGCCGAGCAGTCTGCGCTCAGCAGGCTCCGCTAAGATAAATCCGACGACAGCTACAGCTAGCGTGTTGCTGATCTGCAGCCATTCCGTGAGTTCCCAATTTGTGATGAAGCAAAACGAGTCGCGCACGACGACTACGGAAAACCATTCGGGGTCGAACACCTCGGCAAGCCTATCGACCGGCTTTACACCCAGCAAAGCTGATCCGACAAGCACTGTTGCAAACAGCGCTGCTAAAACCCAGAGCCATCGAAAGCTGTAAGCGACGTAGAGAAACCAGATTCCAAGGCCGGGCAGGGTCATTAATGGATGAACGCTGAAAGAGATGGTAAGCACAGCGAGCGCACGAAGCGGGTAACCTCGCAGTAACGCTCCTAGCGCCCACAATGTCAGGGCTTCGGCCAGCAACCGGGGCGTCAGCAATTGTTCTCCGTAGTGTACAAAACCTATGCCGCCAGGCAAAGTGATGACGGCTGCTGTCGCCAGCACGGCGAAACGTCGATCTCGAACCAGAGCCCGAACCAGATACCATGCACCTGACAACCACAAGCCCTGGAAACCCAGGTTCAAGATGATGTTGCCGCTACTCAATCCGAACATCCGGATGACCGGCGCGAACAGAACAGTAAACATGGAGTAGGCGTCTTGGGAGCCGTAACGGAAATACAGGTCTGTACTGTAGTCTCCGAATGAGAGATACCGTAGGATCTGAACATTGTAGAACCTGGCGTCCAAGACAACACCAAGATAGGGGTGTGTACCGGCCCACACCGCCAACAGTAGCAGGACCACGCTTGTTCTGTTCACAAAGCCATCGGCTGAATGGGAGCTAGTCAGGTTGTCCGATAGTGCGGCATCTTGGGAAGCAAGGTTGGACATAATTTAGAACTTTGATGTTCAGCGCAGCCCAATGCGTAAGGCGAGAAATGGCAAGGTCATGCGAAAGTCGAGACGCCTCCGACTGCGACGGGCACCAGACGCCCCGCAGTGAAGGCGGGTTCGTTCTGTTTAACGGGGACTTGTGCACCGGCCTCGCCTGCCTCGTGATACTCGGCATCCTGGTTGACCTGCCACACGTCATAGACGGAGCGCCCGGCGAGTATGTTCTTCACGGTCAGCATCGCCGTCATCATCGCGTGGTCTTGATTGTTGTATTTATGCATGCCGTTACGGCCAACCAAGTGCAGACCGGGGTAATTTGCATCGAACTCGTCGCGCATGACGGCGACGTGGTCTTGATAACCGGCGTCGTAGATGGGGTAGGCTTTCTCCTGGCGAACGACAGTGCCCTCGATGATGTCCGCCCGTGACGCCAGTCCGAGCTTTACCAGCTCTTCGCTCGCCAGTTCCACAAGGTCGGCATCGGTGGAACTCCACAGACCATCGTTCTCAAAACAAAAGTATTCCAGACCGTAGCAGTTCAGGGACGGATCTGGAACCATCGCCGGTGACCAGGACTTGAAATTCTGAATTCGGCCGACCTTCACTTCGGGAGAATGGATGTAGATCCAGTTATCGTCGAAGACGTTCAAGTCTTTGATGATAAGGGCGACGACAAGGAAGTCACGGTAACGCAGCTTTCTTGCCACCTCGGAGACGCAGGGGGGCAGCGCCGGCGCCAGCGCTGCCGCGAGATCGCGCATCGGCATGCTGGAGATCACGTGCTCGCAGTCGTAGGTGTGTTCGGTCCCACTCTGGTCACGGGCGACGACCTGCCAGCCGCCCCCGTCCTTGCGGAGAATGGCCACCACGTCTTGGCCGAGGCGGACATCCCCGTCGTTGGCTCGGATTTTCTCGGCGGCGGCTTCCCACATCATGCCTGGCCCGCAAGCCGGGTAGCGGAAGCTGTCGACCAGCGTCTTGATGATCTCCTGGCGCGGCCGGTTTGCCCTTTGGGGAAGCAACGCGTGCCAGATAGCTTTGGAAAGTGACAGGCCCTTGATGCGCTGCGCTGCCCAATCCGCCGATATGTCCTCGCATTTCATGCCCCACACCTTCTCTGTGTAGGTGCGGAAAAAGATCTCGAAGAGGCGCTTGCCGAATTTGTCGGTCACCCAGTCCCTGAAATTCTGTGGCGAACGACCGGGATGCAGCCGGACCTTGAAGTAAGACAGAACGCAGCGAACCGCCTCAACCAGACCGAGCTTTGAGAGGGCGTCAAATGCCCGAAGCGGATAGTCGAAGAGTTGGTTGTTATAGTAGATTCTGGACTTGCGAGGTCTGTTCAAGAACTTGTTGTCGAGAATCTCATCCCACAGATCTTCCACTTCTTGCGATTTCGAGAAGAAGCGATGTCCGCCTATGTCGAAAGCAAAACCCTTGTAGGTTGCCGTCTTGGAGATGCCACCGACGTATATCGGGTCACGTTCGAGAACCGTGACTTGCCTACCGCTTTTGCTCAACAGGTATGCAGCCGTAAGCCCGGCAGGGCCGGCGCCTATACAGACAACGGAGGTCGTCGAGTGCATGTGCCACCCTTGAGTTCAATACCTCTCAATCATATAAACGTGAACGAAACAGATTGCAATCCGTGCATCGTTTTTTCTGGAGACTTGAGGCACTGCGTTGAAATATCGAGCGTGTGTCGGCCGACCTTCGACGGGCATCACTTCTCGCCCTCACGTCATGGTAGGCAAATGGCATTCGTCATGCGTTCCTGCGAAGCACTCACGCTCAATTAGCAAGCCTTTTGCTTCTATTCTCGAAGAGAAGGCCCTTGCTTCTACGGTCCCACCCCCAGCCGCTGCTGCGCCCGCAGGTGCACGTCGTCCGAGCCGCCTCGCGGGAGCGTCTGCACCTCGTAGGGCACGAACGCCGCCCGCGGCAGCTGCTCGCGCAAGTCGTCGGTCAAGGACCGCGCGTCGCGCTGGTTGTGGATCACGTGCGGCGTCAGCAGAACCAGCAGTTCGGTCCGCTGGCGCGCGTTGCTCTGCGTGCTGGTCAGCAAACTGATCACCGGGATGTCCTTGAGGATCGGAATGCCCGTGTTGCCGCGGCTCAGGTTCTCGGTGATCAGCCCGGCAATCCCTACCGTCTGCCCGTCCTGCGCCACGATCCGGCTCTGGATTGCTCGATCGGTGAACGTCGGCGAGTTGATCGACGACCCCGAGGTTGACGACTGCACACCGCTGCCGGCGGCGATGCCCGCCACCTCCTGGTCGATGTCCAGCGTCACCAGCCCGCCGCTGTTCACCCGCGGCGTCACCTGCGTGATCACGCCCGTCTTCTGGTAGTTGATGGAGTTCACCGTCGAGGTTCCCACCACCACGCTCGTCTGCTGCGCGCTCAGGTAGGGCACCAGGTTACCCACCTGGAGCGACGCCGTCTCGTTGTCGAGCACCAGCAGTTCCGGCGAGGACAGGATCTTTACCGTCGTGATCCCCTGCAGCGCCTGGATGATGACGTCGCCGTTGGGCCCCGACGCGCCGATCGAGAACCCGCCGCTGCCTGTTACCCCGCCGCTCGCCCCCAGCGGCGGGTTCAGCCCGGTCGCTGTCGTCACCGCCTGCGCCAGCGCCGCCGTGAACCCCGCGTGGCGGAAGTAGAACTCCGTCCCGTACTGAAGCTGGTCGTTCAGGTCCACCTCGGCGATGATCACGTCGATACGCACCTGCAACGGTAGGATGTCGATCTTGTGCAGCATCGCTTCCACCGTCGCCTCCTCCTCGCCGGTCGCGTACACCAGGATCGCGTTGTTCTCCGGATTCGGGATGATGCGCATCGCGTTGGCGTTCGCCTGGCCGCCGCTCGACGACAACCCGCCCAGCAGCGGGTTGGCCCCGGCACTCGCCCCGCCATGCGTCGGCGTGCCCGACCCGCCCGAGGCCGTCGTCCCGCCCAGTCCGCCGCCACTGCCGCCCGAAAGGCTGCTCCCCAGCCCGCCCGTGCTGCTGCCGGTGCCGCCGATCCCGGTTCCCGAACTGCCGCCGCCCAGCGAGGAGCCCGATCCGCCGATGCCCGAGGCCCCGCTGCTGATCCCCGAGCTCGAAGCGCCCGCAAGCCCCGATTGCGGCGTCTGCTGCCCCTGCCCGTGCGCCGTCGGCTGTGCCGTGACGTTGTCCGGCGTGAACGCCTGCTGCAGGATGTAGGCGGTGTCCTGCGCCGTGCTGTTCTGGATGTAGTAGACGTGCCAGGTGCGCATCGTCTGCCGCATCCCGCGCTCCACCACCGCGTACACCCGACGCGCGTCGTTCAGGTAGCGCGGCGAGTTGGTCACCACCAGCACCGCGTCCACCCGCGCCAGCGGCACCACGCGCACCTGGCTGGCCAGCTGCCCGCCCGCCTGGGCACGGAACGCCTGCTGCAGCGCAGTAGAAAAATCCTCTGCCGCCCCGTTGGGCACCGGCAGCAGCGCGTAGCTCTGGCCTGCCAGCACGTCGATGTCGAAGGCCCGCACCAGCTCCACTAATGCGTCGCGCTGCGCCGGCTCGCCGGCGATCACCAGCGCGTTGCTGCTGGGGATCGCCACCAGCCGGCCGCCGCCCTGCACGTAGGGTTGCAGCACCTTGGCCAGGTCCTCGGCCGCCGCGTAGCGCAGCGGCACCAGCATGCCGCCCGCCGTGCCCGCCCCGCCGGCAATCCCGCCCGCCGCCGCTGTCGGCAGCACCCGGTACACCCCGCCGTTGGACACCAGCGTCGCCCCGTTCTGCGCCAGCAGCGACTGCAGCACCGGGATCAGCTGGCTCTCGGTCAAAGGTGTCACCGTCCGCAGCGTCGCCGTCCCGTGCACCGTCGGGTCGATCGCGTAGTTCGCGTGCAGCGTGTTGCCCAGGATCTGCGCCACCACCTCGCGTATGTCGGTGTCGGCGAAGTCCAGCGTGATGCTGCCGCCCGCCCCACCCGGCCGCCCTGCCCTGCTGGAGACCACCACGCCCGGCCCGTTGCTGACGGCCACCTGCAGCGGCGGCGGGTTGCCCGCCACGCTGCCGTTCACCCGCGGCGGCGCGTAATCCGAGCTCGGGCCCAGCGGCGGCAGGGGGGGCAGCAGCCGCGCCTGCCCCACCGGCGTGCAGGCCGCGGCGGCCCATAGCGCCGTGCTCGCGGCAAGCCACCCCGCCAGGCGACGCGTCGGCTGGGCTCGCATCATCACTCTCTCCGTTGCGGTAGCAGGTTGCCGCGCAGCAGCTGCGGCGGCACCGGTGGGGTAGGCTGGCCCTGCTCGCCCGACGCCGGCGGCATGGCCGGCGTCCCGAACAGCGGGTTGGGAACGCCGGGCGCGAAAGTCGGGCCAGGGACAGCGGGGGTGGCGAAGCCGGGGTTGGGGAATGCCGGGCTTGGGAACGAGGGCACGAACCCGCCGAGCAAGGGAGAGGGGCTCAACACCCGGTTGCGGTCGTAGGCCGGCCGTAGCACCGCGCCGCTGGCCAGCACCACGCTGCCCGGCTGGATGGCCCGGATCGTGCTGTCGTTCACCGCGGCTCCTTCGGCCAGCACCATCTGCTTGCCGCCGCCCTCCGGTGCGAAGATCGCCCGCCGCCCGAACCCGGTGATCATGATCCCGGCCAGCCTCGCCTGCCCGGGGGCGGCCGTACCGTGCCCGCCAGGCTCCGCCCTGGGCGGCCGTCGGCTGATGCTGAACAGCGGCCGCGCCAGTGCCGCGCTCGCCCAGACGGAGGTCTCGCGCGGCGCCGGCACCGGCGAGGTCGCCAGCGCCGCCTCCCGGCGCAGCTGAGCAGGGGTCCCAACCTGTCCGGCCGGCCACGCCCACTCCAGCGCCAGCACCACCGCCAGCAGGCCCAGCATGCCCAGCAGCGCCTGCCGCAGGCCCACTCTCACGGCTGGTCGTCCTTGGCGGTGCCGATCCTGAAGGCATACACCGTGAACGCGCAGTCCATCGGCAGCTGCGTGTTCTGCGGACCCACCGGGGTTGCCGTCAGCCTGGCATCGTCCACCAGCATGCTAGGCTGGGCGTCCTCTATCCCACGCAGCAGCGCAACCACCACGGCCAACTGTGCGCTCAGCTCCACCCGCACGCCGATCCGCCTATACTGCCCGGCCTGCTCGGCCGGCAGCGTCTCTATGCTCGTCAGCTGCGCGTTGGCCGTGCCGGCCATCGCCTGCACCTGCTCCTGCAGCGTCGCCCCGGCAATCGCGTCGGAGTTGCCGGCCAGCACCGCGCGCGCCGGCGCGCGGGCCGCCTGCGCCGCCTGGCCCTGGAGCGCCGGCAATGTCTGGATCAGCGCCGCCTCGCGCGCCACGCGCGCGCGCAGCGCGGTGATCTCCTCGCTGCGCCCACCGTACCAGTCGGCCACCGGGCCGATCACGCCCAGCCACACGATCACCAGGGCCAGGATGGCGAGGGCCGCGGCGAGGATCTGGCCGCGTTGGCCTGTGGGCAGGGTGGCGATCATGGCCGGGGCCGCAAGGAAGCAAGGCCTTCTTTCTTACAAAAAAGAAGCAAAAAACTCTTGTTCATCTTGCACGCACCGTTCGGCTGGCTCGCGCATTGAAACGAGATGGTTGCGTGCTTCACGGCGCCAACTCGGCCCGTATGGCGAACACGTCGAGATGGTTCGTCTCGCTCCTGGTCACCGGCGCGGTGAACGCCGGGTTTCGCACCCTGGGGTCGGCCGACAGCGCGCTGATCAGCCTGGGCGCCGAGGCCCCCAGGCCGGCCATCGTCATCTTGCGCTCGCGCATCGTGAACTCGGTCAGGTAGCTGTCGTCGGGCAGCACCTCGGTCAGCGCCGCCAGCGCCTCCAGCGTGTCGCCCAGCCGCCGCGTCTCGGCCGCCACCGCATCGCCGCCGGCCGTGCTGCCGGCGATGCGGCGGCGCAGCGCATCCACCTGCGCGATCCTCGGGGCCATCGCCTCCAGCCGTTCCTGCAGCGTGCCCAGCGCCAAAGACTGCCTGACGAACGGCGAGGTGGCCGCCAGCACGCCCAGCACCGCCGCCGCTACCGCCAGGCTGCGCACGGATACCCCGTCCGCCTTGCCGCCGCCCTCATGCACCAGCTTCAGCACGCGCGTCCCGTCCGGCAGCACCGCCTCCAGCGCGTCGGGCATCGCTCCCTGCGCGCGCAACGTCTGCAGCGTGGGCTCCACAAAGGCGCGTGGCACCATGGTCAGCCGGAGCGCCAGGCGCGCCCGCGCCCGGTCGCGCGACCGCACCTCGTGGTCCCACACCAGCTCGCCGGCAGAGAACGGCGTCAGCCGTTCCATCTCGTAACCCAGTACCCGGCCCAGATCGCGTTCGGCGGCCAGCGGCAGGCTCACCGGCCGCTCCAGCACCCAGTCTGGCGGAATGCGCAGCAGCACAGGCTCACCGCGCGGGCGCCCGGCCAGCGCTGCGCGCAGCCCGGGTGCCGCGGCATCGTCGCCGCGTACCTGCACAACCCGCTGCTCGGTGCCGCGGCGGCGCCGGTGCAACCCGAGCATGCCGGCCACGCTGACATCGGCGATCAGCGCGTCCGCCCCGCCCGCCGGCCGGTCGAACCGCGCCGGCACCAGGCTGCGTAGCTGGCTGCCCCACCACTCCAGAAACTCGACGAGCAAGCGGCCTCCGCCAGGTAATCGCGGTTGCGTTACCGTGCCCGGCCAGCAAAGGAAAGCGCTGCGCTTCCGGGTTGCGTTAACTTAACCCACGATTGCCCGGCGACGGCAGAATGGTTGGCAAGCCACTGACCCAGGACCATATAGATCACTTGCCCGAGAGGTGCTTTACTGCACTGCACCAACCCTGGAAACTCAAATTTAGTAAGCCACCTTACAGTTCATTCTAGCAAAGGCGGATTTCGGCTCGCATGGGTATCGTCAAGTTTGCGCTGAAATACCCCCACACCTTCTACGTGGTGGCCATTCTGATGCTCTTCCTGGGCGTCAGCTCCATCGTGATTGCGCCGAAGGACATCTTCCCCGGCATCAACATCCCCGTCGTATCTATCATCTGGCAGTACACCGGCCTCACGCCGGAGGAGATGGAGCAGCGCGTCAGCACCTATAGCGAGTACTCGATCAGCTCGTCGGTGAACGACATCAAGAAGATCGACAGCCAGACGCTGTCCGGCCTGTCCATTGAGCGCATCTACTTCCAGCCGAACGTGAACGTGGACCTGGCGATCGCCCAGATCGTCTCGGCATCCAACTCCATCCGTGCGCTGATGCCCACCGGCATCCAGCCACCTACCATCGTACAGTACAACGCCTCCTCGGTGCCGGTGCTGCAGATCAGCCTCACCTCGGACAAGCTCAACGAGCAGCAGCTGTATGATTATGGCATCTACCAGATGCGCCAGCAGCTCGCCCCCATCCAGGGCATTACCCTGCCTACGCCTTACGGCGGCAAGTACCGGCAGATCATGGTGGACCTCGACCCGGACGCCCTGCGCGCCCAGGGCCTGACGGCCAACGACGTGGTCGCCGCCGTCAACAATCAGAGCCTGACGCTGCCCTCGGGCGACGCCAAGATGGGCGACCGGCAGTTCATCGTGCGCGTCAACGCCAGCGCGCAGTCTATCGAGGCGCTGAACAACGTGCCGCTTCGCCAGGTAGGCGGCACCACCGTCTACCTGCGCGACGTGGCCCACGTGCGCGACGGCTGGGCCGTCCAGCAAAACATCGTCCGCACGGAAGGCCAGCGCGCAGTCCTGATCACCATCATCAAGAACGGCGACGCCTCCACGCTGGACGTTGTCAAACGCGTCAAGGCCGCGATGCCCGGCATCCAGAAGGCAGCTCCGCCCGGGATGAAGATCCAGCTCCTGTTCGACCAGTCGGTCTTCGTGCAGACCGCAATCAACTCCGTGCTGCGCGAAGGCGCCATTGCTGCCGGCCTTACCGCGCTGATGATCCTCATCTTCCTAGGCTCGTGGCGGTCTACCATTGTGGTGATGGTTTCCATTCCGCTTGCCATCCTCACCTCGCTCGCCGTGCTCACTGCGCTGGGCGAGACGATCAACACCATGACGCTCGGCGGCCTGGCGCTCGCCGTGGGCATTCTGGTCGACGACAGCACCGTCACCATCGAGAACACTCACCGCCTGCTCGAGGAGCAGGGTGACTTCGAAGAGGCCGTGGTGGAAGGGGCCGCCGGCATCGCCATCCCCACGCTGATCTCCACTTTGGCCATCTGCGTGGTCTTCGTCAGCGTGTTCTTCCTGCAGGGCGCGGCCAAGTACCTGTTCACGCCGTTGGCCGAGGCGGTGGTGTTCGCCATGCTCGCGTCCTACGGCATCAGCCGCACGCTTACACCGATCATCATCCGCCTGATGTTGCGCAGCGAGTACGACCACGAAAGTGGCGGAGAGGGCCACGACGACAGCCACCGCAAGGGCTGGTTCGGCCGCTTTCATGACGGCTTCAACCGCGGCTTCGACGCGTTCCGCAATTTCTACGGCTGGCTGCTGGGCGTCATCATCGCCCGCCAGGTTGTCACCCCGATCGTTGCCCTCTGCATCGTTGCCATGGCAGGCGGCCTGAGCATGTTCGTCGGCAGCGATTTCTTCCCGCAGGTCGATGCCGGGCTCATCCAGCTACACGTGCGCGCGCCCGCCCGCACGCGCGTCGAGACCACGGAGAAAATCTTTCAGGCGGTGGAGGACAACGTCCGCGCCCACATCCCTGCGCACGACATCACCCTGATGCTCGACAACATCGGCCTGCCGCAGCGCACGTACAACCTGGCCTTCACCGATGGTACCACCATCGGCGTCAACGATGGCACCATCCAGATCCAGCTTGCTGAGGACCGCAGCCACACCACGGCCGCCTACACCCGCATCCTACGTGACGAGCTATCCTCGGCCTTTCCGGACGTGCAGTTCTACTTCCAGCCGGCCGACCTGACGACGCAGATCCTCAACTTCGGTGTGCCGTCGCAGATCGACGTGCAGGTCCAGGGCCGCGACCGCGTGGCCAACCAGACGATTGCCAAGGACATCACCCGCCGCATCGGCGCGGTCCCGGGCATCGTTGACGCACACGTGCAGCAGGAACTCGACGCGCCGGAGATGTTCTACACCATCGACCGCACCCGCGCCCAGGAGATCGGCCTGACCGTCGACCAAGTGGCCCAGCAGCTTAACATCAACCTCAGCTCGTCCGAGCAGGTCACCCCGAACTTCTGGACCGACCCGAAGAACGGTATTCCCTACTACCTCGCCGTGCAGACGCCCGAGTACAAGCTGCACGACCTCCAGACGCTCAACAACATCCCGATCGCCGGCTCTTCGGCGGCCAACGGCTCGGTGGTGCCGGACCTGCTCGGCAACGTGGCTTCCGCCAAGCGCCAGCAGGTGCAGTCCAACTACAACCAGAGCAACATCCAGCCGGTCTACGACGTCTACGCCAGCGTGCAGAGTTCCGACCTCGGCAGTGCCGAAGCCGCGATCAACAAGGTGGTCGCCGACGAACGCCACCATCTAGGTGTAGCCGACAAGATAAACGTGCTGGGCCAGATCAGCAGCATGGACGACGCGTTCACCAACTTGACCATCGGCCTGTTGTTCGCCGCGGTATTCGTCTACTTGCTGATGGTGGTGAACTACCAAAGCTTCATCGATCCGCTCGCTGTCATCCTGGCCCTGCCCGGCGCCGGTTCGGGCATCCTGCTGATGCTGTTCGTCACCGGCACTACACTCTCTGTGCCCTCGCTGATGGGCGCCATCATGTCGGTAGGCGTGGCTTCGGCCAACTCCATCCTGCTCGTCACCTTCGCCCGCGAGCAGCGTCAGGAGGGGATGAGCGCCGTGGAAGCCGCCATCTCGGCCGGCACCACCAGGCTGCGTCCCGTGCTGATGACGGCTGCCGCCATGCTGGTGGGCATGGTGCCGATGGCCATCGGTGGCCCGGGCGAGGAGCAGAACTCCGTGCTGGCCCGCGCGGTGATCGGCGGCGTGCTGGTCGGCACCGTGACAACGCTGCTCTTCGTACCCTATCTCTACTCGGTCTTCGGCAAGTTCGACCGGGTAGCCAAGCAGGACACCTCACGTGACCGCCAGAGTGGGAGCCAGCCACCGCGCTTGGCCCACCAGGGAGCCTGAAAGATGAACCAGATCAGCCGGCCAGACTACGACGAGGACAAGGCCAAGGACGAGGACCGGCTACTCCCAGGCCTTGAAGCCGAGCCCGCCCAGCCTGGCGACCGCCAGCAGGACAAGCCCCGCGACCCGCGCCAGGACGGCCGTCGTCACCGTATAGCGGTGTTCACCGGTATCGGCGCGGCGGTACTCGTGACGGCCATGATAGGCCTGGGTATCTGGACTCACCTGGCCACTTCCAACGCTGCCAAGACGGCGCAGCAGACCCGCGCGGACGCCGTTCCCCAGGTGCGCACCGTCACCGTCAAGGCCGACGACGCGCCAAGGGTGGTGGACCTGCCCGGCACCATGCAGGCCTTCGATGCGGCCACCCTCTACGCGCGTGCCACCGGCTACATCGGCACCCGCAACGTCGATATCGGCAGCAAGGTTCACACCGGCGACGTCCTCGCGGTGATCGCGGCGCCCGACCTCGACCAGCAGCTCGCCCAGGCCCGCGCCCAATTTATCCAGATGCAGGCCTCGCTGCGCCAGGCTGTCGCCCAGCGCGGCCTGGCCACCGTCACCAACCAGCGCACCTCACGCTTGGTGACCGAGGGCTGGGACAGTCGCCAGCAGGGCGACCAGGACCGCACCACGTTGTCCACCCAATCGGCCGGCGTGGGCGTGGCGCAGGCCAACCTCGCCGCCCAGCTCGCCCAGGTGAACCGCCTTGTGGAGCTCACCGGGTTCGAGCACGTCACCGCGCCCTTCAACGGCGTCATCACCGCCCGCAACATCGATGTCGGCAACCTCGTCACTGCGGACGCCAGCACTGGCACTTCGCTGTTCTCGATCGCCAAGACCGACGTGCTGCGCGTGCAGGTCTACGTGCCGCAGGAGTATTTCTTCGGCCTTAAGGACGGTCAGGACGCCACCGTCACCGTGCCCCAGTTACCCGGCCGCGTGTTCCACGGCCGCGTCGCCCGTAATGCCGCCGCCCTGGCCACCAACACCCGAACTCTATTGGCCGAGGTGGACGTGGACAACCGTGAGGGCGCGCTCAGCGCCGGACTTTACGGTATCGTCCACCTGCAGGAGCCGCGTGCACAGGCGATCGTCACCATCCCTACCCAGGCCGTCATCTTCAACGACAGCGGCCTCAGCGTCGCTGTGGTCGAAGACGGAAAAATCGCCGTCCGCCACCTCGATGTGGACGCCGACGACGGCGCCCAGGTTCGCATCCGTGCCGGCCTCAAGGGGGGCGATCGGGTGATCTTGAACCCTCCGGTGAACCTGATCGTCGGTCAGAAGGTGAAAGCAAGTTAGGGCATGTGGTTAGTTTGCTGACGGTATCGCGGCGCTAGGGAAATCTTGAAAAAGGTATTCTAGCGAGTTGTTCCGAAGTAAGCGGCGATACTTTAAAGCTGCTTGAGCGTTGCAAAAAGGGTCTCGATCAGGGTTCGTGCTTCGTAGAGGTGGTGTGAGGCAGGGCAACTGTTCGCGGTTCGCCATTAGGAAGGGACGGCCGTTTCACGCAATTTTAGTGAATACAGGCAGCTATTTGTCACATCGCACGCTTGACGGCAATCACGATGCTGGCTCCTTTTTCGACAAAAGCTGGTTTGCGCCGGAAGGTTTCGCACCTGTTCACCCTTAGGTGGACCGAGACTTGGCTCTCGTACTTATCTGCCGCGGGATCGTCCGATTGTCTGGCCGGCGCTGATTTGGTCGCCAACACTTAGCTGATATGGGCGAGTGCTCGTGCTGTAAATTATTGCATACTCGTGGTCGGCATCGCCGGCGAGCGCCTTGAACACGCGTTCTCAGCGCCTGTCTAAGCCCACCTGCTGCACCGCGATGCACCAGTCGATGATTAGCGAAACGTTTCGATAGGTGGCGCTGCGGCGATCTCATCCTAAAATGATGAAGCAGGCTTTACAGACAAGCGGTTGCGTCTGATTGCCACCAGGAATGTTCAGACAGGCACGTAAAATTATTTCCGAGCGATTGGAGCTACGGGATTTCCGAGCCTGGCGTCTGCAGCAGAATTTCTGTGCAGAGCTTCATTCTCTTTCTACAAGTCGAGATCGTCAAGATGGACGAACGACGCCAACGAGACCTGAGCTTGTAGTTTCTCCAAAGACAACCGCGTCCTTGCTTCACTCCTCAACCACACGACCCTCCCGCAACGTCACCACCCGGTCCATCCGTCCCGCCAATTCGCCGTTATGCGTGGCGATCAGCGCCGCCACACCCTGCCCGCGCACGATGCGCAGCAGTTCGGCGAACACCACGTCGGACGTGCCCGCATCCAGGTTCCCTGTCGGCTCGTCTGCCAGGATCACCGCGGGCTTGTTGGCCAGCGCGCGCGCTATGGCCACGCGCTGCTGCTCGCCGCCGGAAAGCTTGCCCGGCAGCTGGGTCGCCCGCGGCGCCAGCCCGAACGCCGCCAGCAACTCGCCGGCCCGGGCGCGCGCCGCCGCCCGAGGCACGCCCGCGATCATCTGCGGCAGTGCGACGTTCTCCAGCGCGGAGAACTCGGCCAGCAGGTGGTGAAATTGGTAGACGAACCCGATCCTGTCCCGCCGTATCCGCGTGCGGTCGGAGTCCGAGAGCCCGCCCGCATCCACGCCGTCCACGAGCACAGCCCCCGTATCCGGCCGCTCCAGCAAACCCGCCAAATGCAGCAACGTGGATTTGCCGGTGCCCGAAGGTGCCACCAGCGCCACGATCTCGCCACGCCGCAATGTCAGGTCGGCCCCGCGCAGGATCGGCAGGTCGCCCGCGCCGCTCTTGAACACGCGCCCGACCGCACGCAGGTCGAGCGGATCACTCATGGCGCAGCGCCTCCACAGGGTCGGTCCTCGCGGCGCGCCAGCTCGGGTACAGTGTCGCGAGCAGAGAGAGCGTGAGTGCTATCAGCACCACCTGCGTCACCGTCACCAGGTCCAACTTCGCCGGCAGGTGCTCGAGGTAGTAGACCGTCGGGTCGAACAGCGTGGTGCCCGTTAGGCTCTGCAACGCCTGCCGGATGCGTTCGATGTTCAGGCAGAACACCACGCCCAGCAGCGTGCCCACAGCTGTGCCAGTCACGCCCACCGAGGCGCCGCACATCAAAAAAATACGCATTATGGCGCCGCGCCCTGCACCCAGCGTGCGCAACACGGCGATATCGCGCGTCTTGTCCTTCACCATCATGATCAGCGAGGAGACGACGTTGAATGCTGCGACGATGATGATGAGGGTCAGGATCAGGAACATCACGTTTTGTTCCACCTGCACGGCGGCGAAGAAGCTGTCGTTGCTTTGCGTCCAGTCGAAGATGCGCAAGCTCTGTCCGTCCACCGCGTCGCGCACCTCGCGCGCTACAACCCCGACATGCTGCGGGTCACGTACCATCACCTCGATCTGCGTCACTGCGCCTGGCTTTTGGTAGAACACCTGTGCGGCGGCCAGCGGCACGAAGGTGTACGTGCTGTCGTACTCGTTCATGCCCGACTGGAAGATCGCCACCACACGGTAGGCCTTCACCCGCGGCACCGTGCCGAACGCCGTCACCGCGCCCTCCGGCGAGAGCAAGGTGAGCTTCGAGCCGATCTCCAGCCCGAAACGCTCGGCCAGCGCCTGGCCCACGGCGATGGCGTTGTCGCCCTGGAAGTCGTCCAACGATCCCTGGCGGATGTTGCCGGCGATCGACGGCAGGTGGCGCAAATCGTCCTGCGTGATGCCGCGCATTATACCGCCCGAGTTCTGCGTGCGCACCGTCAGCAGCACCTGGCCCTCGATCACCGGCGTTGCCGAAACCACGCCCGACAGCACGCGGATCTTGCCGGCCAGCGCGTCGTAATCCGTCAGCCCCGCGGAGGTGCTGCCGTAAACGTCCAGGTGCCCCTGCAGGCCAAGGATGCGCGAGAGCAGGTCGTCCTTGAAGCCGCTCATCACCGCCATGACGATGATGAGCGTGGCAACGCCAAGGGCGATGCCGACCAGCGAGAAGATGGCGATGACGCTGACGAAGCGCTCACCGCGGCGGGCGCGCAGGTAGCGGCCGGCTACGGCGCGTTCGAAGGCGTTGAACATTGGGACTCCAAGGAAGGAAGCGGTTCTTTTTTGAAAAAAGAGCCACAAAACTTTTACTCATAAGAACACACGGTGCAGGAGAAAGCCGCGACAGCGCGGACGAAGTTCTTTGCTTCTTTCTTTCAAGAAAGAAGGCCTGCCTTACTTATCTTCTCCAAAGCACTCTCAACGCTGACATCCTCCCGCACTCCGGAAAGCCGCTGCTTCAGCTCTACCGTTCCGGCAGCCGCCCCGCGCGGCCCCACGATGATCTGCCACGGATGTCCCATCAGGTCCGCGTCGGCGAACTTGGCCCCTGCCCTTTCGTCGCGGTCGTCCAGCAGCGCCTTTCCGCCGAACTGCGCGTAGAGGTCGTTGCACAGCGCATCGCACTTCACGTCGCCCACGCGCAGGTTCAGGATGGTCGCCGGGAACGGCGCCACCGACGCCGGCCAGATGATCCCCGCATCGTCGTGCGACGCCTCGATGATGGCGCCGACCAGGCGGGAGACGCCGATGCCGTAGCTGCCCATCTCGGGCACAATGCTGGTGCCGTTCGGGCCAGCCACGGCAAACTTCATCGCATCGGAGTATTTGCGACCGAAATAGAAGATCTGCCCGACCTCGATGCCCCGCCCCTCGCGCTTTTGCGCGGGTGCCACACCGTCCCATCGTGCAGTGTCGTGCTTTTCTTCCGTGGCCGCATAGTAGGAGTTGATGAGTTCGTGGAACGCGGCCAGGTCGCCTGGCTTGTCGTACGAAAAATCGGATTTTAGGTAATCAAGCACTTCCAGGGCCGCATCGTAGAACACCTGGCTCTCCCCCGTCGGCGCCAGCACGATGAACTCGTGGCTCAGGTCGCCGCCGATCGGCCCCGTGTCGGCTAGCATCGGAATCGCGCGCACACCCAGGCGCTGGAACGTGCGCATGTAGGCCAGCATCATGCGGCGATAGGTGTTGACGGCACCGTCGTAGTCTAGATCGAAGGAGTACGCGTCCTTCATCAGGAACTCGCGTCCACGCATAACGCCGAAGCGCGGTCGCATCTCGTCTCGGAACTTCCACTGAATGTGATACAGGGTCTGCGGCAGCTCGCGGTAAGACTTGATGGCGTGACGGGCGAGGTCCGTCACCATCTCCTCGTTGGTCGGACCGTATAGCAAGTCGCGCTCGTGGCGGTCCCGGATGCGCAGCATCTCCGGCCCGTAGGCGTCGTAGCGTCCGCTCTCGCGCCATAGATCGGCGGTCTGCAGCGTCGGCATCAGCATCTCCTGCGCGCCGGCGGCATCCTGCTCCTCGCGCACGATGCGTTCGATGTTGCGAAGCACGCGCAGTCCGGCCGGCAGCCAGGCGTAAATGCCCGAGGCCGTCTGCCTGACCAGGCCGGCACGCAGCATCAGCCGGTGCGAGGCGATCTGTGCCTCGGCGGGAGTTTCCTTGAGCGTGGGGATGAACCCGTGGGAAAAACGCATGAAGCCGCCCTGACATGACCGGCGGCAACCTAGCCCGTAGCAAGGCAGGAAGGAAGCAAGCTCACTCCCCTCGAGAAAGAAGCAAGAGGAGCTCTCAACAAACCCAGCGTGTCCATAAGGCCAACAGTGAACAAAAGCCTTTTGGTTCTTTTCCAGAAAAAGGGCTGCTACCTTACCTACTGATGACGAAACAATGCTGCGCTGCACCAAACCTATACGCAATATTTTATACAAAACACCAATATAGATGGTGACGCAACGGCCTCATCCTGCTACCAAAAAAACGGCCCCGCACACCGGCGGCGGCAGGGCCAAGTTTAGGGAGGAAACGCCAGTCACACGGCAGGAGGAGGAAATGTCCTCGTCCTGTCGGTGATTATTGGAGCGCTCTCAATCCCCGTCCAGACAAATCCAGGCCACAACCTTGGAAATATGGCCCGGTCAGACGTCGGTTGCCGCTATTGCAGGCACTACTGCCCTTTGGTTGTATAATCGTCAGGCATCTTCAGGATGCCGTGACGGAAGCTGAGCCAATCGCTTTCGATCAGCCCCACCATCACCCCCCAGAGCACCAGCGAAACCAGGGTAGTAACCAGCAGCTTGCGGCCGATCCGCGCCTGAGCCGGCGCGCCGCGCCACCCGGTGGCGGCGTCCGGGTCGGAAACCGGCTGCGTGCCCATCGGTAGCACGGCAAACAGCACCGTCCACCAGGTGAGCACGTACACGACGAAGGCGGTGAACCAGTTCACACCCGTAGCAGGTGAACGTCCACCATCGGCTTCTTGCCCAGCTTACGGCCGACGATCTTTCGCAGCGCCGCCCGCGCAGCGTCGGCCAGCGCGCTGTCGTCGCGCCGCAGCGGCGCCGGCAGCTCGCCGATGGCTGCCCCGAAATCCCGGCTCAGCCGCTCGGTTTCCGGATCCTCAGGCTCGAACAGCCCGGGCGCCGTCACCCGCGCCTTGCCCATCACCCGGCCCGTGGCGTCCACCGCCAGGCTGCCCACCACCACGCCGTTGAACAGCATGCGCCGGCGCGCGGCCATCACGCCGCCCTGCAGCGGCACCACGCGGTTGCCGTCCAGCGCCAGGCGGCCCACCGGCGCGCTGTCGGTCACCTGCGGCCTGCCGGGATGCAGCGTCAGGATGTCGCCGTTCTCCAGCATCACCGGGGTGGCACCTAGCTCTTGCGCCAGCGCCGCGTGCGCCGTCAGGTGCCGCCACTCGCCATGCACCGGCACGCTGTATTGCGGACGCACCAGCTTGTACAGGCGGCGCAGCTCATCGCGCGCCGGATGCCCGCTCACGTGCACCATGTGGTCGTCGTCCGTCATCACCCGAACGCCACGGCGTACCAGGTTGTCCTGCACCGCGCCGATCGCCTTCTCGTTGCCCGGGATCATCCGGCTGCTGAAGATCACCGTGTCGCCCTCGCCGAGCGCGATGTTGGGGTGGGTGTCCGCCGCCACCCGGGCCAGGGCGCTGCGCGCCTCGCCCTGGCTGCCGGTGATCAGGATCAGCAGGTTGCCGTCCGGCACGTCGTTGGCGCCGTCCTCGCTGACGAATTGCGGGATGGTGCTGAGATAGCCGGACTCGCGCGCCGCCACTTCCAGGTTGCGCAAGGACCGCCCCACCAGCGCCACGCTGCGGCCGGCATCGCGCGCGGCGATCGCCACGCTCTCCACCCGCGCCACGTTGCTCGCGAAGCACGTCACCGCTATGCGCCCGTCTATGGACTTGATCAGCGTGGCCAGCGACTTGCGCACGTCGCCCTCCGAGCCGGAATGGCCTTCCACCAGCGCGTTGGTGCTGTCGCACACCATCGCCAGCACGCCCTCGTCTCCCAGCGCCGAGAACGCCGCCTCGTCGGTCGGCGGGCCCACCATCGGGTGCGGGTCCAGCTTCCAGTCGCCGGTGTGCACGATTGTGCCGTAGGGCGTGCGTATGGCTAGCCCCTGGGCTTCCGGCGTTGAATGGGCCACGCGCAGGAACTGCAGCCGGAACGGCCCGAGCTCGAAGCTGCCGCCGGGCGGGATCACGTGGATCTTCACGTCCTGGAGGAGGTGCGCCTCGCTTAGCTTGCGGCGCAGCACGGCCGCGGTGAACGGTGTGGCGTAGACAGGGCAGCGCAGCTGACGCCACAAATGCGCCACCGCGCCGATATGGTCCTCATGCGCGTGGGTGATTACCAGCGCCAGCAGCTTGTCCCGCCGCTCGGCAATGTAGGCCGGGTCGGGCATGATCACGTCGGCCTCCGGCAGCTCGTTGCCGCCGAACCCGATTCCGCAGTCGATGGCCAGCCAGTGGCCGTCGCAGCGGTACAGGTTCAGGTTCATGCCAATCTCGCCCGTCCCGCCCAAAGGCAGGAAGGCCAGGTCACCGGTTGTTGCGTCCATCAATCGCCTTCAATCGTTCTTGTTCTAGTGGTATCAAGCGTCGTTCTGAGTACTCTAGGGGCCGGATTTCGCTTCGCCAGCAGACGCAGCCCGTCCAGGGTCAGGTCCGGGTCGATCCGGTCGAATATCTCGGTACCTTCGGAGAACAACGGGGCCAATCCGCCCGTCGCCACGATCTTCGCAGGCACGTCTATTTCGCGGCGTATGCGCGCCACTAGGCCTTCGATCAGACCTATATATCCCCAATATACGCCCGATTGCATGGCAGAGACAGTGCCCGTGCCGATCACAGCTTGCGGACGGCCAATCCCGATGCGCGGCAGCCGTGCCGCCGCTTGGTGCAGCGCCTCGATGGAAAGGTTGATGCCCGGCGCTATGGCGCCACCCAGGTAGGCGCCGTCCTGCCCCACCACGTCGAAGGTAGTGGCGGTGCCGAAGTCGATCACGATGATGGCCGCACGAAAATGCGCGTAGGCGGCCAGCGCGTTCAGCAACCGGTCGGCACCCACCTCGTCGGGCTGGTCCACCCTGATGTCGAACCCCCAATCCAGGTTGGCGCGCGCCACCAGAGGCTCCACGCCGAACCACTCTCGGCAAAGCCGGCGTAAGTGATACAACGCGGCGGGCACCACGGTTCCGATCACTGCGCTGCTCACCTGTGCGGGCGTCAGCTTGGAATGCGTGAGCAGGGTCAGCAGCCACACGGCGTACTCGTCGCTGGTGCGCTGCGGTTCGGTGGCGATGCGCCAGATGCCGGCCCAGCGGCGGCCGTCATGGACGGCGAAGACGACGTTGGTGTTGCCGGCGTCTACGACTAGGAGCATGGGCGTAAGGCAAGAAAGCAGCTCTTTTCTGAAGAAAAGAACCAAAAGACTTGCGACTCCGCTGTCGCGTGCTGGCCGTTGGACACCCGACAAGAAGCAAAAGTTTTTTGGTTCTTTTTTTCAAAAAAGAACTGCTTGCTTCCTTCCTTTCTCACGAGAGAAACACCTCAGCACTGGCGATGGCCGCAGCCTCGCCCTCCAGCCGTAGCGCGCCCGCCGGCGTCAGCCCCGCAAACGCGCCGCGCACCCGCCGCTGCGGCGTCTGCACGTCCAGCCAGGTCCCGATCGGGTGCGCCCGCGCCAGCCAGGCATCGATCAACCCGGGCGTGTCTCGCGTCGCCCAGGCGTCGAGTGCCTCGACCACGCTGTGAGCCACATCCCTTGCAGCCGGCGCCGGCTGCGGCAGGTGAGCGGTGCGGCGTCCCTCGACCGGCGGTGCGGCGGCCAGGTTGGCGCCCATGCCGATCACCACGAACGCCGCATCGCCCGGCTGGCAGTCGATCAAGATGCCGGCCAGCTTGGCTCCGCCCAGCAACACGTCGTTCGGCCATTTCAGCATTAGACGGTCCGCGTAGGGCGAGAGCGCGGCGTGGAGCGCCACGGCGGCCAGCAACGCCCAACGGCCTGGGTCCAGCGGCCCCGGCTGCGGCCGCAGCAGCACTGAAAGGTTCAGGTTACCCGCAGGCGCCAGCCAACCACGGCCGCGGCTGCCCCGCCCGGCCGTCTGCGCCGCAGCAAGCACGGCGAGCCGGCCGGGGTCGCCGGCCCGCGCTGCCTCCAGCGCCACGTCCTGGGTGGAGGCGAGGGTTTCGTGCTCGTGCAGCCGCCAATCCGGCGGCGGCCCCTGGGTCATCCGAACAGTGCCCGGGCAGCCTGCGTGGCCGCGCCCAGGAACGGCGCCGGGAACACGAAGAACACCAGGGTGAACGCGCCGGTGGCCATCGCCACGAACGACAGCGAGCCGGACCGCGCGTCGAACGGGGCCTCGGCGGGATCGAAGAACATCACCTTGATCACGCGCAAATAGTAGAAGAGACCCACCACGCTGGTCAGCACGCCGATGATCGCCAGCGTCCACATTCCGGCGTTCACCGCGGCCTCGAACACGAAGAACTTGCCGGCGAACCCGGCAAACGGCGGGATGCCGCCCATGCTGAGCATGAAGATGGTCATCAGCACGGCCAAGGTCGGGTCGTTCTTCGCAAGGCCGCCCAAATCGCTGATGCGCTCGACGGCCAACCCGCGGCGGCGCATGGCCACTATGCAGGCGAACACGCCGGCCGACATCACCACGTAGGTCAGCAAATAGACCAGCACACCGCGCACGCCGGTCTGCGTGCCGGCCGCCAGCCCGATCAGCGCGTAGCCCATGTGGCCGATCGAGGAGTACGCCATCAGGCGCTTGATGTTGGTCTGGGCGATGGCGGCGAAGCTGCCCAGCAACATAGAGGCGACGGCCACCACGACGATGATCGGCTGCCATTGCACCGCGATGTGGCCGAACGGCCCGAACATCACCCGCAGCAGCACCACAAACGGCGCCACTTTCGGCGCCGTGCTCATGAACGCGGTCACCGAGGTGGGCGCGCCCTCGTACACGTCGGGCGTCCACATGTGGAACGGCACGGCGGACAGCTTGAACGCCAGCCCCGCAATGATGAAAGCAATGCCGACGATCAGCCCGGTGGATACGCCGGCGGGTGCGGTGACCGCCTGCGCGATATGGCCGAAATCCATGCTGCCGGAGAAGCCGTAGGTCAGCGATATGCCGTATAGCAGCAGGCCCGACGCCAGCGCGCTCAGCACGAAGTATTTCAGCCCGGCCTCCGAGGACCGCACGTCGTCGCGCGCGAAGGCGGCCAGCACGTAGATCGCCAGCGATTGCAGCTCGAGCCCCATGTATAGCGTCATCAGATTGCCGGCCGAGGCCATCACCATCATGCCCACTGTGCTCAGCAACATCAGCACCGGGAACTCGAAGCGCTTGATACCCTGCCTATCGTTGTAGTCCAACGACAGCACGGCACACAGAGCGGTGCCCAGCAGGATCAGCAGCTTGGAGTACTTCGAGAACGCGTCGCTGACGAATAGCCCGCCATAGCCCACAGCCGTCGGCGTGCCGACGACGAGCACGGCAGTCACCGCGCAGGCGGCGAGCGCCGCCATGGTGCAGATCAGCGTGGAATCGCGCTTCTGCACCACGCCGCCCAGCAGGATGGCCATGGCGCAAAGCGCCAACACGATCTCCGGAGTGGCCAACGACCAGTTCATCTTGCGGCCCCGATCTGGATAGCCCCGTGCTGGACAACCTGGGCAAGCTTGGTTGCGTGGGCAACGACGTTCATCGCCTGCGCGTGGTTGTCCACCATGGCGGACACGGAGGCGGCGAAGAAGCTGGTGAAGCTGCTGGGATAGATACCCAGCCACAGAGTGAGCACCACGAGCGGCGCGAAGATCGCCATCTCGCGCGGCGAGAGGTCGAGGATCGAGCGTAGATCCGGCCGCACCAGTTTTCCGAAGACCACGCGGCGGTAGAGATACAGCATGTAGGCGGCACCCAGCACCATGCCGAGGCTGCCCAGAAGCGCCAGCCACAGGCTGACCTGAAGCGCGCCCACCAGCACCAGGAACTCGCCCACGAAGCCTGAGGTGCCGGGCAGGCCGATGGAGGCCATGGTGAACAGCATGAACACGAAGGCGTAGGCCGGCATGCGGTCCGCCAGCCCGCCGTAGCGGGCGATCTCGCGCGTGTGCATGCGGTCGTAGATCACGCCCACGCACAGGAACAGCGCGGCCGAGACCACGCCGTGCGAGATCATCTGGAACAGCGCGCCGTCGATCCCCTGGATGTTGAAGGTGAAGATGCCGATCGTCACCACGCCCATGTGCGCCACCGACGAGTAGGCGATCAGCTTCTTCATGTCCTCCTGGGCCAGGGCCACCAGCGAGGTGTAGATCACCGCGATCACCCCCAGCGCAAACATCAGCGGCGCGAAATGCGCGCTGGCCACCGGCAGCATCGGCACCGAGAAGCGCAGGAACCCGTAGGCGCCCATCTTCAGCAGCACGCCGGCCAGGATCACCGAGCCGGCGGTCGGCGCCTCCACGTGCGCGTCGGGCAGCCAGGTGTGCACCGGCCACATCGGCACCTTTACCGCGAAGCTCGCGAGGAAGGCGAGGAACAGCCAGTACTGCACGCCGGCGCTGAACGGCGTGCGCAGCAGCACGGTGATGTCCGTGCTGCCCGCCTGGTGCCACATCGCCAGCAGCGCCAGCAGCATCAGCACCGAGCCGGCGAAGGTGTAGAGGAAGAACTTCAGCGAGGCGTAGACGCGCCGCGGGCCGCCCCACACACCGATGATCAGGTACATCGGGATCAGCACGCCTTCGAAGAACATGTAGAACAAGAGGAAATCGGCGGCCGAGAACATCCCCACCATCATCGTCTCGAGGATGAGGAACGCGGCCATGTATTCGCGCACGCGCACCTTCACGCTGTCCCAGCTCGCCAGGATGCAGAGCGGCGTCAGCGCGGTGGACAGCAGCACGAACAGCACTGAGATGCCGTCCACGCCCATGCGGTAGCCGATGCCGTATTCCGGCAGCCAGTTGGCCGCCTCGGTGAACTGGTAGCCGGCCTCGTGAAAATCGAAGCGCGTCCACAGCACCAGCGAGATCAGGAACACGAGCAGGCTGGTCCACAGCGCCGTCCAGCGCGCGTTCTGCGTGGTGGCGGACTCGTCGCCGCGCAGCGTCATCAAGATTACCACGCCTACGAGCGGCAGGAAGGTGATCAGCGAGAGCACGGGGAAGCCCGCGGCGTTAGCTTCGGTCACGGGGCGGGGCTTTCAGGGGAGGAAGGAAGGCAAGCGGTTCTTTTTTGAAAAAAAAACCAAAAAACTTTTGCTCTTCCGGTGCCGCCAGCGCGCGTGCCCGCCGGGATAGAACCGGATCGTTCAGCAGCGAGGAAGCAAAAGTTTTTTGATCCTTTTTTTCAAGAAAGGACTGCTCGCTTCCTCGCCTAACCACGCTCACCGCGCCAGCACAAAAAACGTGACCATGACAACCAGCCCGATCAGCATGGTGAAGGCGTAAACCGCGATCGAGCCCGTCTGGATGCGCACCACCTGCACCGAGCCACCTTCGGCCATGCTGGCCAGACCGTTCGGCACGCCGTCGATGATCTGTGCGTCGCCCACCGTCCACAGCTCGCGCGCCAGCCATAGTGACGGGCGGACGAACAGGAAATCGTAGAGCTCGTCGAAATACCACTTGTTGAGCAGGAAGCGATAGATGGTGGGAAACGCCGCCGCCAGCCGCGCGGGCAAGGCCGGGCGCAGGATGTAGAACACCCAAGCCAGCATCAGGCCCAGCACCCCGGTGGCGGTCGGCAGCAGGCCGATCAGCAGCGGCGTGCGCTCCACCTGAGCTAGGACGTGGTTGTCGGGCCGGTTGAAGATAGCACCCTGCCAGAACACCGCGTTGTGGTCGCCGATGAAGATGGCGTGCAGCAGCCAGCCGGCGAACACCGCGCCGAAGCTGAGCAGCACCAGCGGGCCGGTCATCGTCCACGGGCTCTCGTGCACGTGGCCCATCACGTGGGCATCTGCGCGCGGAATGCCGTGGAACGTCATGAACAGCAAGCGGCCGGAGTAGAACGCGGTCAGGAACGCGGCCAGCGTGCCGCACACGAAGCCATACATCCCCATTCCGGTGCCGGCGGCATACGTCGCCTCCAGGATCGCGTCCTTTGACCAGTAGCCGGCGAAGTACGGGATACCGCAGAGTGCCAGACTGCCCAGCCACATCGCCCCGTAGGTGATGGGCACACTACGCCAGATGCCGCCCATACGCCGCATATCCTGCTCGTTGCTCATTGCGTGGATCACAGAGCCTGCGCACAGGAACAGCAGCGCCTTGAAGAACGCGTGGGTGATGAGGTGGAACATGCTGGTCTGGTAGGCGCCCACGCCGGCCGCCATGAACATGTACCCGAGTTGCGAGCACGTGGAATACGCGATTACCCGCTTGATGTCGTTCTGCACGCAGCCGATCGTCGCCGCGAACAGGCAGGTCGTCGCCCCGATGAAAGTGACGAACGTTAGCGCGCCAGGTGCCCACTCCATCAACGGTGACATCCGGCTCATCAGGAACACGCCTGCCGTCACCATCGTGGCCGCATGGATCAGCGCGGAGACGGGCGTGGGACCCTCCATCGCGTCCGGCAGCCAGGTGTGCAGCAGGATCTGCGCCGACTTGCCCATGGCGCCGATGAACAGCAGGAAACCGATCACCTCGTAGCTGCGCGGTGTCGCGCCCATGAAGTGGTAAGTGTCATGCACGTGCGCAGGAATGGCGGCAAAGATGGTTGTGAAGTCCACCGAGCCGAACTTGAAGAACACCAACGCGATGCCGACCGCAAAGCTGAGGTCGCCCACCCGGTTGACCACCATCGCCTTAATGGCGGCGCGAGCTGCCGCCGGGCGGTCGTACCAGTAGCCGATAAGCAGGTAGCTCGCGAGGCCCACGCCCTCCCAGCCGAAGAACAACTGCACTAGGTTGTCCGCCGTCACCAGCATCAGCATGGCGAAGGTGAACAGCGAGAGGTAGGCGAAGAACCGCGACGTGGTGCTTTGCTCGTGCGCCATGTAGCCGATGCTGTAGACGTGGATCAGCGTGGCCACCAGCGTCACCATCGCCACCATCGTCGTCGACAGCGTGTCGTAGCGCAGCGCCCAGTCGAGGTGGAAGCTGCCAGAATCGATCCACGTGGCGATACTGATCGTGCCGTTCCCGACATTGGCGAAGATGTGCTGGTACCAGGCGACCGCACCGCACACGGAGGCCAGCACCATGCAGGCGATCGTCACCAATTGCGCCGCCCGGTCGCCGACGCTCCGCCCGGCAAAGCCGCATACCAGGCAGCCCAGCAGCGGGGCGAAGACGGCGATCGAGAACAGCATCCTCAGCCCTTCATCAGGTTCACGTCCTCGACCTCGATCGAGCCGCGATTGCGGAAATACACCACCACGATGGCCAGCCCAATGGCCGCCTCGGCCGCCGCCACGGTCAGCACGAACATCGCCAGGATCTGCCCCGCCAAATCGTCGAGCGAAGCCGAGAACGCAACAAGGTTGATGTTGACCGCCAGCAGGATCAGCTCGATCGACATCAGGATAACGATGACGTTCTTGCGGTTGAGAAACACGCCGAACACGCCGAGAACGAGTAGCACCGCGCCCACGGCCAAATAGTGGCCAACGCTGATCACCATGCTCAGTGTTCTCCCTGCACGGGGGCCGGTGCCGTGGCCCCGTCGTGCAGCGGGCCCTTGTGGCTCTTGTCCAGGTGCGCCGCCTGTCCGTGCGCGTCATGGCCCAGCGCGCGGGCGCCCGCCGTCACGCGTTCCGGCTTCGGCCGGTAGATCCCCAGCTCGCTTACGCCGGCGCCGCTGCGCAGGTTCAGCACCTCCAGCGTGTCGCTTACCTGGCGTTCCTGCTGGCGGGTGATGTTCTGGTAGCGCGCGGTTCGGCGCTCGCGATGCGTGAGCACGATAGCACCGACCATGGCGACCAGCAGGATGAGCCCGGACATCTGGAACAGCAGGATGTAGTTCGTGTAGAGCACCTGCCCGATCGCGCGCGTGTTCTGCACCTGCCCGGGCATGACGCTCAACCGCAGCACCGGCGCGCTGGCCGAGACCTGCCAGCCCCACAGCACGAATAGCAGCTCGCCCAGCAGTAGCACGCCCACCACCGCGCCAAGCGAGACGTATTTCTGGAACCCCTCGCGCAAGGCCACGAAATCCACGTCCAGCATCATCACCACGAACAGGAACAGCACGGCCACCGCGCCCACGTAGACGATCACCAGGATCATTGCGAGGAACTCGGCGCCGGCGATCAGGAACAACGCGGCCGCGTTGAAGAACGCCAGGATCAGAAACAGCACCGAGTGCACCGGGTTGCGGCTCGTCACCACCATCGCCGCCGAGCCCAGCAGGATGGCGGAGAACACGTAGAAGGCGATGGCCGTGATCATCGGTAGGGCGCGTCCAGTTCTAGCCGCTTGGCGATCTCGGCTTCCCAGCGGTCGCCGTTATCAAGCAGCTTGTCCTTGTTGTACATCAGCTCCTCACGCGTCTCGGTGGAGAACTCGAAGTTCGGTCCCTCCACGATCGCGTCGACGGGACAGGACTCCTCGCACAGCCCGCAATAGATGCACTTAGTCATGTCGATGTCGTAGCGCGTGGTGCGGCGCGAGCCGTCGCCGCGCGGCTCGGCCTCGATGGTAATGGCGTAGGCCGGGCACACCGCCTCGCACAGCTTGCATGCGATGCAGCGTTCCTCGCCGTTCGGGTAGCGGCGCAACGCGTGCTCGCCCTTGAAGCGCGGGCTCAAAGGACCGCCCTCGTAGGGGTAGTTGATCGTCACAGGCGCCTTGAAGAAATAGCGCAGTGTAAGGGCCATGCCCGAGAGCAGCTCCCACATCACCAGGCGCCAGGCGGATTTTCCGGTCAGCATCAGCGTCTCCTCAACCCGCCACGTTCGGCAGCAGCCCAGTGGCTTCCAGGAAGCCGGCCGTCAGCACCAGCCAAAGTAGCGAGATCGGCAGGAACACCTTCCAGCCCAGTCGCATCAGCTGGTCGTAGCGGAAGCGTGGGAAGGTTGCGCGCACCCAGAAAAAGAAGAACATCACGCAGCAGACCTTGCCGAACAGCCACAGGATCGGCAGCCCTGGCAACCCGAACGGCGCTTCCCAGCCGCCCAGGAACAGCACGCTGGCCAGCGCGCTCATCATGATCATGTTGGTGTACTCGCCCAGGTAGAACAGCGCGAAAGACATAGCGCTATATTCCACGAAAAATCCGGCCACCAGCTCGCTCTCACCCTCGGGGAGGTCGAACGGCGCGCGGTTGGTCTCGGCCAGCATGGAAATCAGGAAGACCACAAACATCGGGAACAGGGTGAAGCAGAACCACCAATGCCCCGGGCCCTGTGCCCGCACGATGTCGTTCAGGTTCAGGCTGCCCACACACAGCATCACCGTCACCAGCACGAAGCCGATCGACACCTCATAGCTGACCATCTGCGCGGCCGAGCGCATGGCGCCAAGGAACGCGTATTTCGAGTTGCTGGCCCAGCCAGCGATGATGATGCCGTACACGCCTAGCGAGCTGATGGCGAAGAGATAGAGGATGCCGACGTTGATGTTGGCCACCGCCCAACCGTCGCCCACCGGGATCACCGCCCAGGCCAGGCAGGCCAGCACGAAGGTCAGCATCGGCGCCAGCAGGAACAGCGCGCGGCTGGCGCCTGCCGGAATAATCGTTTCCTTGGTGAACACTTTCACGGCGTCCGCGAAGGGCTGCCACAGCCCGAACGGCCCTACCTTGTTCGGCCCGCGGCGCAGCTGGAACGCGGCCAGCGCCTTGCGCTCGAAATAGGTCGAGTAGGCCATGCTGAGCAGGACAGGGACCAGGATGGCCAGCGTCTCGGCGACCGTCAGCAACAGGATGCCCAGGGTGTTCTGGTGAAAAAACGCGTACACGGGCCTACTCCGCCGCCACGGCCAGGGGGGTGGCGGCCAGTGACGCAGGGGCGATGCGCGAACATTCGGCCATCGTCAAGCTAGCGCGGCTGATCGGGTTGGTCAGGTAGTAGTCCGCCACCGCGGCCACCAGCGGTGCGGCGTCCGGTGCCTCCGGGATCGCCTGCCCGCCAGGGCCAGTGGTGTCGTTAGCGCCGAAGCGTGCCAAGCCGAGCCGGCCGAACACCGGGTTCTGCGTTGTCAGCCGTGCGCGCAGCGCGTCGATGTCGTCGTAGGGCAGCGCGTGGCTCACCACTGCGCTGAAAGCACGCAGGATGCGCCAGTCCTCCCGCGCGTCGCCCGGCGCGAACAGCGCCCGAAAGCCGCGCTGCACCCGGCCTTCGGTGCTGACGTAGGTGCCGTCCTTTTCGGTGTAGGCGCTGCCGGGCAGCACCACGTCAGCCCTCGCCGCACCACGGTCGCCATGGTGGCCCTGATAGACCACGAAGGTGCCGGCGCCGACCCGCGCGGTGTCGAACTCGTCGGCGCCCAGCAGCCACAGCACGTCCACCCCGCCGCCCATCATGCCGGCAAAGTCCAGCCCGCCCGGCCCTGGCAGGAAGCCCAGATCCAGCCCGCCCACGCGGGCGGCGGCGGTATGCAGCACGTTGAAGCCGTGCCAGTCCGGCTTCAGCGCGCCTACCGCCCCGGCCAGCCGCCAGGCATGCGCCAGAACCGCCGCGCCGTCCGGTCGCCGCAGCGCGCCCTGCCCCACGATCACCATCGGCCGCTCGGCCTGGCGCAGCACGCTTGCGAAGTCGTGCGTGCCGTCGTGCAGCGCAGCTAGCAGCCCGGCATCCTCACCGAGATGCGTGATGCGGTAGGTCAGCTCCGCCTGCGGCCCGACCACGCCTATCGGCATGTGCCCTGCTGTCGCCATCCAGCGCTTGCGGATGCGGGCATTCAGGATCGGCGCCTCTCGCCGCGGGTTGCTGCCAACGATCAGCACGGCGTCGGCCGCGTCGATCCCGGCGATCGTGCTGTTGAACAGGTAGAAATCCCGCCGGCTCGCGTCCAGCTTCGCCCCGTCCTGCCGGCAATCCAGGTTCTGCGAGCCCAGCACGCCCATCAGGTCCTTGAGCGCCATCATGCTCTCGGCGTCGCAAAGATCGCCGGCCACGGCACCGATCCGCGCCCCGTCCACGCCGCGCAGCTTCTCGGCGATGGCGGCAAACGCCTCCACCCAGGTCGCCGGCACCAGCTTGCCGCCCCGGCGCACCCACGGCCGGTCCAGCCGACGGCGCTTCAATCCATCGAACGAGAAGCGGGACTTGTCGGCCATCCACTCGTCGTTGATCTCGTCGTTCACGCGCGGCAGGATGCGCAGCACCTCAGGCCCCTTCGCGTCCACCCGGATCGGCGTGCCCACCGCGTCCAGCACGTCCACGCTGTCCGTCTTGTTCAGCTCCCACGGCCGCGCGACGAACGCGTAGGGCTTGCTGGTCAGCGCGCCCACCGGGCAGATGTCGATCAGGTTGCCCGACAGCTCGCTGGTCAGCGCGTGCTCCACATAGGTGCCCACCTCCATGTTCTCGCCCCGCGCGGTGGCGCCCAGCTCGGGCACGCCAGCGATCTCGGTGGCGAAGCGGATGCAGCGCGTGCACTGGATGCAGCGCGTCATCACCGTCTTGACGATCGGGCCGAGTTCCTTGTCCTTCACGGCGCGCTTGCCCTCGGCGTAGCGCGAGTGGTCCATGCCGTAGGAGTAGGACTGGTCCTGCAGGTCGCACTCGCCGCCCTGGTCGCAGATTGGGCAGTCCAGCGGGTGGTTGATCAGCAGGAACTCCATCACGCCGCGGCGGGCGTTGCGCACCATGACGGTGTCCGTATGCACCACCATGCCCTCGGCCGCGGGGTATGCGCAGCTCGCGATCGGCTTGGGCGCTTTCTCTATCTCCACCAGGCACATGCGGCAGTTGCCCGCCACCGACAGTCGTTCGTGGTAGCAGAAATGCGGAATCTCACGGCCAGCCTGCTGGCAGGCCTGCAGCACGGAGCTGCCCGAAGCAACCTCGATTTCGGCGCCGTCTACGATCAGCTTGACCATGGAAACATCCTAAGGAAAGGCCAGGGCTCTGCCCTGGACCCATCACGCGTAAGCGTGCTTGCGCACGACGGGGCCGTAAGCCCCAGGCCCATCACTCAGCAGCGAGAGGCAGGTTGACCGGCGTAATGACGCGGGGACCTGGACGGTAGGCCGCAATACGCTCCTCGATCACCAGACGGAAATGCCGGATCAGCCCCTGGATCGGCCACGCCGCGGCGTCGCCCAGAGCACAGATCGTGTGCCCTTCAATCTGCCTGGTCACCTGCTCCAGCATGTCGATTTCGGCCACCTCGGCTCGGCCTTCCACCATGCGGTTCATTACCCGCATCATCCACCCGGTGCCCTCGCGACACGGCGTGCACTGGCCGCAGCTCTCGTGCTTGTAGAACTTGGCCAGTCTAGCGATCGCCCTGATTACATCGGTGGACTTATCCATCACGATCACGCCGGCCGTGCCCAGCCCGCTCTTCACGTCGCGCAGGCTGTCGAAATCCATCAGCACCGTGTCGCACGTCTCCTTCGGCATCAACGGCACCGAGGAGCCGCCGGGGATCACCGCCAGCAGGTTGTCCCAGCCGCCACGCACGCCGCCGGCATACTTCTCGATCAGCTCTCGCAACGGGATGCCAAGCTCTTCTTCTACGTTGCAAGGCTTGTTCACGTGGCCGGAGATGCAGAACACCTTGGTGCCGGCGTTCTTCGGCCGACCCAGCGCGGAGAACCAGGCCGACCCGCGGCGCAGGATCTCGGGCGCTACCGCGATCGTCTCCACGTTGTTCACCGTAGTGGGGCAGCCGTACAGACCGACCGCCGCCGGGAACGGCGGCTTCAGCCGCGGCATGCCTTTCTTGCCCTCCAGCGACTCCAGCAGCGCCGTCTCCTCGCCACAGATGTAGGCGCCGGCGCCGCGGTGCACGAACAGCTCGAAATCCCAGCCCGAGCCGCACGCGTTGGTGCCGATCAGCCCAGCCTCGTAGGCCTCGTCGACCGCCGCCTGCAGGTTGCGCGCTTCGTTGTAGTACTCGCCGCGGATGTAGATGTAACAGGCGTGCGAACCCATCGCAAACGACGCGATCAGCGCGCCCTCGACCAGCTTGTGCGGGTCGTGACGCATGATGTCACGATCCTTGCACGTGCCAGGCTCGCTCTCGTCTGCGTTGATCACCAGGTAGGCCGGCCGGCCATCCGAGACCTTCGGCATAAACGACCATTTCATGCCGGTGGGGAACCCAGCCCCGCCGCGCCCGCGCAGGCCGGACGCCTTCATCTCATCGATGATTGCTTCGCGCCCGCGCAACAGGATTGCGGCCGTGCCGTCCCAATCGCCGCGCGCGCGGGCGGCGGCCAAGTGCCAGTCGTGCTGGCCGTACAGGTTGGTGAAGATGCGATCGCGGTCGTGCAGCACGGCGCCTACTCCGAAACCAGCGTGAGTGTGGTCGGCCCGCCCTCGGGCGCCGAGGTGATGCGGCCGATCATCGAGCCTGGCTGAGGCGGCTTCTCGCCCCGCTTGAGGCTCTCCAGCAGCTTCTCGGTCAAAGGCCCGTCCATGTCCTCGTAGTAGTCGTTATCGATCTGCAGGATCGGCGCGTTCACGCAGGCGCCCAGGCACTCGACCTCGGACATGGTGAACAGCCCGTCAGCGCTCGTCTGGTGCCAGCCCTTGATGCCCGTCACCTTGCGGCACGCTGCCACAACCTCGTCGCTGCCGCGTAGCCAGCACGGCGTGGTGGTGCACAGCTGAAGGTGATACTTGCCGACCGGTGTCGTGTTGAACATCAGGTAGAACGTCGCGACCTCGTAGACGCGGATCGGTGGCATGCCCAGCCTTGCGGCTACTACGTCCATCGCCACGCGCGGCACCCAGCCGCTGGCCGTCTCGCGCCGCATCTGGTCCTGCACCAGATAGAGTAGCGGCAGCACGCCGCTGGCCTGCTTGCCGGGCGGGTAGTTGGCGATGATGCGGGCGATTTCCGCTTCGCTCTCGGCGTCGAAGGCGAACTGCGTAAGTTCAGTGCGGTTGTGCGCCGCCGTCGAGCCGTCGCCCACGTTCTCGGCCGGGAACGCGCCAGGATGGGTTACGGACATCAGCGGTCGACTTCGCCGAACACCAGGTCGATCGATCCGATTACCGCCACCGCGTCGGCCAGCATATGCCCCTTGCTCATAACTTCCATCGCCTGCAGGTGGGAGAACCCCGTCGGCCGTATCTTGCACCGGTATGGCTTGTTGGTCCCGTCGGCTACCAGGTACACGCCGAATTCGCCCTTCGGGCTCTCGATCGCCGTGTACGTAGCGCCCGCCGGCACGTGGAAACCTTCGGTGAACAGCTTGAAGTGGTGAATTAGCGCTTCCATCGAGCGCTTCATCTCCTCGCGCCGCGGCGGCGTGAACTTGCGATCCTGAATCTTTACAGGTCCCGGCTTCATGTTCTCGATGCACTGGCGGATGATCTTCACGCTCTCGCGCATTTCGATCATGCGTACCAGGTAGCGGTCGTAGCAGTCACCGTTGCGCGCAATCGGCACGTCGAACGCCACCTTGTCGTACATCGCGTAAGGCTGCGCGCGGCGCAAATCCCACGGCACGCCGCTAGCGCGCAAATTCGGCCCCGTGAACCCCCAGGCCAGCGCCTGCTCGGCGCTCATCACGCCGATGTCCACCGTGCGCTGCTTCCAGATCCGGTTCTCGGTCAGCAGGTTCCACAGATCGTCGATGAACGCGGGATACTTCTCTGACCACGCCCAGATCTTGTCCGTCAGCCCTGCCGGCAGGTCTTTGGCCACACCGCCCGGCCGGTAGTAGTTTGCATGCAGCCGCGCGCCCGATGCGGCCTCGTAGAACTCCATCAGCTTCTCGCGCTCTTCATAGCCCCACAGCGGCGGCGTCAGCGCGCCCACGTCCAGCGCAAACGAGGTCAGGTTCAGCAGGTGGTTCAGGATGCGCGTGATCTCGTCGAACATCGTGCGTATCCACAGCGCACGCTCGGGTGCCTGGATCGCCAGCAGCTTCTCCGTGCCCAGCACGAAGGCATGCTCCATACACATCGGCGAGACGTAATCCAGCCTGTCGAAGTAAGGCACATTCTGCAAATATGTGCGGCTCTCGATCAGCTTCTCGGTGCCACGGTGCAGCAGGCCCACATGCGGGTCGGCGCGGTCCACCACCTCGCCGTCCATCTCGAGCACCAGGCGCAAAACGCCGTGCGCGGCAGGGTGCTGCGGCCCGAAATTGATCGCGTGGCTGTCGATCTGCACCGTCTTGCCCTTGGTGGCCACGGCCTGGTCGGCCGGCACAGGGTTGAGCGGGTGCTGTTCGAACTCCTGGAGGACGCTGCTCATGACTTTGTCACCTCGCCTGGCACCACGCCGTTGGCCAAAGCCTGCCTGGTCACGTGCGCCTTCTCATCGCCAGGAAGCGTCGTCATGCCTTCCCAGGGCGAGAGAAAACGGAAATCACGGAAATCCTGCGTCAGCTTCACTGGCTCGTACACTACTTCCTTCCGGTCCTCGTCGTAGCGGACCTCCACGTAGCCGGTCAGCGGAAAATCCTTGCGCAGCGGATGTCCCTCGAAACCGTAATCAGTCAGGATTCGCCGGTGATCCGCCAGACCGGCGAAATGCACGCCGAACAGGTCCCAGCATTCGCGCTCCCACCACGTGGCACACGGCCAGATGTTGGAGACGGACGGCACCGGCTGCGTCTCGTCCGTCATCACCACCACCCGGATGCGATGGTTCAACGACACGCTCAGCAGGTTGTACACCACGTCGAATCGCTCGGCACGGTGCGGGAAATCCACACCGCAGAGATCGACCATCTGCTCGCAAGCGAAGCGCGTGTCGTCACGCAGCAGCGTCATTACGCCCAGCAGCTCGTCGCGTGCTACGTGCACTACCAGCTCGCCGCCCTCCATGCCGGCCCGCGTCACGCCGGCAACACCAGTGCCGATCGTCGTCGCTAGCGCGTGCGCGCTGGCCGGCGTCGTCAATACGAGTTCAGCCACGCAGGATGGTCCCCGTCCGCCTGATTTTCTTCTGCAACTGCATGATGCCGTAGACCAGCGCCTCGGCCGTCGGGGGACAGCCCGGCACGTACACGTCCACCGGAACCACGCGGTCGCACCCGCGCACGACGGAGTACGAATAGTGGTAGTAGCCGCCGCCGTTGGCGCAGCTGCCCATGCTGATCACCCAACGCGGCTCGGGCATCTGGTCGTACACGCGGCGCAACGCGGGCGCCATCTTGTTGGTCAGCGTGCCGGCCACGATCATCACGTCGCTCTGCCGCGGCGAGCCGCGCGGGAAGATGCCGAAGCGGTCCAGGTCGTAGCGCGGCATGTAGGCGTGGATCATCTCCACCGCGCAGCACGCCAGCCCGAACGTCATCGGCCACAAGCTGCCGGTGCGCCCCCAGTTGATCAGCTTATCCAGGTTAGCCACCACAAATCCCTTGTCCGTGATTTCGCCCGTGATGCCCCGCACCACCGCGTCCTGCGCCTCGCCCTGCGGCAGCGCTTCACGGTTCCAGGCGATGGGCTCGCCAGTGGCAAGGTCGGTTGCGGTCACACTCATCAGGCTACTCCCAATCCAGCGCGCCTCGGCGCCACTCGTAGATAAAGCCGACGGTCAGAACAGCAAGGAAGCCGAGCATCGACCAGAAACCCAGCATCCCGATGCGCGCAAGGCTGATGGCCCAGGGGAACAGGAACGCCACCTCCAGGTCGAAGATGATGAACAGGATGGCCACCAGGTAAAACCGCACGTCGAACCGCCGGCGCGCGTCGTCGAACGGCTCGAAGCCGCATTCGTAGGCCGACACCTTCTCGGCATACGGCTTCTGCTTGGCCGAGAGCAGCGACCCGCCGACCATAGCCGAGGCGATACCCACAGCGATGCCCAGGAACACCAGGATAGGAAAGTAGTTGGCGAGGATCGGCTGCACGGCGTTCCCAACGACAAAAGCGGCGCGCCCCTTTGGCTGCCGCGCTGCAACATGTGGTGGACGATAGGCGTCCGGTAAGGCTCTTAGCAAGGCCGCGGTTTATTTCTGGACGTCAACCGGATTTCCCTGGTCTGAGGCCTGGAGCGAGGAGGTCCTTCTTTTTTCGAAAAAAGAAGTAAAAGCTTTTGCTGGCGCTGCCGCGCACTGCTGAAGCAGCACGCTTTGTAGCGACTCCGGCTTAGGCCTGGCGCGAGTGACGGGGCTCGAACCCGCGACCTCCGGCGTGACAGGCCGGCGCTCTAACCAACTGAGCTACACCCGCTTTCCATCAGGCAGGCGCCGCTTCTACGGGCGCCCTTGCCTCGCGTCAACACCCGGTCCTGGTGGGCGGTGACGGGATCGAACCGCCGGCCAACTCGGTGTAAACGAGCCGCTCTACCGCTGAGCTAACCGCCCCTCAGGCGGCTTCTAGGCCGGCGGCTTAGGCAAATCAAACCTGCGCCACGTGTTCGGTAGGGTGATAGCGGAAAGTTGGGGCTTTGCTCCAAGTCCTACTGGCCTTAAGCGGCCGACCCCTGAGCCTGGCACTCCGCAGTCTCAACATCCGACCGCTGCCTAATGCGGCAGAGACGCCGTTGTCCCGTCCCCGGCCACCTTGGCGATCGGCTCAGGCGGCTCCTCCCACTCGATAGCCTCCGGCCGGCGCACCAGTGCCTGCCCGATCACGTCGTCCACGTGGCTCACCGGGATCAGCGTCAGCGCGCGCTTCACATTGTCCGGTATCTCGGCCAAGTCCTTTTCGTTGTCCTTGGGGAAGAACACCGTCGCAATCCCGGCACGCAACGCCGCCAGCAGCTTCTCTTTCAGCCCACCGATCGGCAGGACACGGCCGCGCAGCGTGATCTCGCCGGTCATTGCCACGTCCCGGCGCACCGGAATGCCGGTCAGCACGCTGACGATGCTCGTCGCCATCGCCACGCCGGCCGAGGGCCCATCCTTCGGCGTCGCACCCTCCGGCACGTGCACATGGATGTCTCGCTTCTCGAACAGCGTCGGCTTAATGCCGAACGTGATCGACTTGCTGCGCACGTAGGACAGCGCTGCCGTCACGCTCTCCTGCATCACGTCGCCCAGCTTGCCGGTGTGCTGGATCTTGCCGCGGCCGGGCACGATCACGCTCTCAATAGTCAGGATCTCGCCACCTACCTCGGTCCAGGCCAGGCCGGTCACCACGCCCACCATGTCCTCGCTCTCCGTCTCGCCGTAACGGAAACGGCGGATGCCGGCATAGGTCTCCAGGTTGCCCACGTCGATGGTCACCGACTTGGCCTTCTTGGTGACGATCTCCTTGACCGCCTTGCGCGCCAGGTTGGCCAGCTCGCGCTCCAGGTTGCGCACGCCCGCCTCGCGCGTGTAGGTGCGGATCAGGTCGCGCAGCGCGTCGTCGGTGATCGACCACTCATCGGCCTTCAGCCCGTGCGCGTCGCTCTGCTTGGCGATCAGATGGCGCCGCGCAATCTGCAGCTTCTCGTCCTCGGTGTAGCCGGACAGTCGGATGATCTCCATGCGGTCCAGCAGCGGCTGCGGCATGCGCAGGCTGTTGGCCGTGGTCACGAACATCACGTCCGACAGGTCGTAGTCCACCTCCAAATAGTGGTCAGCGAAGGTGGCGTTCTGCTCGGGGTCCAGCACCTCCAGCAGCGCGCTGGTCGGGTCGCCGCGCCAGTCCTGGCCTAGCTTGTCGATCTCGTCGAGCAGGAACAGCGGGTTGCTGGTCTTGGCCTTCTTCATGCCCTGGATCACCTTGCCGGGCATCGAGCCGATATAGGTGCGCCGGTGGCCGCGTATCTCCGCCTCGTCGCGCACGCCGCCCAGGCTCATCCGCACAAAGCTGCGCCCCGTAGCGTTGGCGATCGACTTGCCGAGCGACGTCTTGCCCACGCCGGGCGGCCCGACCAGGCACAGGATCGGCCCGCGCACCTTCGGGCTGCGCGCCTGCACGGCCAGGTACTCGGTGATGCGCTCCTTCACCTTTTCCAGCCCGAAATGGTCGGCGTCCAGCACGCCTTCGGCTTCCACCACGTCGTTGCGGATCTTGCTGCGCCGCTTCCACGGAATCGACAGCATCCAGTCGAGATAGTTGCGCACCACGGTGGCCTCGGCGCTCATCGGGCTCATCGTGCGCAGCTTCTTCAGCTCCGCCATCGCCTTCTCGCGCGCCTCCTTGCTGAAGCGCGTCTTCTTGATTTTGTCTTCCAGTTCGGCCGTCTCGTCCTTGCCGTCCTCGCCCTCGCCCAACTCCTTCTGGATCGCCTTGAGCTGCTCGTTGAGGTAGTACTCGCGCTGCGTCTTCTCCATCTGCCGCTTCACGCGGTTACGGATGCGCTTCTCCACCTGCAGCACGCCGATCTCGGACTCCATGTGCCCGAACACCCGCTCCAGCCGCTCGCCGGTGCGGGTGGTCTCCAGCAGGTCCTGCTTCTCGCTAATTTTGAGGTTCAGGTGGCTGGCGATGGTGTCGGCCAGCTTGGAGGGCTCCTCAATCTGGTTGAGCGAGACAAGCACCTCGGGCGCGATCTTCTTGTTCAGCTTGATGTATTGTTCGAACTGCCCCACCACGGTGCGGCTCAACGCCTCGAGCTCCTTGGCGTCGCTTTCCTGGTCAGGCAAGTCTTCCACCGTCGCCTCGAAATAGGCTTCGGTCTCGCGGAACGCGGCTAGCTTGGCGCGGCGGCCACCTTCCACCAGCACCTTCACGGTGCCGTCCGGCAGCTTGAGCAGCTGCAGAATGGTCGAGACTGTACCAACGCGGTAGATGTCGTCAGCCGAGGGATCGTCTTGGGCGGCGTTCTTCTGGGCCACGAGCAGGATCTGCTTGTCGTCCTTCATGACGGCTTCCAGAGCGCGGACGGATTTCTCGCGGCCCACGAACAGCGGCACGATCATGTGCGGGAAAACGACGATGTCGCGCAGCGGCAGGACGGCCATGCTGTCGCCGGCGGGGGCAACGGGGGCTGCGGCGGTTTTCTTGGCGGGCATCTGGATGGACCTCCTGGAAGGACAGTCTTGAGCGCGATTCGCCCTAGCTTGGCACGAACGGGCTTAGGAAAGGAGAAAGGCCAGGGGCTCAGCCCCTGGACCCCACTGGGGACTTGTCCCCAGACCCCGGCTTCGCTCCACGCTCATTGGCGAAGCCGGGGTCTAGGGCCAAAGCCCTAGCGGGGGTCCAGGAGGCAGAGCCCCCTGGCCTTGCCTTAACTAGGGACCGACAACGTGCCTTTTCTACCCCGCCGCCTCACCCCGTTCCTTGGAGCGCTCCTTGGAATAGGTCAGCAGCGGGTTTGCCCGGCCCTCGGCCACCTCGCGGTTAATCACCACCTCGTCCACATTGTCCATCCCCGGCAGGTCGAACATCGTGGCCAGCAGAATGCTCTCCATGATGGAGCGCAGGCCGCGCGCGCCGGTCCGCCGCGCGATTGCCCGCGTGGAGACGGATTTCAGCGCGTCGTCGGTGAACGACAGCTTGATGCCTTCCATCTCGAACAACCGGCCGTACTGCTTGACCAGCGCGTTCTTCGGCTTGGTCAGGATCTCCATCAGCGCAGCCTCGTCGAGGTCTTCCAGCGTCGCAACCACGGGTAGGCGTCCGATGAATTCAGGGATCAGCCCGAAGCGCAGCAGGTCTTCAGGCTCCACGTCGCGCAGGATGGCACCCGTCCGCCGCTCGTCAGGGTCGCGCACCTCGGCGCCGTAGCCGATCCCGGAACCCTTACCGCGGGCACCGATGATCTTCTCCAGCCCGGCAAACGCGCCGCCGCAGATGAACAGTATGTTGGTGGTGTCCACCTGCAGGAACTCCTGCTGGGGATGCTTACGCCCGCCCTGCGGCGGCACGGAAGCGACCGTACCCTCCATGATCTTCAGCAGCGCCTGCTGCACGCCCTCACCGCTCACGTCGCGGGTGATGCTCGGGTTGTCGGACTTGCGGCTGATCTTGTCGACCTCGTCGATGTAGACGATGCCGCGCTGCGCCCGCTCTACGTTGTAGTCGGCCGCCTGCAGCAGCTTGAGGATGATGTTCTCCACATCCTCGCCCACGTAGCCGGCCTCGGTCAGCGTGGTGGCGTCCGCCATGGTGAACGGCACGTCCAGGATGCGTGCCAGGGTCTGCGCCAGCAACGTCTTGCCCGAGCCGGTCGGTCCCACCAGCAGGATGTTGCTCTTGGCGATCTCGATGTCGTTGTTCTTCTGGGCGTGAGCCAACCGCTTGTAGTGGTTGTGCACCGCCACGCTCAGCACCTTCTTGGCGTGGCTCTGGCCGATCACGTAGTCGTCCAGCACGCGGCAGATCTCCCGCGGCGTGGGCACCCCGTCGCGTGCCTTCACCAGGTGCGTCTTGTGCTCCTCGCGGATGATGTCCATGCACAATTCCACGCACTCGTCGCAGATGAACACGGTGGGACCCGCGATCAGCTTGCGAACCTCGTGCTGGGACTTGCCGCAGAACGAGCAGTACAGGGTGTTCTTGGTATCGCCCGACTTGCTCATGATGGCTTGCTCATAGGGTCTCCCGCCCCGGGCTGACCCGGGGCCACGATCTTCTTGATACTACGCGCCACCTTTCCGAATCGACAAGGCGGCAAGCACTTGCAGCACGATCTTGCCCCAACTAGCCCAGAACGTTACGTGCCACGCCGAGGACTGGATGCGCACCTTGGCCGGTCTGTGCCCACCGGGCCCGCCCGCCGCTGTTCGGTGCTCCCCCCGTGAGCGCCGACAAGACGACGCGGTCTCCGACGCTAGGCGCCGGAGCGCCACGTCCGCGAGATGGCCGCCATGTCAGGTTCCGTGAGGCACTCAGACCTTGATCGAATCGTCGATCAGGGCCTGCGGTCGGTTCTCCACCACGTGGTCCACCAGCCCGAACGCCTGGGCCTCCTCGGCCGACATGTAGCTGTCCCGCTCCAGCTTGGCCTCGATCAACTCGATCGCCTGGCCGGTGTGGCGATGGTAAATCTCGTTAAGCCGGCGCCGCAGCGTAAGAATTTCGCGCGCCTGAATCTCGATATCAGCCGCCTGACCCTGCGCGCCACCACTCGGCTGATGCACCATCACTCGGCTGTTCGGCAGCGCGTAGCGCTTGTCCTTGGCGCCCGCGCACAACAACAGCGAGCCCATCGACGCCGCCTGGCCGATGCACACCGTGCTGACCGGGCAACGTATGTACTGCATCGTGTCGTAGATGGCCAAGCCGGCCGAGACGACACCGCCCGGGCTGTTGATGTAGAAGAAGATGTCCTTGGCCGGGTTCTCGCTCTCCAGGAACAGCAGCTGGGCGCAGATGAGCGCGCTCATCTGGTCGAACACCGGACCGGTCAGGAAGATGATCCGCTCCTTCAACAGGCGCGAGTAGATGTCGTAGGCCCGTTCGCCACGCGCGGTCTGCTCGACCACCATGGGAACCAGCGCCTGGCTGTAGATTTCGGCCGGATGACGGTCAACGAAGGATTGGGCCCTCATACGCACTCCTGTTGTGAGGGAAAGGGCTAGGCCGGCGGGACGACGGCGGTGCTCAGGCGCTATGACATAGGCCGCGCCGCGCCCGCTTCCAGATGCCGGGAGACGGGCGCCGCAAGGCCCAGGGTTCGATGTCTGTCCGAAAACACGCCCCAGTGGCAAGCTGGAATGCTTGCCTGTCCCCCCGGTGCCCGCGACACCGCGTGTTCGCGCAGGCGTCAGGCCGCCGCCTCCGAGCCGCCGTCCGGCGGGTAGTCCACGGTCTCAGACGTCGCCTTCGACGTCGAATCGAAACCTTGCGACTCCTGAACCGCCTCCGGCGCCTCGTCCGGGGAGACGTCCTCGTCGGCCATCTCCGGCTCGGCATCGTCTCCGGCGTCAGGCCGGAACGCCACCTTCGGCGCCTCCAGGCCGCCGGCCGGCGGCAGGTTCAGCTCGTCAGGGCCGACGACGCGGTCCTCCACCTTGGCCATCTCCAGGATGTAGTCCACCACCTTGTCCTCGAACAAAGGCCCGCGTAGCTGCTCGACAGCGGCCGGCGTCTTGCGGAAGAACTCGATTACCTGCATCTCCTGGCCGGGATAGCGCGCCGCCTCCTGGCGCAGCGCCTGGGTCATCTCGGCCTGGCTCACCTGCACGCCCGCCTTGGTGCCGATCTCGCTCAGTAGCAGCCCCAGCCGCACCCTCCGGTCGGCGATCGCGCGGTACTCGGCCCGCAGCGTGTCGGAATCCTTGCCGCGGTCCTCGTCGTCCACCTGGCCGGCCGCCAGGTCCTGCTCCACACGCTGCCAGATCGCGCCGAACTCGGCTTCGACCAGGTTCTGCGGCGCCGGGAACGCGGCGGCGTCGGCCAGCACGTCCAGCAGCTCGCGCTTGATCCTCAGGCGCGACATCTGGTCGAGCTCGCGCTGCATCTGGGCCATCACCGTCTCGCGCAGCTTCTCCAGCGACTCGAAGCCGAGCTTGGTCGCTAACGCGTCGTCCACCGCGACGCCCACCGGCGTGCCCAGCGCCTTGGCGGTGATATGGAATACCGCATCCTTACCGGCCAGCGCCTCGGCATGGTAGTCGGCCGGAAACGTCACGTTCACGTCCCGCGCCTCGCCGGCCTTGATGCCGATGATGCCCTCGGCGAATCCGGGAATGAACCCCTCGCCGCCGATCTCCACCTTGGTGTCAGTGCCGGTGCCACCCTCGAACGCAACGCCGTCCACCGTGCCCGCGAAGTCGACCGTCACCACGTCGCCCTGCGCGGCGCCGCGATCGTCCTCCACCGGCACCGTCTCGCGCTGCTGGGTGGCTAAGCGCTCGAGCGTTTTTTCCACCACCTCGGGCGCCACTTCGGAGCGCAGCCGCACCAGGCTCAGCGCCGCCAGGTCTGGCGGCGTGATCTCCGGCAGCAGCTCCATCTCCATGCTGAACGACAGGTCGGAGGCTGCCGCCGCCTTGACGTCGGGCTGACCGATCAGCGCGATGCGCGGCTGCCCGGCCGGCCGCAACCCCCGCTCCTCGACCACCAGGTCGGCGGCGTCGTTGAGCGAATCCTGCATGACTTCGGCGGTGATGGAGGCGCCGTAGCGCTGGCGCACCAGCGTCACCGGCACCTTGCCCGGCCGGAAGCCGGGCAGCTTAATGGTGCGTCCCACTTCGGCCAGCTTGGCGGCCACCTTGCCCTCGATCTCGGCAGCCGGGACGACCACGGAAAAAGCGCGCTTCAGCCCGTCGGACAGCGTCTCGGTAACCTGCATCTCGTGGGCATCCTCAGTAGCCGGTGGCTCGGCTGGTGCGGGCGGAGGGACTTGAACCCCCACGGCTTACGCCACCAGAACCTAAATCTGGCGTGTCTACCAATTTCACCACGCCCGCCGGCCGGCAAAGCGTGGGGGTTAGCGCAGGCCGGTGGGGGGTGCAAGGCGGCGGCCCCCGCCGGGAGGAGGCGAGACCCCAGGTTAGGTCAGCCGACCTTCTGGCTGACTCTTTCAGGAAGCAAGCAGTCCTTTTTTGAAAAAAAGGACTAAAAAACTTTTGCTGCCCGCATTTGAAACAGCCGGGTAATGCAGGATGGACCGAGATCGCGGATATAGCGCAGGGACAAAAGCTTTTGCTTCTTTCTCAAAAAAGAAGGCCTTGCTTCCTGACCTCATCAGCCAAACCGCGTAGCAGCAAACAGCACGTGGCCGCCGCTCCGCCGAGGGCCGTCCGCCTGGCCCACACCCACGCGCGTCATGAGTGACGGCACATCCAGATCGTCAATCGAAACGAAACCCGCCAAGCGGAGCTCCGCGTGCAGCCCCGCCGGATCGAAGTAGCTGAGGAACGGCTCGCCGGCAGCGGCCACCCGCGCTGCCCGCGCTTCGTGCAAGGCGCGGTAGGACGAGTCTATCTGATCCGGCGGCTCCCCATAGTCGAACACCACCTCCGCACCGCCGGGATGGCCGGCGATTTGGGAGAGGGTAGAAGCGATTGCCTCCCCGGTCAGGTAAGGCACCACGCCGAGCCAGGTAAAGAAGGAGCGGACGCCCGGGTCGAGCCCGGCCTCGGCAAGCCGCCCGGACAGGCTCTCGTGCTCGAAATCCACGGGAGCGTAGGTCAGGTCCTCGGGCACTGTGATGCCGGCCTCTCCCAGACGCCGGCGCTTCCAGGCCTGGGTGGCGGGATGGTCCACCTCGAACACCTTCAGGCGAGTGGCGAACGGGTTGCGGTAGGCAAAGGTATCCAGCCCCGCCCCCAACACGACTAGCTGGCCGACATCGCGAGCCTCCACCCCGCGCCTGAGCGCCGCCTCGGCGACGTGCGACCGTGCGGCCACGAAGAACCGGATCCCGCGCTGGGCCGCCTGGGCGTCAGGGTCCTGCCGGAAGCTGTCCGGCGTCACGCCCGCAAGCTGGACGGCGAGCGGGTCGGCGAAGATGCGGCCCTGCTCCAGCACCTGGTGTGCCGCACGGTAGACGGCGGCGGCGAAGGCGGTACGGCTGGGTTCGCGTTCCTGCATCCTGCCTCCGGTGAAAAATTCGCGTCCTGCCCGAACCGTGTCGTGCGCCGCGCTCGCTCCGGTGACGGAGCTTTAAGACCCGCCCCCTTCGCTAGCCGGTGCCCACCAAGCCGCGCGCGAACTCGGCAGGCACGAACGGCCGCAGGTCTCCCGCCTGCTCGCCCACTCCCACCGCGTGGATCGGCAGGCCGAACGCCTCGGCCAGCGCCACCACCACGCCGCCCCGCGCGCTGCCGTCCAGCTTGGTCACGATCAGCCCGGTCACCGCCACCATCTCGCTGAACACACGCACCTGCTGGATGGCATTCTGGCCGGTGGTGGCGTCCAGCACCAGCAGGATCGAATGCGGCGCGCTCTCGTCCTGCTTGCGCAGCACGCGGATGATCTTCTGCAGCTCCTCCATCAGGGCGGATTTGTTGTGCAGCCGCCCCGCGGTGTCGATCAGCAGCACGTCCGCGCCGCCCGCGCGCGCGCGCGTCAGCGCGTCGAACGCCAGGCCCGCCGGGTCGGCGTTCGGCGGCGCGCTGATCACCGGGGCGCCGGTCCGCTCGCCCCACACCTGCAGCTGCTCCACGGCCGCTGCCCGGAACGTGTCGCCCGCCGCCAGCACCGCCTTCTTGCCCTCGGACCTGAACTGCAACGCCAGCTTGCCGATCGTCGTGGTCTTGCCGGTGCCGTTCACGCCGACCATCAGCACTACGTGCGGCCGACGCGCCGGGTCCAGAACCAGCGGCGCCGCCACCGGCGCCAGGATCGCCGCCACCTCCTCGGCCAGCGCCGCGCGCACCTCGGGATCCGTCACTTCGCGCCCGAACCGGCTGGCGCGGAAGCTGCGGATGATCCGCCGCGCTACTGCGGGACCCAGATCGGCCGAGATCAGCGCGTCCTCCAGCTCCTCGAGCGCTGCGTCGTCCAGCTTGCGTCGTATGAAGCCGGTGCCGAGGCTGTCGCTCAGCTTCTGCGTGCTGCGCGAGAGGCCTTCTTTCAGCCGGGAGAAGAAGCCGAGCGCCACGGCTCAGGTCGCCCGCGTCAGGGGCGGGCCGGCTTCTGCGCCTAGCTTGCCGACCGCCTCGCTCGCGTAGCCCTTCAGCCGGCAGCTCTGGGTCGGTAAGGTGGCGCTCATGCCGGGTAGGTAGAGAGATCGACGACGCCTTGAAAGGCCAGCACCGAAGGCCCGCTCATCAGCACGTGCCCGTCATCCTCGCGCCAGGCGATCTCCAGGGTGCCGCCGTCCAGCACCAGCGCCGCCCGGCGATCGGCCAAGCCACGCCGGTGCGCAGCCACCAGCGCCGCACATGCGCCCGAGCCGCAGGCCCGCGTCAGCCCGGCGCCACGTTCCCAGACGCGCAGGCGGATGCGGTCCGGCGCCAGCACCTGAGCGAACCCGACGTTCACCCGGTCGGGAAACAGCCCGTGGCGTTCGAGCGGCGGCCCCTTCAAGGCCGGGTCCACCGCATCCAGCGCCGCCACGAAGACGGTGACGTGCGGGTTGCCCATCGAGGTGGCCGCTGCGTCGCAACCGAGCGGCAGATGCAGCGTGTCGCACGCTGCACTCAGCGGTATGTCCGCCCAACCCAGGCGCGGCGCGCCCATGTCCACCTGCATCTCGCCACTTGGCAGGCGCACGGCAGGCAGCAACCCGGCCAGGGTCTCGATCACCGCGCACGACCCCGGGCCGCCTTGCGCCACGGTGTCGGCCACGCAGCGCGCCGCGTTGCCGCACGCCCCTGCCTCGGAGCCGTCAAGGTTGAAGATACGCATCGCCACGTCGGCGGCCTGGCTGGTGGGCGCCTCCAGCACGACCAGCTGGTCCCACCCGATGCCGGTCCGCCGGTCCGCCAGCGCCCGGATACGGGCCTGTCCCAGCGCCGGCGCCGCCACCCGCGCGTCCAGCACCATGAAGTCGTTGCCCGCGCCGTGCATCTTGAGGAATTCGGTCAGCATCGCGTCCGTCCAGCGCAGCCGCGCCTCGTGGGCGGCGGCAGCACGCCGCCGCCCGACTCGCCCGCCTACTCGCCGCCGTCACTATCCGGTTTGAAGACGACTGCCCAGGTCTCCTGGCGGCTCACCGGCTGCCCCTGCACCGTCGCCGGCGAGAACCGCACTTGGCCGGAGCTCAGCCACTCCTGCACGGACCGGCCGAACGCCTTGCCACCGGACACCTTCACCACCCGGCAACCGGAAGGTGTGCCGCCCTCGCTGACCACGCAGCTTACCGTCACCGCGCCCGATCGGTGCTGGTCGTAGCCGCTGGGAAAGCGCGGCGCGCCGCCGGTCAGCACGCGGGTAGAGAAGGGCCGGTCGGCAACGGCGGGTGCGAAGGCCGGCGCAGCGACGGTGGGCGCGGTCACGTCCGGCGCTGGCAGCACCTGGCGGGCAACCACCTTCTCGGCCGTCAGCGGCGCTGCTACCTGGGCACTCGCTTCGGCCTGCTGCGACGCCTCGGCCTGCTTACGGCGTATGTCGGCCAGCACCGCTTCTGGCGCCGTGATCGCCAGCGTCCAGCTCCGCTGGCCAGCCTGTACCCGGCCATGCAGCACCACGGGGCGGTAGCGTACGTGCCCGCTGCCCAGCCACGCCAGCGTTGTGGCGGCAAAGGCTGGCCCGCCTTTGGCCGCTACCGCCCGGCACCCGGTCGGTGCCCCATCCACCTGTACCTGGCACGTGACAGTCACGCGCCCGGGCCGGCCGGTCGCGACAAGCTCCGACGGGTAAGCCGGCGCACCGCCTGTCACTGGCACCGGCGAGAACGGCTGGTCGGGGGGCGGCGGTAGCGCCGCCACCAACGCCGGCTTCGGCGCTGGCGCGGCTTTGGGCGCGGCCTCCGGCAGGGCCAAAGGCCTGGCCGCCGGCGGTTCCGGCGCTGCGGCAATCCGCTTTTCCGGCTGCACCGTCGGCGCGGGCGACGCCGGAGGAGCCGGCGTAGTCTGAACAACGGGTAGCTGCGGCGGCGTGGGCAACGCCGCAAGCGCAGGTTGCGTCGCAAGCGACGGCGGCGTTGTGTCAGCCTGCCTGGGCGTCACGGACTTGCCCTCCGGCGCCTCGACGGCCACCGTTTTACGGTCGGTGGCCATCGCGGCCCCCGCGTTTCCCGCAGCCGCGGCCTGTGGAGCAGCCGGCGGTGCGGCAGTAGCCACCAACGGCACGGCCGCCGGCGCCGGCGGCCGGCTCACCTCGCCCAGCATGCGTCCCAAGAAAACCGCGCCGCCCAGAACCAGCAACGCCGAGCCGACCAGCGCCATCGGCCCGGACAACGGCACCCGACCCGGTGCCGCGGGCGGGCCAGCCTGCACCGGCGGCACCAGCCCGTTGCCGCATTCCGGGCACACGAACGACGTGCCGAGCGGCACCGAAACGCTGCGCGCAGACCGCGCCACCTCGCAGGTCCTCGTCTGCATGCACATGCCAGGTGTCTCGACCATGCGCCCCCTGCTCTCCCCTCTTAAGCAACACGCCGCACGGCAGCACAGGCCGACAGGCGAATAATTACAGCTACGGTGTTAACACACGGTTGTGCAATGGTCTGTCGTTCCGGGCGCGACATTTTGGAGTCATGTGGCGTTGCTGCCGCTTACGGCTGTGCCATGCCCCGGCGTGCCGTCCCGCTGTAGTCCTCAAAGATCACCCGCCAGCGGTGGTCCAGCGACACGGACGCGCCCCCGCGCACACTCGGCGCGTACTGCACCGACAGTCCCTGCAGCCACAGGACCGCCGCGGCTGAAACCGGGTCCGCCCCCCTGATGTCCGTCACCTGGCAGGCGGGATGCCGCAGCACGGCCGCCAGCGCACAATCCACCGTCACCTGGCCGAACCGCGCCTCGCGCATCAGGCGCCCGGGCGGCTTGGCCGCGTCCACCGGCGCGGCCCGTAGTGGGTAGGGTCGATCAGCGACGAACACCGGCGCGGCCGCTCGGGCCGTCGGCACGGCGTTGGCAGCTACGGCCGGCGACGGCACTGCCAGCCCAACCGCACTCTCCACAGCCTCCAACCCTGTACCGGCCGTGTGCACCGCTTTGCTCACCGCCGGCTGCATCCGGCCGGCCACGTAGCCTGCAGCGCCCGACGCGCCCATGGCCGCCAGTAGCACCGCCATCCGCAACGCCGGCAACAGCAGTGAAAGCCTTGCCGCCTTGCGCAGCTGCCCGGGCGGCCGCAACGGCGAGCCGCATTCCGGGCAGACGAAAGGCTGGCTGAGCGCCACCTTCACCAGCACGCGTTGCATGCCGATCGAACAATAGTCGAGGTTGCCGCACCGCCCCGGGGTTACCTCGCGATCCAGCCGCCGTCGCGGCGCCTCCATCGACGCCATGCCAACCTCACGCGCTGCGGACTGTGTCTGAAAAATAGACATACAGGCCTATAGTATACATATTTTCAGCCTAACCTACGAATTTAGGTGGCCGAGCCGCTGTTTCATCAAATCCGGCACGCGCAGGCAGGCCGCTTGCGTAGCGGTTCCGGCGTCGCTACAACCCCGCCCCTGTTCGCGCGTCCAGGCCTGTATGGGCATGCCCGGCCGCGACGCTCGTGTACGGCGCCCATCCGCGGCGCCTGTCGGCACGGGGCCTACTCATAAGGAGCTCCGAAATGCCCAAGATGAAGACGAAGTCTTCCGTCAAGAAGCGCTTCAAGATCACCGCCACAGGCAAGGTGCTGGCCGGTCCCGGCAAGAAGCGGCACAACCTGTCCGCCCGCCCGCAGAAGGCCATCCGCAGCAACCGCGGCAGCCAGACCCTGACCCACGCAGACGGCATCACCGTCAAGCAGTGGGCCCCCTACGGCCTGCGGTGAGAAGGAGCGCATAGATGGCACGCGTCAAACGGGGCGTCACCGCCCACGCCCGGCACAAAAAGGTCCTCAAGCAGAGCAAGGGCTTCTTCGGCCGGTCCTCCACCAACTACCGCATCGCCCTGGAGCGGCTCGAGAAGAGCCTGCAATACGCCTACCGCGACCGCCGGGTGAAGAAGCGCGAGTTCCGCGCGCTTTGGATCCAGCGCATCAACGCCGCGGTGCGCGAGCACGGCATCACCTACAGCAGGTTCATCCACGGCCTGGCGCAGACCGGCATCGAGATGGACCGCAAGGTGTTGGCCGCAATCGCGTTCGACGACCCGGCGGCGTTTGCCGAGATCGTCAAGGCGGTGCAGGCGACCATGGCGGCTGCGGCCGAGCCGGTGGCGGCGGAGTAAGGAAGAGTTCTTTTTTGAAAAAAAGAACCAAAAAACTTTTGCTCCCTTAGGCGCGACGTTGGAGACCGGCGCGCCCAAACGGACAACAGTTTTTTGCTTCTTTTTTCAAGAAAGAAGGCCTTCCTTTCTTTAGGACCGACAATGCCGGACGATCTCTCCACTCTACGCGACGACACGCTGCAAGCGCTGGAGCAGGTGCCCGACCTGAAGTCCTGGGACGCCCTGCGAGTCGCCACGCTCGGCAAGTCCGGCGTGCTCACCACGCTTCTCAAGGAACTCGGCCGCACCCCCCCGGAGGAACGCCGCGCCCGCGGCGCCGCGCTCAACGCGCTGAAAGACGAGCTCGCCGCCGCCATCGAAACCCGCCGCGCAACGCTGGACGCAGCCGCGCTGCACGCCCGCCTGGCCGCCGAGCGCATCGACGTCACCCTGCCACCCCGCCCCGCCGCTACCGGCAGCATCCACCCGATCAGCCGCACGCTGGACGAGGTCTACGCCATCTTCGGCGCCATGGGCTTCACCGTCGCCGAGGGGCCGGACATCGAGTCCGACTGGCACAACTTCTCCGCCCTCAACATCCCCGGCCACCACCCCGCGCGCGACGACCACGACACCTTCTATCTTCCCGGTCAGGACGGCTTCCCGCCGCGGGTGTTGCGCACCCACACCAGCCCCGTCCAGGTCCGCACCATGCTGGACCAGCCGCCGCCCATCCGGGTGATCGTCCCCGGCCGCACCTACCGGGCTGACCACGATGCCACCCACTCGCCGATGTTCCACCAGTGCGAGGGCCTGGTGATCGACCGCGACATCACGCTCGGCCACCTCAAGGGCTGCCTGACCGACTTCCTGCGCGCGTTCTTCGGCATCGCCACCCTGCCCGTCCGCTTCCGCGCCAGCTATTTCCCGTTCACCGAGCCCAGCATGGAGGTCGACATCGGCTGGAGCCGCCGCACCGGCGAGCTGGGCGCCGGCACCGACTGGCTGGAGATCCTCGGCAGCGGCATGGTTCATCCCAAGGTGCTGGCCAATTGCGGCATCGACCCGCGGGAGTGGCAGGGCTTTGCCTTCGGCATGGGCGTCGAACGCATCACCATGCTCAAGCACGGCATGCCGGACCTGCGCCCGTTCTACGAGAGCGACCTGCGCTGGCTGCGCCACTACGCGAGCTCCCCGGCCAGCCCCGCCAGCCTGCATGAAGGTTTGCAGCAGGGGGGCTTGGCGCAGTGAAGACCACGCTGTCCTGGCTGCGCATCCACCTCGAGACCGACGCCACGCTGGACGCCATCACCACCACCCTCTCCAGCATCGGCCTGGAAGTGGACGGCGTCACCGACCGCGCGGCGCCGCTGGCCCCGTTCCGCACCGCCCGCATCCTGGAGGCCGTGCAGCACCCGGACGCCGATCGCCTGCGCGTCTGCCGCGTGGACGCCGGCACCGGCGCCGAGATCAGCGTGGTCTGCGGCGCGCCGAACGCGCGCACCGGCCTGCACGTGGTCTTCGCACCCCCCGGCGCCGTCATCCCCGGCTCCGGCGTCACCCTGAAAGTGGGCAAGATACGCGGCGTCGAGTCCGCCGGCATGCTGGTCAGCGCGCGCGAGCTGGCGCTGGGCGAGGAGCACGACGGCATCCTGGAACTGCCCGACGGCACGCCGGCGGGCCTCCCCTACGCCGCCTGGGCCGGGCTGGACGACCCGGTGATCGAGGTCGGCGTCACCCCCAACCGCGGCGACGCGCTCGCCATACGCGGCATCGCGCGCGACCTGGCCGCCGCCGGCCTGGGCACGCTCAAGCCCTGGTCCGCACCGCCCGTCCCCGCCAGCTTCGCCACGTCGCTCGCCTGGGAGGTCGCCTGGCAGGAGGCCTGCCCCTGGATCCTCGGCCGCAGCATCACCGGCCTCCGCAACGGCCCCAGCCCCGTCTGGCTGCAGCGCCGCCTCGGCGCCATCGGCCTGCGCCCTATCAGCGCGCTGGTCGACGTCACCAACTTCTTCACCTTCGACCTCGGCCGGCCGCTGCACGTCTTCGACGCGGACCGCCTTGCCGGCCCCACCCTCACGCTGCGGCGCGGCGCCGCCGAGACCTTCCGCGCCCTGAACGGCCGCGACGTCACCGCCGGCCCCGAGGATCTGGTGATCGCCGACGCCACCGGCGCCGTCTCGCTCGCCGGCATCGTCGGCGGCGAGGCCACCGGCACGTCGGACGCCACCACGAGCGTGTTCCTCGAATGCGCCCTGTTCGACCCGGTGATCACGGCCCGCACCGGCCGCCGCCACCAAATCGGCACGGATGCCCGCCAGCGCTTCGAACGCGGCGTCGACCCTGCTTTGCTGCCGCACGCCATGGAGGCCGCCACCGCAATGATCCTGGAGCTGTGCGGCGGCCAGGCCGGCAGCGTGGTTTCGGCCGGTGCCGAACCCGCCTGGCAACGCCAGGCCAGCCTGCGTTACGAGCGCCTAGCCGGCCTGGGCGGCGCGGACATCGCCCCGGCGCGCGCCAACGCCATCCTGGAGCGCCTCGGCTTCACCGTCGCCCACGGCGCCAACACGCACGTGGTCGTCGACGTGCCGTCCTGGCGCAACGACGTGGCCGGCGCCCCGGGGGTCGACCAGCCTGCCGGCATGGACCCCGCCCGCGCCGGTTCGGCCGCCGAGGGTGCCGCGCTGATCGAGCCGGAATGCGACCTGGTCGAGGAGGTCCTGCGCATCGCCGGGCTGGACACCATCCCGGCCAGCTCCCTGCCGCGCGCCGCCATCGTGCCGCCGCCCGCCCTCACCTTGCGCCAGGGGCGCACCGCGCTGGCCCGCCGCATCCTGGCCGCCGGCGGCCTGGCCGAATGCGTCACGTACAGCTTCATGTCCCGACAGGCCGCCGCCCGCTTCGGCGCCGCTCCCGCCAGCCTCACGCTGAACAACCCGATCGCAGCCGACCTCGACCAGATGCGCCCCACCCCGCTGGCCACGCTGGCCGAAGCCGCCGCGCGCAACGCCGCCCGCGGCGCGGCCGAAGCGGCGCTGTTCGAGATCGGCCCCGGCTACGCCCAGGACGGCCAGGCGCTGATCGCCGCCGGCCTGCGTTGCGGCACCCCGTCGCGCCACTGGCAGGCGGGCGGCCCGGCCAACGACGCGATGGCCGCCAAGGCGCAGGTGTGGTCCCTATTGGAGGCTCTGGGCGTCCCGCTCGACGCGCTCAGCGTCACCGCGGACGCGCCGTCCCACTACCATCCCGGCCGCTCCGGCATCGTCCGCCAGGGGCCGCGCGTCGTGCTTGCCCGGTTCGGCGAACTCCACCCTGCCTTGGCCGAGACACTCTGCCTGCCCGCGCCGAGCTGCGCCTTCGAGGTGTTCCTCGACGCCATCGCCGAACCCCGCCGCCGCCGCCGCGCCGCCCCGGCGCTCTCCGCCCTGCAACCCGTCTCGCGCGACTTCGCTTTTCTCGTGAAAGATGATATCGCTGCCGAAATCGTGTTGCGTGCCGCTCGTTCGGCCGACCGAGCCATCATCGTCCGTGTTGGCCTGTTCGACGTCTTCGAGGGCGCCACCATCGCGGCCGGTCATAAGTCGCTCGGCCTGGAAGTCGTCTTCCAGCCGGTCGAGCGAACAATGACCGATGAGGAGATCGAGGCCCTGTCCGCAAAGGTGGTGCAAGCTGTTGTCAAAGCTACCGGTGCCCAACTGCGCTAACCCGGTCCCGCGCTGATGGGCTGGCAGAGCGATCCATGGCCCGGCACCGATCACGCCTTGGGCCTGGATACCACGCTGACCGAGGCGGCCGGCGCTCTCTCGCACGACCTGAACAACGTGCTCACCGTCATCGCCGGCAGCCTGGCGCTGGCCGAGCGTCACGCGGCCGGCAACCCGAAGCTGATTCGCCTGCTGGACAACATGCGCTTGGCCACCGACCGCGCCGCCGCTTTGTCCGCCCAGCTTGCCAGCCTCTCCGCCACCCCGAGCGCGATGCAGGGCGTGGCCGAAGAGCAGGATGGGCTTGCTCCGCCCCGGGACGCGACCCGCATTCTTGTCGTCGAGGATGATCCGCAGGTGGCCGAAGTGGCGATCGCGGTGCTGGAGGATCTGGGTCACAAGGTGGACCACCGGCCCGATGCGGCTGCTGCCTTCGCTCTGTTGCAATCGGGCGACCGGTTCGACCTTGTCTTCTCCGACATCGTCATGCCCGGCGGCATGAGCGGCATCGAACTTGCCGAGCTGATCGCCGACAGGTTTTCCGGTATGCCCATTCTGCTTGCGACCGGCTACAGCAGCGCCGCGCTGGCGCAGGGTGCGCTGCGGTTTCCGGTTCTGGCGAAGCCTTACAGCGTGCAGGAGTTGGCCCGCCGGGTGCGGCAGATGTTGCCGTTGGCTAAGTAGGCCAGGCAAGCTTGGGGCTCTGCCCCAAACCCCGCTGGGGCCTCGAGGCCCCAGACCCCCGTTCGTTTAGAGACGTGAGAATAATGCTGATAACCGCAGTCTGACACGTTGAATCGGCAGGATAGCAAGGGGCTTCGCCCCTAGACCCGGTGAAACAAGTCCTCAAACCTGTTTGTTAAGAGATCCTAAACGAATGGGGGTCTGGGGTCTCGAGGCCCCAGCGGGGTTTGGGGCAGAGCCCCAAGTCCTTCGTCCCCACTCCCCTAAAGCCCGTTTTGCGCCTATCTAAACGCATGACCGACACCCCGCTCAGCCTGATCCGCAACTTCTCCATCATCGCCCATATCGACCACGGCAAGTCCACGCTTGCCGACCGCCTCATCCAGGCCTGCGGCGGCCTGACGGATCGCGAGATGACGGCCCAGGTGCTCGACAACATGGAGCTCGAGAAAGAGCGCGGCATCACCATCAAGGCGCAGACCGTGCGCCTGGCCTACAAGGCGCATGATGGCCTGACCTACGAGCTGAACCTGATGGACACGCCAGGCCACGTTGACTTCGCCTACGAGGTCAGCCGCAGCCTGGCGGCCTGCGAGGGCAGCCTGCTCGTCGTCGATGCCAGCCAGGGCGTCGAGGCCCAGACGCTTGCCAACGTCTACCAGGCTATCGAGGCCCACCACGAGATCGTCCCCGTGCTCAACAAGATCGACCTGCCCGCCGCCGAACCCGACAAGGTGCGCCAGCAGATCGAAGACGTGATCGGCCTGGACGCGTCCGACGCCGTGATGATCAGCGCCAAGACGGGACTGAACATCGAAGGCGTGCTCGAAGCGCTCGTCACCCGCCTGCCGCCGCCCACCGGCGACGCCGACGCGCCGCTGAAAGCCCTGCTCGTCGACAGCTGGTACGACCAGTACCTCGGCGTCGTCATCCTGGTGCGCGTCAAGGACGGCCGCATGAAGCGCGGCCAGAAAGTCCGCATGATGGCCAACGGCCACGCCTACGTCGTCGAACAATGCGGCGTATTCACGCCTAAGATGATCCCCACCGGAGACCTTGGCCCCGGCGAGATGGGCTACTTCACCGCCGCGATGAAGACGGTGGCCGACTGCAACGTCGGCGACACCATCACCGACGACCGCGTGCCCGCCACCGAGGCGCTCGCCGGCTTCAAGCCCAGCATCCCCGTCGTCTGGTGCGGCCTCTACCCCGTCGACGCCGACGATTTCGAGAAGCTCCGCGAATCGCTGGGCAAGCTGCGGCTCAACGATGCAAGCTTCCACTACGAGGCCGAAACCTCGGCGGCGTTGGGCTTCGGCTACCGCTGCGGCTTCCTCGGCCTGTTGCATCTGGAGATCATCCAGGAGCGGCTCTCGCGCGAGTTCGACCTCGACCTGATCGCCACCGCCCCCTCTGTCGTCTATAAGCTCCACCGCAACAACGGCGAGGTGATGGATTTGCACAACCCCGCCGACATGCCTGATCCCACCTACATCGCCCACATCGAGGAGCCGTGGATACGCGCCACCATCATGGTGCCCGACGACTACCTCGGCAACGTGCTCACGCTCTGCAACGAACGCCGCGGCCGGCAGGTGGACCTCACCTATGTCGGCAACCGCGCCATGGCCGTCTATCAGCTACCGCTCAACGAGGTGGTGTTCGACTTCTACGACCGCCTGAAGAGCATCAGCCGCGGCTACGCCAGCTTCGACTATGCGATGGACAGCTACGAGGAGAGCGACCTGGTACGCATTTCCATCCTCGTCAACACCGATCCCGTCGACGCGCTAAGCTTCATCGCCCACCGCAGCGTGGCCGAGACCCGCGGCCGCTCGATCTGCGCCAAGCTGAAAGAGCTGATCCCGCGCCAGCTTTTTAAGATCGCCATCCAGGCCAGCATCGGTAGCCGCATCATCGCCCGCGAGACGCTCGGCGCGCTCAGCAAGGACGTCACCGCCAAGTGCTACGGCGGCGACATCAGCCGCAAGCGCAAGCTGCTGGAGAAGCAGAAGGAGGGCAAGAAGCGCATGCGGCAGTTCGGCAAGGTTGAGATCCCGCAGAGCGCGTTTCTGGCAGCGCTGAAGATGGACGCCTGAGACGAACCGACGCATAGCTCTCGCCCAGCGCAGCCGGCTCAAACCGGCGATATCGTACGCCGACCCGCGCGGGGGCATGAAATGCAGACTTCTTCCGTCGTGTCCCACAGGCCCAGTCGCACCACCACGTCAGGCGCTTGCCACGTCAGTCAGGCTCACGTAACTTACGCATTATAGGAAGGATGGCCGAGCGGCTTAAGGCGCATGCTTGGAAAGCGTGTGTGCGTGAAAGCGTACCGTGGGTTCGAATCCCACTCCTTCCGCCAAGCTGCAGTTCGCCGGCTTTCGTTTTTTTTACCGCTCAATTCCGTAGATGTGGGCTCTGTAGCCCAGTCTATCGACCGAATATGTTCGCGATCTGCCGTGTCCGTTCGGTGTTGATTAGGGACAGATTAGGAGGTGGTTTTCTGGCGTTCGTCGTCCGTGGTAAACGCTGCTCCTTTGAACGACTGCTTGTATGCCCTCCAGTCCTCCGGCACCTCACACGCTCCTCGCCGCACGGATGTCTCCAGCGATACGGCATCGCCCGATTGCCCGAGCCAGACAGCGCTCGAAGCGCCAAGAAGCGGTTGAAATCTTATCCGATTGGCTACTTCCATGTCGACATCGCCGAAGTCGATACCGACCAGGGCAAGCTCTATCTGCCTGTCGGCATCGACCGGACCTTCAAGTTCGCCTTCGTAAAACTACATGACCGCGTCAGCAGGCGCACCGCCGCGATTTTCTCCGCGCCCCTCATCAAGGCCGTGCCATACCGCGTGCAAACTGTGCTGACTGATAGTGGCACACACTTCACCACGTCTAAAACATCTGCTCGGCCGCCGCAAACATCATGCTCGCTATCGCGAAGGGCGACTTGTCTCGGGTACACGCTTTTGAATATGCGTGCGCGAAGGCCGAATAAACCACAAGCTCACCAAGCCAAAGCCAAGGCATTCTAGGACCAACGGTCAGGTCGAACGCATGCAGACGCTGAAGAGCCTCACCATGCAAATTCATCTGTAAGACCTGACAAAACGAGCCAAGCCGCGCAGAGCACGCCCGCTCCGCGGCTCAGTCTGAGTTTAGCATCAGACTCAGCGATAACGCTCCTCCTCGCCAGAGGACCGGTATCGCAGCTTGCCAACGTCGCACTGCCGGCCCGCACGGCGAGCAGTGAGGAGCGGCGGGATCCACCATCCTGTTTTCCGTACTGGCTAGATGGTCGAAGCGGCATCGGCCGCCCCCGGCATGTCAGCCAAGCCGGCCGGCATGGCCCAGCAAACGCTGCGTTACACGCCACGGTCCGCCTCTGGCGGAACTCCGTCCAGAAAACCACGCGGCTCGCAAGCCAGATTTGCGGCGGCTTACGAAGACAACGCCATGTTCGGACAACCCGAGACACTTACAAGTCAAACACAGTTGAAACAAGTATGCAATTTGGGGTTGCAACACTGCTAGCGTTCACCTACTGATCACTCGAACGTGAGCGACGCTACGTCGGGTTGAGTGGGGGTTATGGGTTTGGTTTTCAACAGATCTTTCTGTAATAGCGGAACTGTATTCGCGTTTCTTGCAACGACTTCGGTCACGGTCTACAACCACTGCGCGCAAGCTGAGCCACTAGACGCCCAAGGACGCGTCGGTGCAACATCGTATCAAAGCCTGCCTTTTGAGAAAAATGTTTATAACGCGTGCTGGTTGTGCTCGCCGGACGTGGAACCGGCGGAGTTGTTCTACACCGCCAACCCCGGTTCTGACTTCCTGAACGTCGGGTTAATGTCACAGGTGCACCAAGCGGCCGCTTCGCAATCGGCCAGCGGCGTGGTGCCCGCCTCCGGGGCGCAACGTTGGGAGGACACCTACGAGGCATCTTTCCCGACCGGCACGTTCCCGGGCGAGCCATCCTGGATCCAGCAGGACCGGGCGAACGGCAATTTCCCGAACCGGCCCGAGTTCGTCGCCTGGCGCAACTTCATCGGCGCAAACCCGCAGTATCAGGACATCGCCGTCGATGGCGGGACGATGCCGAACTACCCGAACTATTTCAGGAGCTGGGGCGGCCAGTGGGGCTGGATTTCGCCGCTGACGCCGTTGAAGGCGTCCGACTGTCCTCCTGACATGCCATCCGGCTGCACATGGGGCGACTCCTACGCCTACCGCTGGGCACTGACGTCCCAGAAGACCGGTGGCTACGGCATCATGCTGAGCGATTTCAGCGACAGCCAGCCCTCGCCAAGCATGGTGCATGATTTCAACGCCGGCATCCTGGCCGCTTTCAGCAAGCAGCATGGGCTTCAGCCCAAGTTCCAGGGCATGGGTCTGCCGCAAGCGGCGGCCCTCACCAACGCCGCCTATTTCACGCAATGGACCGGCTTCCTGGACCAGGGCTTCGCCAATTTCTACCACGCGCTGGCGACCAGGATCACGGCTGCCACTGCCACCAACGCCCTGGTCATCGATCAAGGCAACATGACGCCGTCCTACCGCAGGCTGATCGGCATAGACGAGCGTTTCATGGCGAAGACGGTGGGGTCCGCTTCATACATGTGCATCTGGGACAACCAGGTGATCCAAGTCGGACGTGCGGGTCCGATCCAGGCCCCGATCGCCGGCGAACTCGCCGGCGCCTCCATCGCCGCCGCGCGTGAGCCGCTGGTGCGCAACGGCGCCAACCTTGAGGCCGACGACGCTGCCTACTGGTCTGCCATCGCGTCCTTCTACCCGACGCTCAGTGCCGCGGACCAAAAGGAGGTAGGCTACAAGCTGCTCAAGCGGCTGTGGAGCTGGCAGGCCTGGTCCCACATTGCCGACCGGAGCGGCTTGGTGCGCCGCGCGCTGGCCTTCACCTCGCGCGACTACTGGGATGTGGGAACGCTGTCCGTGCTGGACCCGCTGACCTCGCTGATCCAGACCGTGGTTCCCACCGCGCCGTTCGGGCCGGCACTCTACTACTCCAAAAACGTGGAACACGCGTTCGAACTGGCCGAGCAGAGCAATCCCGGATTCCAACCTTATTTGCCGAGCAATGTCCTGCAGCAGTTCATCGATGCGGGTGGCGGCTTCGGCTACTACGTGTCCGACGCGGCCCTTCCGACGATCAGCAAGTCTGCCGGCAATGCGCCGTCAGCCTGGCTGGTCGTAGGGGCTGGCACGTCCTTGCCGGCCAGCGAGCTCGCCCGACTTGGCGGGACGGCGCCAGTCGTCACTACCCCGCAGGCGCTTGCTGCGCTTTCCAACCAGCCCTTCCGCCTTTCGGCCGGGCTGACCGGGTTCGCGTTCAAGGATCAGACCGGACGAATCATCGTGGTGGTCAGCAACCCTTCGGCAGCAGCGGCGGCTTCGGCTGTTTCGGGCACTGTCGCGCTGTCCGGCCTAAATTCGGGGGCGATCAAGGTAGAGGACTTGATGGCCAACACGAGCGAAATGCTCTCCGGAAACGGCACGCTCACCATACCTGTTAGCCTGCCACGCTGGGACACTCAGATACTCGCCATCAGTGTGCAATAAGCAATCCGACCTGCAGAGAGGAATGTTTGGGGTGTCAGTCGAACAGGCAAGCAACGACTTGACACGTCAGGCACTGTCTCGCAGCGCGGTGTTGAATTACCTTTCGTAAGCGACTGAGCTCCGGTTTTCCCCCCTTAATCAGAAGCAAGAGCCCGTATTCGCCTGAAGTCTACCAGAAGTTCATCCACTCAGGATGAACTTCTTGGCGCTTTGAGTGTGAGGTTAAGCCCGCCGAAAAGGCAAACTCGGTAGCTGTTTGCTGCTCCGACAAGCTTCGAGGCGGCTCTCATAGTCCTGACGCCACGCCCCGACTTCTGGCTCGAGCGTTCACCAAGTTCAAGAACAATCGGCCGACCTTTGTTTGGCTTCTACGCGGTCCTGGCGGCGCGCGGCTTGATCCGGATGCAAATGGCGGATTCGATTGGTCCACCCCGACCTGCGACCAAAGTCATCGGGTTGATCAAACCTCATGCGACCGCGTCGTAGAATCGAACTTCCGAGGTGTTATTACGACGATTCCACGCTGACGCGACGCCGACAATGCAACGCGGAGTTTAGGTCATGTGGACGGCTGATGTTGAAAGCTCGCGGCATACCTGGAAACTGGCAGCACTTGCTGCGACTTTTCCGTTTGACCAAGTGTCCAGGCAGATCATCGACCTGTTCCCCCTGCTGATCCTGGACAACGTGGCGACGATGCTTGCTGGAGTTGTCCAGCCTGTTCACCGCTTTGCGTCACAAGGCACAAGCTCGGCGGTGGGCGTGGGCGCTGTCGAAGCCCTCGCCGGGGCCAAGCTTCCGCTGTCCTCGCCGCATTTCTCGATGGTGTTGCTGCATCAGCCTTCGAGCTCGAGCAAGTCTATCCTAACTGCCACCCTTCATCTGCGGTTTTTCCCGTTCTGCTGCTGTTGGCAGCGCAGCGGCGACTGTCCGGACGCGAGTTGCTGGCGGCCTGCGTCATGAGCTACGAAGTTAGGAACCGGATAGGCAGCGCGAGCGGCTCTTCCGACCACGCAGGCGCGGGTTTCACAATCCCGGACTTCACAGTACAGTCGGCGCCGCGGCGGGCTGCTGCCATCTGCTCGGGCTCGACACAGCGGCTACAGCCTCGGCTATGGGCATCGCTGCATCCGGCCCGTAGTGCGCAACTCGGGCTGGAAAGCGTCTTCTTGGCCCGGGCCGGCGTTGTTGGACCTAACGACGTCTTGGAGAGCGACAACGGCTTTCTGCACGCCTTCTCACCCAGCCCGGCTGCGAAACTTCTGACAACGGGACTCGGATGAAATGGAGATGCGAGCAAGCCATCCTGAAGCTTGCACCGGTGCACGCTTACGCTTTGCTCTTCGTCCACGCGGTAAACGAGCTACGAAACTCCGGAAGGACAGGACATCCGGCAGCGTTGAATGTGTCCGCGTAAAAGCTGGTCCGTTCGCGATGACCCGAGGCATCAGAACCACCAACCGCGAACCCTGGTAGCTGCGCAATATAGCATCGTGTTCAGCCTGGCCGTGGCGCTCAGCCGCGACTTGCGCAACCCCCTGATTTCGACGACACCGTTCTTGGCGATCCACTTGTGACGGCCATGGTAGAACGAATCCGGTTCGAGGCAGCATCAGGTGACCCGAAGCACCATGGCGGCGTGATCGAGCTTTCGCTTTCTGGCAGAACGGAAACCATCGATGCAAACCGATATCCTGGCCTGCCGGGTCCGCCCGGCTACCGAGAAGCCGTCGAGCAAAAATACTATCGAGTTACCGACACGCTGCGATTGAAAGCTATGAAAGTCGAGACCTGCCGGGATGTGGCTACCATTCGAGAAACTGTGGCATTGGCGGCTGCCCGAGCTGTGGTTACCCGGAGCAACCCTTGATCATGCAAATCGCCGATAGCCAAACCCCGCTCACTAACGCATAGAGATGACGGCCCCGTCGCCGCCGAGGCTGAGCATCAGTCCCTCGCGTTTTGCACGAAGATGCATGATCACCCCAGCGTCATTCTTCAACCAACACGCGCCGGCGAAAGTGTGGTTGGCGCCTGACGTGTCGCGCTGGTGTCTAAACGATTGCGAGTGAAACGGCTCATGACTTTGTTCCTCGAGAGAAGGAATCTGGCGACTTACAGCCTTTGACGTGTAGATCACGATATTTATGACGACACAGATACAGTCTCGTTTTGCCTCTGGCGATCGGAGATTGATCCAGAACCGCCAGTCTCAACCTGCCCCGCTCTGACATGCGGAGCGATCTATGATAGCTGCTGGTCGAGCTTTGACGCGCAGACGATATGCCTCTCGCGGGTATTGTCGGAACTGAGCTCTAAATGCTAACCGCGCCGAAGGTCCTCAGCCACTCGCGTCTGGCGATCGGCCACACCTCGCGGTGTCGGCTCAGCAAGCATTCAACTCTGGGTTGAGCGCCGTTGACTATTCACTCACTTGCGGACTGGCATTCCGTGTCTCAAGATAGCAACCGGTGACATCCGTAACTATTGGCATTGCCCGGAAACCGCGTGCAGAAGGAGTAGCTCTCGGCGAACCCTGTCTACATCGGTCATGGCACGCCGAAGCGCATGTTGTCTGATCTGTTAAGCTGAACGTTCATTATAAGGAAATTACCTCGATGAGATCACAAGAGTTTTGGTCCTCTCACGCAAGGCTGCTTGCCTCGGCCGCTCTGCTGCTCTCTCTTCCGCTCGCATCGCAAGCCGCTGCCGCAGATGATCGACTCGCCCGCCAGGATCTGGGCCCAGTTGATAGTGGGACTTCGATCGCTGTGACCATCTGGTTGAAGTCGGACGGCCCCGATACGCTCGGTGCCGCGATCTCGGAACGCACCACTGTCGGTTCGACAGTGTACCACCAATGGATGACGCCGGACGAAGTCTTGTCCTACGGCGCCAGGAGTGCACAGGTAGATCGGCTGTCCAGTTCACTCGAGGCTGCCGGACTGCGTGTCGTGCGTCGTGAAAGTGACAACTCAGCGCTGCGGGTGACCGGAAGCGCCAAGGTGATGAAGGCGGCTTTCGCAACTGACTTTCACCTGTTCTCTCGTAACGGCCGTCAGTTCCGCGCCAACACCTCCGAACCGCGTTTCGAGGGCGCCGGGGCAGAAATCATCGCCGGCATGACCGGCCTGTCAAGTGCGACAGTTACGCCTTTCGTTCTGACTCAGGCAGACCCTGTAACCGGCAAGCCGATGCGTGGAGTGCCGGCGGCATCCGTACTCAACCCGTTCACCATATTTACCGACACTTGCTTTAAACAGATAGCTACCGTGAAACTCGCCGGGATCGGTCTGGGCGTTGGCAGCGAACTCGGCAGGTACACCGGGCCGAGATATCTGACGCGCAATCTTCCCACGCCGCCGTTCAAGACCTGCGGCTATACGGCCAGTCAGGTCGCTGCAAAATACGGCTTGCCGGCAGTGTATGCGAAAGGCTTCACCGGCGAAGGCCAGACGATCGTCATCGTCGACGCTTACGGCTCTCCAACCATCCAGAGCGACGCCAATACCTTCTCAACCATGATGGGATTGCCGGCGTTCGACAGCACTAACCTGCAGGTGATCTACCCTGACGGCCCTCCCATCACGTCACCCTACAACACGGATTGGCCTTTGGAGGTATCGCTGGATGTCGAGTGGGCGCACGCCATGGCACCCAAGGCGAAGATCGTCCTGGTCGTCGCGCCAAGTGATAATGACTCAGAGCTGGCCTACGCCCTCCATTATGCGATTTCGAAGAAGCTGGGCGGGGTCATTTCCAACAGCTATGGCAGTGCCGAAGCAGGTGTCGGCCCAGCCGTTGCCCGAGCCTACAACACCGTAATCAAGCAAGCCGCGGCAGAAGGCATTGCCGTCATGGTCGCAACGGGTGATGACGGCGACTTCGGCCTGGGCACGCCCGTCGGTGCTCCCTCCGTACCTGCGGACTCCCCCTACGCGACCGGTGTGGGAGGAACCAGCCTCAACGTTCCTAGCGATAGCGGCCCAGTCGACTCTGTTTGGGGAGCCACGTTCTCGGTTCTCGGAGGTCCGAACGGTGTGGCTGTGCCACCTTCGCTCGGCGGCTTTGCATTCGGCGGCGGCGGCGGCGAAAGCCTGGTGTTTGAAAAGCCCGCATGGCAGGCGAAGGCCGGCTTGCCGGGTGTCGGGCGGCAGCTGCCCGACATCTCCGCGATCGCCGACCCTTACACCGGCGGGATCATCGTAGCCGACAGAGGCGATGGCCAAGCAGCCGTTCTACTAACGATCGGCGGCACCAGCTTGGCTACGCCCGTTTTTTCAGGTATATGGGCGCTGGCACAGCAGGCCGCGCACGAAGGCCTCGGCCAGGCAGCGCCCGTCCTTGCGACCATGCCTGTGGCGGCCTTTACGGATATCGTCCCGGTCCAGGCCAGCAGGTCCAACTTGGCCGGTACCACGACGCAACCCGGCACGAATAGCCCGCTTCCCATCGTGACGCACTATACGGCCGCGGACGTGCTCGGCCTTACACTCACACAACCGAACGGGTTTGTTGGCACTTCGGCCACTGTCGAACAGGGCACCGTAATCGACCTCGGCTTTGGTGCAGATTCGTCTTTGATGACTGCGCCCGGCTGGGACACGGCGACCGGTTACGGCGAACCAAACGGCTGGACATTCATCAAGGCCGCTCGCGCGGCTGCTTTGCCAAAGTAACATTTCAAGTTGGCGGGCGCCCGATACAGGCGTCCGTCACGCCGCTCTACAAACTGACTTGCTTTTATGATGGCGTTTTTGCTTGGGCCTTCACATCGACCTGTCGTCCGTCCTCAAGACCCGCCGGCGGGCTGAGGGCGACTTGCTCGCCCCCCTGCAGGCCCGTCCGCAACTCTATCGTTTTGCCAAAGTCTCGTGAGATAGTGACGTCAACCAGGTGTACGACGCCGTCCTTGACGACAGCAACACGCAGACCCTGCCCATTGAAGAGGATCGCCTCTGCTGGCACGACAACACCAGGCGCCCCGCGAGGAATGGCAAGATCGACGTCGACGTACAACCCTGGACGCAACGTCCCATCGGGATTGGCCACGTCGACCTCCGTCCGAACCGTCCTCGATTCAGAGTTCAAGGCTACACTGCTTCGAGAAACCACACCGGTGAACGTGCGCCCAGGTAACTCCGGCACATGAATCTCAGCAGGTAGTCCGTTGCGTAGTCCGACGGCATTGCTTTGCGGAACATAAACGAAGATCCGCAACACATCTTGACGCTCTACCGTGAACGCAGGCGTGCCGCTTCCGGCGTTAGCCATGACCAAGTCACCTGCATCAACATTGCGTACGGTGACGATACCGTCGAATGGCGCTGTCACCAACTCATAACTTACCAGCGCTTTGAGGTACTGGATATTACCGAGCTGTGCCTTGATGTTGCCCTCCGCCGCTGCCACGCTCGCCTGATTGCTTGCCAGAGACGCGACTTGCCCCGCAAGGTTATAACGTGCCGTATCCGCGTCCTGCTTTGACGCCCAGCCGTCGAGCGCAAGCTTGCCCGTTCTGGCGTTCGTGACTACTCCCAACTTGATTGTAGCTCGACTTTGCTCGACGTTAGCTTGAGCCACGACTAAGGCAGCGTGAGTCTGGCTTAGCTGGCCGACTGCCTGTGCAAGCTGCCCATCCAGGTCAGCCGCCGCTATACGAACAAGCAAGTCGCCAGTCTTGACCCTACTTCCAATGTCGACCCAGCGTTTAGCAATGTAACCTGTGGCGCGGGTGTAGATATTTGCTTGGTCAAACGGCGCGGTTGCGCCGGGAAGGGTTAGGATGATCGGCCCGTCGACGCGCTTTGCCTCCGTTACGTGTAAGGTCGGCCGATATCCAACAGTTTGCTGCTGCGTAGTTGCCGCCATCGCGTTAACCTGCCAATGGCTCCAGGCACCCCAGCCAACAAGCGCCAAGACTAGCAATCCTGGAACCAAAAACACGAGTGGTGAAAGACGACTGTCCTCATCCTGTGTGCCTGGATCTCCACCTTTCGGATTAGGCATGCAATTCGGATCTGACTTTAGTCCATCTTCTTGATGATCGGTCATGTTGCATCCTGTATGTAGTCCTGCACAGGCTTAGGCGCGCCGCTGCGAAGGACAGTGTAGAGAAACGGCACGAACAGCAGCGTGGAGCAGGTTCCGAAGGAGACGCCGCCTAGCACCGCACGAGCTAACGCCGCATTCTGCTCCGAGCCGGCACCGAGGCCGAGCGCCATCGGTGTTAGTCCGACGAACATGGCAATTGCCGTCATCAAGATGGGCCGTAGCCGGGTTTCGCCTGCCTGGATTGCAGCCTCGCTGGCACTGCATCCAGTGCTGTCGCGATGCTCGCGCGCAAAAGTGATAAGCAGGATGGAGTTTGAAGATGCCACACCGACGGACATGATGGCCCCCATGAGTGACGGGATGGAAAGAGTGGTTGATGTTGCAAGAAGTGCGACGCAAATCCCGCAAAAAGCGATGGGTAGACCCGCGATTACAACGAACGGGTCGCCCCAGCTTTGATAGTTGATCGCCATGAGAAGATAGACAAACAGTAAGGCTACGGCGAGACCGGTTCCTATGTGACTAAAGGCGCTCTCCATGCTTACTATCTGGCCTGCGATGGTGATGTGGTTGCCAGCCGGTAACTTCTTTTGAACGGCAACGACGAGACGCTGTAGGTCGGTTGCAACGGATGCGAGGTCACGGTCCTGAACATTCGCGTAAATGTCGAAAACTGGCTCGACGTTGCTATGGTTAATAACGACCTGCGATCCTTCACGTGTCAGCGATGACACATTTGAGAGCAGTGTGGTGGTTCCGTTAGTAGAACTCGTCAAAGGCGTATTCATCAGGTCTGACATCTTGCTTACCAGATACTCAGGAGTCTGAACCGCAACGTTGTACGGAATTCCGCTGGTCGGATCGACCCAGAAGCTTGGCTGTGTTTGGTAACTCGATGCGAGCGAAATGTTGAGGTTGGTCGAGACTTGCTCCTCGGTCAGTCCAAACTGCAGCGCCCGGTCACGATCAACGTCCAAGAGATATTGGGGAGCATCGACAATCTGCTGGATGTGAGCATCCACGATGCCTCTTACCTTGAGAACCTGATCGAGCAGTCTCTGCATGACCTTGAGGTTTCCGGTAGCGTCTTGTCCAACGATTTGAATATCAATGGGAGACGGTAAACCGAAGTCAAGCACTTGGGTCACGAAGTCCGCTGCCTCGAAGTAGAATACCCCCTCCGGGAACTGCTGTCTTAGCTTCGTTCGAAGCACACGCATGTAGTCGGCGCTTGGTGCATGCCCCTTGTTAAGGCTGACCAGGATGGTTCCATCGTAGTAAGCGGTTGAGTCGACGATGCCGAACGCAAAATTGTAGTTGTTACTTGGCAGGCCAATATTATCGAGCACCAGACCGAGATACTTTGCTGGGACAACGCTGCGAATGGTGTCATCGACTTTCTGGAAGAACTCCTCAGCGTTCTCTATGCGCAGACCGGACCTTGCGCGTACGTGCAACTGCATCTCTCCGGTATCAATCTGGGGGAAGTAGTCACGCCCAACGAACGTGAATACGCCGGCGCCGCTTGCGAGTACTGTGGCAATAACCAGGGAGGTCCCCAAGCGGTTGCCTAGAACGATCCGCAAGAGCTTGCCGTAGCCCACGCGGAAACGTTTAAATACGCGCTCGAAACCTGCGTTGAAGCGCCCGAAGAAACCTCGAATGCCGGGCTTTGGTGGGCTAGCCTTATCTTTGCCGTGCTGTTCGCCAGCGATCAGGATATCGGCCAAGACCGGCACCAATGTCCGGGATAAGCCGTAGGATGCGAGCATGGCGAAGACTACGGCGAGCGCCTGCGGCGTAAAAAGGTATTTTGCGGCATCTGTCAGGAACAAGACGGCGACGAAAGCGCAGCAAATAGCCAGCGTCGAAACCAGCGCCGGCTTGGCAATGCCCGCTGCGCCTTCAACAACGGCATGCGGAAAGTCACGTCCTTCCTCCAGCAGCCTATAGGTATTCTCTATTGCGACAGTCGCGTCATCCACCAGGATGCCGACAGCAAGAGCCAAGCCGCCGAGGGTCATGACATTGATCGTTGCACCCAACGCACTTAGGACGACCAGAGAGCTTAGGATGGCGAGTGGAATCGAGATCATCACGATCAGTGTGGATCGCCAGGAGCCTAGAAATAGAAGTATCATCAGACCCGTTAGGCCCGCTGCGATACAACCCTCTGTGACCACGTCAGAAATCGAGCTTGTAACGAGAACTGATTGGTCGAACAAGGGTGTGACAACTAAGTCTTTTGGCGCGGCCGCCTTCAGCCCCGGTAATAACTGCTTCACGTTGTCGACTACGGACAGCGTCGAGGCGTTGCCGTTCTTGAGCACGTCCATCAGTACGGCGCGACTGCCGTTTGACCGAACGATATTCTGCTGAACCTGGAACCCGTCGCGGACGTGCGCGATGTCGCGGATCAATACGGGAGCACCATTAACCATCGCAACTGGAAAAGAGTTGAACGTATCCACAGCGCTCGGAGAGTCGTTCAGCTTTACGACGTATTGCAGGTTGCCGAACTTAACCTCGCCTGAGGGCAACGTGACGTTTTGTGCCAAAATCGCACTTGTGACTTGTGACGGTGTCAGGCCATAGCCCTGCAAGGCGTGCAGGTTGAGGTCGATGATCACTTCCCGAAGCTTACCCCCCGACGGTGTCGGCAGGCTACTTCCAGGGACTTGCGAGATCGCTTGGCGCAAGCGGTAATTACCGTAATCATATAGCTTTTCCTCGCTTTCTCCGGACATCGCTAGTTGGATGACCGCTACCGACGACGCGCTGTATTGCTGCACGGTCGGAGGGTTGATGCCAGGAGGAAGCAAAGCTCGGATCGAATTCATGGCAGACACAACCTGCGCGATTGCAAGGTCGATACTCACGTTAGGTTGGAAGAACACCTTCTCGACCGCAATGCCTTGTAACGTGAGGCTCTCAATGTTCTTGATGCCGTTTACACTGTTTGAGAGCGCAAATTCCGTGTATGTCGTGACACGGTTTTCCATCTCCTTTGCGGAGAGGCCGGTGTAAGTCCAGACGACCGACACGACGGGAATATTTACGTCCGGCAGCACGTCTTCTGGAGTGGTGACGATCGCCGACCCGCCCAGAAACATGATCAGTAAGGCAAGAACGAATATGGTTATCCGAAACTTTAAGGCGAAAAGTACTAAACCCACTAAGTCTCTCCATATTGTTAGTCTTGTCGACCATGTTACCATTGTCTGTCTGACTAAGATTCATGATGAAAGCGGTTCTGTTCTCGGCGAGGAAGCTCCTATAATCGTCTATGAGAGATGATATTTCTGTCAGTCGGCCCTTAGTCTACCTGTCGGCGTTATTCGGCCCGGAAGAAAGGGACGGAATCTACTCATAAGCAGGGTGTCACATATAGGCTAAACATCAGTTCCAGCGTCATAGCGTCAACGTCGACCACGACAAGGTACGGCTGCCACAGAGCTAATCTCCCGACCCGGCGCTTCCACCAAGTTGCTTTGATTGCTAAGTTTGTTCATCAAGCACTCTGTTCCGGAGAACAGCGACACAAAGCCAAAACCTGCACACGTTCGCCAAAGTCATCTACAAGACAGTTAGCCGGTATTGGTCCGCGAAGATGCCGATTGGCTGAGTAAGGACACCCGCCTCTTCGATGTCGGGCGGCTCTCGAAATGGTGTTTACCGAGTGATTGACAGTCAGCTATGGGCTTTGCCGATGACATACAACTCACCTTGAGACGCGTTTACGGACGTTTAGCGTCTTGCTTGCCTTGATCTTACCGGATGGCACCTGGATGTCAGCTCATGCTTCACTTCATAGGGTCGGAAACTACTCAGATTACGGCCGCGCTTGTCGCGGGGATGTCCGTCCGGTGCCAATGACGGCCTTGTGTCAGTCATGGCGCCTCTTGAGATTTACAATCATGGCGCCCTGACAGGCCTCGCTCAGCTCGCAAGTCTGACCAGAAGAATTAACTAGTCTAGAACACTTCTTCAAGTAACTTTCTCATCTGCTTCCAAGCACTAGAAGGTGTTATGTACTTCTGCGAGGGTCGGGTTTAATGGAGGCGGATGCCT
>CAXTBC010000010.1:0-72053 GCA_964242595.1 uncultured Acetobacteraceae bacterium | reverse complement strand
GCCTCGGTCTGCCGGGCCGCTAGCGCGGTGTGGGTCCGGCGGGCGCCGTCCAGCCCGGCCTCAGCCGCCGCGCGGGCCGCACGGGCCGTTGCCTGCCGTGCACCGGCCGCCGCGTCGCCCGCCTGCGCGGTGGCCAGCACGTCCCTGGTCGCGTCCAGGGCGGGCAACGCGGCGGTCGCCGTACGGGCTTCCTCCACCCGCAGCGCCGCCGAGCTCGTTTCTGCCTCCAGATCGTGCAGGGCCGGGGTGGAGGCGGCGATCCGCGCTTCGGTCTCGGCCGCCTTGCGTGCGGTTCGCGCCGCGTCCTCGTCGGCCTCGGCCAGGGCGGTGCGTGCCGCCTGGCGGTCCCGGCGCGCCGCCTCGAGCGTTCCGGCAGCCGCCTCGGCCTCGGCTGCGGCGGCGCGTGCGGCCGTTGCCAGCTCCTCATCCGGCAGCGGACCGGCCGCTGGCCGCGCCGCGGCCTGTGCTTCCAGCGCCGCCGCAAGTGCCACGTCCAGGCGCTGCACCACCGGTGCCAGCGCCGCCTGCCGTGCCTCGGCCATCGCCGCTTGCCCGGCGAGCTGCTGATGGGCATTCCGCGCGGCGCGCCACGCCGTTTCAGCCTGACCGTGCGCAGCGCGGCCCTGCGCTTCGGCCGCCCCTGCCGCCGCTGCCGTTCCGGCCGCCTGTGCCAGGCGGCTGGACGCAGCCTCCGCCCCGGCCAGCGCCGCCTCGCGTGCCGCGCAGGCTTCGGCCAGGCGGCGGCGCTGGGCCAGGCGGAGGGCCGCCGGGTTCGGCGCCCCGGCACGCGTCACCAGGCCGTCCCAACGCCAGCACGCTCCCTGGCGCGTGACGGCGAGCATCCCCGGCGGCAGCGCGTCCTGCACCGCGTCGCCGTCCGTGCCGTCCGCCAGCAGCGCCACGTGCGCCAGGGCACGGCCGAGCGCCGGCGGCGCCTGGACCAGGCCGGCGAGCGGCACCGCGCCGTCGGGCATCGCGGCAGGCAGGCTGGCCACCGTCAGGCGCCAGAACTGGTCGCTGCCCGCGTCGAGGGAGGCCTGGCTGGCTTCGCCCAGCGCCGCGCCCAGGGCTGCCTCCAACCCCTCCGGCACCGCCATGGCGGACAGCACAGGGTCGGGCCCGTCCGCCACCTCGCCTTCAACGCCTTGCGCCAGACCGGCCGCCGCGCCTTGCAGCCTGGCCGCCTCGGACCGAGCCGCGTCGCAAGCCTGCCGCAGCGTCGCCGCCTGTGCTTCGGCCGCCGCCGCCGCTGCTCTGGCCGCCTGCCAGGCCGCGTGCTGCGCCGCCAAATCCTGTTCGGCCGCTGTCGACGCCGCCGCGCTGGCGGCCAGCACGGCCGGGTTGGGCAGCGCGCGCCCGGCCTCGTCCAGCGCAGCACGAGCGTCGTCGGCCTCCTTGCCGAGCCGTGCCGCGCGCGCGTCCGCTTCAGCCAGTGCCGCCGTAGCGCGGGTTGCGTCGGCACGCCGGTCGGACAGGGTCCGCGCCGCCTCGGCCGCCACCTGTCGCGCCGCCGTCAAGGCCCGCTCGCAGGCATCGTGGCCACGCTCGCGGGAGTCCAGCGCAATGCGAGCCTCGGTCGCACGCGCACGGCCCTGCGCCAGGCCGTCGGCGTCCACCCGTCCGGCCAGCAGCGCCTGCATGGCCTTGCGCGAAACGGCCAGCGAGCGCGCCAGCCGCTGCTGCCGTTCATCCGCCGCACGCACCGCCTGCCCAGCGGCGTAGTGAGACGCTTCGGCCTGTGCCGCCTGGATGCGGGCTTCGGCCAGCGCTGCCGCTGCGGCGGTGCGGGCCGCGTCCGCCTCGTCCAGCGCGACGCGGGCCTCGGCCACCGCATCCTCGGCGGCCGTGCTCAACGAGGCGGCGTCGGCTACCGCCTGCGGACCGACCAAGCCGGCCTGGACCTCGGCCTCGCCCGCCGCGGCGGCTTGCAGCGCCGCCTGGCACTCGGCCAGTCGGCGCCCGGCCGCCTCGTGCACGGCGCCGGCCTGCGCGGTCGCGACACTTGCCTCCATCGCCGCACGTGCCGCCTGCTCTGCCCCCGCCTGCATCACCGCGTCCAAATGCGTGGCCGCCTCGTGCGCCGCCCTGGCGCGGCCAAGCTGTGCCGGCAGATCCGCCAGCGTCGCCTCCAGTCGCGCCGCTTCCGCCTGCAGGCGTGCCACCGAAGCGCCGGTGTCCGCCTGCGCCCGCTCGGCGGCATCCAGGTCGGCTTCCAGTTCCAAGACGCGGTGCTCGGCTTCGGCCGCGGCGTGGGCGGCGCGCTCGGCCTCGGCGGCCAGCCCCTCGGCGGTGATCCGCCGCCGCTCCAGCAGTCGACCCGACTCGGCCAACGCCTCGCGCGGGCCGGGCAGGGCGGCCTCGGCTTCGGCCAGTGCCGCGCCGGCCGAAGCCGCCGCATCGCCGGCCGCAGCGACCGCCGCCCGGGCCGTGGCGTAGGCCGCCTCGGCGTCCGTCAGCGTGCCTTGGGCGCCGGCCAGCAGCACGGCCAGGTGCTCGGCCTCGGCCGCCCGCACCAGGTCAGAGATGTTGCGGTAGCGCGCCGCCTGCCGGGCCTGCTTGCGCATGCCCTCCTGCGCGCCTTCCAGCTGCACCCGCAAATCCTCGGCGCGCGCCAGGTTCTGCTCGGCCGCGCGCAGCTTCAGCTCCGCCTCGTGCCGCCTTGCGTGCAGGCCGGTGATGCCGGCCGCTTCCTCGAGCACCTGGCGCCGCTCCTCCGGCCTTGCGTTCACCAGTGTTGCGACCCGGCCCTGGCTGACCATGCCGGAGGATCGCGCGCCGCTGGCCAGGTCGGCATACAGCGTTTGCACGTCGCGCGCCCGCAGCTCCCGCCCGTTGGCGCGGAACTGGCTGCCGGCGCCGCGCTCGATCCGCCGCGTCACCGCCAGCTCCGCCTCGGCGTCGTAGGGGGAGGGCAGGGTGCCGCCGAGGGTGATCGTCACCTCGGCCAGGTTGCGGCTGGCGCGCGCGGTGGTGCCGGCGAAGATCACGTCGTCCATCTCGCCGCCGCGCAGCGACTTGGCACTGGTTTCGCCCATCGCCCAGCGCAAGGCTTCCACCACGTTGGACTTGCCGCAGCCGTTGGGGCCGACGATGCCGGTTAGCCCCGGCAGGATGTCCAGGCTGACCGGCTCGGCGAAGCTCTTGAAGCCGGCGATGCGCAGGCGGTTGAGCTGGGCTGTCATGGAAGAAAGGAAGCAGTTCTTTTTCGAGAAAAAGAACCAAAAAGCTTTTGACTCCGCTGTCGCGCGCTAGTCCTGGACCGCCCGACAGGGAGCAAAAGTTTCTTGCTTCTTTTTTTCAAAAAAGAAGGCCTTTCTTCCTCAAACGCCGGCCATCTTCGAGAACGCGTCGTAGCTCACGCCCGCCTCGCCGGTATGCGGGTGGCCGCTCGTCACGAAGGTGGGCGTAGAGTTGATGTTGTAGGCCTTCTCGGCTTCGGCCTGCGCCGCCAGGATCTCCGCCTTCAGCGTCTCGTCGGCCACCACGCGGTCGAACATCTCGCGCGGCATGCCGGCCAGCGCCGCCATCTTCGCCAGCTCCTCCTTCGGGTCGACGTCACGGGCGAACGCCCAGCGCGCCTGGCTGGCCAGCAGCGTGTCCTTGAACGGCACGTAGCGCTCGGCCGGCAGGCTGCGCGCCACCATGGCCGCCATCAGGTCCACCTGGTCGCGCGGGTACTCGCGGAACGCCACGCGCAGCTTGCCGGTGTCGATCAGCTTGGCCTTGATCTCGGGATACACGTCGGCGGCGAAATGAGCGCAGTGCGGGCAGGTGAAGCTGAACCACTCGGTTACCGTCACCGGCGCATCCGGCCTGCCCTCGGCGCGGTCGGCCATCCGCGGGTCGACGCCTGCGGCGGGCGTGGCCGTGGTGGCCCCCGCGGATTGCGCGCGGGCGGAAGCGATCAGAGCCGGCCGCAGCGCAGCGGCGGCAAGCAGCCTACCGGTGGCGGTCAGCATCAGGCGGCGTGTCGTCTGCATGGCGAAGTTCCTTGGCAGGTCTGGGCAAAGGCAAACTCATGGCCGACCCGTCCGGTCCGCGCAATACGCCGCCGTGATGCGACTCGCGTTCACCCGATCTTAGCGCATGGCGGCCTAGTCTTGCCTACCGCCGCGGCACTTCGCGTGCAGGCGGCGGCAACCGGCGGGCCCAAACGGGCCTGCCAAACAGGGTGCTAAGCACTACAGGCCTGCGCCGCCGCGAAAAGCGGGCGGCGCCGCCAGGCTGCTCGCAAGCAGCCTAGGGCCGCGCACAGGACATGGGCAGGACACGGCATTGGCGACCGACAACTGGACTGGCGTGTCCGCCGACTGGAACACCGCCGCGGACTGGAGCGCGGGGCTGCCCTCGGCCACCACCACCGCCGTCATCAGCGGCGCCGCTGCGCCGCTCGTCACCCTCTACGGCACCGGCACCGCCGCCGCCCTCACCTTCAACGCGCCGGGGGCCGAGTTCTACGATGCCGGCCTGCTCAACCTGGGCGGCGTGCTGGCGCTGCAGGCCGGCACGTTGGCGCTGGCCTATGGCGAGATCGAGGGTGGCACCCTGGCGCTGGCCGGCGGGCAGTTTCTTTCCACCGGCGGCACCCTGGCCGGCGTAGCCGTTCAGGGCACACTCAGCCTGGCCGCGCCGCAATCCAGCCTGATCGTCACCGGCGGCCTCGCCCTGGCCGGTGCCGGCGGTTCCGGACAGGGCAGCATCGCGCTCACCGGCGGCTACGCGTCGCTCGATTTCGTCGGCAGCCAGACGCTGTCGAACGCGGTGGTCAGCATCGGCGCCAGCGGCGCCCAGCCCGGCCAGGCCGGCGCCGCCGTTCTTGCGATCGCCTCCGGCGGGGGGGCGATCGCCGCGGGCGGCGGTGCCACATCGGGCGCCACGCTGACGCTGGCGAGCAATCTCTGGCTGCGCGGCGTCGCCGGCCAGGGCCAGATCGTGGTGGGCAACACCGGACCCTTGGGCGCTGGCGCGCTGCCCGCCGCCCTCGTCAACGCCGGCACCATCACGGCCGCCAGCCAGAACGAGACGCTGTCCATCGTCGGCAACGGCGCCTTCACCAACCAGGGCACCATCGGCGTCAGCAACGGCGCCACGCTGCAGGTGGCCACCGGCAGTTTCAGCAACACCGGCACCATCACCGTCAGCAATGCCGTGCTCAGCCTGGGCGGCACCTACGCCGGCACGCTGCTCTCCGGCCTGGGCGCCATCACGCTGAACGCCGGGACACTCCAGCTTGCCGGCACCTTGCAGAACGCGGGCACCCTGGCGCTGGGCGCCGGCTCGGCGCTGGGCAGCCAGTTCGGCCAGCTCTCGCTCGCCGGCACCATCTCCGGTGGCACCATCGCCGATGGCGGCGCCGGCCTCGGCTTCGGGCCGGGCACCGGCGTGCTGGACGGCGTCACCTATGCCGGCTCGCTGAACCTGGGCAACGGCGCCGCTGCCGTCACCCTCACGGACGGCAGCGAGGTCACCGGCACGACCGGCGCGCCCGGGCTGGTCACCGACACCGGCGCCGGCGCCGCGCTGCTGCTGCGCGGGGCCGAGACGCTGGACAACGTGCAGGTCCTGCTCGGCAACGCGGGCGTCGCGTCGGCCATCGCCACGGCGGACACCTGGCTCGCCAGCACGGCCACCACAGCCACGCTCGGCGCCCACGCCACCGTCGTCCAGACAGGCACCAACGCGGCCCTCGACGCGCTGGGCTGGAGCAACGTGCCTGGAGTTGGCCTGGGCGACACGCTGGTCAACCAGGGCAGCATCACCGTGGGCTATGCCGGCGGGCGGTTCACCTTGGGCGGCTACGGCACCATCCTCAACCAGGGGGTCATCACCGTCTCCGGTGGCGACACGCTGGCCGTCACCGTGCAGCAATTCGCCAACACCGGCACGCTCACCGCGGGGCAGGGCGGCACCATCCTGCTCGGCCAAGCCGCCAGCCTGTTCGGTGCCGCGCCGTCGTGGTCCAGCACCGGGCAGATCGTGGTTGCGGGCGGCACGTTGGTGCTCGGCGGCGCCTTCACCACCGCCCAACTCGGCACGCTGACCGAGACCGCGGGCAGCGTGATCCTGGCCGGCACCCTGTCGAACGCCGGCGCCACGCTCGCGCTCGGCGGCCAGGGCGCGCTCAGCCTGCCTGCGCTCAGCCTGGCCGGCACCATCGCCGGCGGCACGGTCATCGACCAGGCCGGCGCGCTGCTCGCCACCACCGCCGGCGGCGCGCTGCTGGACGGGGTGGCCTACCAGGGCACGCTCTCGCTTACCCAGGCCGGCGGCTTCCTGCGCGTGCGGGACGGGCTGGCGCTGACCGGCATCGCCGACGTGCTCGGCGCCGGTGCCACGCTGGACTTCCAGGGGTCGCAGACCTTCGACCACGCGCAGCTTTTGCTGGGTGCCTCGGGCACCGCCGCCATCCTGGAAGTGGGTCAGGTGCCTGGCCAGGCCTCCGCCACGCTCACGCTGGGCGCCGGCCTCACCCTCACCCAGTCCGGCCAGCTCGCCTCCATCGGCGGGCCGGCCGGCAGCAGCGCCGGTACCATCGTCAACCTGGGCGCCATCAACGCCGGCGTGGCCGGCGGAACGCTCACCTTGGGCGGTGCCGGCTTCACCAACCAGGGCACCATCACCGTGGGCCAGACCGAGACCCTGGCCATCACCAGCCAGGCCTTCAGCAACACCGGCAGCATCGCGGTGAATGGCGGCCTGCTCAGCATCGCCGGCTCGATCACCCTGGCGCAGCTCGGCCAGGTCAGCCTGTCCGGCGGCGCCATCTCGGTGGCCGGCACGCTGGACCTGCACGGCGGCACCCTGGCGATCGGCCAGGGTGCCGCGGACGGCCGCCTGCTGCTCACCGGCACCATCCAGGGCGGCACCATCACCGATGCCGGTGGCGGCCTGTCGCCCACCGGCACCGCCACGCTCAACGGCGTCACCTACGACGGCACGCTGGACCTCAGCCGGCCGTTCGCCCAGCTCGACGTCTCGGGCGGCATCAGCGTCGCCAGCGCGTCGGGCGGCAGGCCCGGCACCATCCTGGTCACCGGTGCCCAGACCCGCCTGCTGGCCACCGGCAGCGAGACGATCGACGCGGCCCAGATAAGCCTCGGCAGCCTTGCACAGTACTACGTCGGCCAGAAGCTCGCCGCCCCCGAGCTGGCCGCCACGGCGGGCGTGCAGCTCACGCTCGGCGCCGCCACAACGCTCACCATGGCCGGCACGGCGGGAACCCTGGGCGATTCGGGGCTGGGCCAATGGAGCGACAGCATCGTCAACGACGGCCAGATCATCGCGGCCAGCCTCGGCACGCTCAGCGTCGGCGCCACCTTCTTCACCAACGCGGGCACCATCACGGCCGCCGGCGGCGCCGTCGTCAGCCTGGGCGACGCAGGGTTCAGCAACACCGGCACCCTGGTCGTGGGTGCCGGCTCGGCGGCCCTCGTCACGCTGTACAACTACTACGCGGCGCCGAACGCCGGCGCCTCGGTGTTCAGCAACACCGGCGTGGTCGCCATGCAGGGCGGCATCCTGCAGGAGCCTACCGGCAACGGCCTGTTCCCGGCCGTGCCGCTGGCCAACCTGGCCGGCGGCACCATCATCGGCAACGGCCTCGTCTTCGCCCAGATCGCCAACGCCGGCACCATCGAGGCGCATGGCGGCAGCCTCTATCTCGCCCAGCCGGTGCTGGGCGTCGGCGCCCTGCTGATCGACTCTAACAGCACGCTGGAGTTTGCCGGCGCCGTAGCCGCCAGCCAGACGGTCCGTTTCCTGAGCAACACCGGCACGCTGAAGATCGACACGCCGGCCAGCTTCGCCGGCACGCTGAGCGGCCTGGTGGCCGGCGACACCATCGACCTGCCCGGCGTGATTCTGACCGGGGTGGGGCTGAACAGCGGCACGCTGGTGGCCAGCACCGCCACCCAGAACTACCGCCTGACCGGCACCACGGCGTTCGGCGGCGCGCTCTCGGCCGGCCATGATGCTCATGGCGGCGCCACCATCAGCTTCACCCCGCAAGCCCTGGCCTCTGGCGGCAACCCGGCCATTGCAGCCGTCCTGGCCGTCAACCAACCCGGCATGTTGTTCTGGGCCTCCCCGGCGGGCGACGAGTTCCAGGGCACCTCAGCCAACGTCCAGGGCGCCCACATCAGTAACTGGGGCAGCGCGGACAGCCTCGACATCACCGACCTGAACCCGGCCAGTGCCACGCTCACCGCGAGCCAGGGGGTCGGCCTGAACACCCTGGCCATCTCGGACGGCACGCACAGTTTCAGCTTGAGCCTGTCGGGCACCTACGTGGCCGCCGGCTTCCACCTGTCGCGGGACGGACATGGCGGAACGGTGCTGACCTACGCGCATCCTTGAAGGCCCGTCCGGCCGAGGCCATGCGCCAAGCTCATGTCACCTCGGACGATAAGCCAGCTTATAATCTGCCGCGTAGAGCGCATGTTGCAATGCGGTAAGTCGATGGAGCAGCATGATGTCCGGACAACGTACAGCCCCGGCGGCACAGGCCGTGATAGCATTCGTAGCTGTGCCCTGGAGCGCGTTCGTCGCCGGCTTCCTCTACTACGTTGCACTCACTTTGGTGGCGATCGGCTTCGAGCAGCTGCCCGACCTGGCGATGACCGTAGCCTACCTGATGCCGCCGGCTGTCTACGGCGTCGTGCTGCTGACCCGCACGCTCGGCCGGCTATCGATGCTGCCAGCCCGTCTCGCGCACACTGGTGCTGTGGCGGTGCCCGCTGCACATCGAGGTTGAGGCTATCGGCGGGGGTGCCAGGAGGTAAGCAAGCTCGGGGCTCTGCCCCAAACCCCGCGGGGGCCTCGAGGCCCCAGACCCCCATCCGTTAAGGATCTTTTACAAACAGATTCTACGGACTTGTCCTTAGCGGGTCCAGGGGCAGAGCCCCTGGCCTTCCTAAAGAGCCAGAGTAAAGTCAGCTTCGGCTGAACGCCGCGATGTAGTTTATCCTCGTGTCCCGGCTCGCACGCCACCCACCCACCGGGCTGAACACCATGCCGGACATGTCGGCCAGGCGCAGCCCCGCCGCCCGACCCATCGTGGCCAGTTCCTCTGGCTGGACGAAGCGGCGCCAGTCATGCGTGCCTGCCGGCAGCAGCCGGGCTACGTACTCCGCGCCGACCTTGGCGACGGCCAGTGAGCGCCACGTCCGGTTCAGCGTGGAGACAAACAGCATGCCGTCCGGGCGCAGCAACCTGGCCAGGGTGTTTATGAAAGCCGACTGGTCCGGCACGTGCTCGATGATCTCCAACGCCGTCACGGCGGCAAACCGCCGTCCTTCGGCCAGCACATCCTCGGCCAGGCCCGTTCTATACTCGATCGCCAGCCCGGCCGATGCCGCATGCGTCCGCGCGACGCCGATCGCGTCCTGCGAGCCGTCCACCCCCGTCATCTCGAACCCGGCGCGGGCCAGCGACTCGGTCGCGATGCCGCCGCCGCAGCCCAGGTCGAGCACCGGCAAGATCCCGTCACCCAGCCGCGCCCTGACCCGCGCCGCCACCCAGCCGGTGCGCAACGGGTTCATCCGGTGCAGCTCGCGCATCGGCCCCTGCTCGTCCCACCATTGCGGCGCCAGCGCTCCGAAGCGTGCGATCTCGGCCGCCGATACCGCCTGGTCGTCTCGCGTCATCTGAAATCCTCGATCCGGCTTTGCTCAGCCTTACGCGCCTGAGCCCAACGCATGAGACAAGGCCGGGACGCTACAAACCGATGGTGCCGAATGCCGCGGGGCCTCAGCCGGGCTTGGGGCAAAGCTTGGACTGCGTTGCAGAACGCCCGGACACTCCCCCCGCCATGCGGCGCTTAGCGGCGCAATCGGCCACGATCCCACTGCCTGCAAACCTTGTCCTTCGCTCGCCATCCGCACCTGGAAACCTATACCAGCCCCGCCCTGCGCGCGATTGTCTAAAGACCCCGGCCCGACTAGACCAGCCAGGCTGCCCCGCCTCCAAATGCGGCCGAGCCCAGGGAAGAACCCCAGACCGACATGGCCCGTATCGTGATGAAGTTCGGCGGCACCTCCGTCGCCGACCTGGACCGTATCCGCAACGTGGCCGACCACGTGGCCCGCCAGGTGGCGCGTGGCGACGAGGTGGCCGTGGTCGTCTCCGCGATGGCGGGTGCCACCAACCAGCTCGTCGCCTGGTGCCAGGCGCTCTCGCCGCTGCACGACGCGCGCGAGTACGACGCCGTGGTGGCCACCGGCGAGCAGGTGACCAGCGGCTTGCTGGCCATCGCCCTGCAAGCCATCGGCATCGAGGCCCGCTCCTGGGCCGGCTGGCAGATCCCGCTGCGCACCGACGACACCCATGGGGCGGCGCGCATCCAGGCGGTGGACGCGGCAGACCTGGTCGCCCGCATGCAGGCCGGCCAGGTGGCCGTGGTCGCGGGTTTCCAGGGGCTAGCGCCTGACAACCGCATCGCCACACTCGGCCGTGGCGGCTCGGACACCTCCGCGGTCGCACTCGCGGCCGCCTTGCGGGCGGACCGCTGCGACATCTACACCGACGTCGACGGCGTCTACACCACCGACCCGCGCATGGTGCCCCGCGCGCGCAAACTCGATAGGATAGCCTACGAGGAGATGCTCGAGCTGGCCTCGGTTGGGGCCAAGGTGCTGCAAACGCGCAGCGTCGAGCTGGCGATGAAGGAGCGGGTGCGGGTCCAGGTCCTCTCCAGCTTCGTGGACCCTGCCAAGGAGAACCAGGGCACCCTCCTGGTCGATGAGGACGAGATCGTGGAAAAGGAAGTCGTCACCGGCATCGCCTACTCGCGCGACGAAGCGAAGGTCACGCTGCGCCACGTGCCGGACCGACCGGGCGTGGCCACCAGCGTGTTCGGCCCGCTGTCGGACGCGCACGTGAACGTGGACATGATCGTGCAGAACGTCTCGGCCGAGGGCGCCACCGACATGACGTTCACCATCGGGCGGACGGACCTGCCGCGCGTGCAGGCCCTGCTGGAACGCGAACGCGACAGCATAGGATACGCCAGCGTCCTGACCGACTCCGACGTCTCGAAGATCTCCGTGGTCGGCGTGGGCATGCGCAGCCACACCGGCATCGCCAACACCATGTTCCGCACGCTGGCCGAGCGCGGCATCAACATCCAGGTGATATCCACCAGCGAGATCAAGGTCAGCGTGCTGATCGCCGAGGACTACACCGAGCTCGCCGTGCGCGCGCTGCACACCGCCTACGGCCTCGATGCCTGACACCGCGATCATCGACGCCTCGCCGGCGCGCAGCGCCGCCCACGCCAGGCTGGACCGGCTGTGGGCGCGCGGCTGCGCTTTCCTCGGCACCCGCACCGCCATCATGGGCGGCGCGATGTCCTGGGTCAGCGAGCACACGCTGGTGGCCGCCATCTCCAACGCAGGCGGTTTCGGCGTGCTGGCCTGCGGCTCGATGGAACCGGCGCTGCTGGAAGCCGAGATCGCCGCCACCCAGGCGGCCACGCGCCAGCCGTTCGGCGTCAACCTCATCACCATGCACCCGCAGCTGGACGCGCTGATCGCGGTCTGCCTGCGCGCCGGCGTCACCCACGTGGTACTTGCCGGCGGCATCCCGTCCGGCCCCGCGGTGCGCGCGGTGAAGGACGGCGGCGCCAGGCTCGTCTGCTTCGCGCCGGCCCTCGTGCTCGCCCGCCGCTTCGTGAAAACCGGGGCCGACGCGCTGGTCATCGAGGGCAGCGAGGCCGGCGGCCATATCGGCCCCGTCTCGCTCACCGTGCTGGCGCAGGAGATCCTGCCGCACGTCCGCGAGGTGCCGGTCTTCGTGGCCGGCGGTATCGGCCGTGGCGAGGCGATCCTGTCCTACCTGGAGATGGGCGCGGCCGGCGCGCAGCTCGGCACCCGCTTCGCCGCCGCCACCGACAGCATCGCCCACCCCAACTTCAAGCGCGCCTTTCTCCGCGCCAACGCGCGCGACGCGCTGCCCTCCGTCCAGCTCGACGCGCGCTTCCCGGTGATCCCCGTCCGCGGCCTGGTCAACGACGGCACCCGCCGCTTCGCCGAAGCGCAGGCCCAGGCACTGGCCCGCTTCCAGTCCGGCGCGCTCACCAAGGAGGAGGCCCAGCTCGAGATCGAGCATTTCTGGGCCGGCGCGCTGCGTCGCGCCGTGGTGGACGGGGACGTGGAGAGCGGCTCGGTGATGGCGGGCCAGTCGGTGGGGATGGTGACGCGCGAACAATCGGTGGCCGAGGTGATCGGGGAGCTGGTCGAACAGGCCGTGGCTGCGATCGATGCGCGTCAGTAGGCGAGGCAAGCGGTTCTTTTTTGAAAAGAACCAAAAAACTTTTGTTTGCTTGGTTGCGCGTTGTGGTCGGGGTATCGCTTCGCGGGTGGCGGCGCCGCACCGCGGTTCAGCCTTTCACAGCGCCTATAAAAGGCTGCTTGCGTAGTGGCGGTGGCCGCCTCCACCCCGGGCCGCCGCCTGCTCGCCCGGTTGCGCGGCATCATGGCCGCCGGCAACGTCCAGCTGCAGGGGATCGTCTCCCTCGTTGCTGCCGAGATGGTCGCCGAGGTCTGCTCGGCCTACGCGCTGCGCGCCGGCGAGATACTGGAGCTGCGCGCCACCCAGGGCCTTAACCCGGCCAGCGTGGGCCGTACCCGGCTGCGGGTGGGCGAGGGGATCGTGGGCCTGGTGGCTGCCACCGGCACGCCGCTGAACCTGGCCGACGTGCAGAACCACCCTGCCTTCGCCTACCGTCCGGAGACCGGCGAGGAGCCTTACGCCTCAATGCTCGCCGTGCCGGTCCGGCGGAGCGGCCGCACGCTTGGCGTGCTGGTGGTGCAGAACCGCACGTCGCGCCACTACACGGACGTGGAGACGGAGGTGCTGGAAACCGTGGCCATGCTGCTGACGGATTTGCTCTCTGCCGGAGGGTCCGACACCCGCGAAGGCTTCGCCGGCAGCCTGCCGCGCCAGTTCGACGCCTCCATGCTCTCGCCCGGCATCGTCTTCGGCCGCGTGCTGATGCACGGCACCATCATCGCGCCCGAACGCCTGCTGGCCGAGGACCCGGCCGCCGAACTGGCCCGGCTGCAGGTCGCGCTGCGCCGCATGCGCCAGGGGCTGGACACGCTGATCGAGGCCCAGCTGCCCACGCTGCTGCGGGACGCCGACGGCGACGACGCCCCGCGCGACATCCTGGACGCCACCCGCGCCGTGGCAGCCGACGACGGCTGGCTGCGGCGGGTGGCCGAGGCGGTGCGCGGCGGGCTGACCGCCGAGGCCGCCGTCCACCGGGTGGCCAACGACTTTCGCGCCCGCATGCGCCGCATCGCCGACCCCTACCTGCGCGAGCGCCTGGCCGACCTCGAGGACCTGGCCGGCCGCCTGCTCTCCACGCTGGACGGCTCAGGCAGCACGGGAGGAGAAGCGGCCGGCGCCATCCTGCTGGTACGCCGCCTGGGCCCGGCGCAACTGCTCGAGTGGCACGCCCGCGGCATCGCCGGCGTGGTGATCGAGGAGGGCAGCGCCGGTGGCCACGCCGCCATCGTGGCCCGCGCGCTTGGGCTGCCGGCGGCAGGCGGCGCCCGCGGCGCCATGGACGCCGCCGAGGCCGGCGACGAGGCGGTGCTGGACGCTGACGGCGGCACGCTGATCCTGCGCCCCGAACCCGGCGTGCGCGCCGCCTACGACCACGCGCTGAACGCGCGCGCGGTGCGCAGCGCCGCCTGGGCGCAGATCCGCGACGCGCCCTCCTGCACGCGGGACGGCACGCCCTTCAAGCTGATGATGAACGCCGGCCTGGCGCTCGAGCTGGACCAGCTGGCGGCCACGGGGGCCGACGGCATCGGGCTGTTTCGCACCGAGATCGCCATGATGGCCCGCGGCTCCATCCCGGACGTGGCCGAGCAGACCGCCATCTACAGCCGCGTGCTGGACGTGGCCGGCGACCGTCCTGTGCGTTTCCGCACCCTGGACCTGGGCAGCGACAAGCTGCTGCCCGACAGCCCGCGCGCCGAGGAGGAGAACCCGGCCATGGGCTGGCGCAGCCTGCGCGTGGGGCTGGACCGTCCGGCCATACTGCGCCGCCAGTTGCGGGCCCTGCTGCTGGCCGCCGCCGGCCGGCCGTTGAGCGTGATGTTCCCGATGGTCGCCAACCTGGCCGAGTTCCGCCAGGCGCGCGGGCTGCTGTTCGCCGAGGCCGCCCGCGTGCGTCCGGCGCCGGCCAAGCTGTCCATCGGCACGATGCTGGAGGTGCCGGCGCTGCTTTGGCAGCTGCCCGAGCTGATGGCCGAGGCCAACTTCGTCTCCATCGGCTCGAACGACCTGATGCAGTTCGTGTTCGCCGCCGACCGCGGCACGCCGGCGCTCGCCGACCGCTACGATTTCCTCAGCGCGCCGATGATCCGCCTGCTGCATCAGGTCAGCCGGGCGGCGGCCGAGACGGCCACCTCGCTGTCGCTATGCGGCGAGGCGGCCTCCCGCCCGCTGGACGCCGCCGTGCTGCTGGCTCTGGGAGTGGACTGCCTGTCGATGTCGGCCAGCAGCCTGCTGCCGGTGAAGGAGGCGCTGCGGGCGCTGGACCTGGGGGCGTTCCGCGCCTTCATGGAAACCCTCAAGCGCACCGCCGCCTCGCACTCCAGCCTGCGCGAGCCGATCGCCGCCTGGGCCCGCGACCACGGACTGGACGTGTAGACGGGCCAACCCCAAGCGCTGCCAGGAATAACCGCGACAGCCTAGAAAGAGCCTCAGAGAAGAAGGCCAGGGGCTCTGCCCCTGGACCCCGCTAAGGACAAGTCCTTAGAGTCCGTTTGAAAACTCGCTCGAGCTGTTGGTTAAGCGTACAAACTTATCAAAAGCGGTATCTGGATACCACATCTTGGCGAGATTTACCCAACATCGGCGTCAGATTGACCGCTTCGCGGCTCTTAAAGCGAGTTTCCAAACAGCCTCTTAGAACCTATTTTGTAAGATATTCTAAACAGATGGGGGTCTGGGGCCTCGAGGCCTATCGGGGTTTGGGGCAGAGCCCCATGCTTGCCCACAGGTCACGACCTCCGGCCGTCGATATTACGTCCCTGCGCTCAAGACGGCAGCAGCCGGGCCACCAGCCTGATGATGTCCACCGGCCCGTAAGGCTTGCGGATGAAAGCGTCGTGCGGCCCCAGATCGACCCCGGACATGCTCTCCGGCCTTCCCGTCACGTAGATCACCGGCGTGCCGGGGTGGCGCCGATGCACATGCTGTCCCACCTCCAGCCCGTCACGCTCGCCCGGCATCTGGATGTCGGTAATCACCACGTCGAACCAGGAGGATTCCTCGATCAGGTGGATGGCCTCATCGCCCGTCCTGGCCTGCGCCACGTCGAACCCTTCGTCCTGCAGGCTTTCGGAGAGGATCAGGCGGATCAGCGCATCGTCTTCGACAACCAGGACCCGCCTCCCCGACACCATGATGATCCCCGAATAATAAGCTATGACCTCCTACCAAGACGCAGATCGCGCAGGCAGTGTTGCAGATCGCGGAAAGATTGATATCTGGCGTGGCACGGATGATCCAGGCCTGATTGGGAGCGGAACAGATGGATGGCGATCGGCAGGCGTCTCTCGGCAACGACTCGCTGGGCCACCACACCGGCGACGGCCGCAACATCGCGGCCGAGGGCATGGGACTGGGAGGCAAGGACATCTTCTTCGCGGCCGTGCAGATGACCCGGATGCCGATGTGCCTGTCCGACCCCAGCAAGCCGGACATGCCGCTGGTGTTCGTCAACGAGGCGTTCCAGCGCATGACGGGCTATGAGGCCCACGAGATCCTGGGCCGAAACTGCCGTTTCCTGCAGGGGCCGGCGACCGACCCGGCGTCTGTCCAGCAGGTGCGCAGGGCCGTGGCGGCGAGCGAGGACCTCGCCATAGAGCTGATCAACTACAAGAAGGACGGCACGCCGTTCTGGAACGCCCTCTATCTAAGCCCGGTGTTCGATGCCGAGGGCAAGCTGATCTATATGTTTGCCAGCCAGCTCGACGTGACCCGCCGGCACGAGGCCGAGGTGGTGCTGCAGCAATCCCGCCGCATGGAGGCGTTGGGCAGCATGGCGTCCGGCGTGGCCCACGAGTTCAACAACCTGATGACCATCGTGGTGGGCAGCACGCAGCAGGCACTGACGCGCGCCACGGACGAGCGGCAGCGCAAGCAGCTGGAACGCGCGGAATCCTCCGCACGGCACGCCGGCCGGTTGACGCAGCAGATGCTCTCCTTTGCCAGGCGCCAGTTCCACGATCCGCAGCCCGCCGACCTCAACAAGCTGCTTGAGGGCATGGACGGACTGCTGACGCACGTCATCCATGACGGGGTGAAGCTGAGGCTGGAAGTCGCACAGTTAGCCCTGCCGGTGTGCGTGGATGCGGGCCAGCTTGAGCTCGCCATCGTCAACCTGGCGCGCAACGCGTCCGACGCCATGCCCGATGGCGGCACGCTGACTGTCTCGACCGTGATGCAGTCGGGCGGCGGCGGCCCCCCCACACCGGCCGTGCTGGTGCGCGACACCGGCGAGGGCATGACGGAAGAGGTGCTGCGCAAGGCCACGGATCCGTTCTTCACCACCAAGGAGCGCGGCAAGGGTTCGGGGCTGGGCCTGTCGATGGTGGCGGGCTTCGCCGAGCAGTCCGGCGGGACCATGCGCATCGCGAGCGCTCCGGGGGCGGGCGCCACGGTGGTGCTGTCGTTCCCGCTGCAGGGTGTGATGCCGGAGGACGGGCCGGGGGCTGCGGAAGGTTAAGCGAGCATGGGGCTCTGCCGCAAACCCCTCGTGCGCAGCAGCTTACGCATGATGCGGCCTTCCAAACCCAACCCTGTTTGTTTAGGACATCTTACAACAGCCTCTAAGGACTGGTCTTTAACGAGCTTTAAGGGCGTAAACGAAAAGACGTAGTCTGCAAGAATGTCGGCATGCTCCTTGGCATCTACCGCCACGGAGGTGCACCAAGCAGGACGGGTTTGGGGCAGAACCGCAATCTTCCTTCCATCACCGAAGCCTGAAAAAGTCCGTCCAAAGCGGATCGCACTCGAACAGGCTGTAACGTCGTCCCCCCAACGCCGCTCGCTTGTAGTCGATATCCTCCGCCCGGAACGGAAACGCGCCGTAGGCGTGCATCAGTTGCGCAAACCGCGGCGGGTTACGCGCCAACATCTCCTGCGTTACGTCCGCCCGGAAAGGTGATTGCGTTTGCAGGTGCCCGCGGCAGAAATCGTACAGCAACGTCAGCCGCAGCCCCGGGTCGGTGCGGGACAACGCCATGTGCCACGTGTTGGCCGGCCAGATCACCGCCGAGCCGGCCGGGGCGATCACCGGCACCATCTCGCTACTCAGCTCGCGCATCTCGCCGGGCGTGGGCTGTCGGCGGAAGCGATGGCTGCCGGGCAGGAACGCGATCGTGCCGCTGCCCAGCTCGTAGTCGTTCAGCAAAAGGTTGATGTTGGCCGTCTGCGACTGGTCCGGATACACTGGCGTTGCCAGGTCGCCGTTGTCCGTGTGCAGCGGCAACGGCGCGCTACCCGGTCCTTTCACCACAGCGTCGTTCAAGCTCAGCAGCGCGTCGAATCCCACGAGGTAGGTGATCAGCCCGAGCAGCACAGGGTTCGTCAGCATCGGCTCGAACACCGGGTCTTCGAACAGCACGTAGCGCATGAACTGTCCGAGCGGGTGCTTCGAGCCGCGATGCGTGTCGCCCGTCGCCACGTCCGGCCGCAGGCCGGTGCGCCGTTCGGAGACGGCGAGCACCGCATCCCGCAACGCCGCAATGTGTCCTGGCGGCGCCACGCGCTCCGGCGGCACGACGGTGTAGCCCTGTACTGCCAGGTCCGCGATGTGCGGCGCCAAGCCAAGGCGCTTGAGCTCCGGATACAGCTGCGTCACACGCCGCCTCTGGTCCAAATAGGGCAGGGACTCGAAGTCGCGCGTGGGACGGCGGGCGGGGGTGTCCATGGATGACCTCCGGCAAGGAAGAAAGACCTTCTTTTCTTGGAAAAAGAGCAACAACTTTTGCTAACGGTCGGGTGCTAAACGACGGGCGCGCTACAGCGAAGTCAAAAGCCTTTCGTTTCTTTTTTCGAAAGCCGGTGCTTGCCTTAGGCTTTCTCCGCATAGCGCTTCAGCACATCGCGCGGGTCACCTGCGTTCACATGCCCAACGCTCCGCCGGGTCGGCCGGTAGCCGATCAGGTCCTGCAGCTCCCGCGCGAACCTGGCCGCACGCGCCCCAGGCACGGCCAGCATCAGGTTTTCCTGCTGCCGCATCGCGCCCGCGCAGTAGTTGATCGTCAGCGCCCAGCGACGTTCCTCCGTCAGGTTCGCCCCGCCACCGTGGTAACAGGTACCCAGCACGAAACACACGCTCCCCTTTGGCATCACCGCGGGAACCGACTCGTACGCCTTCGCAGGATCGGCCGGCTCCACCAGCCTGTGCGTGCCGGGCACGATGCGCGTGGCCCCGTTTGCCTCGGTGAAGTCGCGCAACGCCCACATCGTGTTGCACACCAGGTTCCGGTGCGGCATCGCCATGTCGTACAACTCGTCGTCCCGGTGGATCGGCTGCGCGCGTTCGCCGGGAGCGATCACCGCGGTCGCCATGGTGGAGAGCAGCATGTCCGCCCCCAGCACGCCGCGGATGATGGGCACCACGCGAGGGTGCGCGGCCACGCGCTGCCACACCTCGCCTTCGTTCAGCAGGTCGAAATACCGCACTGTCTTGAAGCCTACGAACGCGTTGCCCTTCAGCGAAGGCTCGTGGTCGGCCTCCATCCGCTCGATTTCGGCCACGATCTCGTCGCAGAATGCGGGCGCGAGCGCGTCGTGCACGATGGTGTAGCCGTGCAGTTCAAGGTCGGTGACATGGGCTTGTGCGTCCATCGGGAATCACTCCTGAAGGCAGGTCTTTTAGGCGAAGCCCGGAGGTATCCCTTCTCCTGTCTCGTTGCCTATTCTGCCGCGGACATGGGCGCCGCCGTGCCCGGATCGTGCAGCGCCTCTGCGTTGCGCTCCTGCGTGGTGCGGTCGATATTGTAGAACCCCAGCACCGCGATGGACGCCACGCTGAACGTAACGCTGACGGGCAGGTAGATCTCCACCAGGTGCTGCACGATGACATGCGGCACCGTTCCACGCAGTGCGTGCGCCGGAAAATTCACCAAAGTCAGCAGTACGCCCGCGATGAAGGCGCCGATGCCGCTGGTGAATTTCAGCAGCAGACCGTTGGTGGCGTAGAGCAGCCCCTCGGAGCGCACGCCGGTCTTCACCGCCACGTCCTCAACCACGTCGGCCAGCATGGAGCCGACCAGGATGAAACCCGCCACGCCGATGACCGCCGTGAACGCGCTGTCGGCGATCACCAGCACGGTGATCCATCCCGAGGAGCTCGCGGTGATCACGTTGAGCAGGCGCAGCAGGATAGGCCCCGTCGCCGTCACGACGGAACAGGAGAACAGGCCGATCACCGCGCGCTTCTTGCCGAACCGCATCGAGGCGAGCGGTGCCACGAACACCGCCAGCACCGCGCCAACCGACCCGTAGACGACGATGGGTGCGTATTGCCCCGGGTCCAGCCCCCAGAAATGGATCAGCATGTAAGTGCCCAGGCCCAGGCTGATGCCGCCGCCAATGCCGCCCAGCACGCCGCCCAGCAACAACGCCAGCAGCGAGCGGTTGGACAGCGTGATCCGGATGTCGCGCATGCTCTGCGCCAGGCTGGCGGACCGCCGCGGCGGCAGCGGCACTTTCGGCCGTCGGTGCGTGGCCAGTGCGCAGCCCAGGACAGAGACGAAGATCATCCCGGCGCCCAACAGCCCGAAATGCGCGTAGCCAGGCCGGCTGAGCACGCCCAGCGGGTTTTGCGCGCTGGTGCGCAGGAACACCGCGTTCAGCACGTAGCCGATAAAGTTTCCACCGACGATGCCGAAGAACCAGCGATAGCTCGTCAGCGTCGTACGTTCGTCGTAGTCGGACGTGAGCTCGGGCAGCAGCGCGTCACCCGGGATCCTGTAGAAGCTGCTGGCGATCCGCACCGTGACCATCAGCGCCAGGGTGAAGGCCAGCAGCGCGCCGCCCGACAGCCCGGCCGGCGCGTTCCACAGCAGGTAGAACGACAGTGCCACCGGCACGGCACTCGCGTACATGAACGGGTGCCTGCGACCCCAGGGCGAGCGGATGCGGTCCGACCACTGGCCGATCAGCGGGTCGATCAACGCGTCGGCGATCAGCGAGACCATGATGATGGCGCCCACCTTGAGCGCGGGCAGGCCGAGCACCTGGTTGAGGTAGAGCTGCAGCACCGCGCCGGACAGCCCCGCATCCAGCACGCCGTTAGCGACGGCACCGAACCCGTAACCCAGCCTTAGTGACAAGCCGGTCGAACGGCGACGCGGTGTTTGAGCGGCACTCACATGCGCATCCCTGTGCAGCAGGCGGAAGACGGCGCAACATCGCGCTGATCCGCCGCCAGATCAACAGTGGCGGCCGGCAACAGGAGCAACGCAAGCTTTCCGGGAAGCCGAGAACTTCACTGTCTGAATGATGCCCGCACACGGCGCGACAGCACAGACAAAAGTCTTTTGATTCTTTTCTTCAGAAGAGAACTGCTTCCTTTCTAAAACCTATATTGAACTTCACCGCCAAACACGAAAGGCGGGTTAACAGTGTAGGCGGTCTGCTGCGGAAAGAAGATCGATGGCGCGTGATAGACGAACTGCGTGGAATTGGTCACGTTGCGCGCGTAGAGGATGAAGCTCCAAGGCGTCTTCGTCGGCTGGTATAACGCGCGCAGGTTCAGGTTCTCGTATTGCTGCGTACGGTAGTTCGAGTTCTGGAACACGCCGTCGAACTGCGAACCGACATAGGTGTAGATTGCCGAGAGGCTGAGCGTGCCGCCTTCCAAATGCAGCGTGTACTGCGGCGAGAAGGTGAACTTGTTCTTCGGCGAGAAGGGGATGGTGTTGCCCCGCAAGCTGGCGAACGTGTCCCCGGTGGAGATGTCCACCAGCTTCTGCCCCGGTATCGGGTTCTGGAACTCCTCGAACTTCGCGTTGATGTAGGAGTAGAGGAAGGTGAGGTGAAGGTCCGCCGTCGGCGAGACGACCGACTCCAGTTCGGCACCGTAGGCGCGCGCACGCTGCGCGTTGACCAGGTTCTGGGCGAACACCACCGCGCCTTGCGGACCCGGCTCGGCGGTGTAGATCGGCACCTGCAGATCGTTGTACTGGTAGTAGTAGGCCGAACCGTCGAGCAGCAGGTAGCTTCCCCAGGTCTTCTTCACCCCGCCTTCGTAGTCCATCAGCGTCTCGGAGCTGACCTTCGGGATGGTGGCGAAACCGCCGAGGTCGAAACCGCCCGGCTCGTAGCCGCGCGAGACGCTGCCGTAGGCGATCACGCTCTTGTCGGGATGCCACTCCAGGCCGACCTTGCCGGTCTGGTTCTGGTAGGATTGCGAGTTGTTGCCGGTGTCCTTGGCAGGGGTGAAGTCCAGCGCGCCGTACTGCGTACCGCCGGCGCCGTTGTTGATGCCGTTGTTGTCGTAGACGTAGCGGAAAGCGTCCGAGCCGTAGCGCTGGTCCCAGTTGTAGCGGAACGCCGCCGTGGCACGGATGGTGGGCGTGATGTCGTAGTCCACCTGGCCGTACACCGCCTCGTTGTTCGTCGCCAGCGAGGTCGTCTGCGCGTAGATGCTGCGTTGCGGGTTCGGCGCCACCGGCCGGAAGGTCGTGCCGCTCACCGGGTTCGACAGGTACGTCGCCAGCGGGTCGTTGATGTTGAAGCCGGTGACGTAGTTCTCGCCGTACTGGTAGGCGCCGACAACCCAGCGGAACCGGTCGGTGCTGGTTGAGCTCAGCGTCAGCTCGTTGCTGTACCAGTGCTTCTGGGCGGGCGAGTCCTCCACGAGCGAGACGGGGATCTGCAGCCCCGTCGGGCTCGTGTAGGTGTTGCGCGAGCCGTAATCCACGTCGGCGTTGTTCTGCGCCACGTACTGGCTGTAGCCGCCGATGTATTTCAGGATTGCGCCGTGCAGGTCGTACGTCGCGTTAACCGTGAAAGTGTGGTCGTCATGGATGTCGCTATGGCCGATGTCGTTCACGTTCGTCTTGAACGGATCGGACAACGACGGATTGCTGTTCGGCGCCAGGCCGAATTGCGGGTTCACGCCCAGCCCGAAGAAGGACGGCGAGCCGATCGACGTGCCCTTCCCGCTCAGGTAAGGGCTGTCCAGCCCGACACCCGCGCCCACGCCATAGAACTGGTTGAAGTGCTGCTGGAAGTTCTGGTAGCGCGCCCAGATGTTGAGGTCTTCGGTCGGGTCCCACTCCAGCTGGCCTTCCAGGATCAGCGAGTTGCCCGCGCCGGGCTGGTCCTTGCGGCCGAACGCGTTGGGCGCGATGTTCTGGCCGCCAGGGCCGTCGGTGGTGTCGAACGCCTCGGCGACACGGAACTTCAGGTTGTCCGTGATGGGGCCTGAGAAAGCTGCGTCGCTGTAGCCCTCGTCGAAGGTCGTGCCGCCGAAGCGGATGTCGGTATGGTACTCGTCCGTCGGCCGCCGCGAATAGATGTTCACGTCGCCACCTGCGGACTCACGGCCGGTGATCTGCTGCGGCCCGCGCAGGATCTCGACGCGGTCGGTCAGGAAGTCCGGCTGGCCGAGATAGGCCGGCGAAGCGGTATAGACACCGTCGACGTTGATGCCCACGCCGGGATCGGTGCCCTGGCCCGGATCCTCGAAGCGTCCCACGCCGCGGATCGTCAGGTACTCGCCTTCCAGGCTGGCGCTCGGCGTCAGGTTGACGAAATCCTGGCCGTTCTGCACGCCGATCAGGTTGCGCCGCTCGTCGGTGAACGCGGTGATCGCCGCGGGCGTGCGCTGGATGGTGTCCTTGCGCCGCGTGGCGGTCACCACGATGGTCTCGCCGATCGCGTTACCGGACGCCGCGTTCGTGCTTTGGATACCTGGCGCGGAGCTCGCCCCGATGTCCGACTTCGTTCCGCCCGAACCCGTGGCCTGCAAGCCGTGCTTTGCCTGGCCCGTAGCCGGCGGCGCGTTCGGCGCGGCTGACGGTGTCGTGCCGGCCGGCGTGGCCGTCTGGCCCAGCGCCGGCATTGCGCCCAATAGCCCGTACAGGCTGCAGCAGAGCATCAAACGTCCACGGTTCTGCATCGTTCTCTCCCCTCGTCTCTAGTTCCGGACAGAGCATTTCCGGCTCTGCCCGAACAGCACATTTCTAGCTTGCTGCACTGCAACAAACTGCTTTTCTTAAGTCGAAGGTAAACGCTCTGCTCCCAGAACGTCAACTGGCTTCCGCCAGCGTTTCCCGGTTCGCGAGCCCGCAGGGTGGAATCCATCTATGGCTTGTATAAATATCACTCTTATGAATGTCTGTTTGAATCACCCTGGCGGTCATTCCAGTTCAGCTGACTCGCCATACCGCGTTTTCCAACAGGCACTGAGGATGTGCCGCACGCAGACCGCGGCACGCGCCGATGATGCACCTTGGTAGAACAAGGCAAGGCTGATACAGACGTAACAAGGTGGGCAGGATGGTGTTGGACAGCCAAGCGCTCGACACTGAAGCTGGTGAACCGGGGCGTGGCACAGCCAGCCGCTTCGACCGCCGCAAGGAGGAGATACTCAACGCCGCCGGCGCGCTGTTCAACCGGCATGGCTTGCGCGACGCGACGCTCGCCGTCATCGCGTCCGAGATCGGCTTGAACCTCAAGAGCCTCCGCTACTACTTCGAACGACGTGAGGATCTGGTGGCGGCTGCTTTCTTGCGGTCAATCGCGCTGCACCAGGCGCTGGCGGAAGCCGCCCTGCCCGAGGTCACCGCCGAAGCGCGTATCCGCCATTTCGTGGCCGGCTATTTCGCCCTGAACGCGCGCGTGCAGGCCGGCCTGCAGCCGGAGTTCGTCCATTTCGGCGACATGCGCGCGCTGACCACACCGTATGCCGACGAAGTCTGGACTGCGTACAACAGGATGTTCAAATCAATCCGGACGTTGTTCCGCACGTCGGAACGTCCGGCCGACCCGCAGCAGCTTAACGCCCGCGCGCACATGCTGCTCTCGCAGCTGCTATGGTCTGTGGTGTGGAGCAGCAACTACATGCCGCAGGATTACGCCTCCGTCGCCGAGCGTTTCACCGACATCCTGCTGCACGGCCTGGCTGCCGCCCCGATGCGGGCGAAAGCGTTCGAGCCCGCGCTGGCCGTGCACGCGGAGCAGGCCGAAGGCCTGTCGCAAGACGCGTTCCTGCGCACGGCCACGGCGCTCATCAACCAGCACGGCTACCGCGGCGCCTCCGTCGAGCGCATCTCCGCCGAGCTCAAGGTTACGAAAGGTGCTTTCTACCACTACAACGAAACCCGGGACGGCCTGGTCACAGCCTGCTTCGAGCAGAGCTTCGCCACGTTGCGGGAGGCGCAGGATGCGGCCATCGCCAGCCAGAACGACGGCCTGTCGCGCGTCACCGTGGCCTCCGTCGCCCTGGTCACCCGGCAGATGCGCGACAACGGCACCCTGCTGCGCACCTCGGCGCTGACCGCGGTGGGTCCCGACCTGCGCGCCAGGATGGCTTGGCACATGTCCCGCCTCACGTTGCGCTTCGGCGATATGCTCAACGACGGCCTGACAGATGGTTCGGTCCGCCCATGCAACGTTCGTGTGGCTGCCGAGATGATCACTGCCATGATCAACTCGGCCGAGGAGCTGGGGCGCTGGGTGAGGAAAGCGACGGTGGAGAACGCAGCCGAGCTCTACGTGCGGCCGCTGCTATGCGGGCTTCTCATGCCGTCGGCCGTAAAGTCTTGATGTGTAGGCAGGCATGGGGCTCTGCCCCGAACCGCGTCGTGCGTAGCACGCAGTCGCGTGACGAGGCCTCGAGGCCCCAGACCCCGTCTGTTTAAGTTCTTAACAGACACTCAGGCCTTGTCCTTGGCAGAGCCTCTGGCGCCTTCCTCGACCGAAATCGTTTGCGCCCTGCCGGCAGTTGGGCATGATGGAGCGAGGCGGCACCTAGAGGTGTTTGCCGAACCACTCCAGCGCCATGGCCACGCTCTCCTGGAAGTATTTCTCGTAGACGGTGTAGTGCTTGCACGGGAACGTCCGGTACTCCGTCACGGCGTTCTGCCGGATGATCATGTAGGCGGTGAACCCGTGCTCCAGGCGGTTGAACAGTTCCTCCTGCTCGGCATCGATGATCAAGGTCGGCACGCGCACGTTCGCGGCGGCGGCCAAGGGGGAATGGGCGGCCATGCGCGCCAGGTCCGGCGTCCCGGCCAGGCCAGGCGTGCCGTCCAGCCCGCCCTGCGGCACCACGGGCGCGATCCGGCCGAACACCTTGTCGGCCGCGCGCGCGCGTGCCGCCTCGGCGGCTTCCGGCGGCAGGCCGTAAGCGCCGATCTGTGCCACGGCGGCGCGGATGCGACGGTCCGTGCCGGCGGTGAACACCGCGTGGCCACCGCCGAAGCTGGTGCCCCAGACGGCCAGGCGCGCCGGGTTCACGCCCGCTTCGGCTTCCAACACGGTCAGGCAGGCGCGTATGTCGGCCGCCTGGTCGATGGGATCGACCACCTCGCGCAGCACCTGCACTTCCAGCATGCGGGTGCCCGCCTCCAGCAACGCCGGCGCGCCGGGCGCGGGAATGATCCTGCCGTCGGATTGGCCCCAGCCGCGGTAGTCGAAGATCATCGCCACGTAGCCGGCCCCGGCGAAGGCCTGAGCGTTGTAGGTGAGGTGGGCCATCAGCCCGCCCCAGCCGTGACAAAGCAGGATGGCCGGGAACCCGCCTTCCGGGGCAGCGCCCGCCGGGGTATAGATGGTGGAAACGATGCGGGTGCCTTCGCTGAAAAGCTCAAGCACCCGGCTCGTCACGTCTGCAGCGGCCATTCCCGTCCCTTTTCGCGGGGCCGGTCACGCCGTCCCTCTTGTCTGACGAGCCGAGCAATGCCATGCCAGTCTCGCTAGCGCAACCATACTTGCTTTCTTAAGTCCGCAGAGCCGGACAACATCCAGGAGACGTCATGCCAGAAGCCGTCATCGTCGCCACCGCCCGCACCCCCATCGGCAAGGCATACCGGGGCGCGTTCAACGACACGCAGGGTCAGGCGCTGGCCGGCCACGCCATAGGCGAGGCGGTGCGCCGCGCCGGCGTGGAGCCCGGCCAGATCGAGGACGTGGTCATGGGCTGCGCGCTGCAGCAGGGCTCCACGGGCTACAACGTGGCCCGTCAGGGTGCGCTGTGGGCCGGCCTGGGTGACGGCGTGCCAGGCATGACCATCGACCGCCAGTGCGGCTCCGGCCTGATGGCGATCGCCACCGTGGCCAAGGGCATCATGAGCGGCGAGCTGACCGTGGCCGTGGCCGGCGGCGTGGAGTCGATCTCGCTGGTGCAGAACGAGCACATGAACCACTACCGCGCCGGCGACCCGAAGCTGGTGGCGCAGGACCCTGCGATCTACATGGCGATGGTCGAGACTGCCGAGATCGTGGCCAGCCGCTACAACGTGAGCCGCGAGGCGCAGGACGCCTACGCCCTGCAGTCCCAGCAGCGTACCGCCGCGGCGCAAAGCGCGGGCTACTACGACGCCGAGCTTGCGCCGATGACGGCGCAGATGAAGCTGGTGGACAAGGCGACAGGCGAGACGAGCTTCCGCGAGGTGACGCTGAGCCGCGACGAGGGCAACCGCCCGCAGACCCGCCTCGAGGACCTCGCCAACCTCAAGCCGGTATTCGCCAACGGCCAGAAGATCGCCAAGGGCGAGTACATCACCGCCGGCAACGCGTCCCAGCTCTCGGACGGTGCGGCGGCGCTGGTTCTGATGGACAGCAAGGAGGCCGAGCGCCGCGGCCTGGAGCCGCTGGGCGCCTATCGCGGCCTGGTTGTGGCCGGCTGCAAACCGGACGAGATGGGTATCGGCCCGATCTACGCGATCCCCAAGCTGCTCGAGAAGCACGGGTTGAAGATTGACGATATCGGCATGTGGGAGCTGAACGAGGCGTTCGCGAGCCAGGTGCTGTACTGCCGCGACTTCCTGCACATTCCAGATGAGCGCCTGAACGTTTCCGGCGGTGCGATCTCCATCGGGCATCCCTACGGCATGTCCGGCGCGCGGATGACCGGACACGTCATGCACGAGGGCAAGCGCCGCGGCGTAAAGTACGGCGTGGTGACAATGTGCATGGGCGGCGGCATGGGCGGCGCCGGGTTGTTCGAGATCTTCTGACGACTTGTCTGACGACGTTGCTTGAACGGCGATCCGATGCCCGGAACGTGTGTCGGTTCGCTGTTTAACCAGCGTCCCGTCACAAGCTTGTGGCATCGGTTCTCTCCTGACAGCACGCGAAAAGTATCGAGTTTCATTGTCGTGCGCCGGCCCAGTCGCCCTCTGAAATTGACAAAAGTTTTTGCTTCTTTTCTTCAAAAGAAGGCCTTTCTTCCTTTCCTGGATATCCGATGACGTTTGACGAACTGTTCAACCTGACCGGTGTCGCCGCCCCCGCCGTGCCGCGCACCGACGAGCCGCGGTTGTTCGGTGGCGTGCTGATCGGCCAGGCGATCGTGGCCGGGTCGGCGGGGACGCGGCGGTGCCATGCGCTGCATGGGTTCTTCATCGGGGTGGGTGCCATGGAAGTGCCGTTCGACGTGGCCGTGGAGCGGACGCGGGATGGCGGAAGTTTCGCCACGCGGCAGACGGAGATCAGGCAGGGCGAGAAGTTGTTGTGGGCGGGACTTAGCTCGCATCATGACGGAGACGAGGGGCCGGAGCACGCGATGGCAATGCCGGACCTGCCGCCCCCCGAGGGCTTGGAGGACCAGGCGGTGACACGCGACCGCAACGCGCTGGCACGCTGCAAGACAGTGCGGCGGTTCCTGCCCGAGGTAATGCTGGACGCGCGGCCGGTCGATCTGCCCGCCGCCGAGCCTGGCGGCGCGCAGCCGGCCAGGGCGATCTGGGTGCGGCCGCGGGCGCCGGTGACGGGCGGGCAAGCGGTGCATCAGGGGGTAATCGGGTTCGCATCCGACGTGGGGCTGGTGCATGCCGGGCTGTTGAACCATCGCCGGATGGGTGGCGAGGCGCTGCAGGTGGCGAGCCTGGACCACAGCATGTGGTTTCATCGGGAAGCCGACGTGAACGGGTGGATGCTGCACGTGCAACGGACGCCCAGTGCGGGGCAGGGGCGAGGGTTCTCGCAGGGAGCGGTGTTCACGCGGGATGGTTTGCTTGTTGCCAGCGTGGCGCAGGAGTTTCTTGCGCGACGCATGAAGGAAGAGAGGAAGCAAGGATGACGATTGATCTTACCGGCCGGGTGGCCATCGTGACGGGTGCGGGTGGCGGGCTGGGGCGGGCGCACGCGCTGTTGCTGGCCAAGCGCGGTGCCAAGGTTGTGGTGAACGATCTGGGTTCGGCGCAGGCGGTGGCTGACGAGGTTGCGGCGGCGGGCGGCGAGGCGATGGCCAACGGCGCGTCGGTGGCGGATTTCGAGGCGATGCAGGCGATGGTGGCCGGTGCGATGGAGCGCTGGGGGCGGGTGGACATCCTGGTGAACAACGCGGGCATCCTGCGCGACAAGAGTTTCACCAAGATGGACATGGCGGATTTCCGCCTGGTGATGGACGTGCACCTGATGGGTGCGGCGTACTGCACCAAGGCGGTGTGGGACATCATGCGGGCGCAGAATTACGGGCGGATCGTGATGACGACGTCGTCTTCCGGGTTGTACGGCAATTTCGGGCAGGCGAATTACGGTGCTGCGAAGATGGCGCTGGTGGGACTGATGCAGACGCTGGCGATCGAGGGGCAGAAGAACAACATCCGGGTGAACTGCCTGGCGCCGACGGCGGCGACGCGGATGATGGAGGGGCTGCTGGCGCCCGAGCTGATCGCGAAGCTGACGCCGGCCTCGGTGAGTCCGGGGCTGGTGGCGCTGGTGGGCGAGGACGCGCCGACGCGGACGATCTTGTGCGCGGGCGGCGGCAGCTACGAGCAGGCGCATGTGACGCTGACGCGTGGGATCCACGTGGGGGTGGGTGACGACGCGGCGGAGCAGGTGGCTGCAAGGTGGGGTGAGATCGGGGACGCTGCGGGGGCTATTGTTCCTGAAAGTTCCTGGGCGCAGGGGCAGAGCGAGTTGGAGAAGGCAGGGTAAGCAAGGCCTTCTTTTTCGAGAAAAAGAAGCAAAAAGCTTTTGTCCGTGCTGTCGCGATCCTATCCGGAAGCGTGAAGCTCGGGAGCAAAAGTTTTTTGGTTCTTTTTTTCAAAAAAGAACTCTTGGCTTTCCTGCCTTGCCTGAACTGCCTTCAACACGATAGGCGGTTCGATTACGGGCGCAGGCAGGGCGGCGAGCATGGCCTCGATCTGCGGGGCGTGGAGGTTGGGTTCGTCAAGCAGGGTGAGCGCGATCTCGGCGTCCGGGCCGGCGAGCATCTGGCCGATCTGCAGGCGGAACTGCTCGATGGGTTCGAGCAGGTCTGGCGGGAGGAGGTGGCGGTCCCGTAGCAGCAAAGTGTGGCGGGCGACGTGAGCGTTGCAGCCGGTGCGGGTGGCGCGCAGGTAGATGGCGCGGCGGGCGGCGTGCAGGTTCGGCGTGTCCCACGCGACGGCGCCGATGGCCGCGCAGAGTTCCTTGAGGTGGCGGACGAGGATTTCGGCCAGCAGCGTGTCGAGGTCCGCGAAGTGGCGGCGGATGGTGGCGGGCGCCATGTGCAGCGCGATGGCGAAGGTGCCCATGGTGACGTTGTGGCGGCCGTAGGTGGCCATGAGCGTGGTTGCGGTGCCGACGATGTGGGCCTTGCGGTCCCTCTCCCGCGTGGTGAGGTGGGGGTGGTTGGCGGGGTTGTTGTCCGCTTGGGCGCGTAGGTGGCGGGCTGCGATCATGTGGGGATGATAGGAATTTAGTCGGGGGCTGGGCAAGCGGAAACGCGGTGTCAGGCGTAGTAGGTCGGGGGCGGGTCGGTGGCGAGGCGGTGCCAGGTCTGGCGGCCGACGATACCGTCGGCGGCCAGGTTCTGCTTGTGCTGGAAGGCGCGCACGGCCTCGGTGGTGCGGGTGCCGAAGCTGCCGTCCGCGAGGACGGGGAAGCCCTTGTGGCCCCATGGTGAGTGGGGACTTCCTTGTTGAACCGAAACTTGCCAATCTGGTTGGACGAGATGGAGTGAGCCAGTGTCCGAGTTTGTTGGCAGCCGTTCCGGCTCGGCGGCCCCGGGATCAGGCACGCTGTTTGGCGGTCAGCCTTACAGCCTGTCGACCAATCCGATTTTGGCACGGCTGAAGGAAGACGCTGCTTCCGATCAGTATGCGCGCAATCCTGTGGTGGGGCGGTTGGTGGCGCAGTCGGTGGACAAGGTGCGCGACTTCCTGGGCGTCGGGATCGTGTTCAGGTCTTCCACGGGTGCCATGCGGCAGGTTCGCCTGCCGGCACGACCTGGCGACCTGACGGTGTTCGTGCTGTTCGGTGCGCCGCCGAGCGGCACGCCCGCGGCACCGCCGCCGGGTGCGAGCGACGCGTTGCGGCACGAGGCGATCGTGGGCGGGCTCGGCTGTGCGGCGGCGGTGATCGGCTGGGTCGGGCTGGTTGCGGGTGCTTTCGTCAGCGGGCCGGTGGGATGGGCTTTGATCTCGCTTGTGGCGTTCGATGCGACGGCTTCCGGGGCGGCGAGCGTGAGTTGCCTAGAAAGCGGCGTGCGGGTGCTTAACGAGACCCGCAATCGACACGATCTGAACGCGAAAATGGACAGTAATCCAGCGTACTACTACTCCAATTGGGTGCAGGACGCTATTGGGGTTGTCAGCGTGCCACGAACGGCGGTGACGTCGGCTCGGGCGCTTTTAGAAGCGACGACGGCGGCTGCCGCAGGTGCGCGGAGCGCCGGTGTGGTTGCCAGTGGCGCCAAGATCGTGCGGGAGGTTTTGCTTACCCCGAGTGTGCGGGTTGAATTGCTGAACGCAGTTGGGGCCGGGATCGGGTTGGCGGGCAGTGCAATGGGGGGTGTTGTGCGAGAGGCAGTCGACGCTTTGCCGCCGTTTCCGACGTTTACGATTGCGTTGGCCAATTGAAAAACGATTTAGAAGTGTCCGCCGCGCGTCGCCCGGCCGGGGGCGGGTGGTGGATCGATGGGCGATGCGGTGCGGTGATTTTCGCGACTTTGTTCGGGTCCGTGCTGTTTTCCATGGCGTTTTCAGCCCGGCATGGGGCCGACGCTGCCGTTCAGGCGCCCTTGTTTGTGACGGTCGTAACGGTGTTCCGGTTCCTGTCCTACGTATGGCTTGGATGCATTATTGCGCCGCTGAGCTGGGCATTACGGCGTGTGGCCTACTATGTAGCGGTGGTGCTGTTACTTGACGTGCTGCTGCTGGCTTACTCGTTTGGCTTGACAGGCGAAAGCGACATTCTCAGCGCTTCGGCTTTCGGCTCGCCGGCATTGCGAGTGTGTGCGTTGCTGTCCATTGCTTTGCTTATATTCGCATTAGCACGGTCGCTGACGGGGGCGTTCAAAGCAGGTGTCGAGACTACACGGTTGTATGGACGCCCTGGAACTACTGCGTGATTGTAGCTTGTCGACTGGTACCGATGATGGTTGCGGCAGGGTTCATGGTGCCGTGTCTGACCGCGAAGGCGGCTTCCTGCGACGCGCCGGTGGCGATCCAATTCGCCAAGGGCGCGGCCTCGGCGGTGCGGGAGGGCGGGATTGCGCGCGGCGAGTTGAGCTGCTGGACGCTGGCGGCGGGGCGCGGCCAGGTGATGACGGTGAAGCTGGCGAGCCCCGCCGACAACGTGGTGATGCAGGCTTACGCGCCGGGGTGGGGCGTGAGCAAGGTGGACGGCGATTACCGGTTTGCGGGGACGGCGTTGAAGGGGGCGGCGGAGGGTGAGAATGCTGGGGGATGGTCTGGGGTTTTGCCGAGTGGGGGGAAGTATTTGATTGTTTTGGGGACGAAGTCGGGTGGGGGGGATTTTAAGATGACTGTTGGGGTGGGGCGCTAATAGCTTACATAATGGACACAAGCTCACTTAGCGATCTATGCACATCGTGAGGCTGGGTTCATCTGAAACGTGTTTGAGGTAAGAGGTGGTTGAACAACTTAGTCTGTTAAGTCTTTTATCTATAGACATTAAGCCGGAGCTAGATCAGCTTCGATCGGCTGACAGCATCTACGATGCCCTTGACACAAGAACTGTCCCGATCTTCGTCGAAAATCGCCGTGTTGAACGCAAGAGCGGTAAAGTCGATCCCAAAGTTCTTGGTGAATACCTTTCGATGTGGGCTAATACTCAGCCGGAAGGTGGAGTGCTTCTGGTTGGAGTAGAGAATAATGGGATAATAAGTGGACTTTTGAAATTAGGGAACGATAAGAAGAATGATTTAGAGTATCTTTCCCGTTATTGTTCAGATGCTCGTTTCACGAGCAAAGAAGTTCCTGTCATTAACGACAAAGGTGAGCAGGACTTTATCTTAGCTTACCGTGTACTTTACCGTGATGATAAAGTTGTTGAAACAAGCTCCCACGAGGCCTTCGTTCGAGAGGGGAGTAGTAAAATTAAGATGAACGATATTCTCCGGCGGGAACTGGGGATTGCGAAGGGAGAGATAAGAAACGAGCTGGAAGCCGTTAACTTGATGTATCCAGATGACTTCAATCTAGATCAGATACATCGCTTTGGTGAGGCATTTACGGATTATAGAAAATTTAGTGACTCCAAGACCGACACGGAATTATTGGAATTAGCACGCCTTGGAAAACGTAGAAACGGGAAGTTCTCTCCAAACTTAGCATGTGCTCTCCTGTTTGCGCATGATCCCTGTGCTGTGATACCAGGTTCGATGATAAGGATACTTCGCTATGACGGAACCAAAGAAGAATTTGGCAAAGATTTGAACGTAATTTTTGACAGCTACGCTGACGGTCCGATCCCAAAGATGCTTGAGCAAGCGCGTCAAAAAATAAGTTCTCAAATACGGTCTTATCAAAGACTCACGGGGTCTAAGCTCGAGCGCCGACAAGAGTATCCCGAGGCTGCCTGGTACGAGGCAGTCGTGAACGCAGTTGGTCATCGTTCGTACAACCTCAAAGCTCAAAATATTTTTGTGAAAATGTTCAACGACAGGATTGTGGTCGAGAGTCCGGGTGGATTTGTTCCACCAACTACGTCTCAATCCATTTATGAATCGCACAATCCACGTAATCGAGTTCTTATGGATGCTATGATGCATCTGGATTTGACGCATTGCGGCTATGAGGGAACTAGACGAATGCTGACGGAAATGACCAGAGCAAATCTTCCGGCTCCTAAGTTCGTGCAAATTGAAGCCAGCGCGCACCAGGTACATGTCACTCTTCGCAACACGCCGATAGAGGGGCATAGCAGCGGGGCTGGCGATAGCGTTATAACGCAAATGGGTGAAGAAGAATTTGCTAAGCTCGAACGAGAGGAAAGACAAATTCTTGGCTATCTTGTTGAATACGAGTTCATAACCATAACGAAGGCTGCAAGCATAACGGGACGATCTCGGCCAACAGCGCAGAAATATGTGCGGAGGCTAACTGACCGAAAAATTATTGAAAAAGTGAAAAGAGTAAATGGCGAAACAGCGCCATCATACTCATATAGATTTGTTATACCGCAGTGAAAACTGAGGATCTGCCAGGCAATTACTCATCCGACGATGCGATACATTCATTTCTCAAAAGGAGAATAATAAGGCAAAAGTTTTTTGCTTCTTTTTTTCAAAAAAGAAGCGCTTTCTTCCTTTTTTCCTTCGCTCTCACTTCATATGAAAAAACGCGTAAACCCGCTTAGCCGTCTCCTTGTTAATCCCAGGCGCCGCCTGCAAGTCCTCCAGCCCTGCCTGCTTCACCCCGCGCGCACTCCCGAAATGGTTGAGCAGCGCGCGCTTGCGAGCTGAGCCGATGCCGGGCACCTCGTCCAGCTCGCTCGTCACCAGGGCCTTCGAGCGGCCGGCGCGGTGGGTGGTGATGGCGAAGCGGTGGGCTTCGTCGCGGAGGCGTTGCAGGTAGTACAGCACCGGGTCTCGGGGCGGGAGCTGGAAGGGGGGTTTTTCGGCGGTGAAGAACCACTCGCGGCCGGCGTCGCGGTCGGGGCCCTTGGCGATGGCGATGAGCGTGGTGTCGGTGACGCCCAGATCGTCCAGCACGGCGCGGGCGGCGGAGTATTGGCCGGCGCCGCCGTCGATCAGCACGATGTCCGGCCAGTCCGTCGCGGGGGCGCCGTCTTCGCGGTCTTTTTGGGCGCGGGTGAAACGGCGTTCGAGGACTTCGCGCATCATGCCGAAATCGTCGCCAGGGGTGATGGCGCTGCGGATGGTGTATTTGCGGTAGGCGTTCTTGCGGAAGCCTTCGGGGCCGGCGACGACCATGACGCCGTAGGCGTTGGAACCCATGATGTGGCTGTTGTCGTAGGTCTCGATGCGTTCTGGCGGGGCGGCGAGGTTGAAGAGGGTGGCGACGCCGTCGAGCAGCTTGGCCACGCCGGCGGACTCGGCCAGGCGGCGTTCGAGGGCCTCGCGGGCGTTGGTTTCGGCGTGTTCGACGACCTGGCGTTTCTCGCCGCGCTGGGGGACGGCGATCTCGACGCGGCGGCTGGCTTTCAGCGAGAGGGCGTCGGCGATGAGGTCGCCTTCGGGCAGCGTGTGGTTGGCGAGGATGAGGGCGGGCGGGGGTTTGTCGTCGTAGAACTGGGCGATGAAGGCGGAGAGGATCTCGCCGGGTTCGTCGGTCTTGACGGTGGCGGGGAAGTGGGCGCGGTTGCCGTTGTTGCGGCCGCCGCGGATGAAGAAGACCTGGACGCAGGACTGGCCGGCGATCTGGTAGAGGGCGACGATGTCGGCGTCCGTCAGGCTGGCGGGGTTGATGACGCCGCTGCCCTGGACGTGGGTCAGTGCGCGGATGCGGTCGCGCACGGCGGCGGCGGTTTCGTACTCCATGCGGGCGGAGGCGGCTTCCATCTCGGCGGAGAGCTCGCGTTGCAGGGTGGCGACCTTGCCGGAGAGGAAGGCTTTGGCCTGGGCCACGAGGGCTGCGTAGTCCTCGCGGCTGATGCGGTCCACGCAGGGGGCGGAGCAGCGTTTGATCTGGTGGAGCAGGCAGGGGCGGGAGCGGTTGGCGAACACCGTGTCCGCGCAGGAGCGCAGCAGGAAGAGGCGTTCCATGGCGTTGACGGTCTGGTTGACGGCCCAGGCCGACGCGAAGGGGCCCCAGTAGCTGCCGGGGCGGGACTGGTTGCCGCGGTGTTTGGTGACCTGGGGGAAGGCGTGGTCTTCGGCGAGCATGAGCCAGGGGTACGATTTGTCGTCGCGGAGGACGATGTTGTAGCGCGGCTTGAGGCGCTTGATGAGGTTGGCTTCGAGGAGGAGGGCTTCGGCCTCGGTGTGGGTGGTGACGATCTCCATGGAGACCGTGTCCATGACCATGCGGCGGAGGCGTTCCTCGAGGCGGTTGATCTGGGTGTAGTTGGCGACGCGTTTCTTCAGCGAGCGGGCTTTGCCGACGTAGAGGGCTTCGCCCTTGGCATCGAGCATGCGGTAGACGCCGGGGGAGAGCGGGAGGGTGGCGACGGTGGCTTCGATGACGGCGAGGCCATGGGGTTCTGGTGCGATCATGGGGTGGGGGCGGAGTTGAGGCGCGGGGCGGGGGAAAGCAAGCAGTTCTTTATCGAGGAAAAGAACCAAAAAGCTTTTGTTCCTGGGGCGCGCCAGGCGGCCGAAGTCCGCGACAGCCGGGCAAGGGTTTTTTGCTTCTTTTTTGCAAAAAAGAAGGCCTTGCTTCCTTTTCTGCCAGCCTGGGGATAACCCTGTGGGTTATTGCGTCGCTCCGCAGCCAAAACGAATTGCGCCTTGCAGGCCACAGGCAAGCGGCGTCGTGCCGTGGTGGCAAAGAGTGCTGGACTTTGCTGGCTTCGACGCAAGCAGGCCGTCATCGAGGCATCACGGAATCGTGTTCGATTTGGAAATATTGGGAGCGGGGCGGGGTAGGGGATTATTCGTCGGCGGTGCGCTCGATTTCCACGCCGACGGCGGCGGTGTCGGCGAAAATGTCCAGCTTTTCCACGCGGATGCGGACCGAGCGGATGCGGGGGTCGGCGAGGCAGGAGCGAGCCAGGCGTTCGGCCAGGGTTTCGACCAGGCGGACGTGGCCGGCGGCGACTATGGCGCGGATGCTGGCGGCGATGGTTTCGTAGTCCACCACCTGGGACAGGTCGTCGCGGGGGCGGGGCGTGGCGGCCGCGTCGTCGGTGACGGCGAGGTCCACGTTGATGCGGATGCGCTGGGGGGCGGCGTGTTCGTGGGGGTGCACGCCGATGCTGGCGGGCAGCACCATGTCGCGCAGGAAGACGTGGCGCAGGCGGAGGGCAGCGCTGGCGAGGCGGGGCGAGTCCATGGGGCGGGGTTATACGCCGAGGCGGATGATTTGTCCGGTGATGGAGGAGGCGGCGGCGATGAAGGCGACGGTACGGGCGACGTCCTCCGGCGTGGCGGGGGTGGCGGGGAGCGGGAAGGCGGGCTGGGTGGCCTGGTCCGGCGGGGCGAAGGGCAAAGTGGGGGCGGCGCCGAGGCCGATGGCGTTGATGCGGGTGCCGGCGGGGGCCCAGTGCAGCGCGGCCTGGCGGGTGTAGGCCCAGAGCGCGGCGTTGGCGGTGTGGGTGGGCAGGTAGGCCAGGCCAGGCGGGGCGGCGTGCAGGACGAGGAGGATGAGGGCGGTCGGGTTGGCGGCGGCGAAGGCCTGGCAGGCGGCGATGATGGCCGGGGCGTCGGGCGCCGCGTCGGTGACGACGAGGGTGGGCGCGGAAAGCGGAGCGAGGATGGCGCGAAGGGTGTGTGCTAGGGCGGAGGTGCCGGTAACGTGGAGGGGCATGGAGGCGGGATAGCACACGAGGAGGAGCGCGGAACCTTCGGCTTGTATCCTACTTTCTTAGTATGCTACGGCGGTGACCGCGCAGGAGGTTGGAATGCGATACGCCGCTTCGATCGGGTTGGCCGTGGTGCTCGCGTTTGGCGGGGCGGCTGGCGCGCAGGAGCGGGTGCTGCGCATCGGCTACCAGAAATACGGCACGCTGGTGTTCGAAAAGGCGCGCGGCACGCTGGAAAAGCGGCTGGCGCCACTGGGCGTGCGGGTAACATGGACGGAGTTCCTCGGCGGCCCGGCGCTGATGGAGGCGATGGGCGCGGAGAGCGTGGATTTCGGCACGGCGGGCGATGCGCCGCCGATCTTTGCGCAGGCCGCCGGGGTGCCGCTGGTGTATGTGGGCGTGGAGCCGGCGACGCCGCATGGCGAGGCGGTGATCGTGCCGGAGGGCTCGGCCATACACGGCGTTGCGAACCTGCGGGGGCGCAAGATTGCGCTGAACAAGGGATCCAACGTCCATAACCTGCTGGTGCGCGTGCTGGCGACAGCGGGGCTGAAGTTGGCGGACGTGGAGTGCGTCTTCCTGAAGCCGTCGGACGCGCGCGCGGCGTTCGAGAACGGCAGCGTGGACGCCTGGGCGATCTGGGATCCTTATCTGGCCGCGGCGCAGACGGCGCTGAAGACGCGCGTGGTCTCCGACGGCGTGGCGCCGGACGGGCGGGTGATCGACGAGAACCGCCAGTTTTTTTTGGCGACGCGGGCGTTCGCGACGCAGCAGGCCGACGTGTTGCGCGTGGTGATGGACGACCTGCGCGAGACGGAGGCCTACGGCGATACGCACCGCGCCGAGGTCGCGCGGCTGCTGGGGCCGGCGATGGGGATGGACCCGGCGGCGGTGGACCGCGCGGTGGGGCGGTTGAGCTTCGGCGTGCAGAAGATGGACGCCAAGGCCGCCGCCTCCCAGCAGGACATCGCTGACACGCTGCTGGACCTGGGCGTGATCCCGGTGAAGGTGGATTTAAAAGATGCAGTCCTGTTCTAGAGGCGACGCGCTAGCCGAACAGCACCGCGACAGCACAGACAAAAGTCTTTTGCTTCTTTTCTTCAGAAAAGAAGGCCTTTCTTCTCTTGATCAAGGAGCGCCGCCATGCAGGTCCTATGGTTCCTCCCTACCCACGGCGACGGACGCTATTTGGCCTCCGCCACAGGCGGCCGCGCGCTGACGTTCGACTACATGCGCCAGGTGGCGCAGGCGGCGGACCAGCTCGGCTACTGGGGGATGCTGCTGCCCACCGGGCGGTCCTGCGAGGATAGCTGGGTGGTGGGCTCGGCGGTGGCGCCGGCCACCAGGCAGTTGCGGTTCCTGATCGCGCTGCGCCCGGGGATCATGTCGCCGGTGCTGGGCGCCAGGATGGCCGCGGCGTTGGACCGGGTGACTGACGGGCGCCTGCTGATCAACGTGGTGACGGGCGGTGACCCGGTCGAGCTGAAGGGGGACGGGCAGTTCCTGTCCCACGACGCGCGCTACGAGCTGACGGACGAGTTCCTGCAGGTGTGGCGCAGGGTGATGAGCGGCGAGGCGGTGAACTTCAACGGCAAGCACGTACAAGTAGAGGATGCGCGGCTGAACTACCCGCCGGTGCAGACGCCGTACCCGCCGCTGTGGTTCGGCGGCTCCTCGCCGGCCGGCATCGAGGTGGCGGCCGAGCAGTGCGACGTGTACCTAACCTGGGGCGAGCCGCCGGCCGACGTGGCGGCGAAGATTGCGGTGGCGCGCGAGGCGGCGGCGCGGCGTGGGCGTACGTTCAAGTTCGGGCTGCGGCTGCATGTAGTGGTACGCGAGACGCGCGAAGCGGCGTGGGCGGCCGCCAACGACCTGATCCGCTACGTGGACGACAAGGTGGTGGCCGACGCCCAGAAGGTGTTCGCGCGTTACGACAGCGTGGGGCAGCAGCGGATGGCGGCCTTGCACGGCGGCAGCCGCGCCAAGCTGGAGATCAGCCCCGATTTGTGGGCCGGCGTGGGCCTGGTGCGCGGCGGGGCGGGCACGGCACTGGTGGGAGACCCGCAGACGGTGGCGGCACGGCTGCTGGAGTATCGCGAGCTGGGCGTGGAGAGCTTCATCCTGTCCGGATACCCGCATCTGGAAGAGGCGTACCGGGTGGCCGAGCTGCTGTTCCCGCTGCTGCCGCTGTCGCACGCCAAGGGTGGCGCGGCGCCAGCGGTGGCGCTGAACGGGCCGTTCGGCGAGATCATCGCCAACGAGCGGCTGCCGACGATGGCGGCCGCTTCTTGAAGCGCGTTGCAAGCAGCCTGGCGCCGTGGCTGGTGCCGGTGCTGCTGCTGCTACTGTGGGAAGCGCTGACCGCATCCGGCCTGGTCCCGGCACGCAAGTTGCCTGCCCCGCACGCGGTTTTGCTGGCGGGGTGGCGGCTGCTGCGGTCTGGCGAACTGCCGCGCGACGCCTTGGTGTCGACCGGACGCGCGGCGGCGGGCTTCGCCATCGGCGGCTCGCTCGGGTTCTGCTTCGGCCTGGCTGCCGGGATCAGCAGGCTGGCGGAGAACCTGTTCGACAGCGCGCTGCAGATGCTGCGCATGGTGCCGCATCTGGCGCTGATACCGCTGGTGATCGTGTGGTTCGGGATCGGCGAGAGTGCCAAGGTGTTCCTGGTGGCGCTGGGCGTGTTCTTTCCGATCTACTACAACACGTATCACGGCATACGCACGATCGATGCCGGCCTGCTGGAGATGGCGCGCGTGCAGGGACTGCGCGGGGAAGCCCTGTTCCGTGAGGTGATCTTTCCAGGGGCGATGCCGTCCATCCTGGTGGGTGTGCGCTACGCGCTGGGCATCATGTGGCTGACGCTGATCGTGGCAGAGACGATCGCCGGCAACTCAGGGATCGGGTTCATGACGATGAACGCGCGCGAGTTCATGCAGACCGACATCGTGGTGCTGGGAATCCTGGTCTATGCGGTGCTGGGCAAGCTGATCGACAGCGCGGCGCGTCGGGTCGAGAAGGGGGCGCTCGCATGGCATCCGTCGTTCAGCCAGGCGTGAGTTTCTTGGCGCGCAGCGCGCCGGCCGTCAGCCGCGTGCGCGTGGCGCAGCTGCCCGTAGCGCAGCGCGGGCTTGGCATCGAGCTGCAAGGGTTGGGACGCCGGTTCGGCACGCGAGCCGTGCTGCACGACGTGGACCTGTCGGTGGCGCCGGGCGAGTTCGTGGCCATCGTGGGGCGCAGCGGATCGGGCAAGAGCACGCTGCTGCGCATGCTGGCCGGGCTGGACCAGCCGGATGGCGGGCGGGTGCTGCTGGGCGGGGCGACCCCGAAGGCGGCGGCGGCCAGCGTGCGGATCATGTTCCAGGACGGCCGGCTGCTGCCGTGGCGGCGGGTGCTCGACAACGTGGCGCTGGGATTGCCGCGGGCGGCGCGCCCGCGCGCCGAGGCGGCGCTGGAGGCGGTGGGCCTGGCCGACCGCGCAGGCGAGTGGCCGCGCGTGCTCTCCGGCGGGCAGCGCCAGCGTGTAGCGCTGGCGCGCGCGCTGGCGGCCGACCCGCGTCTGGTGCTGCTGGACGAGCCGCTGGGCGCGCTGGACGCGCTGACACGGCTGGAGATGCAGGCGCTGGTGGAGGCGGTGTGGCTGAAGGCGGGTTTCACGGCGGTGCTGGTGACGCACGACGTGGCCGAGGCGGCGACTCTGGCAGACCGCATATTGCTGATCGAGGATGGCGGGGTGGCGATGGATGTACGGGTTGATCTGCCGCGGCCGCGGCGGCCGGGGGCGGCTTTGGCGGAGGTGGAGGCGGCGGTGTTGGGGCGGATTTTGGGAAGGTGATTGGAGGGAAGACAAGGAAGGCCTTCTTTTTTAAAAAAAAGAAGCAAAAAACTTTTGACTGTGCTGTCGCGGTTCTGTCCTTCCTAGGCTGTAAGGGAATTCATTCATGATCGAGTTTGCCAATCTGCAGTCGGCTTCCACCTGACCGGCGGCGAGGCGCGATCACTCTGAGCGGCGGTATGAGGCGATGCGGTAGTTGCGCATTGGCGTTGTCCGAACTGCTAGACAGTGCCGCCGACGTCTCGGGCCGGCTCGCCAGCATCTAAGTAGGCCATGAACCGATCGCACCAGCGGAGCGCTGCCGGAAAGACGAACGCGACCCCCAGTCAAGACAGGATCGCTCTAGCTCAAGCTCGGGGCGCCGGGGATGGAGCCTCTCAGCCTGGAAAATCGAACTTGGCTTCAAGAACAACAAGACTTCCATCCGACCGGATGGATCACGTTCGAACACTTCAAATCGACTCGGCGAGAGCAAGACTTTCGTGCGTGGCAGAGGAGCTGACTTCACCTATCGGGATTTCGGCTCGATTTGCATCAAGTCGACTGACACTTCGCCGGCTTCTACAAGAAGGCGCCCGACGGAGATGGGCAGCGAGAAGCGGCGCGGACCGGCGCTGCCGGGGTTTACGTACAGCACCCGGTCTTTTCGGAAGAACCCCGGTTTGTGCGTGTGGCCGGAGACGACGACGTGAAATCCCGCTGTCGCGGGATCAAGGTCGAGATCCCCGATATTGTGAAGCACGTAGACGGTCGTGGCTTCGTCAACCTCGAGCATCTCGGTTTCCCGAAGCGATTGCGCCCAGGCTCCTTTATCGACGTTGCCGCGGATTGCGACGACGGGCGCCAGGCGGGCAAGTTCGACGATGATGTCCGGGTGGCCGACGTCGCCCGCGTGGACGATGACGTCGCTACCTTTCAGGTGATCGAGCGCCTCGGGCCGGAGAAGCCCATGCGTGTCGGAGATCAAGCCGATGACGCTTTTGCTGGGCATCCAGGAAGGCTTCAAAAGTAGTTTCTGTGGTGATGGTCGGACAACCTTAAACTGTAAGCAAGCATGAGGCTCTGCCCCGACGCAGGGGCTTGGACCGACGGCGCCCTGCGGCCGCCACAGGGCCTTGAGGCCCCAGACTCCCATCTGTTTCCTACAGACAGGCAGCCTGCTGCTAGCCCGGTTGCATCGCGATGTCCAAGACATGGCGTGACGTGCACGACAGCGCACGACGGCTGACCGCCTCTCAAGATGTCGACGCGCGGAGAGGTTCCGATTGGGGCGACCCCCATGGCGGCGGTGGCGGCCGTGCTCACGTATCTAGCGCCTGTTTGCTTTCACCTTGGCACAGGCCCATTCGGCACCTCATTCGCTTCGCCCTCCGCCTCGCAGGCAATTGCCGCACGGGCGCAGCGGGGAAGGAGGGTCTGTCTGATGCCTTTGAAATTCCTGGTCGTCTTCTACTCCCGGACCGGCTCGACCGAGAGCCTGGCCGCCGCCGCCGCCGCCGCCGCGCTCTCGGCCGGCGCCGAGGTGCGCGTCCGCAGGGCGCGCGAGGTGGTCGGGCCGGACGTGATGGCCAAGTCCGACGGCTGGACCGAGAACGCCCGGCGCATGAACAGCCTCTACCCTGAACCGACAAGCGAGGATGCCAAGTGGGCGGACGCGATCCTGTTCGGGACGCCCTGCTACTTCGGCGCGATGGCGACCGAGCTGAAGGCGTTCATCGACCAGCTAGGGCCGCAGTGGAAGAAGGGCGAACTCGCCGGGAAGGTGGGCGGTGCGCTCGCCACGGTCTCCTGGCCGCATGGCGGCAGCGAGGTGGTCACCATGTCGCTCTACGCGCCGATGGCGCATCTCGGCATGATCATCGTGCCGACGGGGTACACCGACGAGTCGATGCTCGAGGCGGGATCGCCTTACGGGGCCTCGGCAGTGGTCGGTGCCGACAACAAGCCGCCGAGGAAGGAGGACCTGAACGCCGCGCAGCACCAGGCGCGCAGGATGTTGGAGGTGGCAACGGCGTTGCGGACCGGGCAAGGCGAGAACAGCTCGTGATCTTGTGAACGGCCGCTGACTGGTCGAGAAAGCTTGCACCGACTTGCCCGGCCGCCGGTCATGGTTGGGCAGTCCAAGCTGATCGAGGAACGCTCGTGGGGTTACATGATGCACACGCGCCAGGAGGATCGGTTACGCGCAGGCCCACTGCGCTGCCAGGCGTTTCCGACTACTGTCATTTTGTCTCTTTTATAAGCTCTCACCTCCGACCCGAAGCGCAGCATCTTCCTGCAGCCGGCATGACGGGCGTCCACACGTTCACGTGCGTCACTCCACGGCTGGCGATCCAAGCCGTGCGCCTGGCAGCGAAGCTGGCCAGTTGCTGCATCCTCGCCTGGCTGGCTGCCGTGCGGCCCGCCGCAACACAGGAGGTGGCCCCTCAGGTGAACCTCGGGCCAACACCATCGGCACCGGACAAGGACGGCTACACCTTGTTCGACCCGACTCCGGACGGCCAGCTGCGTGCCTTCGCAACGGACCGTCCCACCAGGTCCAACTCGCCGATAACCGTGGACGCCGGACAGTTTCAATACGAAACAGATTTGGTCAACTACACGCATTCCAACGTCGGCGGCTCGAGTTCGCGGCTCTACACGGCGTTCGACCCGACGGTGAAGGTCGGCGTGACGAACAGCCTCGACCTGGAAGTGCAGTTCGGCGGCTACGAGTGGCTGCAGGTCAGCCACCCCGTCCCGGGCGGGGCGGCCCAGCCCGTCCAGGGGGTCGGAGACCTGACGCTACGCGCGAAGCTGAACCTGTTCGGCAACGAAGGCGGCGTCGCGATGGCGCTGATCCCCTATGTCAAGATACCGACCGCGGCACAGGCGATCGGCGACGGCCACACCGATGGCGGCATCATCGCGCCTGTAAGCTTTCCGCTGCCTTGGAGCTTCACCCTCCTCGTCATGTCGGAAATCGACGTGCTGGCCAACACGGCCGATGCCGGGCACCACTTCAACTTCACCCAGCTGGTGAACATCTCGCACCCGATCGGCAAGAGCTTCACGGTCTACGGCGAGCTTTACTCCGCGCTGGGCACCGATGCGCGCAAGCCGCCGGAATATGCCTACGATACTGCCGTCGCGTACGCGTTGACGGCTACCCTGCAGTTGGACCTCGGCGGGAGCGTCGGGCTGAACCGCGACACACCGAACCTGATGGCCTACGCTGGACTTTCGCAAAGGTTCTAGCCGCGCTGGTGGCTTAGACCTGCCAGAGAAGCTCCGTAGTCGGCAGTCGTCGACGAGCAAGCGGCGATAGGCAAAGATGGGGCTCTCCCCCAAGCCCCGCTGGGGTCTTGAGGCCCCAAACACCCATCTGTTTAGAACGTTTGTAAAACAGGTTTCACACGAGTGGCTGGAGTGTTGGCTTTCAGGACGTCAGGGGCTCTGCTTTCGGCAACGCAGGCTTGAACCCACAACGTCAATGTAAGCGGCACGCTGACCATAATTTTTGAATCCTGCTTGTTGAGAACCTCGAACAGACGGCGCCAAGGGCGCACGGCCCGTCACGCGAATGCGTGTTGCGCACGACGGTTGGGGCAGAACCCGGCTATCTAGCAGTCAACATTCAGACGGCGCAGCATCGCCTGGGCCGCGTCCGGCGCGCGCTCCTTGTCGCCGCTGATGAAGAACGCGAAGCATTTGCGCGGTTTGGCTGGCGCAGGCAGGCTCCGCTGCAGGTCGGGCACCTCGTCGCCGCGCGACCACGCCTGCAACCGGCTTGCCCAGGCGTCCAGCGCCTCGGCTGGGTAGCCCTCAGGCGTGTCTGCCTGGTTGCGCTGCAGCCGCGCGTAGACGAAATCGGCCGTCACGTCGCCGCGCAGTGCCTGCTTGTCGCTGTCGATGATCGCGACGGCCACGCCGTAGCGGCGGGCGAGTTCGGGCCAGGCGGAGTCGAGGAAGCTTGCGTGCCGCGCCTCGACGGCGTGGCGGAGGACCAGGCCGTCCTGGCTGGAGGGCAGCATGGCCAGGAACAGCTCCATCGCAGCGGCGTCGAACCGCTTGGTGGGTGCGAACTGCCACAGGATCGGCCCCAGCTTGGGCCCCAGCTCCGTCAGGCCGGACTCGATGAAGCGGGCGATGGCCGGACCGGCGGCCGCGATCTCGCGCCCCTGTGTAGTGGCGCGGTGCGCCTTGAGGGTGAACACGAAATCTTCCGGCGTGGCGTCGCGCCAGGCGGCGAAGCTGGCCGGGCTCTGGTGGCGGTAGAACGTGCCGTTAATCTCGATGGCGGAGAGGCGCGCGCTGGCATAGCCCAGCTCCTGGGCGTGCGGCAGGCCGGGCGGAAAAAAGCGCCCACGCCAGGGCGCGAACGTCCAGCCGCCGATGCCGATGCGGATGGGTCGGGCGAGCTGCGTCATCGGCCGGGCCGGGGCGAAAGCTTCTCGAACGTGCCGAGCAGGCAGGTATTCTGCAGCGTGTTGGCGTGGAGGATCACCAGGTTGGAACACAGCGTGTCGTTCCCCGGGTCGGTCGGCGCGTAGGTGAAGCCGCGTGTGTCCTGGGCGAGGCCCGCGCAGGGTGCGACCAGGTGGTTCCGGTACACCGTGCTGTCCTGCATGACAAAGAGGATGGTGCTGTCGTCCGGCACCTCGGTGCGCCTGATTTGGTAGCTGGCCAGGCAGACCGGCCCAGGAGTGCCGACGCAGGCGGCCAGCGGGGCCAAGGTGAGCAGGAGGGCAATGCGGCGGTTCATGTCGTCTCCTCGGCTCACGGTGTAGGATACGCGGGACAGGACCGCGACAGCGCAGATGGAAGCTCTTTGTTTCTTTTTCCCGAAAGAGAAGGCCTGGCCCGGCTTGCTGCACAGCGCAACCACCGTTGCCAATGCGAGTTTACTCTCTCGAACGTAGCGGAGACCGACGATGCGTATTGCCCAGATCGCCCCCCTGCACGAGGCTGTGCCGCCGAAGTTGTATGGCGGCACCGAGCGCGTCGTCTCCTTCCTGACCGAGGAACTGGTGGCCGAAGGCCACGAGGTTACCCTGTTTGCCAGCGGCGATTCCGTCACGTCCGCCCGCCTTCATCCGGTCTGGCCGCGCGCGCTGCGGCTGGACAAGTCGATCCGTGACCCGATCGCGCCGCACATGCTGCTGATGGAGGATGTTTGCAAGCAGGCGGCCGATTTCGACGTCCTGCACTTCCACATGGACTACTGGCCATTCAGCCTGTTCTCCCGCCAGAAGACGCCGTTCGTCACCACGCTGCACGGCCGGCTGGACCTGCCGGAGCTGCAGCCGGTGTTCAACACCTTTTCGCAGGCGCCCGTCGTCTCCATCAGCAACTCCCAGCGCCGGCCGCTGCCGCAGGCCAACTACGTGGCGACCGTGCTGCACGGCCTACCGGAGACCCTGCTGACGCCGCGCGAGACGACGCCCTCCTACCTCGCCTTCCTGGGCCGGATCGCGCCGGAGAAGCGGCCGGACCGCGCCATACGCATCGCGCGTGCGGCCGGCATCCCGCTGAAGATGGCCGCAAAGGTGGATCGGGCGGACCAGGAGTATTTCGACAACGTTATCAGCCCGATGATCGCCGGCGGCGGCGTGGAAATGATCGGCGAGATCGGTGACAAGGACAAGTCCGAGTTCCTGTCCGGCGCCGTGGGGTTGCTGATGCCGATCGACTGGCCGGAACCGTTCGGCCTGGTGATGATCGAGGCCATCGCCTGCGGCACGCCGGTCATCGCCTTCAACCGCGGATCGGTGCCCGAGATCGTGGAAGACGGGCTGACCGGATTCATCGTGGAAGACGAGACGAGTGCCATCGCGGCGGTCAACCGCCTGCCCAGCCTGTCTCGCGCGCGGGTGCGCCAGCGGTTCGAGGAGCGGTTCACGGCACGGCGGATGGCAGAGGACTACCTGCAGTGTTTCCGGGCGTTGGGCGCGGCAGAGCGGCCGATGCTGCGGGTGATCAGGTGAGCAAGGAGGGCTTTCTTTTCGAGAAAAGAAGCAAAAAGCTTTTGTCCGCGCTGTCGCGGACCTTCCCTCACCACCCGACAGGAGCAGAAGCTTTTTGGTCCTTTTTCTCGAAAAGGACTACTTCCTTTCTTCCTCGCTCGCCATTAGGACCGCTGTTAACCTAACGTGAAGGTTCAGCGCATGAGTGCCACAGCCGAGCGGCCGGTGATCACGCCCAACCTGCTAGGCACCTTGCGCACCCTGCGCAAGCTGGTCCGCAACCCGATGGAGGCCTGGCCGGACGCAGTCTACACCGAGGGCCTGGTACAGAGCCGGATGCTCGGCCGCACCACCTTGTTTGTATGCGATCCGGACTTGGTGCAGCAGGTGCTGGTCGACGATTCGGAGAGCTTTGTGAAGGCCGAGCCGATGCGGCGTGCGCTCGAGCCGACGCTGGGCCAGGGAATCCTGACCTCCGAAGGCGCCCGCTGGCGGCTGCAGCGCAGGGTGGCCGCCCCGGTGTTCCGCCCCGCCCACGTCAACAGCTTCGTGCCGGCCATGATCACCGCCGCGCGCGCCATGCGCGACCGCTGGGCAGCGCTGCCGGACGGCGCGCCGCTCGAGCTCACCCACGAAATGATGCACGTGACGTTCGACATCATCCTGGAGACGATGCTGTCCGGCCGCGGCAACACGGACGCGAGCAAGGTGGAGGTCAGCATGCGCGACTTCCTCGAATCCACGAGTTGGGCCACGGCGCTGTCTGCCCTCGGCGCGCCGCTATGGACGCCGTTTCCCGGCAAGCGCCGGGCCGAGCGCGCCAGCGCCTACCTGCAGCGCCTGGTGAGCGACCGCATCGCCGAGCGCCGGCAAACGGGCGAGCGCCGGTCCGACCTGCTCTCGCTGATGCTGGACGCCAAGGACCCCGAGACGGGGGACGGCCTGAGCGACCTCGACATCCGCGACAACCTGCTGACCTTCATCGGTGCCGGCCACGAAACGACGGCGCTGGCCCTGACCTGGACGTTTTTCCTGCTGGCCCGCCATCCCGACATCGAGCGCCGCGTGCTGGCCGAAATCGCCCAGGTGACAGGCGGCGCTGCGCTGGAAGCTGGGCAGGTGGCCGAGCTGACCTATACGCGCCAGGTGATCCAGGAATCCATGCGCGTGTATCCGCCGGTGGCCATGGTAGTGCGCCAGCCCAACCGGGACCTCAGCATCGGCGGCGTCGACGTAACGCCGCACGACAACGTCTTCGTGCCTATCTACGCCATCCATCGCCATGCCCGGCTGTGGCCGCAACCCGCGACGTTCGACCCCGACCGTTTCACGCCGGAGGCGGTCAAGGCGCGCCACCGCTGGTCCTACCTGCCGTTCGCGGCCGGGCAGCGCATCTGCATTGGCATGGGATTCGCCCTGTTGGAGGCCGTGGCGATCCTGGCCACGTTGCTGCCTGCGATGCGGCTTTCAGCCGAGCCGGGGTTTCAACCCACGCCCAAGCTGCGGGTTACCATGCGGCCGGCCGAGGGCATGCCGATGCGGGTGCACAAGCGGGCCGCCTGATCCCGCGGGAGCACCCGAGGGGCGGGACAATGTGTGACGCGATGCGCCGGCGACGCGCACCTGCTGAGGTCTCCGGCGCACATCCGCACCCAATTAGGCCTCGTCGGGCGGCGGCTCCCAAAGCTCGATCGGGTTGCTCTCCTGATCATGAACGCGGGCGAAGCGGCCGGTCTCCGGCGTGTCCCACGCGGGATCCTGCACCACCGCGATGCCGGCTGCCGCGAGTTCCTGCAACAGAAGGTCGAGGTCGGAAACCCGAAGTCCAGCTTGCACTGCTTTTCCGCCGGAAAGTAGTCCGTGGACTTCGCGAAAGGCGCCAGGACTGTAGGACCTGCCGACTGGTGCCACACAACGCTGCCCGAATTGATGCCGAGACGCGTCTTGTATCAGGCCGCAAGAGCGTCGGGATCGTCCGATCGAAAGAAGAGGCCGTCGATACCTGTCACTGGCGAGGTGATGTTCCTGCTGGTCGGTGGCGCCCTTGCACCAGCCCGGATTATGGCTGACTCGTAGCGGCAAGCAGTCCTTTTTTTGAAAAAAAGGACCAAAAAACTTTTGCTTCCCGCTCCTGAAACGACCGGGTGCCGCAGGATAGATCGAGCTCGCTGACACAGCGCAGGGACAAAGTTTTTTGCATCTTTTTCAAAAAACAAGGCGCTGCTTTCTCGCAACGGTCGATATCCCTGAACACGTCACGCCAGTACCGCAACGCGCTCGAACACAGCCAGCACCGGCAGCCCGGTAGCCGCCTGCAACCCCTCGCTGGTCAGGAACACCGGGCGGCGCATGAACGCCACCACCACCCAGCCGCAGGCGCACAGGCCGCCAAGCAGCATGCCGGCCGCAATCACCAGCAGCGGCGTGGCGCGGGGCGACTGGGGCGGCACGGCCGGCTGGATGACGCGCACGTTGGCCAGGCGGCTGGCGTCCTCCGCCTCGGTCATGTGGCGTTCTGCCAAGATGCGGCTCGCGGCGCGGTAGGTGTCGTCCGCGCTGGCGCGCTGGCGCTGCAGGCCGGCCAGCGCCGCCTCGTCGGCGTTCAGCGCCGTCAACGTGCCGGCCAGTGAAGCGGTGTCCTGCTGCTCGGTGGCCAGCCTGGCGCGCGCGGCGGCCAGCTCTCCCACCTCGCGCGCCCGGTCCAGCCGCAGCGGGTCTATGGCCGGGTTGCGGCCCTGGCGGACCACTGACAACGTCGCGTCGTGGTTCAGGCGCGCCTGTTCGGCCTCGTGCGCCGCCAGCTCGGCGCGCAGGCCGCTCACCATTCGGCTGCTCTCACGATACTTCTCGCGCGCGGCGGCCAGCTTGGCGCGGATCTCCTCCAGCCCGGCGTTCACGCTCTGCAGTCGGGTGTCGGCGTCCTGCTCGGTGTAGATGCCGATGGTGGGGCGTTCGGCGGCGAGCTGCCGAGTCAGCGCGTCCAGCCGCGCGGCGTGCTCGCTCACCGAGGTGGCAGTGTCCTGGGCCGCCTGCTCGGCCTGGCTGCGGCGGCGCAGCAGAAGGTCACGCTCGGAATCGTAGTCGGTGATGGCGTGGTCGCGCTTGAAGGCGGCCAGGCGCTCGTCGGCGGCGGCCACGGCGCTGCGTCCCGCCTCGGCTTCCCGCCGCACGATGTCGACCTGCGGGTCGTCGTACAGGCTGGTGCGGCGCACGGCGTAGAGTGCCAGCATGGCGTTCAGCGTGCCGGAAGCGGTGATGCCGTCCGGCGCGTCGAACGTCACGCTGATCACGTTGGCGTCCTTGGCCGGCAGCACGGTCAGGTCGTGCCGGAACCGCTTGTCGCCGCGCTCGGCCCGGGCGGCGGTTTCGTCGTTCGGCGCCACGCGCCAGGGCGAGAGCAGCACGCCGGCGGCTGCGTGGATGATTCGGCGGACCAGGTTGCGCGGCGCCGGCGCGAAGATGTCGGGGTAGAGGCGGGTCGGCCCCATCTGCGCTATGGTGGCGCGGTGCAGGGCGTCGCTGCCCAGGATCTCGGTCTCCGCTTTCATGATCTGGTCCATCGCCAGCGCGCTTGCGTTCAGCTCGTGCGAGCCGGCGGCGGCCCGCACCGTGAACTCGGGCGAAGGCAGGACGGCCAGCGTGGCACCAGCGCGGAAGCTGGGTGGCAGGAGGGCGGCCACCAGCAAGGCGAGCCCGAGCACCGTCATGCCGGCCAGCAGCGCGGGCCGGCGGTGGTGGTGCGCATGGTAGACGAACTCGCGCAGCGAGGGCGGAGGTTCGGGCTGCGGGTCAGTGACGTCCCGTGCCGCCGCGGGCTGAAAACCTGGCATGTGCTCCTGCGCGGGGGCTGAGGGAGGTAGGAAGAGAGCTAGTTCTTCTTCGAGAAGAAGCAAAAAGGCTTTTGCCTGTCGAACGAGGCTTGGCCACGCACGTCCGGCGACCCACATTGCATAAGCCGTAACGAATTGTCGAGCATCCGATACGTGCCGATGCGGGGCTTGGTGCGCAGGGGCTAGGCAAAAGCTGCGGTTCGGGCCAATTAGCGGGCGCAGTACATTCGCGCGCCGAGCGGTGCGTTCCGGAAGGGTAGACCATGTCTTCGACCACGCACGCCGCCCCAGCCCCGCACGGCACCGCAGGAGAGCCGGGCCGCCGGGACTTCCTGACGATGATGGCGCTGGCCGGCGCCGGCGTGGCCGTCGGTGCCATCGTCTGGCCGTTCATCGACAGCATGGAGCCAGCCGCCGACACGCTGGCTGCGGGCGAGCCGATCGACGTGGACGTGAGCAAGCTCGCTCCCGGCCAACAGATCGTAGTGGTGTGGCGCGGCAAGCCGATCTTCATCGTGCACCGCACCCCGCAAGGCCTGGCCACCCTGCAGGACGCCAAGGTGACCCACGTGCTGGCTGATCCGGCCTCCAAGGTGCTGCAGCAGCCGGCCTATGCGGAAAACTGGCACCGCTCGCTGGACCCGGCCTACGCCGTGATGGTGGGCATCTGCACCCACCTGGGCTGCGTGCCCACGTTCTACCCCAACATCAGCGCCACGGACCCGGCGCCGAACTGGCCGGGCGGCTACCTGTGCCCGTGTCACGGCTCCAAATACGATTTGGCAGGCCGCGTGTACTCGGGCGTGCCGGCGCCTTACAACCTTCCGGTGCCGCCCTATCACATGGCAAACGCCAAGATGGTCCGCATCGGCGAGAACCCGCCGGGACAGACGTTCGATCTCAACTCGGTGGTGCAGATCTAAGCCAGCGGCTAAATTCTTGAGGAAGGCCGGGGCTCTGCCTTTGGACCTTTTTTACCGAATTGGCGAACAGCTCGAGGGCGGGTCTATCGGGTGATAGGACGTCTGTTTCGGCTTGTTGTGTGTCTCGGCTGCCTTTGAAAGGTCGATGAGGGTTTCCGCTGAGCGTGACGCCGTTTGGGTCGCCGTCGGTTGGCGGGTGGATGACGACTCAGTCAATCGGTTGCCGCGCAATCTCCAGCGCCTCTGGGTCGCCGCAGCTCGGCAAGCTGTAAGCGGTCCGATTCGCGCCGCGTAGGTCACGGCCATGTCGGCGTTCGGCGGCCGCTAAAGCCGGGTGGATGACACGGGCGTGGTCGCCCGCCGAACCATGCATGGTAGTCGAATCCCGAGTGAGCGAGAGGATGTAGTGCTTGGTGAGCACATTAGTCTCCAGCTGACGAACTTTCGTTTGATGTAAAGCTCTGACTTTCGAACACTGGCACTTCGTCGGCGATCGATCGGCTGAAGCCGGAAAAACTGATCTTTCTCGATGAAACCCGGGCCAAGACAAACATCATCTAGCTGTATCGTCGCGCGGCCCATGGCAAGCGGCTGATTGGTGCAGCGCCGTTCGACATCGGAGCACAACCACGGTTGTCGCTGGCTTGCGGAATGATCGGATTGTCGCGCGATGGTGCTGAACGGCCGCGCTTTTTCAGCATGGGTGAACATAGTTTGGCGCCGATGCTTGTGATTGCCGAAAAGGTTGATTCGTAAGAAGGCCAGGGGCTCTGCCCCTGGACCCCGCTAAGGATAAGTCCTTAGAACCTGTTCGTAAGAGATACCTAAGAGATGGGGGTTTGGGGCCTCGAGGCCCCAGCGGGGTCCAGGGGCAGAGCCCCTGGCCTTCCCTAAGATGGAGGCTCATACCTCCGTCCCAACTACCAACCGATCCCCAAAGCCATGTGTTCAGCAGCGCTCGACTGGATCGTCGAGCTCTGCGCGTTCACGTCGTCGTAGGCGAACCCGTAGGCTAGTCCGCCCACGCTGTGCGCGTGCCAGAACTGCGCGTAGGCGTTGGACGGCTTGCCCTGGTAGTAGGCCCCCGGGACGTCCCAGGACGCGTAGCTCTGCATCACGTGCCGGTTGAACGCGGCGCAGAACTGCGCCTCAAGCGCCAGCTGCTCGGTTCCGCCGTTGGCCAACGTGTTATTGCACAGCAGGATGTCCTGCGTGCTGGTGGGCCCGGCGATCGGGTAGGTGCCACCCACGTAAGCGCCGTTGTTCAGGTTCACCTCGGTGAACACGAACTGGGTTGCGGTCGTGATCCCGCTGAAAGCGCGTGCGCCGCCGAACAGCGTCACGTTCAACGGATGTGTTTTGTAGGTGCTCCAGATATTAGCCACGTATTTGTCGAAGTAGTTCGCGTTAGGCTGGCCGGGCGCGAAGCTGGCGTGGGCAGGTGCGAGGATGCGCAGGTTGGAGACGGGCCCCACGTGGAACGCCGCCGGGGTCTGCAGCGCGAACGCGTGGTCGATCGCGGCGATCGTCTCGTTGATGCCGGTCTGCATGTGGAAGGTCTCGTTGCTGCCCCACACGTCCAGCAGCAGCGGCAGGCCGAACTCGTCCACCTGCGTCGTGTTGATGTAGATGCCGCCGTTCAGGTAGGTGAACTCGTACCAGTCGTAATGGACGTTGATGTTCGGGTCCGTGCCGTTGAGCGGGTTTGGCCCGGCGTAGCCGACATGGCCGTTGGCGTCCTCCATGATCTCGGTGAACAGCGGGCTGCCGAGCGAGACGAAGATGCGGCCCGACGAGAGCGGGGGCAGGTTCAGCGTCTTGCTCTGCGCCAGGGTGAACGCGTAGTTCGGGTAGTCCTGCCCTTGCGCGGTCAGGTGGCCGGGCGCGGTGTTGTCGGCCGGACTGGCCGCCGTCACCGTTCCGTCCGGCTGCACCCAGGACAGTGCGCCCGTCACCGGATTGTTGCCGAGCACGGTGATGAAGACTTCGCTGTCCGGGTAGGCGCCGCGCGTGTTGTTGTTCAGGTCCGTCACGATGGTGCCGGGCACCACGGTGTAGGGCGGGTTCACGTCCACGGTCAGCGTGGCGCTGGCCGTAGTGGTGACACCGGTGGTGTCGGTGACGGCCACTGAAAACACGGCGCCGGTATCCGTAGCGATAGTCCCCGTCGTGGTGTAGGCGGGCTTGGTGGCCCCTTGGATCACCGTGCCGTTCTTCGACCACACGTAGGTCAGCCTGCCGCTGCCGGTCGCCTGCACGCTGAACAGCGCGGTGTGGCCGATCACCGCGGTGACGTTGGCAGGTGCCGTGCCGATCACCGGACCTGAGGCGGTGGTGCTACCGCCTAGCGCGGCCGCAACGTCGGCGGAGCTTGCTGCCACTTTCAAGGCCACGATCGTCTGCGCCGCTTCGCCTACTTGGTTGGCCGCGTGGGCCACCGCAGGTGCCGCGCCCGGCGCCACCACTTCGATGGCGCTGATCGAAGGCTGGTCCGCAGGGCCGTTGCTCAGGCTGATGGTGATGTTGCCGTTCTCGTCCGCCGTGGCGGTTTCTGCCTCGACTACAGCGATGTCCTCGCCGCCGGCCTGCTTGAAGATGTCGAAGTCCGGCAACACGACCGTGTTGTTAATGGCCACGTTAAACACCCGCCCGCCCTGCGCCGGCCAGTAGAGCTCGGCGAAGTGCAGCCGGACCGGGTAGGTGGCCAGCGGCGTCAGGCCGCCGATCAGGTAGGTGGACGCGCCCTGTCTGGATGAACGATAGACCTGCTCGGGCGCTGCGTTGGCGACGCCGGCCACCGAGATCGGCGTGTCCTGGTTGTAGTGCGCGGCGCCGCCCTGGAAATCCATGTCGGCGGCGAAGTTCGCCGTCGGCACCGAGGCGCCCGCGTTGATGGCCACCACGTCCAGCCCCGGCCCAGTCACGCTCAGCGGCACGACCACGCTGTCCACGGCCTCGCCGGAAGCGGCGGTGACGATCACCTGGAACAGCGCGCCCGCATCGCTCGCCTGGGTGGCGGGTGTGGTGTAGGCGGCGCCGTTGGCCCCGCCTACGAGCACGCCGTTGCGATACCAGCTGTAGCTGTAGGGTCCGCTGCCTGCCACCTGGACGGCGAAGCTGGCTGTCTGGCCCGCAGCCACGCTTACCCCGGCGGGCTGGGCGGTGATCACCGGCGTGCTGCCGGTGCCGGGCTGCACCACCTCGATGCCGCTCAGCTTGGGCTGGTTCTCCAGCCCGGTGATGAAGCCGGCCGTCACCTGCCCCTGGCTGTTGGCCTGGGCGGTGAAGCTTTCCACCACCGCCCGGTTGGGTCCGCCGGACGCCGCCACGATGTCGAAATTGGCCAGGGCCAGCGCTCCGTTCACGCTCACGTTGAACACGCGCTGCCCTGGGTTGGCGAACGCGAACTCCGCGAAGTGCAGGCGCAGCGTGTAGTTGGCCCCCGCCTTCAGACCGCCGACCGTGTAGCTGAACACCCCGTCGCGCTCGGACTGGTAGAGGGCCGGGGGTGCGGCGTCCGGCACGCCTGCCGTGCTGATTACCGCGCCCGCCTGCGTCTGCGTGCCGCCACCGGCGAAGTCGGCATCGGCAGCAAAGCTGCCTACCGGCGAGGCAGACCCTGAAGCGATGGCCAGCAGGTCCGTCCCGGCGCTACCCGTGCCTGCCACCGCCAGCTCGGCGGTGGCGCTCTGCACGGCAAGCCCGGTCGGCCCGGTAACCACGGCGTAGAAGAAGGTGCCGTTGTCACCCGCGCCGGCGGCCGGCGTGGCGTAGCTCGGCAGCGTGGCGCCGGTGACGGCCACGCCGTTCCTGAACCACTTGTAGCTGAGCGGTCCCGTGCCGGTCGCCGCCACGGAGAAGCGCGCGCTCTGCCCGGAAGCCACCGTCTGCGGCACCGGTTGCGTGGTGATGGTTGGGGCGATCGCCTGCACCATCAGCTCCGCCTGCACGCTGGAGCGCGTGAGGCCGGTGGGACCCGTCAGCGTCACGCTGAACTTCGCCCCGTTGTCGCTCAGCAGCGTCGCCGGCGTGGTGTAGGCGGCGTTCGTTGCTCCCACGATCGCCACCCCGCCCCGGTACCATTGGTAGGCAATCGGTGCCGCACCCTGCGCCGTCACGGTGAAGGTGGCGGCACTGCCCACCGGCGCGCTTTGCGCCGAAGGCTGCGTGACGATCCCCGGCGGCCCGATCTTGACCGCGGTGCCGGAGGTGCACAGCGCGCCGCCCGGGAAGTTGTCGGCCACGGCGAAGCTCGTCTGCCCCGCGGCGTTCACGATGTAGGCGTAGGCGCTGTTGGCCGGGTAGGGCGTCGTCGTCCACGTGCTCCAGGACAGCGGGAACGCGCATTGCGCGTCGCTGACCCCGGTGATGCCCACCGCCTCGGCCAGGGTCGGCAGACGCATGTTGAGGCCCGCGCAGTAGGATTCCGCCAGCGCCTGCGTCAGCTGTGCGCCCGGCGTGGTCAGCGTGTACTCCGCGCGCGACCAGGTCAGGTGCGTCAGGTTGTCACGCGCCGTCCCGGGGCTCAGCACGGTGAACCGGTCCTGCGCCGTGCCGCATTGTGCCGCGTTGTACACCTGCATCTCGTAGAGCGAGTAGCCGTAAATTGAGCCTGCCGCACGGGCCAGCCCCAGCATGCGCACGTAACGCGCATGAACGGTGGGAAAGGACACGGTCTCGATGCCGCCCATGCCCACTTGGTTGGCCGAGGCCGGATGCCACGTGACACCGTCTGTCGAGTACTCGATCCTGTAGGACGCCGCGTAGGCGTTCTCCCAATACAGCACCACGCGGTTGAAGCTCTGTGCGGCGCCCATGTCGATCGCGAGCCAGGACGGGTCGATCTGCCCCGCCGATCCCCAACGCGTCGTGAGGTCGCCATCCACGGCGAGGGAAGCCGCCAGGCCGACCGGGTCCTGTGTGGAGCTGGCGAACGCCCGCCCGTGCAGCGCCAAGTTGGCGCCCGGCGGCGCGATGGTCAGCGCCGCGGGCGTGCTGGTCACCGTGCTCACCACGTTGCCCACCGTCACCGCGTACAGCGCCGCGTCGCTCGCCTGCACGGCGGGGATGGAGAAGCTCGCACCTATTGCCCCGGTGATCGGCGCCGTTCCCTTGTACCACTGGTAGCTGAGCGGCGCGGAGCCGGCCGCCACCACGTTGAAGGTCGCCGGCTGGTTCAGCGGCACGGCCGCGCTCACCGGGTTGCGCACGATGCTGGGTGCCACCGCTGCGCCGACGCTGAGCAGCACCGAGGCCGAGGCCGGCGGGCCGACCGGGTTGGTCACCGTCACACCGATCTGGGTGCCGTTGTCGCCCGCGGCCAGCGTGGGCGTGGTGTAGCTGGGGCCGGTGGCGCCGGGGATGGCGGTGCCGTTGCTGAACCACTGGTAGGTGAGCGTGGGCGAACCCGTCGCCGCCACGCCGAACTGGGCCACGGCGCCCACCGTGGCACTCTGTGGTGCGGGAGGTGTGACGATTACCGGCGGCGCGGGCGCCACCACGCTCAGAACGGCCGCCTGGGAGACCACGGTGTTCACCGCGTTGCTCACCTGCACCTGGATGCTGGCGTTGTTCTGGCTCAGCGCCGCCGCCTGAAGCTGGTAGCTGGCGCCTGTGGCGCCCGAAATCGGCGACCCGTTCATCAACCACTGGAAGCTCAGCGGCTGCGCGCCCGTCGCCGTCACGCTGAACAGCGCCGGCTGTCCCGCGGTCACCGCCTGTGCGGCCGGCGGCACGATCACCGAAGGCGCGCCGGCGACGGGCGCCGTGCTCAGGATCGGCCCGATGTTGTAGCTGACCATGCCGTTGCCCAGCCCGGGCGAGGTGGCGGTGACGGCCACCGCGCCGGTCTGGAACTGGCTGCGCAGCGCGATCTTTGTCATGCCGCCCTCGGCGGCCAGCTCGGGGTCACCCGGCGCGTGGTAGCCGGCCGGCTGGCCCGCCGTTACGTACTGCTCGGAGCCGCCGACATAGGTGGCCGGGCCACTCACCGAAAAGGTGATGTTGTTGGACGCGGTGGGCACCACCACGCCGTTGGCGTCCACCACCTTGGCGACGACGAACGCGGCGTCCGACCCGTTGGCACTGACCGCGAAGGTGGTGCCGTCCGGCTTGACGACGTCCGGCACCAGGTCGAGCTCGATATGGTCCGGCGCACCGGCCGTCGTCCTGCTGTCGGTGGCCACCACGTTGCCGAACGAGTCGAGGCATTCCGCCGTGACCGTGCCCGCCTGCCAGGTGACGTTCCAATGCGCCTGCATCGGCATCAGCGTGGTGCTCTGCGTCAGGTTGGACTGTGCGTTGCTGTCCCAAGGGTTGGGCGCCACGTCGCCCTGCGGCGTGCCGTTGATCAGCAGCCGCACTTTCGGGCAGTTGCTGAACGCGTTCACCTGGATGGCGCCGGAGCGGTTCCAGTGATGCGCCAGGTGGACCACCGGCTGGATGGAGAACGGCGTCCAGGCCGCCTGGTAGACGTAGTACAGCAGCTTGGGAAACCGGTTCATGTCGGTCATCGAGGCGCCGAGCGAGCGCACGTTGGGTTCCGTCACGCCCTCGACGAAGTTGCTGTCCTCGCCAGGCGAGTCGGCGAAGTACCACTGCGCGATGCCGAACGCGCCGGCCTGGCGGCTCTGGCGCCAGTTGTCGAGGAACGGCGCGGCGAAGGCCAGCTCGTAGTCCCAGGCCTGCCGCGCGGTGCCGGTGCCCCAGTATTCCGCTCCCCAGGCCGGGTTGGCCTTGAACTCCTGCTTGGTCAGGACCTCGCAGCCCTCCAGCGTGCATCCAAGGATGTCGCCGTTGGCGGGGTTGGGCGTGCGGTCCGCCTGCACCCGCGTGTTGATCGGATCCCACAGCACACTCAGCGCCTTCAGGCTCTGCGCGAACGGCGTGTCGATCGGCCCGTTATCGGCCTCCCACGACAGGATGGAGGGGTGGCTGCGGTCGCGGATGATCATGTCGCGGTGCACCTCGCTCTTCAGCGTCTGCAGGTCGCAGGGCGGCGTGCCGCAATGCGCGGAGAACGCGCCCTCGCCTTCGCCGCTCGGCTGCACGATCATGATGCCGTAGGCGTCCGCCGCGTCTACGAACTCCTCGCTCTCCGTCGAGTGGCCAGGCCGCCAGAGGTTGCCGCCGGCCGCCGCCAACTGCTGCAGGTCGCGCCATTTCTGCTCCTCGGGCACGGAGGTGCCCAGCGCTGGATAGTCGTAACGGCCGGAAGCGCCCCACAAATAATGCATCTTGCCGTTGATGTAGGGGAAGTTCGCGTCCCAGGTGATGGTGCGGATACCGAGCGGACTCTGCACCGCGTCCACCACCGCACCGTTGATGCTGACGATGTGGAACACCTTGTACATGTAAGGCTTGCCGTAGATGCTGTTGTTCGGATACCACAGGTTCGGGTTCGTAACGGTTATCTTCTGGTCGAACAGCGTGGGGTGCAGACCCGGCCCGGCGTTCGGCGCGATCGTCTGGCTGCCTTGCGCGGTGGCCACGATGTTGCCATTGGCATCGACGACCTGCGTCGTCAGCGTCACCGCCTGCGACGCCGCGCCCTCGTTGAGCACGTTCGTCTGCACGTCGATCAGTGCCGAAGTGCTGCTGGCCGAGACCGTCGACACGTACGTGCCCCAGGTGGCCAGGTTGGAATACACGTTCTCCGGGATGTGGACCGGGTTCGTGATGAACATCTTGACCGGACGGAACAGGCCGGAGTCGGACTGCCCGAAGCGGAAGCCTTGCGAGAATCCCGGCGCTTCGAAAAACGTGGCGTTCTTCGCCGCACGAACCGCCAGCACGTTGTCCGAGCCGTCGAAATGCACGTAGGGCGTGAGGTCGACGATGAACGGCACGAAGCCCACCACGTGCGTCGCCTGCGCGTTGGCGGTCACTGCGCTGATCCCGGGCAGCAGCGTGCCGTTGATGAAGACCTGCACGCCAGTATGCGCGCCTTCGAACTCGACAAGCACCTTGCTGCTGGCGTTGGCCGGCGCCAGCGTAAAGTGATTGCGGTACCAACTGACGGGACCGTTGAGGTCCCCGTCGCCGCCGCCGGATTCGACGTTGAGAAACGTATCGAGCTGATCGGCCGAATATGGGATTCCGACGGTCTGCCATCCGCTTTCCGGAAACACCGGTGCCTGCGCACCGGTCGGGTCGCCGAAGATGTATTTCCACTGCGTCTCGCCCAGGCTTATCGTGGTGCGCTGGGACGGCGGCAGGCTGGCCGCGTGCGCGGCGGAAGCGAGCATGACACCGGTGGCAGCAAACGTGCGGAAGCGCGTTGCGATAACGGATCGAAACATGGAGTTTCCTAGCAATACGGTCTCGTAATGCCCTGATCTCACATTCGACTCGCGTAGTCAAAGATAGTTTTACAGAAACTCGCGCAATTTTACACTAAATGCAGTGCAGCACGCTCTACGGTTGCCATAGACGTCTAGGGCTTCGCCACAAGATTGTGCGCACGCATTGATTGAGGCTTGTAACGTGCCGGCTTGGCGTCCCCGCTCGCGCCATGGCCGAAGCGCCACATCGGTCGCATATCCTCGTGCGATACGCCAGTTTCCAAGTCAAGGAGGTCACCGGCCGTCTCGACCTGGTCAGGGGTGACCTTCGATATTTGTGGCCCGGCGAGCGCGTGCAGACGATGGGGCGCCCCGAAGCATCAAGCGCGTTACGATATCGATACCGTGTTCATTGCCGAGAGGGATGTGGCGAAGGCGGTCGGCTGGCCCGGCGATTTCGGGCGACCTTGTTCGTCGCGAAGTGACGTCGAGTTGCCGTCTCAAGCAATCAGTAAAATCGCGATGCCTCTTTAGAAAACCCGCAAAAACTTTAGACCGGGCCGTTGCGGGCAGCTGAGACCACTCACCGTAGTCTAACGTAATTAGTAACGGAACTAGCTTTTGGTCCGTTTTAGAAAGCCACTATCTCTTCCTAATAGTTCTCAACCGTAATTTCATCCGCAGGTCTCGCCTACGAATCCCTTATCGTTGCGCGGCAGTTTTCGTGAGCAGCCACAAGAGCGCGGCACCTTGTCGGTGCCAGCACACTGACCGCCTGCGCGTGTAACCCCGACGCGACTGCCAGTCCTGCTTCGTGCAGCGCCACGGCCGTACCCACTTCCTCGCCCAGCCGCTCGCCTGGCACGCTGAAGCGCACACCTCAGCCAAGGCAGGTTAACTGCACACGGTAACGGCCGCCCCGGCGCAAGATATCGCCTCCGGCTGGTTGGGGTTAGCCCTCGATCACCTTCTCGATGGCCTTGTCCACCAGGCGGTATCAATGTCGGCATCGTGCGGCCGCAGCTTGCAGGCTGCGCGGCCAAAGGCGTCGTTGACGGCGGTGATGCCTCGCTAGCAGGATGGAGCGGCTGCTCAGGATAGGTCTTGCAAATGATGCGTTGTCCGGACGGTGGACCGACCATCCGCCTTCCCCCTGCGATGACCGGGATGGGAATGCCCTCGACCTTGCACGGGTTCGCCAATCGGTCCGGACGGCCGAACAGGACGCTCCCCATGGCATAGCGATCAAGTTCCGGGTCTTCGCCTCGCATGGAGTTCAAGTATCCCGTGAACTCCGGCTTTCAGCCACGGTGTATCGCCTGCGAACGCCGACCGGCTTGCGAAGGCCACTTGCCGTTTGCGAACCTGCACACAGGCAGAGGGGCAGCACGCGCCTCGTCCCCAGCTGATCGATTGCTGAGTAGCGCCGGACCGCGTCGCGATGGCCTGAAGGTGGGCCGAGATCAACGGCACCCGGCGGACGACAAATTTAGTGCTGGGTAGACCTTTGATGCCTGAGTGGGTGAGCTCGTCCAGGTGACAGAAACACGCGACGTGCGTGTGGAAGTGCTGGTCCCATGCAGCAGGAGCCGCTCAGGTCTCGGCCGGGATGCCTAGTGACGATCATGGGAAGTCCATCCTGGCTGTCCATCTACTACCGCCGGGAGCAGAACCGGGCAGAGCGACGCCGCTCGCCTAACGGCATCGCCTCAGCTGATCTCCGCACACAGGTTCTTGGCCGCTCCGATGTTCGCAACACCCGGGTGTTGCCGCGACTTCAGGAAGCGTTGGACGTTGATGGCTTGGTCACTCGTCGTCGGGATCGGTAGCTTGGGGAAAACACCTCGGCAAGCTGCCATGCAGGCTAGTCTCCAGGGCATTCAGGCCAGCGTGTCACCTTGCCCGACCTCGTTGGCAGCCGTTTAGCCGTTGGGTGTCTCGGCTGCCGGCCAGGCACCTACCCGCCGCGGCCATCGGATCACACCAGGGTGAAAAAATCTTCACGAAGTCGGTTGTTGATGCGCCCCGCCGGCCAAGCACGCTAGTATGCAGTGGTGGGCCTGAAGCCGAGCCGGACCGAAGCGGTCAGATCGCTGACCTCATCTGAAGCTTGTCGATTCTTGGTATAGAACGAGACTGGAAAAGTAGTTGGATCGTTCCGATAGCGTTTTCTCTCTTCACGCCAGGCTGCGCGATCAGACACGCGAAGTCGAAATGAGTTTGGCCGAGTACCTTGAAGCCTGCCGTACCGACCCGGCATGCTACGCCAGCCCCGCCGAACGCATGTTGCGCGCGATCGGCGAGCCGGAGATGGTCGACACGTCACGTGACCCGCGACTGTCCAGGCTGTTCCTGAACCGTACCATTCGCGTCTACCCGGCGTTTTCCGAGTTCCACGGCATGGAGGACACGATCGAGCGCATCGTGAGCTTCTTCCGTCACGCGGCCCAGGGCCTCGAAGAGCGCAAGCAGGTCCTCTATCTTCTGGGCCCGGTGGGCGGCGGCAAATCCTCTCTGGGTGAGCGGCTGAAGTCGATCATGGAGCGCGAGCCGATCCACGTCCTCAAGGCCGGCAACGAGCTCAGCCCGGTGTTCGAAAGCCCGCTCGGCCTGTTCGATCCTGAGACCACCGGCGCCCTGCTGCAAGAGAAATATGGCATTCCGCTGCGTGTCCTGACCGGCATCGCCAGCCCCTGGGCGCTGAAGCGCCTGGACGAGTGGGGTGGCGACATCGAGCGGTTCCGCGTGGTCAAGCTTTACCCATCGCGCCGCCGCCAGATCGCCATCGCCAAGACCGAGCCTGGCGACGACAACAACCAGGACATCTCCGCGCTCGTCGGCAAGGTGGACATCCGCAAGCTGGAGAGCTTCAGCCAGAACGACCCCGACGCCTACGGCTTCTCCGGCGGGCTGAACCGCGCCAACCAGGGCATCCTCGAGTTCGTCGAGATGTTCAAGGCGCCGATCAAGATGCTGCACCCGCTGCTGACGGCGACGCAGGAGGGCAACTATCTCGGCACGGAGAACATCGGCGTCATCCCTTTCCAGGGGATCCTGCTGGCCCACTCCAACGAGGCCGAGTGGCAGAGCTTCCGCAACAACCGCACCAACGAGGCGTTCCTCGACCGGGTGAGCGTGGTAAAGGTGCCGTACTGCCTGCGGGTGACCGAGGAAGGCCGGATCTACCAGAAGCTGATCACCGGCTCGGCGCTGGCAGACGCCCCTTGCGCGCCCCACACGCTGGAGATGCTGGCCCGGTTCGCGGTCCTCTCGCGCCTCAAGCCGCACGCCAACTCCAAGCCGTTCGCCAAGATGCGGGTCTATGACGGGGAGAACATCCGCGAGACCGATCCCAAGGTGAAGAGCATGCAGGAGTACCGCGACGCGGCCGGCGTCGACGAGGGCATGGACGGGATCTCCACCCGCTTCGCCTACAAGGTGCTCTCGGCGACCTTCAACCACTCGACAAACGAGGTCTCCGCCGACCCCGTCCACCTGATGTACGTGCTGGAGCAGGCGATCAGGCGGGAGCAGTTCCCGGCCGAGACCGAAGCGGCTTACCTGGCCACCATAAAAAGCGAGCTTGCCGCACGCTACGCCGAGTTCATTGGCAACGAGATCCAGAAGGCCTACCTCGAAAGCTACGGCGACTACGGGCAGAACCTGTTCGACCGCTACCTTGACTATGCCGACGCCTGGATCGAGGACCAGGATTTCAAGGATCCCGACACCGGGCAGATGCTGAACCGCGAGCTGCTGAACGCGGAGCTGACGAAGATCGAGAAGCCGGCCGGCATCGCCAACCCGAAGGATTTCCGCAACGAGGTGGTCAAGTTCGCCTTGCGCACCCGCGCCGGCAACGCGGGCAAGAACCCGTCCTGGACGAGCTACGAGAAGATCCGCGACGTGATCGAGAAGCGCATGTTCAGCCAGGTGGAAGACCTGCTGCCCGTCATCAGCTTCGGCTCCAAGAAGGACAACGACACGGAGAAGAAGCACACCGATTTCGTCGATCGTATGGTCTCACGCGGCTACACGGAGCGTCAGGTGCGCCGGCTGGTCGAATGGTACATGCGGGTCAAGCAGTCGGCCTGAGCACACGCCATTGGACATCATCGACCGAAGGCCCAACCCGCACGGCAAGAACCTCGACAACCGCCAGCGCGTGCTGGCGCGGGCCAGGGCTGCCGTGCAGCAGGCGACACGCGCGGCGGTCGAGCAGGGAACCCTGCGCGAGATCGCCCGCGACCAGTCCGTCACCATCCCGTCTGACACCTTGCACGAGCCGAGCTTCCACACCGTGTTCTCCAGCGGCAAGCGCCAGATCGTGTTTTCCGGCAACCATGAGTTCTCCGCCGGCGACCGCCTGCCGCGCCCCAAGAAGGGCGGCGGTGGCGACGGCAGCGGAGACGGCTCCGGCGGCGGCGAGGGCCAGGACGGGTTCCGCTTCCTGCTGACCCGCGACGAGTTCCTCGATTTGTTCTTCGACGACCTGGAGTTGCCCGACCTGGTGAAAAGCCAGATCGTCGCGACCGAGACCATGACCCCGGTGCGCGCCGGCATCAGCGTCGACGGCACACCCTCGCAGGTCGACATGTCACGCACGATGCGGCAGTCGATGGCGCGGCGGATCGGGCTGCGCCGGCCAAAACCGGTCGAGGTGGTGACGCTGGAGGCCGAGGTGGCGCTGCTGGAACGCGACGGCGACGAGGCCGGGCGGCTGCCGGCGTTGCGGGCCGACCTGGAACTGGCCCTGCGCCGGCTCGCCCGCGTGCCTTGGGTGGACCCGGTGGACCTGCGCTACCGCCGCTTCACCCAGACGCCGCAACCCGCCGCGCGCGCGGTGATGTTCTGCCTGATGGACGTGTCCGGCTCGATGAGCGAGCAGATGAAGGACCTGGCGAAGCGATTTTTCCTGTTGCTGCACGTGTTCCTCGAACGTCGCTACAAGCGCGTGGACCTGGTGTTCATCCGCCACACCGAGGTGGCCGAGGAGGTCGACGAGACCACCTTCTTCACCGATCCCCGAACCGGCGGCACGGTGGTCTCGACGGCGCTCGGCGAGTTCCTCCGCATCCAGCGCGACCGCTACCCGCGGGAGTCCTGGAACATCTACGCGGCCCAGGCCTCGGACGGCGACAACTCCTCGAGCGACACGCAGAAGGCGGTCGGCATGCTGGAAAGCGCCATCCTGCCGGTGGTGCAGCATTACGCCTACATCGAGGTCGGCTCCTCGGCGGTGATCCGTGGCGCCACCGATCTGTGGCGCGGCTACGAGCCTTTGGCGCAGCGCGCGCCCCGCCTGGCGATGCGCCGGGTCGCTGAAGCCGGCGAGATCTTTCCGGTGTTTCGCGACCTGTTCCGGCGGAAGGCGGCAACCGCATGAGTGCCGCCACCGCCTCCCTGCTCTACCAGGGTACCGACTGGGATTTCCGCACCTTGCGGCGTTGCTACGACGCCATTGAGCGGGTCGGCTGCGAAGAACTCGGCCTGGAGATCTTCCCCAACCGCATCGAGGTGATCACCGCCGAGCAGATGCTCGACGTCTACACCGCCCACGGCATGCCGCTGACCTACCGCCACTGGTCCTACGGCAAGCGCTTCCTGCAGCACGAGACCAGCTACCGCCGCGGCTACAGCAGCCTCGCCTACGAGGTGGTAATCAACTCGAACCCTTGCATCAGCTACCTGATGGAGGAGAACTCGGCGACCATGCAGGCGCTGGTGATCGCCCACGCGGCGTTCGGCCACAACCACTTCTTCCGCAACAACCACCTGTTCCGGCAGTGGACCGAGGCGTCGGCGATCCTCGACTACCTGGAGTTTGCCCGCACCTATGTGGGCGCGTGCGAGGACCGGCATGGCGTGGCCGCCGTGGAACGCGTGCTGGACGCGGCCCACGCCCTGTCGCGCCACGGGGTGAACCGCCATGGCGGCGCACGGTCGGTGAACCTGAAAGCCGACCTGAAGCGTGAGCAGGAGAGGCGCACCTACGACGAGCAGATGTTCGACGACATCTGGCGCACCGTCCCCGGCCAGTCCGCGAGCGCCAAGTCGGACAAGGCCGCCGAACGGCGCCGCAAGTTCGCGCTGCCCGAGGAGAACCTGCTCTACTTCATCGAGAAGCACTCGCCGAAGCTGCAGTCCTGGGAACGCGAGATCATCCGAATCGTGCGCCTGATCGCGCAATACTTCTACCCGCAGCCGCAAGCCAAGGTGATGAACGAGGGCTGCGCCACCTGGGTGCACAACCGCATCATGACCCGCCTGCACGAGACAGGACAGATCGACGACGCCGCGTTCCTCGAGGTGATCCACTCCACCGCCAACGTCATCATGCAGCCGGATTTCGACCACCCGGCCGGCGGCCCCGGCTTCAACCCCTATGCGCTCGGCTATGCGGTGATGAGCGACATCGAGCGCATGTGCACGCAGCCCACACTCGAGGACGGTGACTGGTTCCCCGACATCGCCGGCAACGGCGACCCGCTCGGCACGTTGCGCTACGCCTGGGCGAACTTCCGTGACGAGAGCTTCATCCTGCAATTCCTCTCGCCGGTGGTGATGCGGAAGTTCCGCATGTTCCGCCTGCTCGACGACACCGCCGATCCCATGCTGCTGGTCGACGCGATCCACGACGACGAGGGCTACCGTGCGATCAGGCGCAGCCTGGCGCAAAGCTACGATCCAGGCGAGAGCGATGCCGACGTCCAGGTAGTGGACCTCGATCTCGAAGGTGACCGTCGGCTGGTGCTGCAGCATCGTACCGGGCCGGGCAAGCTGCTGGCAAAGCGGGACGCCGAACAGACGCTGAGATACGTGGCTGAGCTGTGGGGGTACGACGTGGCGCTGCAGGAGGTCGATGCAGAGAGCGACGCCGTGCTCGTGACGCATACGGCGCGGCCAATGGCAAGATAAGGCAGAAGTTTTGTTCTGAGATCAAATTTTCTGCTTTCTTGCAGATATTTGCCAAGATTTCGGGGCAGTCTCGCGCGGCAGGCCGGTCGGGGCCTTTCAGTAGGCGTGTCGTACTTCGTCCGGCCGTGAGGCGGATCGCCTAGCCGACCTTCGCCATGGACGCTTGATGAAAGGCTAGGTTCTAAGAGTCCGTTTGAAAACTCACACAAGCTGCGTGGGGAGCGTCGAAATCCGACAAAAGCGGTAGCTACATACCACAAATCAGGCTGAATCCGCCTTCTACTGGCAAGGATTGAGCGACTCGGGGCTTTGGATGCGAGTTTCCGAATAGCCTCTAAGGACTTGTCCTTAGCGGCTCCAGGGGCAACGCCCCTGGCCTTCCTCAAGAGTCACCATTTCAGGCAATGAGTATAAGAGGCCATAGACAGACGAGGGTCTGGTGCCTCGAGGCCCCGTCACGCGAATGCGTGATGCGCACGATGGGTCTGGGGCAGAGCCCAAGCTTGCTGGCAAGCTGGAATGTCCGACCGTTGCTACGACGACCAAGCGACAACCCGTCCAGCGCTGGCGGGCCTGCCTACCGGCCTTCGGCCTGCTTCATTGCAAGGTTCTGCATCCGGTTTTCGATGCTATCGTAATCTTGGAAGCGGCTGCGGTCGTCGCCGGTCTGGTCGCGGAACGGCAGGCTAATGGCCTTGGCGACGTAATCAGGCCTCGACATTGCGTTGTCCGGCGCTGCGTATTTTCGGCTTGTCTTGTATGTCTTGTCCGGAACCAGCGTCCCGTCCGACCAGATCCAGCGACGCACCACGAACGGGTGCGCGTCTGCCTCGGACTCGCCACGCGGGTCTGCCGTCCACGTCACGATGCCTTCGCTCCGGCTATCCAGCAGCTTGCCCAGGTAGAAGCCGTCCTTCCCAGTGTGCGTGACCGGCGGCAGTGCCGGGCGAAGGCGACCACCGCGCATCACCATCAGCCGGTGCGTGTAACCAGTACCGTCGCCGGACACCTGCATGGTCACGAACTGCAGCACGCGGGTGCCGCCGAGCACGCGCACGTCGAAGTGGGACAGGATGCCGTTCACGACAGCCGACCACGCTGTATGGCAGCGCGCATCCAGCACGACCAGACGCGACCTGGAGCTGTTCAGGTCTGCCAGGGTTTGGGTGGCGACTGTGAAACTCCGACCGTCCAGGCTTAGTCGGCTGGCCTGCACGGTTACGGCGTCTGTCGGCAGGGTACAGGCTCGCACCGGCGCTGCGCCGACGAGCCCGGTCAGGAGGATAATCCCGGCTAGCCGTCGCTGCCACGCGGACGCGGACTGATCATGGGAATGGCAGGTTTCCCCGCCCGCAACGGACGGACATGAGCCGCAGCACCGTGCCATCCAGCCGAAGCTGGGCGATATGGTGCCCACTTGTAACACGGCACCCGCTGTCATGAGGCCGAGAGAACGTGGCGTAGGCGCAAGGTGGGCCAGTCCGTCGCCGTGCTGTTGCTCAGTGCCCCTCGGCCCACGCACGCTGCTCACCGGTCGTTCACCTGCGTCCACGTCCCGTTCCCCACCTGGAACATGACATCGTCTAGTGAGTTTAGAGACACGCCGGCGTAGAACGGCACGAGAAGGATCCGTTCCTGGCGTGTCGGCACCATCCGCGGCTCGTCGACGACGGCCCCGCTGCCGCTCCTCGGCAGCAAGCATCGCTGCCCTGGCCTGGCCGCCTCCGAAGCAAACCACGACCACGAGCATCTGGCCGACGAAGGCGATCATGCGGGGCTGCCTCGCTGCGGGATGGATCGGACATTCCTCGTTCGACGGACCACGGCCTATCATTACGATCAAACGAACCGGAACCTTTGTAGCTGCATTGCAGTGCGCTTTCGCCGGATTGGAAATTCGCTTCGTAAGCAGGTCGACTATCCCAGCCCGACCGGCGGGCGGACCGTTGACAAGGGAGATCGCAGCGGAAAGTCGCCCTGGGTTGGCCGCGTGACATCCAGTTCGGGAAGTTGGAGGCCTGGGCCGCCTTGACTTCGCTATCGAGAAACCGTCCTGTTCCTTCCTGAGTTAGTGAAAGGTTCTTTTCCTGGAAAGAGCTTCCGCGTTTTAGCAGGAGGGTTGCCGCCATGGCCGTAATTACGCGCATTTACAAATCCTATGAGGACGCCGCTACGACTGTTGCCGGCCTGGAAGCAGCCGGGCTCGGACACGAGGAGGTCAGCTTGATCGGGTGCAGCCAGAGTGGCCCCGCCAAGCCGGGCGGCCCGGCTGTGGAGACGCAAAGCGCCACGGGTGCGGCGGCGGCGGCCACGGCCGGCACCGTTTTCGGCGGCGGCGCAGGGCTGCTGGCCGGGCTGGGCGCGCTCGCCATTCCGGGCGTGGGACCGGTCGTTGCAGCCGGGTGGCTGGTCACCATGCTTTCCGGTGCGGGGGTAGGTGCTGCTGTTGGTGCGGGCACCGGCGGTCTTCTCGGGTCGCTCGTGCAGTCGGGGGTGCCGGAAGAGGACGCCAACGTGTACGCCGAAAGTGTGCGGCGGGGCTGCTACCTCGTCACCGCGATGGTGGATGACAAGCGCGTTGGAGAGGCGCAACGCATTCTCAGCACCCGTGGGGCGGATGCCGCGCAGCACCGCGCGGCTTACCAGCAGGCAGGTTGGAGCCGGTTCGACGAGAACGCACCGTCTTACCAGCCCGCCGAGGAAGCCGTACGCTAGGCGGCCCGCTATGGAGCATGAAGGCCAGGGGCGTTGCCCCTGGACCTCGCCAGGGAGAGGTCCCTAGAACCTTTCTAAACAGACGGGGGTCTGGGGCCTCGAGGCCCCAGCGGGGTTTGGGGCAGCGCCCCATGCTGACTTACGGCTTAAGACGTCGTGTCCGATAGTTCGTTTCAACAAGGAACAGCGACAGCGCGAAGGCTGCGTCTAGCCCTCTGGCTATCGAAGGAACCACACTCGTCACCCTGTAACAGCTGTTCAAGGAGGCAGGTCACTCCTGCGCGATGTACATGGCATGAGGCGGCAGCGAAGTGAGAGAGGGTTGACGAAACCCCTTGAACCCAGGCCCGGCTGCCGGACCCGATTCCGACTTTCCCGGTGAGTGTGCCAGAAGGCCAGTCTCCCTCACGCAAGAACAAACGCCGTGCACGCATTTCTGAGGTTTCTTTCGCGCCAGCGCTGGTCCGTTGCCGCGAGCGCCGGCGCCACTGTCGCCGCGTTGCTGGTAATCACCCTCGTCCGGCTGGTGGCACCGCTCAACACGGCGCCGTTCCTCCTCTATCTGCCGGTCATCTTCGTGCTGAGCCTGGCACTCGGGTTGCGCCCCGGCATGCTGGGGCTGTTGCTGTCCGACCTGCTGGCCACCTACTTCTTCTTCCGCGACGATCATCATGCGATGCTGACATCCGGTCAGTTCGTGGCGGTGGCGGAGTACCTCGTGGTCGGCGGGGCGATGGTGTCGGTCTGCGACGCTCTGCGGCGTGCGATTATCGAGAGCGAGGCCAGGCTGGCGGCGCTCGTGGAAAATCGTGCTTCCCTCGAAGCCGCCAAGCAGGAAGCAGAGGAAGCCAGGAGCGCCGCCGAAGCCGCCAACCGGGCGAAGAGCGCCTTTCTCGCCAACATGAGCCACGAGCTGCGCACGCCGCTTTCGGCAGTGATCGGCTACAGCGAGATGCTCGAGGAGGAGGCCGAGGACGGCGGCCGGCCGGCCATGCTCGCCGACCTCGGCAAGATCAAATCGAATGCCAAGCACCTGCTGCACCTCATCAACGACGTGCTGGACCTCAGCAAGGTCGAAGCCAACAAGATGGACGTCTACGTTGAAACGTTCGACGTCGCCTCCTTCCTGCACGACGTGGCCGGCACGGTCGACGCGCTCGTGCGCAAGAAGTCCAACACCTTGGCGTTCGACCTCGGCCCGGATTTGGGCCTGGTCAGCACGGACGTGGTCAAGCTGCGGCAGTGCCTGTTCAACCTGATCGGCAACGCAGCCAAGTTCACCGAGGCGGGACGGATCACGCTTGGTGCGCGCAGGGAGGCGCGGCCGGACGGCCCGTGGCTGTCGTTCACCGTCATCGACACCGGCATCGGCATGACTCCCGAGCAGCTGGCCAGGCTCTTCCAGCGGTTCACACAGGCCGACGAGACGACCACACGGAAATACGGCGGCACGGGCCTGGGCCTGGCGCTAAGCCGGGCGTTCGCCAAGCTGCTAGGCGGCGACATCGAGGTGCGGAGTGTGGCGGGCGAAGGCACCTGCTTCACGGTCTCCATCCCGGCACGCATGCCCGAACGCTTACCCGACGCCGCCGACGAAGCCGGCGTCGCCGAACAGGTAGAAAGCGAGGACGAACGCGACCTGGTGGTCGTCATCGACGACGAGGCCGCACAGCGCGAGCTCACGACCCGGTTCCTCCGGCGGCAGGGCTTCGCTGTCCAGACCGCCAGCGACGGCCCTGCGGGGCTGGAACTCGTGCGCGCCCACAAGCCGCAGGTGGTGCTGCTGGACGTCATGATGCCGGGCATGGACGGCTGGACCGTGCTCAAGACGCTGAAGCAGGATCCGGCTACGGCGTCCATTCCGGTCGTCATGGTCAGCTTCGTCGCCGACCCCGGGCTGGGCGCCAGCCTGGGCGCCGACGCCGCGGTCCCGAAGCCGGTCGACTGGACCGAGCTGCGCGCCGTGATGGACAGGTTCCACGGCTCCGCCGGGGCGGTGCTGATCGTCGACGACGATCCGGACCTGCACGTGCGGCTGCGATCCGTGTTGGAGCGCGAAGGCTGGCAGGTGGCCGACGCCTACGACGGCGCCGAAGCGCTCCGGCAAGTCGAGCTGTCACGGCCCGAGCTGATCCTGCTCGACCTGACCATGCCGGTGATGGACGGCTTCGCGTTCCTGCACCGGCTGAGGGCCATGCCGGGATGCGCCGACATACCGGTGGTGGTCCTGAGCGCCCGCGACATCGCCGGACCGGAGCGCGACGAGCTCGAGAAGGCCAACAGGGTCTTGAGGAAGGATAGGACAAGCATGCGCGACCTGACGGCCGAGATCAGACGTCTGGTGACAAGGCGTGCTCCTTCAGGGTGAGTCCCCATCTCCGCGGCAGCCGTGAGGAGGGCCAGGGGCTCTGCCCCGACCCCGCTAAGGACAAGTCCTTAAAGTCCGTTTGAAAACTCACACAAGCTGCCTGGGGAGCGCTGAAATCCGACGAAAGCGGTAACTACATACCACAATTCAGGCTGTATTCGCCTTCTGCCGGCAAGGATTGAGCGACTCGGGGCTTTGGATACGAGTTTCCAAACAGCCTCTTATACTAACCGCCGTAAACTTTGACCTATAGACAAGCATGGGGCTCTGCCCCAAACCCCGCTGGGGCCTCGAGGCCCCAGACCCCCATCTGTTTAGAATATATTACAAAATAGGTTCTAAGGACTTGTCCTTAGCGGGGTCCAGGGGCAGAGCCCTT
>CAXTBC010000009.1:0-76233 GCA_964242595.1 uncultured Acetobacteraceae bacterium | reverse complement strand
GGGCCTCGAGGCCCCAGCGGGGTTTGGGGCAGAGCCCCATGCTTGTCTATAGGTCGAAGTTTACGGCCGTTAGTATTACTTGCTGGACCGATCCAGCCGCAGCGTCATGCAGTAAGCCCCACCCCCCGACAGGATAAACGGATCCAGGTCGACGTCGCGCACCGTGTATCCCCGCTCGGCCAGCATTCCGCGCACGTGGTCCGGCGCGCGGGCCATCACCACGCTGCGCCCGATGTTCACCGCGTTCACGCAGAACGCGGCGGCGTCCTCGGCGCTCGCTTCCAGGCGCTGCGCGGGGGCGACATGGTGGTGGATCAGCGCCAGTGCGTCCGGCGTGAACGCCGGCGGGTAGAACAGCACCTCGCCGCCGAACAGCGGGCAGAAGCAGGTGTCCAGGTGGTAGAACTGGCTGGTGGCCAGCTCCAGCGCCACCACGGGCTTGCCGAAGAAGCGGGCCACTTCGGCGGTGGCCGCCTGCACCGAGCGCTGGCCGTAGCCGCACCAGAAAAGCTGGCGCGTGCGGTCCCAGATGGCATCGCCGGCCCCCTCCTGGAAGCAGCTTTCCGGCACCATCGCCACCTCGTCCAACAGGCCACGGGCGCGGAAGCCCTCCAGCGCCGCCAGGTTCGGCGCCTCCTCGCCGCGGCGCTCGGCGCAGGCGAAGCGGGCGACCAGAGCGCGGCGGTCCAGCACCACGGCGGCGTTGGCGGGGAACACCATGTCCGGCTGGCCGGCCACGCCGGGCACGATCTCCAGCGTGGCGCCCTCCGCCTCCAGCGCGGCACGCAGCGCGTCGAAGCTGGCACGCGCGTCGGCGGCGTGGCCGGCGGGGTCGGCCGCCCAGTCCCCGGGCTTCATCCACGGGTTGATCACGTAGCTGACGTCGAAATGCGCGGGATCGACGAGCATGATGCTCGGGCGTTGTGTCATGGGGCGACCTTCGGGTGACAGGGCGGTGGGTGCGCGACAGGACGGCTCGAGCGCAGGTGGGCGCCCTGTAGCCGATCACGGAACGGTTGTCAGGGGTCCCGCTTCCGCAACGGCGGGTCCGGCTGCTAGCAAGGCCGCCTCATCCCTGCCGAGGCCGCCCCGTTGACCACCGACCTGCTGATCGCCCGCGCCGCCCGCCTTCGTCCCATCGCCGAGATCGCCGCCCGCGCCGGCATCGACGAGGCGTTCGTGGAACCGTTCGGCCGCACCAAGGCGAAGATCAGCGAGGCCATCCTGCCGACGCTGCCGGATCGCCAGGGCGCCCTGGTGCTGGTGAGCGGCATCAGCCCCACCCCGGCCGGCGAGGGCAAGACCACCACCACCATCGGGCTGGGCGACGCGCTGGCTGCCGCAGGCACGCGCACCATGATCTGCCTGCGCGAGCCTTCGCTGGGTCCCTGCTTCGGCATGAAGGGCGGGGCCACCGGCGGCGGCCGGGCGCAGGTGGCGCCGATGGAAGACATCAACCTGCACTTCACCGGCGACTTCCACGCCATCACCAGTGCCAACAACCTGCTGGCCGCGCTGATCGACAACCACGTCTACTGGGGCAACGCGCTGGGGATCGACACGCGACGGGTGACGTGGCGGCGCTGCGTGGACCTCAACGACCGCGCGCTGCGCCAGGTGGTGGCCGGGCTCGGTGGCAGCGGCGGCGGCAACGGCGCGCTGCGCGAGGACGGGTTCGACATCACGGTGGCCAGCGAGGTGATGGCGGTGTTCTGCCTGGCCTCTGGCCTGGCCGACCTGGAGGCGCGGCTCGCGCGCATCATCGTGGCCACCCGCAAGGACGGCTCGGCCATCACGGCCGCCGACCTGCAGGCGCACGGCGCGATGGCGGTGTTGCTGCGCGAGGCGCTGCGGCCGAACCTGGTGCAGAGCCTGGAAGGCACGCCGGCGCTGGTGCATGGCGGCCCGTTCGCCAACATCGCGCATGGCTGTAACAGCGTGGTGGCCACCAGGCTGGCGCTGCGGCTGGCCGACGTGGTGGTGACCGAGGCCGGCTTCGGCGCCGATCTTGGCGGCGAGAAGTTCCTCGACATCAAGTGCCCCAGCGCCGGCCTGGCGCCACGCGCCGCCGTGGTGGTGGCCACCGTGCGGGCGCTGAAGATGCATGGCGGCGTGGCCAAGTCCGCGCTGGGTGCGGAGGATGCCGACGCGGTGCGCCGCGGCGCACCCAACCTGGTGCGCCACGTGGAGAACATGCGCGGCTTCGGCCTGCCGGTGGTGGTAGCGCTGAACCATTTCACCGGCGACACCGAGGCCGAAGTGGCGGCCGTGCGCGCGGCGCTGGCACCCATGGGCGCCGAAGTGGTGCTGTGCCGCCACTGGGCGGAGGGTGCCGCCGGTGCCACCGATTTGGCGCGCGCGGTGACCCGCCTGCTGGAAGGTCCGTCCCGGTTTGCGCCGCTCTATGGGCCCGAGCTGCCGCTGGAAGACAAGCTGCGCACGGTGGCGCAGCGCATCTACCGCGCCCGCGACGTCGCCATCGAGCCGACCGCCGCCCGCAAGCTGGCTGCCTGGCAGTCCGGCGGCTTCGGCCACCTGCCCGTCTGCATGGCCAAGACGCAGTACAGCTTTTCGGCCGATCCCAAGGCGCTGGGCGCACCGGAGGGCTTCTCTCTGCCGGTACGCGACGTGCGGCTTTCGGCAGGCGCGGGCTTCGTGGTGGCGCTGTGCGGCGACATCATGACGATGCCCGGGCTGCCGCGCGTGCCTGCGGCGAACACGATAAGGCTTGATGCGGCGGGCGAGGTTGAGGGGCTGTTTTAAGGCAAGGAAGCAAGGCCTTCTTTCTTGAAAGAAAGAAGCAAAGAACTTTTGAAAATTAGGGTAGCTCTTTCTGCCGGCGCCCGACTAAGGAGCAAAAGTTTTTTGGTTCTTTTCTTCAAAAAAGAACTGCTTCCTTTCTTTTGTAGGCCGACCGCATGCTGACCGAACCGCAAGCCCGCACAGCCCTGGTCCAGATCATGCAACGCATGCACGCGAGCGGCCTGAACCGTGGCACCAGCGGCAACGCCAGCCTGCGTGTGGCGGGCGGCATGGTGGTTACCCCGAGCGGCATTCCACCGGCAGCGCTCACGCCCGATAGCATGGTGTTCGTGGCGGAGGACGGCAGGCCGGCGCAAGGCGGCCTGCTTCCGTCCACCGAGTTTCGCATGCACCATTACATCCTGGCCGGGCGGCAGGACGCCCATGCGGTGGTGCACTGCCACTCGCGTCACGCCACCATCCTGGCCTGCTGCGGCCGGGCGATCGAGCCGATCCACTACATGGTGCTGGTGACCGGCAGCCCGATGGTCCGCGTGGCACCCTACGCTACATTCGGGACGCAAGCGCTGGCCGAGTCAGTGGTGGCCACCATGGCCGGCAGCCGCGCCTGCCTGATGGCCAACCACGGTCAAATCGCAATTGGCGGAACCTGGGAGCAGGCGCTGGCAGTAGCCGAGGAGGTGGAGGAGCAAGCGGCAGTGTCGTATGGGGCGCTGCTGTTAGGGGGCGGGAGGGAGTTGAGTTCTGACGCGCTGGACGAGGCCGAGATCATGTTTCGCGGGTATGGGCAGCAGAAGTAAGGAGGTTTTTCTTTCTTGAAGTGCACCAAAAACCTCGATCTATTAACCGATAGATTTTCCGTAGCCTGCACGATAAGGTGAGATCTTCTGTTTTCTTTTAAGAAAGAACTTCTTGGATTCTCTTAAGTCCGCAGCCGCTTGGCATTCGCCGTCGCCCGCTTGTGGAACGGACGCAGCACTGCCTCCGTGCTCTGCCCCGTCATCAACGCCATCCCGGCTAACTGCATAGCGCGCATTTTCTCGTGCACCATGCGCTCGTACTCGGCATGCGTGCAGGCGCCGCTCGCCATCAGTGCCGTGCGGTGCCACACCGTCTCCCAGCTTGCCATCGCAAGCTCGGTGAACATCATCGGTAGCGCAAAGGGTCCTGCACTCGAAGCCGTCATCAACCTGTCCGATCCCGAAAGGATACGGGGCTTATGCACCCCTTACTGGTGCCGCGTCACGTGCTATCACGCTGCCTGCAACTGCGCCTCGGCGAACTCGTAGTTGGCAAGCTTGTCGAGGTAGTTGGTCACGTAGTCCGGCCGGCGGTTGCGGAAGTCCAGATAGTAGCTGTGCTCCCAGACATCCAGGCCGAGCAGCACCTTGCCCTCGCCAGTGGCTAGCGGGTTGGAGCCGTTGGGCGTCTTGGTCACGGCCAACTTGCCGTCCTTGCCCAGCACCAGCCAGGCCCAGCCGGAGCCGAACTGGCTGATCGAGGCAGCCTTGAATGTCTCCTTGAACTTCTCCGTGCCACCGAGGTCGGACTCGATCTTGGCCTGGAGCTTGCCGGGAACCTGGCCGCCCTTGGGCGAAAGGTTCTGCCAGAACAGGATGTGGTTCCAGTGCTGCCCGGCGTTGTTGAACACCGGGCCCGGCGTCTGCGCCGTCAACGTCACGATCTCGTCGAGGCTCTTGCCCTGCAGGGAGCTATCCTTCTCGACGAAGCCGTTCAGCGCGGTGATGTAGGCCTGGTGGTGCTTGCCGTGATGCAGCTCCAGCGTCTCCTGGCACATGCCGGCACCGGCCAGTGCGTTGGTCTCGAAAGGAAGGGGCGGTAGTTCGAAGGCCATGGGCATTCTCCGTCTGGTCGAAGGGGTGCGCGCGGCATATCGCCAGCCCGCGTCTTGCAGCCACAACGCAGCGCAGGGCTATTGTTCCATCATGCAGGCGTCAAGCAGGTGACAGGTGCTCCTCCCCGCCCGGTTCCCGACAGTCCGGACTTGGGCGCGCTGGTGCGCCGGCACGATCCGGACCGCTACTTCTGTGCCCTGTTCGCGGCCGCCGCTGGCCGGTCCACCCTGTTCACCCTCTACGCCTTCAACCACGAGCTGGCGCGCGCCTGCGAGGTGACGCGCGAGCCGGGCCTGGCGCTGATCCGCCTGCAATGGTGGCGCGAGGTGGTGGAGGGCGCGGCCCGGGCGCATGAGGTGGCAGCCCCGCTGCACGCGGCTGTCCGGGACGGGCACTTGGACGCGGGCCTGCTGCTGGCCATGGTGGAGGCCCGCGAGGCGGAAGCCGAGGGCGGCTTTGCGACGCTGGAGGCCTGGCAAGGCTGGCTGTCGCACGGGGCCGGGGCGCTGGCGGTGGCCGCCGGCCAGGCGCTCGGTGCCCCGCCGGCCGCCCTGGAGCGTTTGCGGGCGCTCGGCGCCGGCTACGGCATCGCCGGACAGCTGCGCAACATCCACGCGCTGGCCGCAAGCGGCCGCTGCCTGCTGCCGAAGGACGTGCTGGCGGACCACGGACTGTCGGCCCAGGACGTCATCGGCGGCCGTGCGGACACCCTGCCGGCGGTGCGTGCGCGGCTCGCGAAGGTGGGCTTGGCCACGCTGGGCCCGGCGGCGCGGATCGGGCGCGCCTGGTGCGCGGCGGGGTTGCCGGCCGTGCTGGGGCGGCTCGATCTACGCTATCCCCAGCGCCCCGCTCGGCTGCGTGGCGGGGTGGAGCGGGGACGGGTGGTTGCTGGGGCTTTGGCGGGGCGGTGCTGAAGCGGGGCGGCAGCGACAGTGGCTTACAAGCCCGACCGCGGCACGTGCTGGGCACGCGAGCGCTGGCAGGCGCCACGCCGGAGCGCTGGTGGCCGGTGACCACGCCAACGACGTGGCGGCCGCACGCGGCTGAGGCGTACGCGCCATCTTTGCCGCCTGGGGTTACGGCCGCCCGGGCATGGAGGACGGTGCGGCAGCCGTCGCCATCGATTCGTCACCCTGGTCAGCGTGGCCGGCCACCTGAAATGGCGTATCAGGCCACTTTGTAGCTTTTAAGCGAGAAGTTTCATTTTCGGTCAATGGGTTATTGCTTGGCACGTCGCCTGCACTGCTAGTCACATCCATCTGGAGGTTGCCATGACTACTCGCCACCTGCTGCTTGCCGGACTGATTGTCACCACGGCCGCCCTGTGCGGTGCCGCCCAGGCCGCGACCCTATCCACCACCCTGCAGGGCACCGGGCTATCGGTGGATTCCCCATGCGCCCGCAGCGTGCGGATTACGCCGGATGCGGGCTTGCACGGCCAGGTCGTGATAGAGACCACAGCCGAGCACCCTGAGGAGATCGACCACCTGTTGCTGGAGAGCGGCAGGACCGCACGCGTCCACACTCATCCCGGTTCCTGCTTCCAGGCAACACCGTCCACCGCGCCCACGCTGACGCTGTCCGTGCGCGTGCCCCCGGGTGTGGCGGTGCGCATCGAGGAGTCCGGAGTCGGCCAGTATACCGTAGGCCAAGTCGGCGGCACGCTGACGCTGGACCTGTCCGGCGCTGCCGAGATCTCCGACGAGGCGGTGACAGCCTTGCAGGCCACGATCAGCGGCGCCGGCGCGGTGCGGATCACCCGTGCGGACGGGCCCGGCCACGTGGACATCTCCGGCCACGCACAGGTGGAGGTCGCCCAAGCGTCCATGCCGCTTCTGACCTTGGACCTGAGCGGAGCCGGCCGGCTGCACGTGGCGTCCGGTCACATCGGGAAGGCGAAGCTGACCTCCAGCGGCGCCGGCAGCATCGACTTCGGCGCGGACGTGGACGCAGCGCAAGTCGACCTGTCCGGCATGGGCTCGGTGCGGTTTGCCAAGGCGCCGGGACAGATCGAGAAGGACGTGAGCGGATTGGGGTCGGTGGTGGTAGGCCAGTAGAAGCAGGCGGTTGTTTGAAGGGGGGAGCCGAATGCCGATTTTCTGGGTGGGTGTCAACCAATGAGCCTTCAGCCCGGTCGACAAAAACCCTCGGTTCTTCTTCGAAAAAGGATCACGTGCTTACTTGCTCACAATTTGTGTTTACGTCAGCCCTACGTCGATTAGCTTGTCTCTGCGGCTGTTCTGAGTATTGCCGAGAGGCTGACAAAGAAGCGTATTGAAAGCGACTTACGATCCGAGTTTCTAACAGGCACTAAGGACTGGTCCTCAGCGGGGTTCAGGAGCAGAGCCCCTTGGCCTCCCGAGAAGTCCCGGCCATTGGTATGACCAGGCTGTGCTGGTCAGCCGACGGGCAGGATTGCCTCCTCCCACGCCTTGGCAGCCCGATCCCAGCCGTTGCCGGCGCGGGTGGCCACGCCTGCGGCGTGCAGGCGGGACCATAGCGCGTCGTCGGTCAGCACCTGGCGCGTGCGCTGGGCCATCTCGGCGTTGCTGCGGCAGGTGTAGCCGGTGGCGTTATTGGCGACGCGTTCCTTCAAGGCGCCGATGCCGCGGGTGATGACGGGGACGCCCATTGCGATGGCCTCGGCGGCGGCCATGCAGAAGGTTTCCGAGCGGTGGCCGGGGGCCAGCAGCAGGCGGGCGCCGCGCAGCACGCCGAGCACGCCGTCGTTGCCGATGCGTGGGGCAACCGTGATGGAGGGCGCGCCGGCGGCAAGAGCGGCGTAGGCGGGGACGTCCTTGGCATCGATGTAGGCGGCGAGGCGGGCGTGCGGGATTTGCGGGGCGACGGCGCGGCGCCAAAGCGCGATCACCTCGCGCAGGCCGCGATAGGCTTGGCTGGTGAAGGCGGCGTGCGGCGGCGGCGGGGCCGCGGCGGGGGCGGCGGTGCGGACCCGGTCCGGCAGGCCGTAGGGGATGACGTGGCGGCGGGCGAAGGGCAGCAGGAAGGCGGCATGCCTGGCCTGTTCTCGACCGATGAACACGGCGGCGGGGCGGTGCCGCCACAGCGCCGGCAGGCGGGCTTTGCGGGCCTCGCGCCAGAACTCCACCTCGTTGTGGAACCACACCGTGGGGCGGGCGCAGCTTTCCGGCAGCAGGCTGGCGTCGTTGACGGCGACGGTGGCCTCAGCCTGGGGGATCGGGCCGGGTGGGAGCCAGGCGACGCCGCCGATCGTGCGGGGGGTGGGTGAGGCGCCGGCGACGGTCACGTGGTGGCCGCTTGCGGCCAGCGCCGTGGTGAGGGCGATGACCGCCTGTTCGGTGCCGCCCAGGCCGGACTTGTAGGGGTCGCCTGCCGGCAGCCAAAGGCGGCCGGCGAGGAACAGCCAGCTTTGCGGCAGCTCAGCGCTCCAGCTGGCGGGCGAGGCGGCGGGAGAGCAGCCAGCCGATCAGGCTGGAGGCGGGAGCGGCGGGGACGATGAGGAGGAGGCCGATGTTGATGTGCTCGATCATCATGGCCAGGCCGATGCCGAGCAGCATGCCGCCGACCAGGCCGCCGGTGACGCCGGCGGAGATGCCGAGCCAGATGATGTCGCTGCGTTGGATCATGGGGAGAGGAGGCGCCTGTTTTGGAAAAGACAAAGCGAAAAACACGGGGCGGAGGTAGGCAAGAATGGGGCTCTGCCCCAAACCCCGCTGGGGCCTTGAGGCCCCAGACCCCCATCTGTTTAGAATGCCATTAGCTCAACGAGGAATTTTTCGGGTCGGTTTGCTTACCGAAATCCCGCGAACCAGTTAATTATATTCTTTGGTGGCGGGGGTCTGGGGCCTCAAGGCCCCAGCGGGGTTTGGGGCAGAGCCCCATGCTTGCCTTCTTCACCTCAGAACCGAGGATTGTCGAGCAGGTAAAAAAGCCCGCCGCCCAGCAGGATGGTGACCGGCAAGGTGAACAGCCAGGCCAGGCCGATGCGAACCAGCATGCCGCCCTGCACCCCCTGCCCGCCCGCGATCATGGTGCCGGCGATGCCGCTGGTGATGATGTGGGTGGTGCTGACGGGCAGGCCGGTGAAGCCAGCCGTGCCGATCAGGATGGAGCCGACCAGCTCCGCGCTGGCGCCCTGGCCGGGGGTCATGTGCTGCTTGCCGAGCTTCTCGCCCAGCGTGCGCACCACGCGCTTGTAGCCCACCATGGTGCCCAGGCCGAGGCAGACTGCGCTGAGCACCCGCACCCAGTAGGGCGCGTACTGCACGGGCGGGCCCATCTCGACGTTCAGCTTCCTGGCCGCCGCTTTCTCCTGCGCGGTGGCGTCGGCCGATTCGGTGACGTGCTTGAGCTCGCTCAGCACGGTGTAGACGTCGCCGCGCAGCTGGGCGGGGGTGGCGCGGGCCGGGTCGGCTTGCGGGGTGCCGGCGGGCGGCTGGGCGGCCTGCCTGCCAAGCTCCGGGCCGGCCTGCTGCAGGGCGGTGGCGGCGCGCACGCCTGCCTCCTTCAGGTCGTCACCGTATTTCCCGATCAGCGGGATGGCGGCGCCGGCATTCATGCTGAGCTGTTCGAGTTGGTGCGGCACGTTGGGGTTCAGCGCGTAGGTGGCGGGCATCAGGCCGATGATGGTGAGCATGATCAGGCCGATGCTCTTCTGCCCGTCGTTGGTGCCGTGGCCGAAGCTGACGCTCGTGCAGGTGAGGATCAGCAGGGCGCGCAGCCACCAGACCGGCGCCTGTCCCTCCTCGGGCGGCTCGAACAGGTGGCCGTGGCGGATGGTGACACGCAGCAGGAGATACAGCCCGCCTGCCAGCACCAGGCCGAGGATGGGCGAGAGGGCGAGCGCCTCGAGCACCTTGACGATCTGGTGCCAGTCCACGCCCTGGCCCAGGCCGCGGGCCTTCAGCAGCGCGTCGCCGCAGGCCACGCCGATGAGCGCGCCGATGATGCAGTGGCTGGAGCTGTTGGGGATGCCGAAATACCAGGTGGCAACGTTCCAGAACAGCGCGGAGGCGAAGATGGAGACCAGCATGGGCACTGCCGGCGAGCCGTCAGGCGGGGTGAGCACGTCCGGCGGCAGGATCTCCACCAGGGCGTAGGCGACCGCGATGCCGCCCACCAGCACGCCGATGAAGTTCAGCAGGCCGGACCACAGCACGGCGGGCACCGGCTTGAGCGCGTTGGTGTAGATGACGGTGGCGACCGCGTTGGACGTGTCGTGGAAGCCGTTGGTGGCCTCGAACGCCAGCACCAGGAAGAAGCACATCACCAGCATGGCGACGATGATGTCGGAGGACGGTGTAAAGTGGACGAGCATGGGGTCTCCGGCGGGGCGCTTTTTGGAGTGCGTTTAGCGCAGGGCGGACGGGGTTGTGTGATAGTTTGAAGATTTGCGGCGGCTGCCGGGCGGTGGTTTGCGGCGCCTGCCAACCGATGCTAAGTAGCGGCCTCGGATTGCCGGGAACGTGGACGGGCCTTCGGGGCCTGCTCCCGCCACACGCGTTTGCGTGGGGCCTACCGGTGCAACAAGCCAGAGCGGGACACCCGCGCGGCGCATAAGCACAGGAGTATCCGCATGACCAAGCGGACAGAGAGCAAGTTCAAGATCGACCGCCGCCTGGGCGTGAATTTGTGGGGCCGGGCGAAGAGCCCGATCAACAAGCGCGAGTACGGTCCCGGCCAGCATGGCCAGCGCCGCAAGAGCAAGCCGAGCGACTTCAACATCCAGCTTAAGGCCAAGCAGCGGCTGAAGGGCTACTACGGCAACATCGGCGAGAAGCAGTTCCGCAAGTACTACGAGGAGGCGGTGCGCCGCCGCGGCGACACCAGCGAGAACCTGATTGAGCTGCTGGAGCGCCGGCTGGACGCGGTGATCTACCGCCTGAAGTTCGCCATCACGCCGTTCGCTAGCCGCCAGTTCGTCAACCATGGGCACGTGACGGTGAACGGCCGCAAGGTGAACATCGCCAGCTTCCAGGTGAAAGACGGCGACCTGATCGAGGTGAAGGAGAAGTCCAAGCAGATGGCCGTGGTTCTGGACGCGACGCAGAGCAACGAGCGCGACGTGCCGGAGTACCTCGAGGTGGATCACCGGGCGATGAAGGGCCGGTTCGCGCGGGCACCGAAGCTGACGGACGTGCCTTATCCGGTGACGATGGAGCCGAACCTGGTGGTGGAGTTCTACTCGCGCTAGGCCGATTTGTTGCGCGGCCCGGGGCGGTGCCCCTGGGCCGTGTGCCGCAGCGGCGTGCTTCGGGTGCCTGGGCTGCTGGGCCGTTTGCCGCCGGGCTGGCAGGCGCGGCGTGAGCTACGGCTTCCTGGGCTGGCTCGAACGCCGGCAACGGCCCGAGTCGCGCATCGGCCGCGGCTACGGGCTAGCTAACGTTGCTGGGGTTTATCCGACTACCGGGCCGCTCATCAGCCTGGTCCTTCCGGTCCGTGACACGCCGCCTGGCCTGCTGGCTGCCTGCGTGGCCTCCGTGTTTGCCCAGACGTATCGGGACTGGCAGCTCTGCATCGCCGACGATGCCTCGGCGGTACCCCCTGCCCTGCCGGCAGACGCGCGCGTCAGGTCGACCCGCCTGGCGGCCAGCGCCGGGATCGCGGCTGCGAGCAACGCCGCGCTGGCGCTGGCGGACGGGGCGCTGGTGGCGTTCATCGACCATGATGACCTGCTGGCGCCGCACGCTCTGGCGGCCATGGCGCAGGCCGCGCGGGACAATCCGGCGGCCGGGCTGCTGTTCTCCGACGAGGACCAGTTGGAAGCCGGGCGGCACGTGCGGCCGTATTTCAAGCCGGGCTGGAACCCGGACCTGTTGCACGCCCAGAACGTGGTGGGGCACCTGGCGGTGTACCGGCGCGGCCTGCTGGAGCGGGTGGGCGTGCTTCGGCCAGGGTTCGAGGGCAGCCAGGACTGGGAGCTGGCGCTGCGGGCGGCGCGCTGCACCCGGCCGGTGCACGTGCCCGTGGTGGCCTACCACTGGCGACAGCTTGCCGGCTCCTTCTCCGCGATGCGGACGGACGCCGCGCGCGAGGCGGGACGGCGCGCGGTGCAGGCGCACCTGCCCGCGGGCGCCGTGGCGGTGGCGGCACCTGGACTGCCGCAATGGGTGCGCGTGGTGTATCCCGTGCCGGACCCAGCGCCGCTGGTGAGCCTGGTGGCGCCGGCGGGCGCGGCGGTGCCGGACGATACGGCGCATCCCCGCACGGAGCGGGTGGCGGACACCAAGGCGGCCGGCGGCGCGGTGTTGGTGTTCCTGGCAGCGGGCCTACGCGCTGGCGGGGCGGGCTGGCTGAGGGAGCTCGTCGGCCACGCGTTGCGGCCGGAGGTGGGCGCGGTGGGCGGCCGGATCGACCGGCCGGACGGGCGCGTGGCGCAGGCGGGGCTGATCCTGCATCCCACCCTTGTCGCGCAGACGCTACGTCCTGGCTCCGATGTGGCCGATCCGGGCTACCGCGGGCAGTTCGGCTTGGTGCGCAGCGTTTCCGCCGTCTCGCTGGACTGCCTGGCGATCCGGCGGGAGGTGCTGGAAAAGGCCGGCGGGCTGGACGCGGCATGCGGCCCGTATGCCGACGTGGATCTGTGCCTGCGGCTGGCGGCCCGCGGGCTGCGCTGCGTGTGGACGCCTTATGCCCGGCTCGTCTATGCGACGGTGCCTCGCGGTCGGCATGACAGCGCGGCGGCGGCGCTGGTGCGGGCGCGGTGGGGTGCGGCGCTGGGGCGGGATGCTTATTTGCATCCTGGACTGGAGGTTCGGGGGGGCAACCTGCGAAGGAAGCAAGGCCTTCTTTTCTGAAGAAAAGAAGCAAAAGACTTTGACTCCGCTGTCGCGCGCTGGCCGGTAGGCACCCGTCCGGTAGTAAAAGTTTTTTGGTTCTTTTTTTCAAAAAAGAACCGCTTCCTTGCTTCACGAAAGTTCCGTCCACATGACCCTAGCCGCCGAGATCGCCCGCCGGCGCACCTTCGCCATCATCTCCCACCCCGATGCGGGCAAGACCACGCTGACCGAACGCCTGCTGCGCGCCGGCGGCGCCATCCAGCTCGCCGGCAACGTGCGTGCCAAGGGCGAGCGGCGGCGCACGCGGTCGGACTGGATGGGCATCGAGCGCGAGCGCGGCATCTCCGTGGTGACGTCGGTGATGACGTTCGAGTATGGCGGCTGCATCTACAACCTTCTCGACACGCCGGGGCACGAGGACTTCTCCGAGGACACCTACCGGACGCTGACAGCAGTGGACTCGGCGGTGATGGTGATCGACGCGGCAAAGGGCATCGAGGCGCGCACGCGCAAGCTGTTCGAGATCTGCCGGCTGCGCGACATCCCGATCATCACCTTCGTCAACAAGATGGATCGTGAGTCGCGCGACCCGTTCGAGCTGCTCGACGAGGTGGCGAGCGCGCTGGCGCTGGACACCTCGCCGGCCACCTGGCCGGTGGGGCGGGCGGCGGAGTTCATGGGCACCTACGACCTGCACACGCGCGACATGCGGCTGTCGCACGAGCTGGCGCAGTCCGACCCGCGCATGCAGGCGTTGGGCGACGAGCTGGACCTGGTGCGCGCGGCGCTGCCGGAATGGGATTTCGACGCGTTCCGCGCCGGCGCGCTGACGCCGGTGTATTTCGGCAGCGCCATGCGCGAGATCGGCGTGCTGGACCTGCTGGACGCGCTGGCGCGGTTCGGGCCGCCGCCGCGCGACCAGGTGGCCGACACGCGCACGGTGCACGCCGACGAGAACGCGCTGACCGCGCTGGTGTTCAAGATCCAGGCCAACATGGATCCCAACCACCGCGACCGCATGGCGTTCGCGCGCATCTGTTCCGGCCGGCTGGAGCGCGGGATGAAGCTGCGTCAGGTGCGCACGGGCAAGCTGATACCGTTGAACGCGCCGCAGTTCTTCTTCGCGCGCGACAGGCAACTTGCCGAGGAGGCGTTTGCCGGCGACGTGGTGGGCATCCCCAACCACGGCACGCTGCGGATCGGCGACACGCTGACGCAGGAGGAGGATCTTCGCTTCCTGGGCGTGCCGAGCTTCGCGCCGGAGATCCTGCGGCGGGTGCGGCTGGACGACGCGATGAAGGCCAAGAAGCTGCGGCAGGCGTTGCAGGAGCTGGCCGAGGAGGGCGTGGTGCAGTTGTTCCGCCCGCAGGATGGCAGCCAGCCGATCGTGGGCGTGGTGGGCACGCTGCAGCTCGACGTGCTGCAGGCGCGCTTGGCGGGCGAGTACGGCGTGGCGATCGGGTTCGAGCCGACGCCCTACAATTTGGCGCGGTGGCTGAGCGGGGATCGTGCGCTGATCGAGAGGTTTGCCGGCGAGCAGCGGACGGCGATGGCGGACGACGTGGATGGTGATCCGGTGTTCCTGGCGACGTCGGCGTTCACGCTGCGGCGGACAACGGAGCAGAACGCTTCTCTCGCGTTCAGGGACATCAAGGATCATGTCGTTTCGGGGTAAGGTTGGGGCTCTGCCCCAAACCTCGCTGGGGCCTTGAGGCCCCAGACCCCCGTCTGTTTAGGATCTTTTACAAGCAGGTTCTAAGAGTCCGTTTGAAAACTCGCTCGAGCTGTTGGTTGAGCGTACAAACTTACCAAAAGCGGTATCTGGATACCGTATTTTGGCGGGATTTACTTAAGATTGGCCTCAGATGACCGCTTCGCGGCTCTCGAAGCGAGTTTTCAAACAGCCTTTAAGGACTTGTCCTTAGCGGGGTCCAGGGGCAGAGCCCCTGGCCTTCCTTCACAGGTCAACATCAAAGTCTAGCGTAGCCAACGAACTACTCAGGTGACGATGCACTCCCGAAGGATTGAAAGCGGTTGTAGGCTACGGACCGCAGCAGCCACTCTGCCGGGCCGATCTGGAAGTAGGCGAGCCATGCCAGGCTCAGTGCCGCCTGCGTTGCGCACGCCAGCGCCGCTACCGACCACAATGTTGGCCAGTCGAGGCGGCCGTATAGCCGCAAGCCGTAGAACAGCGTGGCGGCGATGACCGACTGGCCGAGATAGTTCGTCAGCGTCATGCGTCCGAGCGCGTGCAAAGGCGCGAGCGCGATCCGGGGCAATTGCTTGCAGGCCGTCAGGACTCAGCCAAGCCAGTTCAGCGTCATGGCGGCGCGACCCGCTTCGTAGAAGACGGTCTGGGTTATGCCGCCGAGATAGGTGGGGTGCCCGTAGCCGGTCCACGCTTCGCGAACGGCTGCGCCCCGAAGGACGAGCGCCGTGGCCAGTCCGCCGGCCGCGAGCCGGGCGTAGAACGCGGCCGAGCGGGCGCCGCTCAGCACGCCGGTCCTCAAGAGTGCCATGCCCAAAAGCATGAAGGCGGCGCACTCCATCAGGCCGGCCGCGATAACCGGGTTGAGGGTGAGGGCCGCCCAGGTCGAGACGGACCAGCCTATCAGGGAAGCCGGACCGCCTTGCCGCGCCTGCGCTTCCGCGTCGATGGCGGCCGGGTCCGGTCCGCTACGCGCGACGGTCTCGTGCTGGGCGGCCAGGGCGCCCGGCGTGCGGGCGTGCTGGGCTCGCCGCTTGCCAGTGCTGCAGCGGCGCGCTCGCCTGCATGCAGAGCTTGCAACCGGGGTGCGTCCGACGCGAGCCGCAGGCCGGTCAGGACCACCACCAGCCCGACCGCGAGCGCGGTCAGCACGCGAAGGCGGCAGCGTCGGAACGAAAACAGGAACAACCCCGTCAGCCCGTAGTCGAACACGATGTCGCCTGGCCAGGCGAGTGGGAACGCGTCGGCCAAACCCAAGCCCATCAGCCCGAGGCAGCGCCGCAGGTAGATCTCGGCGACCGCCACCGGCGCGTCCGGTCCGTCCGCTCTCCTTGTGAGGTAGAGCACGCCCGCGCCGAACAGCAGCGTGAACAGGCCGCGCATGGCGCCTTCCAGCAGCAGTTGCTGGACCACCCAGAGAAGCCAGGAAGGATCCGCGCCGGAAGGCGGTCCTGCCGGGAAGTTCCACGTCAGGCTACGCCCCATCGCGCTGACGTTGACCACGAACACGCCGCAAAGAGCGAACCCGCGCAGGACGTCCAAGGCTTCGACCCGCTCGGCCGTGCCCGTAGGCCTGAGCATCGTGGCGACGGTCATGGGTGCGTATTAGGATACAGGGAAATCACCGAGTTGAAGCGAACATATAGGACCGGAGGCGCAACAACCTGATTGCAGACGTGCATCGAGTCGGCGGAGTGGACCTTGTCGCCTGAACGTCGACAGACCCGTTGCTAGCGGTGAAGCAACCCGTTTCAGCAAAGCGCGCCAAACAGAGCAAAAGTTTTTTGGTTCTTTTTTTCAAGAAAGAACCGCTTGCCTTGCCTTAGTGATTGCTCTGCCGGATCAACTGCGCCGCCCGTTCGCCGATCATCGCGGCGGGTGCCGCAGTGTTGCCGCTGACCAGCGTTGGCATGATGGAGGCGTCCACGACGCGCAGCGACTCGATGCCGCGGACGCGCAGCAGCGGGTCCAGCACGGCGTCCTCGTCGCCGCCCATGCGGCAGGTGCCCACGGGGTGGTAGATGGTGTCGGCGTGGGCGCGGATGCGGGGGATCAGGCCCTCGCCGGCTTCCTCGGCAGGCGGGTGCACCGGGGAGCCGGCGAAGGGCTGCATGGCCGGGGCGGCCAGGATGCGCAAAGTGGCCTCCAGCCCGCGCAGCATCGTCCGCATGTCGCGTTCGTCGCCGAAGAAGTTGGGGTCGATCACCGGGTCGTCGCGCATGTCCGCGCTGGCCAGGCGGACGGTGCCGCGGCTGTGCGGGCGCAGCACGCAGGTGTGCACGCCCAGGCCGCGGAACGGGTGGCGGCGGCGGCCGTGGTCGTCCACCACGCCGGTGCAGAAGTGGATCTGGATGTCCGGCCGGTCCACGTCCGGCGCGCTGCGGAAGAAGCCGCCGGCCTCGGCCACGTTGGAGGTGAGCAGGCCGGTGCCGTCGCGCCTGTAGTCCCGCCAGCCGCGCAGCAGATCCGGCAACATGCCGGCGTTGCCGCCGAACAGATGGCGGCTGCGCACCCGGCGGTTGACGGTGTAGTCCACGTGGTCCTGCAGGTTGGCGCCGACGTCCGGGCTGTGGTGGACCACCTCGATGCCGTGCGCGCGCAGGTGGTCGGCGGGGCCGACGCCGGAGCACATAAGCAATTGCGGCGAGCCAAAGGCGCCGCCCGAGACGATCACCTCGGCGCGCGCGTGCACGGCGAGGTCCGGGCCGGAGGACTTGCCGGCGCGCACCAGCACGCCGGTGGCGCGGCGGCCCTCGAACAGGATGCGGGCGACCTCGACGTCGGCCATGACGGTGAGGTTGGCGCGCGGGCGGTCGCCGACATAGGCGCGGCCGGCGCCGTAGCGCGCGCCGTTCTTCTGGCTGACCTGGTAGGGGCCGAAGCCTTCCTGGTGCGCGCCGTTGAAGTCCGGGTTCCGCGGGAAGCCCGCCTGCACGGCGGCGTCCACGAAGGCGGCGGCCACCGGGTTGGGGGTGCGCAGGTCGGCGATGTTGAGCGGGCCGCCGACGCCGTGATAGGCGTCCTCGCCGCGTTCGTTGTGCTCGGCTGCCTTGAAGCAGGGCAGCACATCGGACCAGCCCCAGCCCTGCGCGCCGGCGTCGCGCGCCCAGCCGTCGTAATCCTCGGCCTGGCCGCGGATGTAGATCATGGCGTTGATCAGCGCGCTGCCGCCGATCCCCCTGCCCCGCGGCTGGTAGCCGCTGCGGCCGCCGAGTGCGGCCTGCGGGGCGGTGCGGTAGGCGTAGTTCACCGCGTTCTTGCGGGCGGAGAGCACGGCGATGCCGAGCGGGATGTCGGACGCGGTGCCGCCCTTGGGCGGGCCACGTTCGATCAGCGCCACGGTGAGGTCCGGCCTGCCCTCGGCCAGCCGGGCGGCCACCGCGCAGCCGGCGGGGCCGCCGCCGACCACGACGTAGTCGAACGACTCAGAGGCCACGGGCTTGCCTCGCCGCGCGCACGCCGCGGCGCATCTTGGCCATGCCGCCCACCCAGCGGTCGTAGGTCTCGGCCTTCACGCGCATGTAGTTGGCCACCTCCGGGTGGGGCAGGATGAGGAACTTGCCGGCGCGCAGCCCGGCGAGCGCGGCGGCGGCCACCTCCTCGGCGGTGAGCACGCCGTCCACGTCCGCGCCGCCGAAGAAGTCGCCGCTTTGCACGAAGGGCGTGCGCACGCCCTGCGGGCACAGCACGGAGACGCCGACGCCGCGGTCCTTGGCGGCGATGGCCAGGCTCTCTGCGAAGCCGATGGCGGCGTGCTTGGTGGTGCTGTAGGTGGCCGAGCCGATCTGGCTGAGCAGGCCGGCCGCCGAGACCGTGTTGAGGAACCAGCCCGAGCCGCGCTCCATCATCCCCGGCAGCACGGAGCGTGCCGCGTAGACGTGCGCCATCACATGCACGGCCCAGGCGCGCGCCCAGGCGGTGTCCGGTGCCGAGGCGGCGTTGTCGAACTCCGGATCAAGCGTGATGACGCCGGCGTTGCTGCAGAACAGGTCGATCCGGCCGGCATGGGCCTCGGTTTCGGCAACGACGCGTGCGATGTCGGCCTCGCGCGTGACGTCGCAGGCGAAGGCGGTGCCGCGCACCATCTGCGCGGTTTCTTGCGCGCCGGCTTCGTTGAGGTCGGCCACGGCGATGTGGCTGGCGCCTTCGGCGTGGAACAGTTGGGCCAGCGCGCGGCCTATGCCGCTGCCTGCGCCGGTGATGACGATTGTCTTGCCTTGGACGTCCATTTTTATTGCCCTTGTAAGATAAGGAAGGCCTTCTTTTTTGAAAAAAAAAGCAAAAAACTTTTGCTGAGTGGTCGCGCCTCGGGCGCTAGCTGTCGACTTCAGCTAGATCGTTTTCAAAAGAACTCTTGCTTGCTTTGCCTGCTGGGCCATTATCGTCGACTGTCGGGCGGCCACCCCAGACGTGTCAACGCGGCACGAGGAAGCAGATGACCGACCAGAAGCCAACCACGCGCGACCGCATCCTGGAATCCTGCCGCACTTTGTTTAACGAGCGCGGGCCGGCCGAGGTGACGACCGCCGAGATCGCCAGCGGCGTGGGGATCAGCGAAGGCAACCTGCACTACCATTTCCGCCGCAAGGAACAGATCGTGGTGGCGCTGTTCGAGCGGTTCGAGGCGGCGCTGGACAAGGCGGGCAGTGCCGCCAACGACCTGCGCGCACGGCCGCAGACGCACCGGCAATACCTCGCCGGCTGGTTCAACACGATGTGGGAGTGGCGGCTGTTCTACGCGGCCGGCATCTACCGGCTGGCGCCGGCGCTGCGGCCGCGGCTCACGCGGCTGACCGACCACGGCCAGGCGCAGGTGCGGCTGACGCTGGGCACGCTGGTAGACGCGGGCATCCTGTCTGCCTCGCCGGGCGAGCTGGACCGGCTGGTGGTGAACGCTTGGATCGTGGCGAGCTACTGGATCGACTACCTGCGCTCCCGCCAGGGCGTGGAGACGATCACCCGGGACCACCTGAACTGGGGTTTCGGCCAGGTGGAGGCGCTGTTCACGCCCTATGCGGTAACGGCGCTGCGCGGCTACAAACAGACGGCGGGCGCTTCGTTCTGACGGGCAAACCTGCGTGTTGAGGGATGAACGATGACCGAGATGATCGCGGTGCGCGAGCAGCACCGTTTCGACGAGTCGCGGCTTGCGGCCTACCTGCAAGCGGCGCTGCCCGAGATCAGCCTGCCGGTGGCGCTGCTGCAGTTCCAGGGCGGGCAATCCAACCCCACCTTCCTGATGACGGACGCGGCGGGCCGTCGCTACGTGTTGCGCAAGAAGCCGCCGGGCGTGATCCTGCCGTCCGCCCACGCCGTGGAGCGCGAGTACGCGGCGATGCGCGCGCTGGGCCCGACCGGCGCGCCGGTGCCCGCCGCTCGCATCCTGTGCGAGGACGCTGACGTGATCGGCACGCCGTTTTACGTGATGGACTACATCGACGGCCAGGTGCTGAGCGACCTGCGGCTGGAGGTGGTGCCGCACGGCGAGCGGGCCGGCTACTACTTTGCCGCAGCCGATGGGCTGGCGGCGCTGCACCGTGTGGACTGGCGGGCGGCCGGGCTGGAGGGGTTCGGCCGGCCGGATGCTTACATCGCGCGCCAGATTGGCCGCTGGACCAAGCAGTACCTGGCTTCGGACCCGGAGCCGAACGCCGACATGGAGGCGTTGATTGCCTGGTTGCCGGCGCACCTGCCACCCGACGAGCCAGGGGTGATCGCCCATGGCGACTACCGGCTCGGCAATTTGATGTTCGCGCACGACGCGCCGCGCCTGTTGGCGATCCTGGACTGGGAGCTGGCGACGATCGGCCACCCTATGGCGGATTTGGCCTACTTCGCCTCGTTCTACCGGCTGCCGCAGAGCGGCGGGCCGTTCAAGGGGCTGGGCGGGGCAGACCTGGCGGCGATCGGCCTGCCGGACGAGACGGCGCTGGTGACGCGCTACTGCGAAGCGGTAGGGCGGGAGTTCCCGGCGCAGGATTGGCCCTTCTACCTGGCGTTTTCGCTGTTCCGTTCGGCCTCGATCGGGTGGGGAGTGTACGACCGCTCGCGGCGGGGCAACGCTGCCGACGCGCGGGCGCATTTGTATGGCGACATGTTCAGGGGGTGTGCGGCGATCAGCTGGAGGATTGCCCAGGGGGGTAGTTGAGTGTGTGAGCAAGCTTGGGGCTCTGCCCCAAACCCCGCCGGGGCCTCGAGGCCCCGGACCCCCGTCTGTTTAGGATCGTTGCAAAGAGGTTGTTGTGCCCAGGACGTGATATGGTAGGGCCTGAGAAGGCCTAAGGGCCCTGCCTGAACCGCTAGAAACAAGTCGTTAAAACCTGCCTCATCAGTTTTCTACGAATGGGGGTCTGGGGCCTCGAGGCCCCAGCGGGGTTTGGGGCAGAGCTCCATGCTTGCCTACGGCTCAAAACCGACTATCCCGGATGCCCATGGCGAGCATCCGGAACGATCGGACAGGTTAGCGGCGGCCCGCGCGCCGCAGAGCGTCGGCGGTGAAGTCGTCAGGCGTAAGCGCAGTGCCGGAGTAGGTGGGTGCCGTGCCCTCCTCGCTGTGCAACCCCTGCACCAGGTAGCGGTGCGCCTGCAGGTCCAGGAACTCGTAGCCGTCGGCGCCGCAGAGCGGTGTCTCGGGCGCCTCGGAGACGAAAGCCAGCGCGGTGCGCCACAACTGGCCGCGCGCGTCGTAACGGTCGGCCACGGCGGCCTGCCAGCTATCCTCGTCGATGTAGAAGGTTCGGCGCGCGTAAATGTGCCGGTAGCCGGGCTTCAGCGTGGCTTCCACCACCCACACGCGGTGCAGCTCGAATCGGATGAGGTCGGGGTTCACCGCGTCGGGCTTGATGATTTCCGAGTATTTCACGCCGGGCTGCTGAATCTTGTAGTTGTTGTAAGGAATGTAGACTTCTTTCTTGCCAACCAGCTTCCAGTTGTAGCGATCGATCGCGCCGTTATACATGTCGTAGTCGTCGACCGTCTCCAGGCCGTCGGTGTTCGTCACAGGCGTGTCGTAGTTGATCTCGGGCGCGCGGCGCACGCGGCGCTCGCCGGGGTTGTAGGTCCAGGCTTCGCGCGGCTGCTCGGCCGGGTCGGAGTGGCTGATCACCAGGGTGAGCTGGCCGGCGATGCGCGGTGGCGCTTCGACTTCCTGCCAGAACAGGCTGTCCCACTTGGCCGAGTTGGCGATTTTCGGGGTGTTGTAGGCGAGCATGATCTGCTCGTGCCAGCGGGTGAGCGAGTAGTCGCCCGAGGCGGTGGTGACCGCGTTGACCGTAGTGCGCTGCACCTGCAGGCCGCGCCAGCGCAGGATGTGGTTCCAGATGGCCTCGCTGCCGTTATGAGGGATGGGGAACGGGACGGAGAGTTCGGCGCCCACCACGTCCTGCCCGTCGGCGGAAAGGTGTGCGCGCGAGGCGTTGGCAATGGCGTTGGTGTAGATGAATTGCGGTGCGGCCGCGGTGCGGTGCGTCGGGTAGACGTCCACGTGGTAGCCGGGCAGCGTGCGGATCATCGCCACCGTGCCCTCGGCCAGCTTGCTGGCGTAGCGGTCCACGTTCTGAGCGTTGATGAGCAAGAGCGGCTTCTCGGACGCGAACGGGTCCCTGCGGACGCCGCCGGAGACGTAGCCCGGGGTAGCCGTCGTCAGGCCGCCGGTCCAGGCCGGGATGGTGCCGTCGGCGTTGCCGGCCTTGGTGGCGCCCATGGGGGTAAGCGAATGGCCCAGGTCGGCCGCCGTCTGTGCGGCCGCGTGTCCGGCTGCGACCATGGTTGCGACCATGGTGGCGGCAAGCAGCCTCTGCTTCGTCGTGATGTGCACGTTTTCCATCCCTTGGTTTGCGGCGATTCACGCCTGCTGCCTGACTTAAGCAACACGGCCCTAGGGTGTCCACCCTTGCTGATGCCAATTTCGCCGAAACTCATGGACACGGAAAAGTGATAAGAGTTAAGTGTCGTTTACGAAACGTTGAGGTATTTCATGAAACGCAAGTTGTTGGCTGCGACGATGCTCGCAGCGCTCCAGATCGTTCTGACGGCGTCACTAGGCGCGGCGCAGGCGCCCGCCGCTTCGGCGGCGCCTGTTGCGACCGACGGTATGGCGCCTGCGGCGCACCGACACCACAAGCGGCACCGCCACGCCGCGGTGGCGCAGGCGGCCGAGGCCAGCCCGGCTCAGCCGGCGATGGCCGACCTGCAGGCACCGGAGGAAACCCCGGTGGCCGTCGCCCTGCCGCACACCCTGACGCCGTTGCCGGCCATGGCCAGCATAAAGCTGCCGGACACCGGCAGCCAGGCCGAAGGGGCCGGACCGGGCCTGACGCCGCTGGGCGCCATACGCGCCGGCAACGACGACGGCACGATCCCGGCCTGGACCGGCGGGATGGTGGGCCACCCGGGCCCCGCGCCCGCGCGGTTCCGCCCCGACCCTTTTCCAGACGAGCGGCCGCTGTTCAGGATCACCGCGCAGAACGTGGATCGCTACGCAGGCCGGCTGGCACCCGGGACGGTGGCGATGATCCGGACCATCCGCGGCTTCCACGTGGACGTCTATCCCACCCACCGCACCGCGGCGGCACCGCAATTCGTCTACGACAACGCGATCGCCAACGAGGGCCGTGCACACCTGGTGCATGGCGGCCAAGGCGTGGAGGGCGCGTCGCTGTCCGTGCCGTTCCCGATCCCGCATGATGGGCCCGAGGCGATGTGGGACGCGGCCCTGCGCTGGCGCGGCACACAGATCGTGCGCAACGTCACCAACGTGATCTCCACGCCGTCCGGCGACTACTCGCTGCAGCGGTGGCACGAGGACATCATGCTGCCTTACAACACAGTCGGCTTCAGCAACACGCGCCATTGGGACAGCCTGTTCCGGCAGGAGGTGCTCTCGCCGCCCCGCGACGCCGGTGCGCTGACGCTGGTGATCAACCACGAGAACCCTTACGAGCAGGTGCGCGAGGCGTGGAGCTACAACCCGGGTGAGCGGCGTGTGCGGCGCGCCCCGGACATCGACTACGACACCCCGCTGACCGACACCGACGGGCTCGAGACGGTCGACGACTACGACCTGTTCAACGGCGCGCTGGACCGTTACGACTGGACACTGGTGGGGCGGCGCGAGCTCTACGTGCCCTACAACACGAACCGGCTGCAGGACGTCTCGCTGCGCTACAGCGACCTGGTGGGCCGCGAGTGCCTGAACCCCGACTACATCCGTTTCGAGCTGCACCGCGTGTGGGTGGTGGAGGCCAAGCTGAAGCCGGAGTTCAGGCACATCTACACGCGGCGGACGATCTACCTGGACGAGGACAGCTGGCAGCCGCTGATCTCCGACCGTTACGATGGGCACGGCAACCTGTGGCGCACTGCAATGGCGTTCCCGGTTGCGGCGCCAGAGGTGCCGATGCTGGGGGCGGACGGGTACGAGTACGTGGATCTTTACCAGCACCGTTATCTGGCGCAGGGGCTGCACAATCAGGAGGCTGTAGGTCCTACGTTCAACGCGGTCTCGCTGACGCCGCGGGATTTTACGGCTGATGCGTTGCGTCAGATGGGGCACCGGTAGTCAGCAAGACCAGGGGCTCTGCCCCTGGACCCCGCTGGGGCCTCGAGGCCCCAGACCCCCATCTGTTTAGAAGCTCTTACAGGCAGGTTCTACGGATTTGTCCCTAGCAGAGGCCAGGACAGAGCCCTAGCCTTCCTCTACGCAATATCTCAGGCCACTGGTATTGGTGGCAGTTGAAAATACGGCAGGCCGGTGAGCTGGCGTGTTCCGAGCACCGGAGCGGAGTGGCCGCTGGGCCATGAGCACCGGAGCACAGGAAAAGCGCGCCGGATGGCCGCCAGGGCGCGTTTACGAACAGCCACTCAGGGGCAGAGCCCCTGGCCTTTCTAAGCTTCCTTGCCGTGCTCCGGCTCCAGCGCGGCCGCGATGTCGCCGAGGTGCTTCTGCGGGACGACCAGGTCCATCACGCCGATGATGGCGGGCAACACCACGATGGCGCCAACCATGTTCATGAAGAACATGAACGTTAGCAGCAGCCCCATGTCCGCCTGGAACTGCAGCGGCGAGAACGCCCAGGTGGCAACCCCGATGGAGAGCGACAGGCCGGTGAAGATCACCGCGCTGCCGGTCTCGCGCAGGGTCTGGATGTAGGCGGCGTTGAGGCTGTTGCCGTGGCGCATGTAGTAGGACAGCCGGCTGAACTTGTAGATGCCGTAATCCACCCCGATGCCCACGCCGAGCGCGGTGACGGGCAGCGTGGACAGCTTCAGGCCGATGCCGAGCACGCTCATGGCCGCGTTGGCCAGGATGGAGACGGCGGCCAGCGGCAGCACGATGCAGAGTGCTGCGCGGATGGAGCGGAAGACGACGAGGCAGATGACGATGATCATGCCGTAGACCAGGCCGAGCATGGGCAGCTGCGCGGCCTCCACCACCTCGTTCGTCGCGCCGATGACGCCGGCGGTGCCGGCAGCAAGCTCCAGCCTGATCTTGGAGTCGTTGGGCGTCGCGTTGAAGGCCTCGACCGTCTTGATGACGCGGTCGATGGTGCCGGCCTTGTGGTCGGTGAGGAAGATGATCAACGGCATGGCCGAGCAGTCATTGTTCGCCAGGCCCAGCGAGACCTCGAAGGCGGAGCTGTCACGTCCCAGCACGCGGGAGTCGTGCGGGAGGTAGTTGAACTTGGGGTTGCCCTCGTTCCACGCGACGTTGGCGCCGCTGCGCATGAGGTGGGCCATGAACACGGTGCTGCGCACGCCCGGCACGCCGTGCAGGCGGTAGTCCAGGTTGTCGATGCGCTTCATCGCGTTGTAGTCAAGGCAGGAGTCGGCCGGGCCCTCGGCGAACACCTCCAGCACGTCCACGCTGACGGTGTAGTTGGCCTGGAAAAAGGCGGCGTCACGGTTGTTGCGGCTGTCGGGCCGCAGTTCCGGGACGCCGACGTGCAGGTCTCCCACCACCGGCTGGCCCAGCAGCAGGGCGCCGCCAGCGAGCGCAGCGGTGAGCGCGCAGATGATGATCGCCGAACGCGGGGCAATCAGGCTGGCCAGCAGCCGCCAGAACCCCTCGAAGCGCGCCGCGCCGCGCTGGGCGGCCTGGACGCGGGCCATGGAGATGCTCGCGAAGCTGGCGATCACCGGCAGGACCAGCAGGTTGGTGACGGCCAGCACTGCGATGCCGATCGCGGCCGTGAGCGCCAGCTCGCGTATCGCGGGTACCGGTATGGTGGTGACGGTGACGAAGGTAAGCACGGCCAGGCACAGGGCAACCACGCCGGGTTCGAGCAGGTTGTGGAAGCTGCCGCGCGCGGCGTCCAGCGAGGACTTGCCCTCGCCCACCAAGCGGACGTTGGAGAGCGCGATCTGCACGCCGTGGCTGACGCCGATGGCCAGGATCAGGAAGGGGATCAGCACCGAGATCGGGTCGATGCCGATGTGCAGGATGGTGATGATGCCGAGCTGCCACATGACTGCGATGAGCGAGCAGGCCAGCGCGGCGCCGGTCAGGTAGAACGAGCGCGAGACGATGTAGAGCAGCACGGCGGCGACCGCCAGGGCGATGCCGAAGAACAGCACGACCACCTGGGCGCCGTGCTCGATGTCGCCCACCGCCTGCGCGAAGCCCAGCACGTGCACCTTTGTATCGGCGTTGTTGTATTTGGCGCGGATGATGCTGTCGAGCTCGTCGGCGAACTTGCCGTAGTCGAGATGCGCGCCGGTGCGCGGGTCCACGTCGTTCAGCTTGGCGCTGACCACGGCGCTGCGGAAGTTGTTGGCGATGAGCTGGCCGAGTATGCCGGACTTGTAGATGTTGGACTTCACGTTGGCGAAGCCTTGCGCGTCCGGCTTGAAGGTGGCCGGGATGACCGGGCCGCCGTTGAAGCCGCCTTCGACGACTTCGGCAAAGCGCGTATCGGGCGTGTAGAGGCTGCTGACGTGGGTGCGGTCGACGCCGGGCAGGAAGAAGACGTCGTCGGTCAGGTGGCGCAGCTCGTCGAAGAACTCCGGCGTAAAGATGTTGCCGTGCTTGGCTTCGAGCGCGATCAGTAGCACGTTGCCGCCGCCGAACTGCTTTTCCACGCGCTTGTAGGTGTCGATGTAGGCGTTGTTGGACGGCAGCAGCTTGTCGAACGAGGCGTCCGGGCGGACGTGCACGGCGAACCAGCCCAGGCCGATTGTGACGAGCGCGAACAGGACGAGGATCTTGCGCCGGTTGGAGAACAGGGCGCGTTCGAGCATGTTGATCACTGCGTCACCTCCGCCGCCTGGGTGGCAGGCCCTGCGGGATCGACAACGTGGCTGCCGTCATCGCCCACCACGACCCAGTTGCCGCCGGGCGCCTCGACGATGCCCGACAGGCTGGCGCCGGTGGGCGGCGGCAGCGTGCGCAGCTTCTGCGTCTGCGGATCGAGCAGCATGACCAGGCCGGTACTGCCAACCAGGCCGATGAAGCCGTTCGACAGGATTGTGCCGCCAAAAATGGAGCGCTGCTCGCCGGTGTCGATGCGCTTCCAGGCAGGTGCGGCCGGCGTGGAGACGAACAGGCTGCCGCGCAGGCCGAAGCTGTACATGCTGCCGTCTGGCAAAGCGAGGCAGCCGAACTGGGAGCCTGCGTATGGCACCGGCATCGGCGCCCAGGCGGCGTTGTGGCGAATGAAGACGTGGCCGGCCTCGCCGGTGACGACCAGGTCGGCGCCGTGCTGCATGACGCAGTTCAGGTGGTAGTCCTCGTCCAAATTGGGCAGCCTTACCGGCGTCCAGGTGCTGGCGTTGGTGGTCTCCAGCATAAGCGCGTAGGCGCCGGTGGCGGCCAGGTAGCCCTGGCCCAGCACGGCCACCGAGAACAGCGCCTGATCCGAACCGGCAGCCTGGAACTGGGTAGACCAGTGCTGGCCGGCATCGGCGGTGTGCAGGATGGTGGAGTCCTGGCCGACCGCCCAGCCCTCCGTGGGACTGGAGAAGACGGTTGCGGTGAGCAGCTCGTCGGTGCCGCTGGGTACCGGGCGCCAGGTGGCGCCGACGTCGTCCGATAGCAGCACGGTGCCACGGTCGCCTACGGCCACGAGGCGGTTGCCGGCGCGGGCGACGGCGAGGAGCACGCCGTGGGTCTGCCGCCAGGCAGGCTGGTCCGTGCCGGTGCCGGCCGGGGGCATGCCGGCGGTCAGCGGAGCGGCGGCTCGGGCGGGCTGGGGCATGGCGGCTGACAGGAGCAGGCCGGCGGCAAGCATGGAGACGAGGACTCGGGCGGCGGAACGCACAGGCTTGTCGGACAAGGACGGGCACCTCTCTTGGATCCTGGAGCGGCATCGGCTTCTCTGGCCTGCTTCCGCCCGAAACACCGAAGCAACCTGCCGCCTGTGGGGAGCCGCAGGCTTGGGTTGCCGGTAACGTCATGGCGTTAAAGCGCGGCTTGCCGCGCCTGTCCCGCTACAAATTTGCGTGTTGGCCCGCAGGCCGGCCCAACACGCAGGCTCAGGTCAGAACTCGTAGGAAACCGTGGCGCTGTAGAAGTCGCGGTCCAGCAGGCCGTAGAACTTGCCGCCGTCGAAGACAGGGAAGTGGTTGGTGTACTGCACGCCCAGGCTCCAGGCCTGCAGGTAGTTAAAGGTGACGCCGACGCTGGCCGCCGCCGTGTTCTGCACGAACACGTTGGCGCCTATCGGGCTGGTACCGACGAAGTCGTGCTCCAGCGACAGCGTCGGTTTCATGTCGATAGCGTAGGGCAGCAGGTTGGGGATGTCGATGATGGTGGCCACGGTGTAGGCGGCCGAGAACTGGCTGGGACGCCCCTTGTGCGAGATCAGCGTGTTGCCGTCGACGGTCGCCGTCTCGTTGAAGGCGGAGTTGACGTCGGTGGTGTAGGCCGCGTCGAATACGCCGCGTTCGCGCGGGAAATTCGCGACGTAGTCGGCGCCGATCTCGCCGACGACGGCGATCTGGTTGATGTAGAGGCTCGGGATGGCCGGGAACAGCTTGGTGGCAGTGTTCTGCGCCTGGATGACCGGGTAGCGCTTGTAGCCGTCGATGATCGAGTTGAACGACTCGGGATTGCCGATGAGCGCGATCGTCGGGTCGTTGTGCAAGGCATTGTTCAAGGCGGCGGCCACCGCAGGGGACAACGCGGCAGTCTGCTTGATGGCGGGCAGGCTCACGGCCAAGGCGAGGTCGGAGGCGGAGAGCTGCAGGGGTTGGTTGATGCGGCTGGAGAGCTCACCCTGCAGGGCAATGCCGTCCGGGCCGGTGAAGTTCCAGCTCATGCCGAGGAGGTGGATCGATTTTGGATAGTCGGCGAAGAAGCTCGCCGTGGCCGAGTAGGTGTTCAGGGCATAATACTTCTTGCCCTGGAGCAGCGGGCCCAGAGGATTAGGCAGCGCGCCGAGGAGCCCGGGTATGCCGGAGATGTCCGAGTTGCCCGTGCGGTCCGAGCCGAACGGCGTCCGGCTGTCGTAATTTTCGAAGTAGAGGCCGATCTCGGTGTCGGCCAGGCTGGTGAAGGTCTTGCGCAGCGCGAAGCCGAACTCGTCCAGCCCTGTCGGGTGGCGGTCCAAGGAGCGCGACAGCGAGGCGCCGAAGACGTCGCCGGCAGGCAGGCTGACGCCGTAACGGCTCTGCGCGTTGTCGGCGAAGTCGTTGCGCAGGTTGCCGTACGTGCCCCCGTCGAGCAGAGAGTCGTTGTTCCCAAAGAACGATCCGTCCGGCTCCAGCTTGCTGCGGGTCCAGACCGGTTGCCAGAACGCCTCGAGCGTCACGTCGGGGATGATCTCGGTCTTGAGGTCTACCACCGGGATGGGCAGGAACGCGTTGCGCAGTTCCGAGCCGGGCGTGCGCAGCGCGGTCACGTCGAGCGGGGTGATCGAGTTGATGCCGAACTGGATGAACGTGCTCTCGCCCCAGTTCAGCGCCTGCGCGCCGACTCGGACGTCCACGGGGTGGCCGAAAATAGAGGGACGGGCGAACACGTAGGCGTCGAGCAGCCGCAGGTCGGCACCGACGTCGCGCACCGCGGCGCGCGTGAGGGGCTGGAAATCGGTCCGTTCGCTGTCGGTGATCGGGTCGTAGAAGCCGGTCGCACGGATGAAGAAGCCGAAATCGTCCTTCTTGGCCTGGACCTCGGTGGTGATGCGCTGCGTTGCGGCGACGGGCGTGTTGTTCTTGTAGTTCAGCGTGCCGTTGTCGTTGTTGGCGAGAACGAACTTGCCGCCGTTTGCGACGCCCACGAAGTTTTCGTCGATCGGCGAAGCACGCACGTCCACGCTGGATGAAAGGGTCGTGTCGATGTTGACCTGCCAGCCGCCGACAGTCGTGTCGTAGGCGTGTGCGCTGCCCGATGCTGCAACTGCGAACGCCGCGACGCCGGCGAGGAGCAGCGCGCGACGCGATCCGGAAATGCTGTTGCCCAACTTCAACTTCGATGAATGACCCACGCCCTAAATCCCCCTGAACGCCGCCGGATCTATGTCCGGTCTGACGATGCCTCGCCGAAACCGTTACGGTAGTGACAGCCCGACATCGACTGTTGCGAAACGTTAGGGTGGGCACACTAAAAGCGTCAAGCGCGCGTGAACGATCTGTTGCTGGACAGACACAGCACTTGTGCCGGCCGCGTGCGTTACGTGGCGCGTCGGCATGGGGTCCGCTTCCGCACGGCCGCGGCAGCACGGCAAACCGGCGTGCCGCGTGAAACGTTGGTCGTGCTGTTGAGGGAGGCACCGATGAGCGGCACGCAGCAGGACGGCACAGGGCGCGAGGAGCAGGAGGCCGACCGGGACGACGTCCTGGAGGATACGTTTCCGGCCAGCGACCCGCCCGCGGTCGGCGGCAGCACCGGACCGGAGGACACCAAGCCGGCTTGATCGGCGCAACCGGGGCGGGGCAGTCTGCCGTCATGCGCCACCTGTTCCGCTTGCCCTTCGTCCTCGCCGCCGCCTGCGCGCTGGCTGCCGCTTCGCAGCCGGGTGCCGATGGGGCACGGCCTGGCAACCAGGTCGGCACCGGACAGTCGCTGCCGCGCTCCGACAAGGCCGGCAAGCTGTCGCCGGACACCACGCATTCGGAGCTGGCGCCGAACCTGCCGGCGCCGCCCGCGGGCGACAACCTGCAGACGCTGCTGCTGGACGCGCGTGCGGCGTTGCAGGCGGGACGGACGGGTGAGGCCCAGGAGGCGCTGGAGCGGGCGGAGACCCGGGCGCTAGACCGCTCGGTGGTGCGCGGCAGCGAGCGTGTGCCGGCCGCAGGCGCGGTGGTGACGCAGATCTCGCGAGCGTTGCAGGCGCTGGGGGCTGGGCGGGTGGACGAGTCGGTCCGGTTGATCGACTCGGTTGTGCCGCAGGCTGCGCAGGCGGATATTCCGCAGTAAGGTTAAGGCAAGGCCAGGGCCCCGTCGTGCGTATGCGTGCTGGGCACAACGGGGTTTGGGGCAGAGCCCCAAGCTTAGACCGAGTAGTACATCTCGAACTCCACCGGATGCGGCGTGTGCTCGAAGCGGTACACCTCGCCCCATTTCAGCTCGATGTAGCTCTCGATCTGGTCGCGGCTGAACACGTCGCCAGCCAGCAGGAACTCGTGGTCGGCCGCCAGCGCACCCAGAGCCTCCCGCAGCGAGCCGCACACGGTGGGGATGTCCTTCAGCTCGTCGGGCGGCAGGTCGTAGAGGTCCTTGTCCATCGGCTCGCCGGGGTGGATCTTGTTGCGGATGCCGTCCAGCCCGGCCATCAGCATGGCGGCAAACGCGAGGTAGGGATTGGCGGTGGGGTCAGGGAAGCGGACCTCCACGCGCTTGGCTTTCGGGTTGGTGGCGTAGGGGATGCGGCAGGAGGCCGAGCGGTTGCGCGCCGAGTAGGCGAGCAGGACCGGCGCCTCGAACCCCGGGATCAGCCGCTTGTAGCTGTTAGTGCTGGGGTTGGTGAAGGCGTTCAGCGCCTTGGCGTGCTTGATGATGCCGCCGATGTAGTGCAGCGCGGTCTCCGACAGGTCTGCGTAGGCGTTGCCGGCGAACACCGGTCGGCCGTCCTTCCAGATCGACTGGTGGACGTGCATGCCGCTGCCGTTGTCGCCATAGACCGGCTTGGGCATGAAGGTGGCGGTCTTGCCGTAGCTGTGGGCCACGTTGTGCACGCAGTACTTGTAGATCTGCATCTGGTCGGCGCTGATCACCAGCGGGCCGAACTTGGTGCCCAGCTCGTGCTGGCTCTGTGCCACCTCGTGGTGGTGCTTCTCGATCGGCAGGCCCATCTCGCCCATCGCCGAGAGCATCTCGGCGCGCAGGTCGCTCTCGCTGTCGACCGGGGGCACGGGGAAGTAGCCGCCCTTGACGCCGGGGCGATGGCCCATGTTGCCTTCGGGGTAGTCCTTCATCGAGGCGTCAGGGCCTTCGGACGATTCCAGCTTGTAATGGCCGTAATTGCCACCGGTGCCGAACTTCACGCTGTCGAAGATGAAGAACTCGGCTTCGGGGCCGAAATAGGCGGTATCGCCCACGCCCGAAGCGGCGACATACGCTTCGGCCTTTTTGGCGGTGCTGCGCGGGTCGCGCGCGTAGGGCTGGCCGGTGCTGGGCTCGATGATGTCGCAGAACAGGATCATGCTGGGCTTGGCGGCGAACGGGTCCATCACCGCGCTGGCCGGGTCCGGCATCAGGATCATGTCGCTCTCGTTGATCGCCTTCCAGCCGGCGATGGACGAGCCGTCGAACATGACGCCGTCGCGGAAGGCGTCCTCGTCGATGGTGGAGACGTGCTGGGCGGTGTGCTGCCACTTGCCGCGCGGGTCGGTGAAGCGAAGGTCCACGTACTCGACCGAGTTCTCGCGCATCAGCTCCAGGCACTTGGAGACGGCGGAGGGTTCGGCTTGCTGGACCTTCTTGGCCATGGCGGAATCGTCCTGTTGTTATGCGAGGGTGTTGAGCAAGATAAAGGCCAGGAAGGCAAGGCCTGTCCGGTGGGCCGCCGACAGGGCCCAAAAGTTTTTTGGTTCTTTTTTTCAAAAAAGAACCGCTTGCTTCCTGTGCCTAAAGCGCCGCCTCCCCCCGTTCCCCAGTCCGGATCCGCACCACCTCCTCAATGGCGGTGACGAAAATCTTGCCGTCGCCGATCCGCCCGGTACGGGCCGCGGTGATGATGGCGTCCACGGCGCGCTCGGCGATGGCGTCGTCGCACAGCACCTCGATCTTCACTTTGGGCAGGAAGTCCACCACATACTCGGCGCCGCGGTAGAGTTCGGTGTGGCCTTTCTGGCGGCCGAAACCCTTCGCCTCGATCACGGTAAGGCCTTGCAGGCCGACCTCGTGCAGCGCCTCCTTCACCTCGTCCAGCTTGAAGGGCTTGATCACGGCTTCTATTTTTTTCATCTAACGCCTCCCGGGCGGTTCTTTGCTCCGGGTTTCGCATGGCGGTGGCCGCGCGCCAAGTTGCTGCCGGTTTTTTGGGCAGTGAACCCGGTTCAGGGAAGGTTGGGTGGATGAACGACAGGCTCTCGCGCGCCGGCACAACGATCTTTACGGTGATGTCGGCGCTGGCAGCCGAGCACGGCGCGATCAATTTGGGGCAGGGTTTCCCCGACACCGAGGGGCCGGCCGACGTGGTGCGCGCGGCGGCCGACGCGCTGATGGACGGGCGCAACCAATACCCGCCGCTGACCGGAGTGCCGGAGCTGCGGGCGGCGGTGGCGGACGCGAACCGGCGGTTCTGGGGGCTGGAGGTTGACCCGGCGGCCGGCGTGGTAGTGACCAGCGGCGCCACCGAGGCGCTGACGGCGTGCCTGATGGCCACGCTCAACCCCGGCGACGAAGTCGTGCTGATCGAGCCGCTCTACGACACCTACCTGCCGGTGGTGCGGCTGCTGGGCGCGGTGCCCAGGCTGGTAAGGCTGGAACCGCCGGACTGGACGCTGCCGCGCGAGGCGCTGGCCGCCGCGTTCGGGCCGCGCACGCGGGCGATCCTGCTGAACACGCCGATGAACCCAACAGGCAAGGTGTTCACGCGCGAGGAGCTGGGCTTCGTCGCCGGGCTGGTGGCGGCGCATGATGCGGTGGCGATCTGCGACGAGGTGTACGAGCACCTAGTGTTCCCCCCTGCCCTGCACGTGCCGCTGATGAGCCTGCCCGGGATGGCCGAGCGGTGCCTGCGCGTGGGCAGCGCGGGCAAGACGTTCTCGCTGACCGGCTGGAAGGTGGGTTACGTGAGCGGGCCGCCGGCGCTGGTGGGCGTGGTGGCCAAGGCGCACCAGAACCTGACCTTCACCACGCCGCCGAACCTGCAGCGGGCGGTGGCCTACGGTTTGGCCAAGGAGGACGGCTACTTCGCCGGGCTGTCCGGCGCGCTGGCGGCCAAGTGCGCGCGGCTCTCGGCCGGGCTGGCGGCGGTGGGGTTCGGCGTAATGCCGGCGCAGGGCGGGTATTTCGTGACCGCCGACTACGCCGGGCTGGGGTTCGAGGGCGACGACCTGGCGTTCTGCCGGCACAGCACGCAGCGTGCGGGCGTGGCGGCGATCCCGGTGAGCGCGTTCTACGACAGCGATGCGCCACAAGGCTGGGTGCGGTTTGCGTTCTGCAAGAAGGACGAGGTGCTGGACGAGGCTTGCGCGCGACTGGGACGGTATTTCGGGGGACGCCTTGTGGCGGCTTAGAGGAAGCAAGGCCTTCTTTTTTGCAAAAAAGGAGCAAAAAACTCTTGTCCGTGCTGTCGCGGTTCTGTCCGGCAGCGCACGCCGAGTCAGCACAAGTCTTTTGCTTTTTTTTCGAAAAAGAAGGCCTTGCTTCCTTTCCAACCCCCGCCGTTGACGCCGCGAGCCCAATCGCCCTACATCGCGGCCCACATGTGGCGGACGTAGCTCAGTTGGTAGAGCGCCGGTTTGTGGTACCGGTTGTCGCGGGTTCGATCCCCGTCGTTCGCCCCATCTTCCCCGCTCCCGCATGAGTGACGTCGTTGCCGTGATCCTGGCGGGCGGCCGAGCCACCCGCCTGGGCGGGGTGGACAAGGCGCTGCTGCAGGCCGGCGGGCACAGCCTGATCGGGCACGTGCTGGCGCGGGTGGCGCCGCAAGTGGGCGCCGTGGCGGTCTCGGCCAACGGCGAGGCGGCGCGCTACGCGCATCTGGGCAGGCCTGTGCTGGCCGACGAGGTGACGGGCCGCGGGCCGCTGGGCGGGGTGCTGCGCGGGCTGGCCTGGGCCGAGCAGGAAGGTGCCTCCTCGCTGCTGAGCGTGCCCGGCGATACGCCTTTCGTGCCGCGCCATCTTGTGACGCGGCTGGGGGCAGCGCCGGCCTGGGCCGAGAACGCGGCGGGCGTGCACCCGCTGGTGGCGGTGTGGCCGGTGGCGTGCCGGGCGGCGCTGGCGACCTGGCTTGCGGACCAGGCCTCCGGGCGTGTGCGGGCGTTCGGCGGGGTGATCGGGATGCGGGCGGTGTGGTTCGCGGACGTTCCGGATCCGTTTCTCAACGTGAACACCGCGGCGGATTTGGAGGAGGTCAGGAAGCAAGCGGTTCTTTTTTGAAAAAAAGAACCAAAAAACTTTGACTCCGCTGTCGCGCGCTTACGGGGAATAGCCGACTATTCTCTTTATGCACTGGTCCAGCCTGAACACGTTCTTCTACGCCGTCGTGGCCTTGCTGGTGATCGTGGATCCGCCCGGCACGGCCGTCGTGTTCGCCGCGATGACGCCGCACGACACGCAACGCGAGCGCGACAGCCAGGCCAGGCGCGCCTGCCTGCTGGCGTTCGTGGTGCTGGCGGTGTTTGGGCTGGCGGGCGAGGGCCTGCTGGCATCTCTGGGCATAGGATTGCCGGCGATGCGGGTGGCGGGCGGCATCCTGCTGTTCATGACGGCGGCCGACATGGTGCGCGGCAGCCACGCCCTGCGCGACACCGACCAGGAGCGTCAGGCGGCGATCCGGACGGAGGATGACATCGCGATCTTCCCGCTGGGGATTCCGCTGATTGCCGGGCCGGGCGGGATGACGACGATGGTCGTGCTGCACTCGCATGCCGGCGGCGATCCCTGGAAGGTTCTGGCGATCGAGGCGGCGGTGGCCGTCAGCGTCGGGCTGACGTTCGCGTGCCTGCTGGGGGCGAAGTGGATCGCGCGGGCGCTGGGCGACACAGGAGCCAGCGTGGCGGGGCGGGTGCTGGGGGTGTTGCTGGCGGCGCTGGCGGCACAGATCACGCTGGACGGGTTGCGGCAGGCGTTCAGCAGCGGGTGATGGTCTATAAGCTATCACAGGCCTGCCCCAAACTCCGTCATGCGCAGCATGCATTTGCGACCGGGCATCGAGCCCCAGATCCCCTCTGTTTAGGAACTTAACGAACAGCTTCTACGGACTTGTCAGTAGCGGGGCCGAGGGGCAGAGGCCCTGGCCTTTTCCCTTCTGATCGTCAGTATAGTATTTGGCGAGAAACGATCCCCGACGCACCACGTTTGTAACGATACCCGGCAGGTTGTTGTGAGCCGCTAGAAGGTAGGAGCGCGCAATGGCCGATTTTATCGATCTGAAGGTTCAGTCCGGAGTCGGCGACTACCACCTGAACCGCTATCGTGTGGTGTTCGTAGGGCCGCCGGGCGCCACCAACGTGACGCTTGCCCAGGATTTCGTGCGCGGCTTCAAGGGTTACTTCGACAGTTCCTACGCGACCGTGGAGCCGCAGCCGCGCAAGTTCGAGAACGACACGACGTTGCGGTTTCACGGCCTCCTGACGGTGAAGGGCCACGATCTGGCCCGTCCGCACCACGACTGGGTGGTGCAAGGCTGGAAGTGTCCGGAAGGCTTCACCGCCCAAACGCTGCAGCGCCTTTTCGACGACCAGGACGACGCTGCAGCGACCACTGCTTCCGGAGCGGCGGCGAGTCTGCCGGTGATCGCAACGGCCATCAACGAGGCGAACGCCGCCAACCACATGCATTTCCTCGCCGGCAGACGGTCGTGGAAGCTGACCACGGGCAAGCCGTTCGGCCTGGACGACTCTTGCATGGTGCTGGAAACCGCGGCGATCGAGCGGTTCTCATGCCGCGCCTACCAGGTGTCGAACGTAGGCGGCCTCATGGAGAATATGATACCGCCGATCTGGATCTCGAACCTGACGAAGTTCGTCAGCCAGCCGAACTTTACCGTCAAGCCGCAGGATTACCTGACGCGGCCGCCGCAGGCGGGTGGCGGGGCCTGGGAAAAGGGCTCGGTAGCCAACGGGGTTGCAGTCGATTACCTTCGGATCAACTTCCCGGACCTGGGTGCGCTGATGCACAGCACCCACTGCCAAGACATGTTGCGGATCCACCCCGACCTTATCGACAGGTCGGGAAAGTCGCTGTCTGCTCCGGCCCGGCTGTGGCGGAGCGGCGTCATCTAGCGGTTCGGCGGAGGCCGGTCCGCAAGGCAGCAGCCCGGCTGCCTCAGGCCTTCATCGACACCGACAGGCCGTCGGACAGGCTGCGCGCGTTGATGCCGAGGAGCTGCTTCATCTGGGCGGTGTCGAACGCCTTGTCCTCGGCCAGGCGCTGCACCTCCTCGGGGCTGATCTCCGGCAGGAACGGCAGGGCGCGGCTCAGCGCGCTGAGCCGCATCAGCAGCCAGGCCGGCACCGGCAGGATCGGGCGCCGGCCCAGACCGCACGCCGCGGCCACCGCCTGCACGAAGGCGGCATAGGTGACCGGGCTTGGCCCGGCGATCACCAGCGTGGTGGGCTCCGTCCACGGGTAGCGCAGGGCGGAGCGTATGCAGCGCGTCAGGTCGTCCTGGTGAATGGGCTGCACCAAGGCGCGGCCGCCGCCGGGTAGCGGGACGATGGGCAGGCGGCGCAGCAGGGCAGCCAGGCGCCGGACGTTGTCCTCGCCCTCGGCGCCGTAGATCATGGTGGGGTGGAGCATGACGCCGCGGCGGCCCGAGGCGAGGAAGGCGGCCTCGCCGGCCAGTACGCCGCGCCCGTGGGCGTCCGGCCAGGCGGTGTATTTGCGGGTGCTGCCGAGGAAGACGAAGGTGGCGCCGGCCGGGCCGGCCGCCAGCACGGCAGGCGCGTGGCGGGCGTGGGCGCAGGAGACGACGCGTTCGGCGCCGTCCAGCGCCGCGCGGAGGGCGGCTGGGTCCGCGAGGTCCGCCAGGCGAGGCTCGCCGGGCAGACCGGTGGCGGCCCAGCGCGCGGCGTCGCGGACGATGGGGACGAACTCTACACGGTCGGCCAGCAGGGAGCGGCAAAGTGCCGCGCCGGAGCGGCCGGACGCGCCGATAACGTGTGGTATCATGTTACCACACCGGAAAAGCCTTGACGCAACCGAGACTTGCCGCCAAACACCGCGCTCGCCTCCATTCGGGGATATACCATGTTGAAGACTACCCGCTCGCTGAAGCCGGCGGACGTGACCAAGGGCTGGATCCTGATCGATGCCGACGGCCTCGTCCTCGGCCGGCTGGCCAGCATCATCGCCAACCGCCTGCGCGGCAAGCACAAGCCCACCTTCACCCCGCACGTCGATTGCGGCGACAACGTCGTGGTGATCAACGCCGAGAAGGTGCGTGTCACCGGCAACAAGGCCGAGCAGGACGTGTTCTACTACCACACCGGTTACGCCGGCGGCATCAAGGGCCGCACCATTCGCCAGCGGCTGGAGAGCAAGCGCCCCGGCCAGGTGGTGGAGAAGGCGGTGGAGCGCATGATCACCCGCGGGCCGCTGCAGCGTACGCAGATGAAGCACCTGTACGTATATGCCGGCGCCGAGCACCCGCATGACGGCCAGCAGCCGGCCAAGCTCGACGTTGCTGCCATGAACCCCAAGAACAAGAGGGTCTGAGACCATGTCGGAATCCACACGGTCCTTGGCCGACCTGAAGGACCTCGTTACCGCTGCCACCGGCACCGGCATCGGCACCACGGAGACGGGCGGCATCAAGCGCGAGCCCAAGCGCGACGCGCTGGGCCGCAGCTACGCCACCGGGCGCCGCAAGAACGCGATCGCACGCGTCTGGATCAAGGCCGGCAAGGGCGAAATCCAGGTGAACGGCAAGCGTGTGGGCCAGTACTTCGCACGGCCCGTGCTGCGCATGCTGATCACCCAGCCATTCCTGGTGAGCGACCGTTACAACCAGTTCGACGTGTTCTGCACGGTGAACGGCGGCGGTCTGTCCGGCCAGGCGGGCGCGTTGCGCCACGGCATCAGCCGTGCGCTGACGTATTACGAGCCGGACCTGCGGCCGATCCTGAAGACGGCCGGCTTCCTGACGCGCGACAGCCGCGTGGTGGAGCGCAAGAAATACGGCAAGGCAAAGGCGCGTCGTAGCTTCCAGTTCAGCAAGCGTTAAGCAAGCAAGGCTTTCTTTCTTGAAAGAAAGAAGCAAAGAACTTTCACTCCCTGTCGAGCGCTGGCCATCAAGCGCGCGACAGCGGAGTCAAAAGTTTTTTGGTTCTTTTTTTCAAAAAAGAACTGCTTTCTCCCTTTGGTAGCCTCCGTCTTCATAGACGGCGAGGCCGGCACCACAGGCCTGGGCATACGCGAGCGCCTGACCGGGCTGCCAGTCGAGCTGCTGAGCATCGCGCCAGAACGCCGCAAGGACTCTGACGCACGCCGTGCGCTGATGGCAGCGGCCGAGCTGATGATCCTGTGCCTGCCGGACGCGGCCGCCGTCGAGGCGGTGGCGCTGGCGGAGTCGCTGGGCGCGGACGCGCCGCGCGTGCTGGACGCGAGCTCGGCGCACCGCACGGCACCCGGCTGGGTGTACGGGTTCCCCGAGCTGGGGCCGGCGCAGCCCGCGCGGATTGCCGGGGCCAAGTATGTGAGCAACCCGGGGTGCTACGCCACGGGGGCGGTGGCGCTGCTGCGGCCGCTAACGGCGGCGGGGCTAATCCCCGCGGACGCTGCCATCAGCGTCAACGCGGTGAGCGGCTACTCAGGTGGCGGCCGGCAGATGATCGAGGCGCACGAGGCAGCGGGTGGGCCGGCTTTCGAGCTCTACGCGCTGGGGCTGGACCACAAGCACGTGCCCGAGACGATGGTGCATGGCGGGCTGGCGCGGCGGCCGCTGTTCGTGCCGTCGGTCGGGCATTTCCGGCAGGGCATGCTGGTGAGCATTCCGATACACCTGGACACCCTGCCCGGCCGGGTGGCGGGGGCGGATTTGCGCGCGGCGTTGGCGGCGCACTACGCGGACAGCCGCGTGGTGCGCGTGGTGGACGGCGCGGCGGCCCGGCTGGAGCCGGCAGGGCTGGCCGGGACGGACGCATTGGAGTTGCACGTGTTCGCCGAGGAGGCGGCGCGCCACGCCGTGCTGGTGGCCAGGCTGGACAATCTGGGCAAGGGTGCGTCCGGCGCCGCGGTGCAGAACCTGCGCCTGATGCTCGGGCTTAGTGATGGGGAGCAGGCGTGATGGACCTTGCCGTGGGACAGGGTAGCGGGCCGGTGTGGTCGTTGGACGGCGTGACGCCGCGGGTCGCATCCGACGCGTGGATCGCGCCGACGGCGGTGGTGATCGGCAACGTGGAGGTCGGCGCCGGTGCCAGCATCTGGTTCGGCTGCATCCTGCGCGGCGACACCAACCTGATCCGCGTGGGCGCGCGCAGCAACGTCCAGGACGGCTCGTTGCTGCACTGCAACCCGGGCGAGGGTATGGCGTGCCTGATCGGGGACGACGTGACGGTGGGGCACATGGCCATCGTGCACGCGGCCGTGCTGCAGGACGGCGCGTTCGTGGCGATGGGGGCGACGGTGTTGGACGGCGCGGTGATCGAGAGCGGCGGGGTGCTGGCCGCCGGCGCGGTGCTGACGCCGGGCAAGCGCGTTGGCGCAGGCGAACTATGGGCCGGGACGCCGGCCAGGCTGGTGCGTGTGCTGGGTGAGGCGGAGCGGGCGAAGTTCGCGATGACGGCGCCGGCTTACGTGCAGAACGCGGCGCGGTTTCGGGCGGGACTAGGCAAGTAAGCGGTTCTTTTTTGAAGAAAAGAACCAAACAACTTTTGCTTCCTGTCGGGTGCTGGCGGATACATCTCGGGCCTAACGAACAAAAGCTTTTTGCTTCTTTTTCTCGAGAAAAGAAGACGCTTTCCTACTTCCTCAAGGAACGATTCATGGCCGTCACGATGCACGAAAGTTCGGTTCTCGCCTTCATCCAGGGCATGCGCAACCTGGCGGTGATCCTGGAAAAAGGCCGCGCCTCGGCCGAGGCGCGCAAGTTCGCGCCGGAGATCCTGGTACAGGCGCGGCTTTCGCCGGAAATGTACACGCTGGCCCGCCAGGTGCAGATCGCGTCCGACATGGTGAAGAACGGGGCGGCGCGGTTGGCCGGCGTGGAGTCGCCGAAGTTCGAGGATAGCGAGACAAGTTTCGAGGAACTGCAAGCGCGGATTGCAAAGACGATCGGGTTTTTGGAAACGGTGACCGAAGCGCAGCTTGAAGGGAGCGAGGCGCGCGAGATCACGCTGAAGTTTCCTGGTCGGGAGATGACCTTCACCGGTGCCGTCTACCTGCGCGGTTTCGTGCTGCCCAATTTGTACTTCCACATGACCACAGCGTACAACATCCTGCGCCACAACGGCGTGCCGCTCGGCAAGGCCGACTACATGGGTGCCTGAAGGCGCGCTGTGTAACCACAGCGGACCGTGCCGCGAAGTTTGCCTGGAGCCGGACCTCGCCGATGGAGGACCAGATGCTGACACGGCTGCTGCGGGGTGTGTTGGCGAGTTTCGTGTTGGGCGACCAGGCTTTGGCGATAGATGTGGAACATCTTGTCGTTCTCGAGTTGTTCCAGAGCCAGGGCTGCTCCTCCTGCCCGCCGGCCAGCGCACAGGTACTGGCGATTGCCGGGCGGCCGAACGTGTTGGCTGAGCTGGGACTGACCTACTGGGACTGACTCGGCTGGAAGAACACGTTCGGCGACAGGGCGTTCACGTAGCGGCAACACGACTTCGCGCAGAGCCTGGGGCCTGACGGCGTGTCCACGCCGCAGGTGGTGGTCAGCAGCGGGGTGGACGGCCTAGGCGCCCAAGACAGCGAGCCCGCAGGGCTGATACGGCGTGGGCGAGCGTATCGATACCGTACGCGCGCTGCGAGTTACGGATGCTGCTGTGCAAATCGGCGCCGGCACGGGCGGGCGGACGTGGTGCTGGTGCGTTACGACCCGAACCTGGTGCAAATGCCAATCAGGCGCGGCAAGAACGAGGCGATTGCGATGTCGCAACACGATGCGCGAAGTTGTAGTGCTGGGACCGTGGACGGGGCAGGCAGAGCGGTTCATGCCGGCGGCGCCCTTGGCTGGGCTGAAGTCTGTGGTACCGCTGCAGGCACAGCGGACGGGGCCGATCCTGGCAGCAGGGCATAGTTGGGTAAAGCAAGCGGTTCTTTATGGAGAACAATAAAAAGCTTTTCTCCTGCACCTTTCACACGCGAACTGGATTTATGCCCATTGCCTGAAAGGGTAATCTGTTAGGAAGCAGGGCTCTAAGCCTGGACCTCGCCCAGAACCTGTCTCAATCGTTTCCTCAACGTGCAAGCCTCCGAAGCAGCAGAATAGTAGAAGCGGTATGGAGGAAGGCTCGGCCACCGTGCCGGGCCAGCGCCTCGACGGTACGTTCGAACACGCCCGGACGGTTCCATCGGATGAACCGGGTTGTTGAGCGTCTTGTGCGGTCCAGACGCCGGCGACGCGTCCCGCAAGCGCAGACTATTGCAGACGACAAAGATGATGCCGCTCAACCCACGACAGTCGTCTACCCGGGGGGATGCCGTGTGGTAGCGGGAACTACGTCTCGTTCGAGCGAAGGGACGCTCGGAGAGAAGGGAGAGATCATACCTCCTCAGAAGAATTCCAACAGGTCCTAGGCCTAGTGGCACACCTTCAAGGAGGCCAGCAATCCGCAGTGGCCAAGCGCCTCAGGCAGGCCAGCGTTTAAACTCTACCATGCGACTGCGCCGTATCCAATGCGTGTAGCGCGACGGTCCATCGTCTTCCCTCATCGCGTCAGCATGGCTCCGTTTCGCAATATTGGTCACCATCAATCCGACAAAAGCCTGACTCGGAACTCCTTGCGTTCCACTATCACTTTTCGTCCATACGGCCTAAGCCGGCGAATACTCGAGGCGTTTCGGCATGCGACACGTGCCCCTCACGGTTATGCAGTCTTAACACCATCGAGGCGCCTTAAGACAGCTCGACCCAAGGAACTGAGCAATCATACGAGTTTACGCTTTACATCTAAGGGCAACTCGTGCGCATACTCTTTTTCTCAAAGCCGGAACCGACAATGTGAGCGGCACCGCTATGCGTATGAGCATCTATGACCCGAGCAGGTGCTAAACTGTTTTGAGGTTGACAAGATTAAACTCAGCATTGTGTTGGACGCGAAACAGCGAGGGATCAATCTGTGAAAACTCTGAAAAACTTCACCGTGATCGGTTTTCTGACTGTTCTCCTTGTTGCGATACCGATTTTACGTGGCAATGCCCAAACCGACCACAGTGCCAAACCCGACGATTGGATCACCATCAATAAGAGCTACTCCAGCCAGCGATATGTCGACCTGGATTTGATCAATGCGTATAACGTCGGAGATCTTGGCAAGGTATGTGAAGCTGAACTCAATGAGCCGGTATACTTTACGAGCGGCATACTGAAGGTCGGACAGACTCTCTACGTCACCACATTGCGTGGGACTTACGCCTTGGACGCCACAAGTTGCAGCACGCTTTGGCGCCAGATAGTCGACTTCAAGCAGGTCACTGCCGCTATAGGACAGCGGGGTGCGGCATATCTCAATGGGCGTATCTTCCGAGGCACTGCTGATGGTCGTGTCATCGCAATGGACGCTACCACCGGCCAAGTGCTGTGGGACGTGCAGGCAGCCGATCCAACCAAGGCTGAAGCTTTCTCCTCGGCTCCGATCGCGGCTGAAGGCAAGGTGTTCATCGGCATTGGCATCAGCGACGATGGCATTGCTGGACGCCTCATGGCGTTCGACGAGGTTAACGGATCGCAAATCTGGAGCTTCAACACGACGTTCGGTCAGCCCGCCGGTGGTGGGTTTTGGACCACGTACTCGTTCGATCCCGCAACCAAAGAGCTGTTTGCGTCCATTACGAATCCTTTTCCAGATTTTAGCCGCGCTCTCGATCCGGACGACGCCGAAAAGACTGCGTTTACCAACTCATTCATTTCTGTCCGCACGTCCGGTTGGCAGGCCGCGCTGAACTGGTTCTACCAAGCGACGCCTTACGACCAACACGACTGGGACCTTGCCGCTGCCCCAACCCTCTACAGCACAAAGGAGGGGACGCAGATGATTGCGGCCCCGGGAAAGAGCGGTTTGATCTATGGCGTCTCCAGGAGCTCGCATAAACTTGTCTTTGCGACGCCCGGCACCACGGTCGCTCCCGATCCGGTTCCGAACGACGACTTCCAGTACACCTGCCCTGGCCTGCAAGGAGGCGCACTCTACAACGGCACAGCCTTCGATCCGAAAACCGGCTTTCTTTTTGCCGGGATGACCGACATTTGTACCTGGTATAGCAGCAACCCAGCTTACGGCGGTGAGATCGCGATCAAGGACGGAAGTGCAGTCGCCAAGAAGCTAGGCCACCTGGGCTGGATTACCGCCATCGATGGCGGAACTGGCAAGATGGCATGGACCAAGCCCTCGGCCAGCCAGGTGCAGGCAGGCATGGTCACCACGAAATCGGGGTTATTGTTTGCCGGTGAGAGCGACGGTTACCTGCTCGCGTTGCGAACCAGCACAGGAGCGGAACTGAAGCGTCTGAATGTTGGAGGCGCGCTCAATAACGGACTCATCTCCTACGCAGTCGATGGGCAGCAATATGTTGCCGCCGCGGTAGGAGGCTCTGGGGAGAATCCGCACTCAGTTGCCGGCTCTCTGCGGATAAGCATCTTCGGGCTGCATGCCGATCCAGTGCCGCACGTAACCCGGTTCGCTCGCCTCAGTCCCAAGTTCGGTCCTGGCATCCCAATCTCTACCGCGACTTACATCCAGGGCTGCGGTCAGTGCCATGGCCCAACGGGCATAGGCGCCAGCGCGCCGCCACTCATTCGGCAGGCGCAGCTAGCCGATCCGCTCGTACTGAAAGACTTTCTACATAGCGTTCCTGCCCCCATGCCGGTGTTGTCTCCTGGTGTCTTGGAAGACTCCGACATCGAGCAGATTGCACAGTTCCTGAGGCTCAACGTCTTCAAATGCGGTCAAGCAGGTGGCCAACGCTGCGCTTTACCTGGACTTCCATCCTCAGGCGGCACACCGGCCTGGCGAGCGGTCTACTCGGTGCTGACGTCGCCGAGATGCATCAACTGCCACCCTGGACCGGCTTCGGGAACAGCCTTCATTCCAGGCTATCCGGCGAACGCCTTTGACTACCCGCGGCAGGGCGACGATCGTCATCCCCACTACTTCAACATCATTCGCGGGCCGGACGTTGACAGCACTGGGCAGCTTTCAGGTACTGGCGCTGCGTTCGCCCGTTGTGCTTCCTGCCATGGTCTCGCAAATGACCATCGCACGGGCATTCCCGGAGCCCAGAACGCTGACGGAACGCTCGACTGGCGACTGGCACCTGTCAGCATGGCGTGGGAGAGCTCTCCCGGGGTTCCCTTGACCGGAGACAAGCTTTGCATGCAGCTCACCGACCCGGCGAGGAATGGAAACCGGAATGCTGCAGCCCTGCTTCAGCACGTCAAGTCGGAGCCTCTGGTCTTGTGGGGTTTCGATCCTGGCGTGACGCCCACTGGCTGGCGTAGGACCACGCCACCCCTCAACCACACAGAGTTTGTGAGTGTGTTCCAGGAGTGGATCGATGAGGGCTCGCCTTGCCCTGTTTCACCTCCGCCTTCGCAAAACTGAATGGCTCGGTGTTCTGGCGTGGTGTCGAGGTGTTTCGGGTTGGCTACCGCCAACCCGAAGGTTAGACGGCAAACCTGCTTGACCCGGCGTTTATAGAAATTGGTAGTGTCACGTCTTCAAACGACGTTGTCGGTGTTTACAGACTGCTTGGCTCAATGTCCGTGTCACTTGAGACTGCTCAAAACGAGCCGGTAGCTTCCGCTAGCGGTAAGGCTTCGAAAGCAGGACGCTATACGGCCGCATGTCGCTTTAGGACGGGATCAGGGTCTAGACACCACGACGTTCGCGAGACTAGGCCCGATCCTGTTGGCCATGAGCGCCGAAACGCAGGAAAACGTCAGATGCCGTCGGGAAGGCATTTCAGCCAGACAAAGGCGTTATCACCAGCAAAGTCGACGTCGCCGATGCCAGCAGCTTGCCCGATGCGTCCACCAGCCGCGCCTCGGCGAACGCGGCGCGCCGGCCGAGCGAGATGACGCTGCCTATCGCACGCACCACACCCGTCTTGATGGTGATCGCCTTGTGGTAGGCCACCTTCAGCTCCAGCGTGGTGTAGCCCTGGCCGGCAGCCAGGCTGGTGTGCACCGCGCAGCCGCAGGCCGAATCCAGCAGCGTGGCAGCGTAGCCGCCATGCACCGTGCCGATCGGGTTGTAGGCGTGCTCGCCGGGCATGCCCTCGAACACCACGTGGCCCTGGTCGGCCTCCACCAGGGTGAATTGCAGCGCGTTGCCGATGCCAGGGCGCTTGCCGGCCGTCATCAACGCCCGCATCTGTTCCAGGCCCGACAGGCCAGGGGCCAAGTGTTCGACCATGCTCATGTGGGGGGGGGCTCCGAACGGTAGGACGTGAAAGCCTCCTTGAATTTGGAGGAAATAGACTTTCACTTCGCTACCTTCATCTACCCATGTCACCGGGTGGAGACAAGAGCTTTGCTACCCTGATCCTACGCCGCGATGGGATAGCGCGACGCCGGGTTGCCCACGAAATCATGCCCGCCGGTGTGGATCAGCGCGCCCTGCGTATCGAGCCAGATATCCCCGCCCAGCGCGCGCCAGCGGCGGCAGAACGTATAGTCCTCGCTCAGGTAGTGCCGCGTCTCCGGCTCGATCATGCAGTCGAACAACGCGAACTGGTGCGGGCTGTCGAACTGCGTGGCCCTGTCATGCGCGGCGGCAAAGCGCAGCTCGGGATGCGCGCCCATCATGCGCGCCAGTGCCGCGCGTCGGATCAGCATGAAGCCGGTGCCGGCGTAGTCGGCAGTCACGAAACCGTCCTTCTCTTGCCGCGCCTCCTCGGCACAGGGCAGGCCGACGTAGCGCAGCGCGGCCGTCTCAAGCCCCTCGCCCTGGCGCACGCGGGTGATCGCCTCGGGCGACCAGTCCCGCGTCTTGAGCGGGTACATGCCGGCCACCACGTCCTTCTCGAAGGCCACCATGCGCATCACCTGGCTGGGAAGGAAGGTGATGTCCGCGTCCACAAACAGTAGGTGGGTGGCCAACTCGCGGTCCATGAAGCGTGCCACCAGCGTGTTGCGGCTGCGGGTGACTAGCGAATCGTAGCCCAGCAGGTCCACCGTCACGCCGAAGCCGGACTGGATGCCCTGCATCATCAGGTTGGTGACCGACAGCATGTAACCCTGGGTGACCAGGCCGCCGTAGCACGGCGTGCAGATGACGATGTTGGCGTGCGTGCAGGATGCCATGGGTGCGATCCGGAAGGTACGCCCCAGGGTGGCAGGCAAAGATTAACCAATCGTTGCGATCCCAGACCGGCTGGTGCCACGCCAGTTCGGACGCGGCACGAGTACTGCGTCCACCCGCAGCAAGCGGCCCGGGTCTGCCTGACGGCGTGCACGCCACCGACGCTCTGACAGATCTCGACCACGCGCAGCTTCAGGCCAGCCCTGCCGGTGCCACCTCTTTGACCCGCCACGCCCCCAACCCTATATCTCCGCCAAGCCTGCCGTGCCACGCCGGGGAACCATGAGCCGATGAACTACCGTCCCTACCAGAAGATCGAACGCCGCAAGTCCAGGCAGATCCACGTGGGCCGGGTGCCTGTGGGCGGGGACGCGCCCGTCACCGTGCAGACGATGACCAACACGCTCACCTCGGACGCTGCCGCCACCATCGCGCAGATCCGCCTATCCGAGATCGCCGGCGTGGACATCGTGCGCGTCTCCTGCCCGGACGTGGAAAGCACAGCGGCACTGGCCGAGATCGTGCGCGAGGTGAACGTGCCGATCGTGGCCGACATCCACTTCCACTACAAACGCGCTATCGAGGCGGCGCAGGCAGGGGCCGCCTGCCTGAGGATCAACCCGGGCAACATCGGCAGCGCGGAACGCGTGCGCGACGTGATCAAGGCCGCGCGTGACCACAACTGCTCCATGCGCATCGGCGTGAACGCCGGATCGCTGGAGCGGCATTTGCTGGAGAAATACGGCGAGCCGAACCCGGACGCGCTGGTGGAATCCGCCCTGGAACACGCCAAAATCCTGCAGGACAACGACTTTCACGAGTTCAAGATCAGCGTAAAGGCGTCCGACGTGTTCCTGGCCGTCGCCGCCTACACGCAACTAGCCGAAGTGTGCGACCACCCGCTCCACATCGGCATCACCGAGGCCGGCGGCAAACGCGCCGGCACCGTGAAGTCCGCCATCGGCCTGGGCAACCTGCTCTGGGCCGGCATCGGCGACACGCTGCGCGTGAGCCTTTCCGCCGAGCCTGCCGAGGAGGTCCATGTCGGCTGGGACATCCTCAAGTCGCTCGGCATCCGCCACCGTGGCGTCAAGATCATCTCCTGCCCGTCTTGCGCGCGCCAGGGCTTCGACGTGATCCGCACGGTGGCCACGCTGGAGGAACGGCTGGCGCACATCGAGACGCCGGTAACCCTGTCCATCATCGGCTGCGTGGTGAACGGGCCCGGCGAAGCGCTGATGACCGATTTGGGCGTCACGGGCGGCGGCAACGGGCGGCACATGGTGTACGCGGCCGGCCGCCAGGACCACACGGTGGAGGGCGGCAGCATGATCGACCACATCGTCGAGCAGGTGGAACGGCGCGTGGAGGCCATCAAGGCGGAGGCGGCTGTGGCGCCGGCCATGCAGATGCTGGCGGAAATGGCGGAGTAAGGAAGACCTTCTTTTTCGAGAAAAAGAAGCAAAAACCTTCTGCTCCGCTGTCGCGGTTTCATCCTGCCGCTTGGCTCATTGTGGCTTTACCGCGTCTCCAGCAGCCGCCGCGTCGCTGCGTCCTCCAGGCCGCCATAGAACAAACGCAGTGCCTCGCCGAACGCAGGCTCGTCGCCCACGCGCGCGAACAGGGTCATGCAGGAGCGGAATTTCAGGTCGTCCGGCGCGCCAAAGACATCCCGCGCGGTGCGGCCTTGCACCGCGTTGGCTCGCTCCGTGCCTTCCACCAGCCGCGCACCCAGCACCGGGTGCGCCAGGTAGGCTGCCGCCTCCGCGCGTGAGCCTATGCCGTAGTGGCGGGCCATCGCGCTATGGCCCAACCCGGCGAGCTGCGGGAATATGAACCACATCCAGTGCGTCCGCTTGCGCCCATCGCGCAGCTCGGCCAACGCCTTGTCCCAATGCTGTGCCTGCGCCAGCAGGAAGCGCTCAAGGTCGTAAGGATCGCCGCCCGTCATCTTATACCAGCCCGCGTTGAGATTGAGCGCTGCTAAGGAAGCAAGCCTTCTTTTTTGAAAAAAAGAAGCAAAAACTTTGTTCCTGCGCTGTATCAGCGCCCTCTACCTATCCTGCAGCACCCGGCTGTTTCAGATGCGGGAAGCAAAAGTTTTTGGTCCTTTTTTCAAAAAAGGACTGCTTGCTTTCGATGACTCAGCCTCAACGCGGGTTGTTTGGTACTACGGCCGTCAGCCGCAACGCACGCGCAAAGAAGGCCCTCCCTCCACGTTGAACGATCTCCCGCAGCCGCCGTTGAAGCGCGCTGGCGCCGACGAAACGGGCCAAGGGAGCCCGCCGTTGTCGATACAGAAGAACCACGACGAAGCGCAGCCAAGCGAAGAGGCGGGCCTGACCGGCCTGCCGGCGCTGGCGGACGGCCGGGCCGTGCTGCTGGTCGCGCATAGCGAGGCACAGGCGGCACGACTGGCGGCTGCGGCGGCCGCGCTGGTGCCGGAGCTCTCGCCGGTGCTGCTGCCGGGATGGGACTGCCTGGCCTACGACCGTGCCAGCCCGTCACGCGCCGTGATGGGCCTGCGCATGCGCGCGCTGCACGCGATCGCCACGGGCGCCACCCGCCTCGTCGTGGCCTCGCCGGAGGCCGCGGTCCAGCGCCTGCCGCTGCCGGAACGCCACGCGTCGGTGGACGTGCAGGCCGGGCAGCCGGTTTCGGCCACGGCGTTGTGCGCCAGCCTGGCCCGGCTGGGCTACGTGCTGGGCGAGGAGGCGGAACAGCCCGGCGACATGTCCCACCAGGGCCTCGTGGTGGACGTGGTGCCGGCCGACGGCACCACGGCGCTGCGCCTTCGGCTGGACGGTGCGGGCGCGGACTGCACTATCGCGGAGGTCGACCGCTTCGACCCGGCCACCCAGCGCAGCGCCGGCGTGGTGGACAGCCACGCTATCGGCCCGGCCTCCGAGCTGGTGTTCGCCGCAAGTGACGAGGCGCCCGAGCGCACGCCAGGACTGGAACACGCGCTGGCCGACCTGGCCGGACCGCTCGCCAGCCTGTTCGAGCTGATGATAGGCGCGCGCGTGCTGCTGGACCCGCAGGCCGGCGAGCGTGCGGAGGACCACCTGGACCAACTGGCCGAGGCGCGCGCGACCCGCCTGGCGCTGTGCCGCGCGACCGGCGGCACCCTGCCCTCGGACGGGCTGTACCTGGACACGGCCGCGTGGCAGCGTGCCGTCAAGGATGCCGCCACGCTGGAATGGCCGGCGGCCGAGGCGTTGCCGGAGTTGCGCGGCAGCCGCAACACGACGGCTGCCGCGCAGGCTTTCGTGAAAGCACAGACCGGTGCCGGCCGGCGGGTGGGCCTGTCCGGCCCGCGCCTGGCCCGCGCGGTGGGCCATGGTGGCCGTGCCTGCAAGGGCTGGGCAGCCCTGAACGCCCTGCCGCCGGGCACGCTGGGCCTACTGCCCCAGGGTGCAACACGCGGTTTCGCCTCGGACGAGGCGGTGCTGCTGGCCGAGGCCGACGTGCTGCCACAGCGCCACGGCCGCGCAAGCCAGGAGGGCCTATTCGACGTGGCGCTGCGCCCTGGCGACGCGGTGATCCACCTGGATTTCGGCATGGCCCGGCTGGACGGCATCGAGACCGTCACCACCGCCCATCCGGCCGATCACCTTGTGCTGGGCTTTGCCTGCGGCGCCCGCAAGCTGGTCGATTGCGCGGAGGCGGACCGCGTGTGGCGCTACGGCTCGGGCACAGACGGCGTGACGCTGGACCGTGCCGATGGCGGCACCTGGGCGCGCCGGCGGGATGCGGTGCTGGCCAGCCTGGAGGCAACCGCGCAGACGCTGACGGCGCAGGCCGAGGAACGCACCAGGGTCGCCGCCCCTGCCCTGCGCCCGCCGAAGCGCCAGATGGACCGCTTCGCCGCCGGTTTCGCCTTCACGCCCACCCCGGACCAGGACAGCGCCTTCGTCGACATCGCGGCGGACCTCGCCCAGCCGCACCCCACGCAGCGCCTGCTGTGCGGCGACGTCGGTTTCGGCAAGACCGAGGCCGCGTTGCGCGCCGCGGCGGCCGCCGCCCTGGCCGGCCACCAAGTGGCCATCCTGGCGCCCACCACGGTGCTGGTCCGCCAGCACCTCGCCACCTTCCGCCGGCGTTTCGCGGCGCTGGACATCGAGGTGGAGGCGGTCTCCCGCCTGACCCGTCCGGCCGACCTGCGCGCCATCTACGCCCGCCTGGCGGACGGCACGCTGCGCGTGGTGATCGGCACCCAGGCGCTCGCCTCGGAAAAGATCACGCTGCCGAAACTGGCTCTGGTGATCATCGACGAGGAGCAGCGCTTCGGCACCCAGGCGAAGACGGCGCTGGTCCGGCTGCAGCAGGGCGTGCACACGCTCACGCTAACCGCCACGCCCATCCCGCGCACGTTGCAGGGCGCGCTGGCCGGCCTGCAGGCGATCTCCGTGCTGACCACGCCGCCCGCCCGCCGCCAGCCAGTCCGCACCACGGTGATCCCGGAGGACGAGGCGGTGGTGCGCACCGCGCTGCTGCGCGAACACGCGCGCGGCGGCCAGAGCTTCTGCGTCTGCCCGCGGATCGAGGACCTGGACCGGCTGGCCGCCACGCTGGAACGGCTGGCGCCGGACCTCTCGGTGGTGGTGCTGCATGGCAAGATGAAGCCGGACGCGCTGGACAGCGTGCTGGTGGGCTTCTCCGAAGGCAACGGCGACGTGCTGCTGTCCACCGACATCATCGAGGCAGGGCTGGACATCCCGCGCGCCAACACGATCCTGGTCTGGCGTGCCGAGCAGTTCGGCCTGGCCCAGCTCCACCAGCTGCGCGGCCGGGTGGGGCGTGGCCGGGCGCGCGGCATGGCGTGGCTGTTCACCGATCCGGCCGCCCCGCCGGGCGCTGCCGCCGCACGCCGCCTTGCGGCGCTCGCCGCGCATGACGGCCTGGGCGCCGGCTTCGCCGTGGCCGCGGCAGACCTGGACCAGCGCGGCGCCGGCGACCTGCTGGGCGACGACCAAGCCGGTCACGCCAAGCTGCTGGGCACCGAGCTGGCCCGCCACAAGCTGGCCCAGGCGATGGCCCGCTTGCGCGGCGAGGCTGCGGAGGACTGGCAGCCCGCGTTGGTCCTGAACGTGCCGGCCTTTATCCCGCCCGACTACATGCCGGACGCCGCCGCGCGCATCGCGCTACACGTGCGCCTGGCCCACGCGCCGGGCGTGGCGGAGCTGACCGAGGAGCTGGAGGACCGTTTCGGGCCATTGCCGGAGCCGCTGGCCAACCTGCTGGCGCTGTCAGCGTTGCGTGCAGAGTGCCGAGTACTCGGCGTGGCGCGTCTGGAGTCGGGTCCGGCGGGGGTAGCGGCAACCATGCGGGACGATCCGGCGGAGGTGGACGGGCTGGAGCGCAAGGGCACCCGACTGGTGTGGCACGGGGCCGGGTCGATGGAGGCGGCGCGGGATGTCTTGGAACGGATCGGACGGGTGTAAGTGAGCATAAGCCTCTGTTCCTGACCCCATCCTGCGCAACACGCGTTCTCCTGACGGGCTGAGGCCCAAAACACCTATCTGTTTAGGGTCTCCGACAAACAGGTTGTTTGTAAGATCCTAAACATACGGGGGTGTGGGGCAACGAGGCCTCAGCGGGGTCCAGGGGCAGAGCTCCGGCCTTTCTCTCAACTACTCCCCCACGGCCGCCCGATCCCGCACCAGCGAACCCTCAGCAGCGCCAGTGCCCTCAAGCAGCCCAGAACCCGACACCTTCGGCCGCGCCGCGAGTGGCTGGGCCGCCAGCAGGTAGGACCCAGCCACGAACAGCCCGCCGCCGACCAAGTTGCCGAGGGTGGCCAGCGCCAAGTCGTTGGCCGCCGGCACCCAGCCGAGCGTGGCGCCGGGCGCCAGCAGGCCCAACGCGAACGCCGTCATGTCGGCCACGGAGTGCTCGAACCCGGGTGCCACGAAGGCCAGCAGGCACCAGGCGATCACCAGCACCTTGGCGGCCTCGCTTTGCAGGCGCGCCGCCGTCCAGATGGCCAGGCAGACGAGCCAGTTGCACAGCACCGCGCGCGCCAGCACCGCCACCGGGGCCGCCTCCACCTTGTGGGCAACGTAGCCGGACAGGAAGCCCGGCGTGGAAAACACGCCGCCGCCGCCCGCCACGGCGAACAGCACGGCCAAAATGAGGGAGCCGATCAGGTTGCCGACCCAGACGAGGACCAGTACCTTCATTGCCTGCCCCGGGGTGATGGTGCGTCGGGCCAGGCCGATGACGCAGTAGAGCGCGTAGCCGGTGAACAACTCAGCCCCGGCGAAGACCACCAGCAGGAGCCCGATGCCGAACACTCCGCCCATGGCGAGCGGCCGCGTGCCGACCGGCACGCCGGCGCCGACGGTAAGCGCCAGGATCATGGCGATGCCGATATAGGCGCCCCCCAACGCGCTGCCCGCGAGGAAGCTGACAGGCGAGCGCGCGGCGGCCACCCGTTCTCGGGCCACGGACGCGAAATGGTCCAGCGTGTCGACGTACATGGCGCAGCTTCCTCCTGGCGGATGGTAGTTGACCTGTCTGCCACCTTCACCCCGTGGCAGCCATGGTCCGTTGCTCCGACAACGCTGCTGGCTCGGCTACGTGTCCGCGCGCTGAGAACCGCTGCTTGGCTGACGCGCGGGAGCAAGGAAGCAGTTCTTTTTTTCAAAAAGAACCAAAAACCTTTTTTGTTTAAAGCGTGTGGTTGAGCCGGGCACGCTCAATTCAGTAGAAGTTTTTTGGTTCTTTTTTTAAAAAAGAACTGCTTCCTTGCTTTACTTTAGCGCAACGCCATCAAAGTCATCCGCGTCGTGCCGCTCGTGCATCTGCTCCGCTTCTGGCCCCCAGGCGCGATTCACGCGACGGCCGCGCAGCACCGCCTCCCGCGCGCCGACCTGCCTGGTCCAGCGGTTCACGTGGCTGTACTCGTGCACAGACAGGAACTCGGCGGCTTCGTAGAGCACGCCGCTGACCAAGCCGCCGTACCACGGCCAGATGGCGATGTCGGCGATGGTGTAGTCAGTGCCTGCCATGTACTCGTTATGGGAAAGATGCTTGTCCAGCACATCGAGCTGGCGTTTCACCTCCATGGCGAAACGGTCGATCGGGTATTGCATCTTGCTGGGCGCGTAGGCGTAGAAATGACCGAAGCCGCCGCCGAGATAGGGTGCGCTGCCCATCTGCCAGAACAGCCAGGAGAGGCACTCGGCGCGTGCGGCGGGGTCCTTCGGCAGCAAGGCGCCGAACTTCTCGGCAAGGTAGAGCAGGATGGCGCCGGACTCGAAGACGCGCGTGGGCACAGACGTGCTGCGGTCCATCAGGGCGGGGATCTTGGAGTTCGGGTTGGCAGAGACGAAGCCGCTGGAGAACTGGTCGCCGTCGCCGATCCTGATGAGCCAGGCATCGTATTCGGCGCCCTCGTGCCCCAGAGCTAGCAGCTCCTCTAGCATGATCGTGACCTTCACACCGTTCGGCGTGGCCATCGAGTAGAGCTGGAGCGGATGCTTGCCAACCGGCAAGTCCTTGTCGTGCGTAGGCCCGGACATCGGCCGGTTGATGCTGGCGAACCGCCCGCCATTTTCCTTGTCCCATTGCCAGACCTTGGGCGGCACGTAGGCTGCGGAGTCGCTCATCGGACGGTTTCCTTGATGTCGGCCACGAAAGACGGCGAGTGGAGCCTGATCATTTCTCTTCGCCTTCGGTCGTGGCCGGATGCCATACCTTATACCAGGGCGTGTCGAAGCAGATGGGCGCGTTGATACCCGCGCGGGCATCACGTGACCGTGCGCATAGCGCGCCTATGGTGAAAGTAATGTGGCCTCTCGTCAGGATGAGGCTCGGCCCTAAACCCCGTCGTGCGCAGCACGTGTTGGCGTGACCGAGCCTTGGGGACCCCAGCTATTTAGAAATTTCCTAACGAACAGGTTCTAAGAGTCCGTTTGAAAACTCGCTCGAGCTGTTGGTTAAGCGTACAAACTTATCAAAAGCGGTATCTGGATACCACATCTTGGCGAGATTTACCCAACATCGGCGTCAGATTGACCGCTTCGCGGCTCTCAAAGCGAGTTTTCAAACAGACTCTAAGGACTTGTCCTTAGCGGGGTCCAGGGGCAGCGCCCCTGGCCTTCCTTCAAGGCAAAACCAGACACCCAAGCGTCTGAATAGTGCGCGCGACCACCCGCGCCTCGTCGTGCTCCTTGACGGCAAGCCTCAAGCCAACGGCGCCCATGCGCTGCCGCAACGCGGCGTCCTGCACCAAGGTGGTGAGGGCTGCGGCCAGCGCGGCGTCGTCACCTGCCGGGACCAGCAGCCCGGTGACACCGTGGCGCACCTGTTCGCGCGGGCCGCGTATGGCGGTGGCCACTACCGGCAGGCCGCACAACATGGCTTCGATCACCGACATCGGCAACCCTTCGAAGTGGCTGGGCAGCACGAAGATGTCGGACGCCGCCAGCAGCGCCGGCACGTCCGTGCGGTAGCCCAGCCGGCGCACGCGGCTGCCCAGCGCGGCGCGCGCGAAATACGGCTCCATGTCCTCCCCGTGGTCCGAGGCGAGGCGCTCGCCCACCACCCACAACTCGGCGTCGATGCCCTGCACGGCGTCGAGCAACTCGGGGTAGCCCTTGTGGCGCACCAGCCTGGAGACGGCGGTGATAACCACGCGGCTCTCGGGCACGCCGAACGCGGCCCGCAACGCGGCGCGTGCCCGCGGGTCCGGACGGAAGACGGCCGGATCGCGTCCGTTGCCGATGGCGACAGAGCGCTTGTGGATGCGCAACCGTGCCGCGTCGGCCGCCTCCTCGGTGGACACCGTCATGAACACGTCAGTGATCCGTCCGGCCACCCACTCCATCAGCAACGACGCTGCTCGGCGCGGCCAAGGGCCGGGCTGGTTGAATAGGAAGCCATGGCACGTGTAGGCCACGCGCGGCACGCCGGCCGCGCGTGCCGCGAGCCTCGCCAGAAAGCCGCTTATCGGCATGTGGGCGTGCACCAGATCCGGCTTCTCGGCACGGAACAGCCGGTACAACGCCAGGAACGCGCGGAACTGCGCGCTTGGCGAGAGGCTGCGCGCCAGCGGCGGCGTCACCACGCGGAAGCCTTCTGCGCGCACGTCGTCCAGGAGCGCGCCGTCGGCGCACACGCCTATGACCTCGTGGCCTTGGGCGCGCAGGCCGCGCATGAGCGGGAGGAGGAAGTGGCGGAGGGAGAAATCCACGTTTGTGACTTCGGCGATGCGCATTCGAGGCAATTTCTTTTAACGGCAGGCGCTTCGAGCAAACGCGATAGTCATAGTCAAATCTGCTACGTTGCACGGACCGGATCGCAGCACCTCTGGCCGGTCTGCGACGATCAGGAGCTTCTTATCCGTCATCCACTTCACAACCGTCGACTGTCCAACTAAGTTTACGGAGCAGGCTTTCCCACTGGGCGATATTGTTCAGCTTCACAACTACTTCTTGAAATGCAGAAAAGCCAAAGCCTGCGCAGAACGTTGACCTGATAGCGACCTCGTCACCACGATCATCGAATGTTTGACAATCGAGTTGACTTAGCCATGAATGATCTAAAATTCCTTGAAGAATTTACAGCTACGTTCAGTAGTCCTTCTTCCACAAGGAAAGCACCTGCGGCCAAAATGACGACGGTAATCTTGACAACGGACGCTATCTTCGTCGACCAATGATTTCAAACTATACCAACTGCGATACGCTGCGATGCCAACCCTGAAATTGGCGCTTTTCTGAACAAGAACCAAGAAGCTCTTACTCCTCTGTCGGGTGGTGCAGAACGGTGCGCGCCCAGTGAGCAAAAGTCTTTTGCTTCTTTTCTTCAGAAAAGAAGGCCTTGCCTCACCCAACCTTGGTAATCGCCCACTTCACATGCTGCGCCCCATCCTGCTTCCCGGTCAGAACCACCTGCTCGCTGCGCCGAGGCTCCGCGCCGCCCAAATACACGCTCTCCTCGAGCGACACCTTCGCTCCCTCCGCACGCAGGCGCCAGCCGCCGCTGGGCAGGCGTAGCAGCACCGCCTCGCCGTCCTGCTGCAAACTGGCGATCACTGCGGGATGCAGGTGGAAGCGTATCGCGTAAGGGTGCGGTGTGGCGGCCTCGATCACATCCTCGCCGCGGATGTCCTCGCCGCTTTCGGCCAGGTACAGCCGGCGGCGGTGCACCGCGCCAAACGGCTTGCGCCAGCCGTCCTGGCTGGCCTCGAGCCAGTGCGCGCCGTTGGCCTCCTGGCGCTCCACCGTCACGCGCTCCGGCCGCCGGCCCAGCCCGCCCAGCTTCAGCTCGGCGCTGCTGGTGTCGGCAATCACCAGGGTGGAGTGGGCCGCGGTGGCGCGTGCCGCGTCGGTCCAGGCCGCGGCGCCGATCGGGGCGGCGCCGCAGTTCACGATCAGCCGTTCGCGCCCCAGCGAGAGCTCGAAGCTCAGCGTGCCGGCATGGGCCATGCGGTCCAGCCCGGGGGCGGCGGGCGCGCCCACGTCGGCGATCAGCACGGTGCGGCCGGCCTGCAGACGCTGGAAGCCGGTGTCGGGCAGGGTGGCCGGCGCGCGGCCGGCGCGGCCGGCCTGGCTCAGCACCAGCTCGATTAGCGTGGCCGGTTCGTCGCGGGTGCCGTTGAACAGGGCCAGCCCGCCATCGCCGTGGCGCAGCGTGCGCAGCGCCAGCGAGAGCCGGTCTATGGCCGCGCCCAGCGCGGCCGGGGCGGGCGCGCCGCCCAGATGCAGCAAAGCGCGCATCTCGATCAGGTCGCGCAGGGCCACCAGGTGGGCGGCCGGGCTGCGCTCGGCGTGGCCGCCATCGGGCAGCACCTGCCGGCCGATCTCCTGCGGCAGGAAGCGCACCGCGCGGCTCAGGTAGGGCGCGTGTTCCGGCAGGGCGATGGCGGCGCTGATCAGGCCGCGCAAAGCGGTCAGCGCGCGGCCGTCCTGCTCCTCGGCCGGCATGGCGGCCGAGAGCACGCGGGAATCGGCGACCAGGCGCCACATCAGGCGGCGGCGAAACTCGTCGTCGGCGCTGGCGGCGAAGAAGTCGTAATGGCCGAGCCAGGCGGCGATGCGGCTGCCGGCCACGTCCGGGCGCTGGGCCAGCGGGTCGGCATCGCCGCCGGAGATCCAGTCGCCCACCAAGGCGCGGGCGCGCATGCGGGCGGCGTCCGTGCCGATCACCCGCAGATCCCGCATCCAGGTGAAGCCGTGCGCGTGGGCGCGCATCACCGGGTGGCCGCCGGCATCCGGCCAGCCGCCGGGTTTGAGCACGCGCACCGCGCCGGACAGCGTCAGCTCGCCTTTCAGCAGGCGCGCGCCGCGTGCCGGGTCGCCGGGCCACGGGTCACGCACCGGCACCGCCGGCATGTCGGGGACGGACATGCGCAGGCTGGGCAGCCTGGCCAGGCGCAGCCGGACCGAGCGGAAGGAGCGGGAGATCGTCACGCGGCGGAGGCGCCGCGCAGGGCGGCGACGGCGGCCGCGTAATCCTGAGTGCCGAACACCGCCGTGCCGGCCACGAACGTGTCAGCCCCTGCGGCGACGCACAGGCGAGCCGTCTGGGCGTCGATCCCGCCATCCACCTCCAGCCGGATGGCGCGCCCGCCGGCATCGATCATCGCCCGCAGCGCGGCGATCTTGGCGAGCTGGCTGTGCAGGAAGCGCTGGCCGCCGAAGCCGGGGTTCACGGACATCACCAGGATGATGTCCACCAGGTCCAGCACGCAGGCGGCGTGGGCGGCGGGCGTGGCGGGGTTGAGCACCAGGCCGGCCTTCTTACCGAGTGCGGCGATCGCCTGCAGCGAGCGATGGGTGTGCGGCCCGGCCTCGGCGTGCACCAGGATGTGGTCGGCGCCCGCCTCGGCAAAGGCCTGCAAGTAGAGGTCCGCCGGCGCGATCATCAGGTGCACGTCGAACGGCAGCCGCGTGCGCTGGCGCAGCGCCTTGAGCACCACCGGGCCGAAGCTGATGTTGGGCACGAAGTGGCCATCCATCACGTCCAGGTGCAGCCAGTCGGCGCCGGCCGCCTCGATGGCGGCCACCTCCTCGGCCAGCCGCCCGAAATCGGCGGCGAGCAGGCTGGGGGCGATCAGGATCGGTTGTGGCGGCATCGCCCGGTTCTACGGTGTGGGGGCGTGAGGGGGCAACCTGGGAGAGGAGAGAGACCGCGAGCATCTTTCTTTAGGAGAGCCGCCTGCGGCCGGATTTGGCCGGACATACCGTATGGTTGAGCTGATTTTGTTGCATGAACGATTTCATTCCAGCCCAATGTGCCGCTCAGGGGAGCTACTTCGCTCATAACTTTCCGCCTGAGGCCGCCGGTTACGAAGGCGCTGGCTATCGGTTGCGGCCCGAGTGCCGAGCGATGAACCTGGCTCCTGATATCCGGAGTCTGGCGCCGGACTATTTTGTCGAACGCTCGATCAGTTGGCACCGGCATGCCAACCACGCTTTGTCCTCGCAGGTGTGTTGCCTGAAGTTCCTGATGCCTCTCGCCACGCGTCCCGCGCTTCTGGCGCGGGTTGATAGGCGAAGCACTCGGCATCGCGCCGCCGACGATGCTGGCTGTCGAGACCGGGCCGGACGGGCAGCCGTGGTTTGTCGGTTTCGAGTGGATCGGCAAAAGAGATTACCTCAACGAGGGCGGCAAGTCCGGCTTGCGCACCCGCGGTGCCAACGCGACCAGCGCCGACGCCATCGTCCGATTCAAGCATGAGGGCCGGGTCGAGACAGTCCTGATCGAGTGGAAATACACCGAGAGTTACGGATCTCCCATCCCACCCAAGGGCAACGAAGAACGGCTTCGCCGCTACAAAGACATCGTGTTCGCGCCGCACGGACCGATCCGCAATGACCTCGGTCTGCGGATCGAGGATTTTTTCTGGGATCCGTTCTATCAGCTCCTGCGGCAGCAGATGCTGGCCTATGGAATGCAAGAAGCGGAGGAGGACGGGACGCAACAAGTGCGCGTTCTCCACATCTCGCCTTCGGCCAACACGGCCTTCCATAAGATCACCGCACCGAACCTGCGTCGTTTCGCTGACGACGTGTTCGGCGTTTTCAGCCAACTTTTGTGCGAGCCCGACCGCTTTGTAAGCCGCTCGACTGAGCGTGTATTCAACCGGCCTCTGACCTCGGTGAGCGGCGATGCAGGTTCCTGGGCGGGGTATCTTCGTGAACGGTACAGCTTTTTGCAGCCGGCGCAGTAACCTGAAGCCGCCCGCCCGATACGTGTGGTAAATCCGTTTCCAAAGGAAGCTTGCTTCTCCTACGTAATTTGCCCCTTGGTGAACCGCGCGCAGAAGAACCCGTCCATGCCGCCCCGGTCCGCCCACAAGGCCGGCGTGGTGCGCAGCCAGCCGTCCGGCGTGCGAGCTTCGGGCAGCGCGGCTAGCTCCCCCGCGGTGAACGGCGCCGGTTCCAGGCCAAGGCGGAGCGCGGTGGCCACGCGCTGCTCGCCTTCTTCTGGCTGCAGGGAGCACACCGCATAGACCAGCCGGCCCCCGGGCCGCAGCATGGCGGCGGCCGACTCCAGCAGCCTGTCCTGGCCCGCCACCAGCGCTGCCAGGTCCGCCGGCCGCTTGATGTGCGGCAGGTCCGGATGGCGCCGGATGGTGCCGGTGGCCGAGCACGGGGCATCCAGCAGAACCGCGTCGAGCAGCGCTTCCGGACGCCAGGCGTTGGCGTCGGCCTGGACCAGCTCGGCGGCCAGCCCCAGCCGCCCGAGGTTCTCGCGCAGGCGGGGGACGCGCTTCTCGTTGCTCTCCACCGCCAGCACGCGGGCGCCGGCGGCGGCCAGCTGCGCCGTCTTGCCGCCAGGCGCCGCGCACAGGTCGGCCACCACTTCGCCCGGCCGGGGGAACAGCAGGCGCGCCGGCCAGGCGGCAGCGCTGTCCTGCACCCAGAAATCCCCGGCCGCCAGGCCGGGAAGGTCGGTCACCCGCGTGCCGGCGGGCAGGCGCACGCTGCCGCCGGGTAGCATCGTGCCGCCTTCGGGCAGTGCGGTGCCCGGCTCCGGAAAGTGCTTCAACGTCAGGTCCAGCGGCGCTTCCTGCTGGTGGGCCATGGCGATGGCGCGCGCCTGGGCGCCCCAGCTCGCCCATAGCCAGGGCGGCGTGTCCAGCCGCGGCGAATCGAGCTCCGCCATCGCCGCAGCACCGCCCTCGGCCACCCGGCGCAGCACCGCGTTCACCAGTCCGGCGAAGGGCGCCAGCTTCTGCGTCCTGGCCAGCTCCACGCTGGTGGCCACGGCGGCATGCGGCGGGGTGTCCAGCAGCAGCAGCTGGGCCGCGCCCAGGCGCAGGATCAGCCTGACCGCGTCCGGCGGCGCGCGCTTGAGGTGCGGCTCCAGCACGGCGTCCAGCGTGCCGGCGCGGCGCAGCGCGGTAGCCGCCAGCCGGTGCGCCGCGGCCCTGTCGCGCGCCTCGCCGGCCAGGCGGTCCAGCGCTTCGTCCAGCGAGCGGTGCTGGTCGATCACCGCGCGCAGGAGTTGCAGGGCGAAGAGGCGGGTGGGGTCCATGGGGGGTTAATGGCGCAAGCCAAAGCGGCGTGATACCCCGCCGGCATCATGCGTCAGGAAGTAAGCGCTGGGGGAGAAGTGCCTTCCCCCCCAGACCCCCCGTCATTCTTTAAGGGCGCTGTTCTTCTGACGCTGCTTTGCCTGGCATTGTGGTTGCCCGGCTTTTTCAGTCTGCCGCCGGGGGACCGCGACGAGAGCCGGTTCGCGCAAGCGAGCAAGCAGATGAACGAGACGGGTGACTACGTGCGCATCATGAACGGTGCCGTGCCGCGGCTGCGCAAGCCGATCGGCATCTACTGGCTGCAGGCGCCGTTCGCCGCCGTCGCCGGGGCTGTCTTCGCAGAGCCCGGCTCCGGTCAGCAGGGCCTCGCCAACCCTATCTGGCCGTACCGCATCCCCTCGCTGCTGGGCGGCATCGCCGCCGTGCTGGCCACCGCTTCGGCCGGGCGGCTGCTGACGCCGGGACCGCGCCAGGCGATGCTCGCGGGCGGCATGCTGGCCGGCTGCCTTATCCTCGCCGCCGAGACCCACATCGCCAAGACGGATGCGGCGCTGCTTGGCGTCACCACCATCGCAATGGCGGTGCTGGCGCGCGCCTGGCTGGGCGTGCCCGTGCGGCGGTGGCAAGCTGCCGCGTTCTGGCTGGCGGTGGCAACCGGCATCCTGCTGAAAGGCCCGATCACGCCGATGGTGGCCGGCCTTGCCGCCGGCGTGCTGTGCGCGTGGGAACGGCGGGCCGCCTGGCTGGCGGCGCTGCGCCCGGCCTGGGGCGTGCCACTGATGCTGGCCTGCGTGGCGCCGTGGTTCGTCGCCATCGGCCTGGCCACGCACGGCGCCTTCTTCGCCCAGGCAGTGGGTGGCGACCTGGCCGGCAAGCTCGCCGGCGGGGCCGAGGCGCATGGCGGCTTCCCGGGCCTGCACCTGCTATTGATCCCGTTGCTGGCGTTCCCCTTCAGCGCGGCGGTGGTGGTCGCCATCCCGGCCGCCTGGGCGGTGCGGCGGGAACCCGCCACGCGCTTCCTGATCGCCTGGGCGCTGCCGGCCTGGCTGGTGTTCGAGGCGGTGCCCACCAAGCTGCCGCACTATACCCTGCCGTTGTATCCGGCCCTGTTCCTGCTGGCCGCGCGCCTGGCGCCCGCCCGCCAGCCAGCCTGGCAGCGCCGGCTCGGCCAGGCTGGGCTGGCGCTGGCCACCCTGGCGGTGGCCGGCGCGGCACTGGCCTTGCCGGTGGCGCTGCACGCCGCCTGGTGGCTGGGGGTGCCGGCCGCCGCCGGCGCGGTGCTGGCCGGAGGGCTGGCCTGGCGCCGCCCGGGATGGACGCCGCTTGCCGCCTGCGTCCTGCTGTATGCCGGTATCCTGCAGCTCGAGCTGCCGGCGCTCGACGCGCTATGGATCGCGCCCCGCGCGGCCCGGCTGCTGCGGCAGGCCTGGCCGGCGGACAACCCGGCCGGCAACGGCCTGGCAGTGGCCGGCTACGCCGAGCCCAGCCTCGTGTTCCTGACCGGCACGCACACCCAGCTTCTGTTCAACGGCCCCTCGGCCGCACGGGCGTTGCGGCAGGGGACCGCCAGCGCCGTCCTGGTGGCCGGCACGGAACTGGCTTCGTTCCAGGCCATGGCGGCGTCGCTCGGAGTACGGGTGCGCAGGGTGGGGGAGGTTGACGGGTTCAACTACTCACGCGGACGGTGGGTGCGACTGGTGTTGTTTGTTGAGTAGAACTGATTGGCAAAAAGGTTGGGGCTCTGCGCTAACCCCATCGTGCGCAGCACGCATTAGCGCGACGGAGCTTGAAGCCCCAAACCCGTTCTGTTAGAAGCTCGACTCAAGTCGGTCGAGCGATGCAGGAAATACGCGCCACAATCAGTGGAAGTTCTTTGCTTCTTTCTTTCAAGAAAGAAGTCCTTGCTTGGTTCCTTAAACCCGAACCGCCGCCCGAACATCCTCAATCGCCCGCAGCAAAGCCGGCGTCGTAAACGGCTTGGGCAAAAAACGTTCGTGCGGCATCATGTTCCGCAGCTCGGAGTAACGGCCGCTGATGAACACCACCGGCAGGCCGGGGCACACCTTGCGGGCAGCTCGGGCGAAGGCCAGGCCGTCCATCCCAGGGCCCAGGTTGATGTCGGTCACCACCACGCCCGGCGGATGGGCGGCGTCCAGCAGCTCCAGCGCAGCCTCGGCGGTGCCGCTGCCCTTCGTGCGCAGTCCCGCATCGAGCAGGGCCTCGAACAGGCAGTCGCGCACTAGCTCGTCGTCCTCCACCAGCAGAATGTCCAAAAATTTCCCCTACCGAAACCTAAGGTTGCAATCTGCGTCAGAACGTTCCGGTTGGAACTACACGAAGCTGCGAGCTTCAGTGCTGTGTAAGGCAGTGTTGCAAATAGGTCAGGGGGTTGCGGGTCCCTCCGCGCGCAGCTCGCCGATGTGTCGCTGCACGATTCGGTAGGTTTCCGCCGCGAAGGCGCGCAGGCCGGAATTGGTGCCGCTCGCAGCTTCCTTGGCGAAAGCGGCGCCGTCCTTTGCGTGGATGTCGAGCATGTCCTGAAGATACAGTGCATCGAACCGGGCGGGGGGTGCCGCGCGCAGGCTGTCCAGCTCCTGGCGAAAGCTGGCGTTCAGGGCGTCAGGGAAGCTCAGCCCCGCGGCAGCGGCAACGTTTTTCAGCTTGGCCCCCACCAGCGTGTGGTCGTGCACCTCGGTGTTACCCTGGTCGCGGACATCCTGCGTGGTGCCTTGACTGGCGCCGACGGTGCCGGCCTGCACCTCGAAGGCGCCGCCTTGGCTCACCATGGCCACAAAGGCGCGGTCGGCGGCAGAGACGTTGGTCGTAGCGCCAGCCCGGATGCCGACTGCCAGCGCACAGGTTGTAGCAAATGCGAGCATGGTAAACGGCTTCATAGTGGTGTCCTCCGGGTTGCCTTAGGACACAACAGCGGCAGGGGTCGCCCGGTTCGCATCAGGCCTGGAGGCAGAGGAGGAAGCAGCGTCCGGGTGCGACCCGGCAAGGGTGGTGGAGCTGAGCGGGATCGAACCGCTGACCTCCTCATTGCGAACGAGGCGCTCTCCCAACTGAGCTACAGCCCCTCCGGAGCCGGAGGCGCACGGTGCTACCGCGCCGGCGGCGGACAATGCTCAGGCCGGCCCCGCGCCGTCAAGGGCCGCCGGCTTGCCGCGTTGCAGGCCTGCGACTAGGTTCCGCCCCGCTTGTCCGGAGGCTACGCTTGATCACGTCCATCATCTTCGACCTGCTGTTCACGCTGGTGCGGCTGTTCTTCTGGGCGCTGATCCTGTCCGCCATCGTCAGCACGCTGATCTCGTTCAACGTGCTGGACACGCGCAACCGCATGGTCTGGACGATCTCCGATTTCCTCTACCGCGTGACCGAGCCGGCGCTGCGGCCGATCCGTGCCGTGCTGCCCAATTTCGGCGGCGTGGACCTGAGCCCGCTGGTGGCGCTGCTGCTGCTGCAGCTGGTGGTGACGCCGGTGCTGGTGGAGCTGCATAACGGCCTGGCGTTCGGCGTGTGGCAGCCGCTGTTCTAGGAGCCGGATGACCGCCCGCATCCTGGACGGCCGGGCGCTCGCGGCCGAGCTGCGCGCCGCCATCGCCCGGCGCACCGCGGCGCTCGCCTACCGGCCCGGCCTGGCCGTGGTGCTGGTGGGCGAGAACCCGGCCAGCGCCGTGTACGTGCGGTCCAAGGACCACGCTGCGCGCGAGGCGGGGCTGGACGCCCGCACCATCCGCCTGCCGGCCGACACCACGCAGGCGGCGCTGCTGGCCGTGGTGGCCGGGCTGAACGCGGACGCGTCGGTGGACGGCATCCTGGTGCAACTGCCGCTGCCGGCGCACGTGCTGCCGCGCGCCGTGCTCGAAGCCATCGACCCGGCCAAGGACGTGGACGGCTTTCACCCGCTCAACGCCGGCCGGCTGGCCGACGGGCAGGACGTGCTGGCGCCGTGCACGCCGCGTGGCGTGATGAAGCTGCTGGCCCATGCCAGCGTGGTGCTGGCCGGCGCGCAGGCCATCGTGCTCGGCCGTTCGGCGATCGTCGGCCGCCCGGTGGCCGGCCTGCTGCTGGCGGCCGACGCCACCGTCACCATCGCGCATTCCCGCACCCGGGACCTGGCCGGCGCGTGCCGCCGGGCGGACGTGGTGGTGGCCGCCGTGGGCCGCGCCGAGATGGTGCGCGGCGACTGGATCAAGCCCGGCGCGGTGGTGATCGACGTGGGCATCAACCGCCGCGCCGGCGGCAAGCTGGTGGGCGACGTGGCCTATGACGAGTGCCTGGACCACGCGGCCGCCATCACCCCCGTGCCCGGCGGCGTAGGCCCGATGACGATCGCCTGCCTGCTGGAGAACACCCTGGCCGCCGCCCTGGCCCGCCGCGGAGCAACCTGCGCTTGAAGTGCAGAACGACCCGTTTCGGACGCGTTGCTACAGCGAAAAAAGCCGAGGCAAGCAAGCAGTTCTTTTTTGAAAAAAAGAACCAAAAAACTTTTGCTCCTATGGCGCGCGCTGCCGGATAGAACCGCGACAGCCGGACAAAAGTTTTTTGCTTCTTTTTTTCAAAAAAGAAGGCCTTCCTTCCTTTCTAGGATCGTCTTTATGCGCAAAACCCTTCTGCTCCTGGCCGGCATGGCCCTGATCGCCGCCGCCCCTGAGCCGCAGCCCGACCAAGCAACGCTGGAGCACGGCCTGGACGCCGCCATCTACCCCGACGAGATCGGCGGCTGGATGAAGCAGATGGCGAGCCAGCCCAACCAGGTAGGCTCCCCGCACGACAAGGCGAACGCCGAGTTCGAGCTGGGCCTGTTCCGCCAGTGGGGCTGGGACGCACACATCGAGACGTTCCAGGTGCTCTACCCCACGCCGGTCTCTGAGGTGCTGGAGACCACGGGGGCCAACCCGTTCCGCGCCACGCTGCAGGAACGCGCGGTGCCCGGCGACGCCACGTCCGCCCGCACCCAGGACGCACTGCCTGCCTACGTGGCCTACCAGGGCGATGGCGACGTCACCGCCTCGCTGGTGTACGTGAACTACGGCATGCAGGACGACTACCTGCAATTGCAGCGCCTGGGCGTAGACGTGCGCGGCAAGATCGTGATCGCGCGCTACGGCCATGGCTGGCGCGGGCTGAAGCCGAAGCTGGCGCAGGACCACGGCGCTATCGGCTGCATCATCTACTCGGACCCGGCGGACGACGGCTACGCCACAGGCCGCACCTACCCCGACGGCCCGATGCGCCCGCCGCAGGGCATCCAGCGCGGCTCGGTGGCCGACATGCCGCTCTATCCCGGCGACCCGCTGACCCCGGGGGTGGGCGCCATCGACGGTGCAAAGCGGATCGGCCGCGCGGAGGCGCGGGTCATCCTGAGGATTCCGGCGCTGCCCATCTCTTACGCCGACGCGCAGCACTTCCTGGCGGCGATGGACGGAGAGCTGGCGCCGGAAGGCTGGCGCGGCGGGTTGCCGATCACCTACCATGTGGGCCCGGCCGGGCCGGCGGTGCACCTGGCCGTCAAGTCCGACTGGAGCCAGAAGCCGGTCTACGACGTGATCGCCACCCTACGTGGCGCCACCCAACCGGACGAGTGGGTGGTGCGCGGCAACCACCATGACGGCTGGGTGTTCGGCGCCAGCGACCCGCTGAGCGGCCAGTCCGCCCTGCTAGCCGAGGCGCAGGCGATCGGCGGCATGGTGCGCGCGGGCTTCCGGCCGAAGCGCACCATCGTCTACGCAAGCTGGGACGGCGAGGAGCCGGGCCTGATCGGCTCCACCGAGTGGGCGGAGACGCACGCGGCCGAGCTGAAGCAGCACGCCGTGGTCTACATCAACTCCGACGAGAACGGCCGCGGCATCCTGGGCGTGGGCGGCAGCCCGGATTTCCGCCACTTCGTGAACGCCGTGGTGGCCGACGTGATCGACCCGGAGACCAAGGTGCCGGTGGGCCAGCGCCTGCGCGCGCAGATGCGCGTGGAAGGGGCCGCACCGGGCGCCTCCGCCCAAGCCGTGGCCGATGCCAAGGCCGCCGCCAACCCGGCCGCCGACTTCCCGATCGCCGCGCTGGGCTCGGGTTCGGACTTCTCCAGCTTCCTGCAGCATCTCGGCCTGCCGGCGCTGGATTTCGGCTACGGCGGCGAAGGCGAGCTGGGCGGCGTCTACCACTCCGCCTACGACACCTGGGAGCACCACAGCCGCTTCGTCGATCCCGGCTTCGTCTACGACGCGCTGCTGGCCAGGACGGTAGGCCGTGCCGTGCTGCGGGCGGCGCAATCGCCGTTGCCGGTGCAGCGCGCGGGCGACCTGGCCGAGGCCGTGATGGGCTACGTGGCCGAGGTGCGGGCGCTGGCCGCGGCACGGCGCCAGGCGGCCGACGCGCAGGCGGCGCTGCTGCGCGACCACGTCTACCAGCTGGCGGCCGACCCCACGCATTCCGCCCGCCCGCCGGAGGCCCTGGGGACGGTGCCGTTCCTGGAGTTCGCCGTGCTGGACAACGCGGCGGCAAGGCTCGCCCGCAGCGCGCACGCCTACGACACGGTGCTGGCCCATGGCGGCGTCGCCTTGCCGGCGGACCGCACGGCGCGGCTGGACGCGTTGATGCTGACCATCGACCAGACGCTGGCACCCGACGCCGGCCTGCCGGGCCGTCCGTGGTACAAGAACCTGATTACCGCGCCGGGCTACTTCACCGGCTACCAGGCCAAAACGCTGCCGGCGGTGCGCGAGGCGATCGAGGAGCGGCGCTGGTCGGATGCGGATCGTTACGCCCGGATCACCGCTTCGGCGTTGGACGCTTACAGCGATCGGCTGGACGCGGCGGTTACGATTGTTCAGGGGCGGTGATGGTTGAAGGTAAGCATGGCGCTCTGCCCCAAACCCGTCGTGCGCAGCACGCGTTTGCGTGACGGGGCCTCGAGGCCCCAGACCCCGTTTGTTTAGGACATCTCGTAACAGGTTCTAAAACTTGTCCTTGACGGGGTCCAGGGCAGAGCCCTGCCCTTTCTTCAGACCGCCGAAAGTACAAAAGCAACTACCGGCCGTGCGGAAAGGTTTCGGCAACCTCGGGCCGTTACGCTGGGTGGTGTGAGGGTCCAATGCCGCAAACCGTTTTGAGCCTGCCCGAGACTGGCGAAACGTCGCGCCCCGCGGGGCTGGACCAGTTGCTGACCGCGGCGCTGGACAGCGCTCCGGTGGGGCTGATCGTCCTGGGCGAGGATTGCTGCGTCCGGTTGGTGACCGCAGGTGCGGCCGCCCTGCTCGGCTATGCCGGCAGCAGCCCGGCGCTGGGCCTGCCTGCCACGGAGATGCTGGGGGCCTGCACGGCGCTATGTCCGGACAGCCTGCGCCGGTTGAGCGCCGCGCTGGCCGGCCCCTCGGGTGAGGCGCCTGACCTGCTCCTGAAGGTTTCCGGCCCCGCCGGCATGCGCACGCTCTCGGCCGACATACGTCCGGCCGGCGCGCTGGGCTGGGTGGTGAGCCTGGAGGATGTGACGAGCACTCGCCAGACGCAGGATTGGCTGCTGGAACATGCCTCGTCGGACCCGCTGACCGGGTTGTGGAACCGTCCGCACTTCATGCTGATGCTGCAGGACTGCCTATGCACGCCGGACGGGCCGCCGCCGGCGCTGCTGCTGGTGGGTTTGCAGCGCCTCAAGCGGGTGAACGACGTGTTGGGCGTGGGAGCAGGGGACGCGCTGCTGCGCATGGTGGCAGACAGGCTGCGCGGCCTGGCGCAGGAGGACGATCTGTTGGCCCGCGTCTCGGGCGACGAGTTTGCGCTGGCTGTCAGCCGCGCCGAGGGGCAGGAAGGGCTGGCGGCGTTCGCGGCCGACGTGGCCGCCTGCCTCGCCCAGCCTTATCTGATCGAGGGTGAGGCCGTGTCGCTGGGCGTGCATGCCGGCATCTCCTGCGCGCCGCAGGACGGCCACACGGCCGAGGCGCTGCTGGCCAGCGCGGGCCTGGCGCTGCTGGAGACCGGCACGCGGGGTGCGGCGCCGCTGCGTTTCTTCGATCCGTTGCTGACCGAGCGTGCCCACCTGCGCCGCGCGCTGGAAGCCGATTTGCGCCTGGCGTTGGCGCGTGACGAGTTCGAGCTGCACTACCAGCCGCAGGTGGACGTCTACCGCGGCTGCGTGACCGGCCTGGAGGCGCTGATCCGCTGGCGCAGCCCGCAGCGCGGCCTGGTGCCGCCCACCGACTTCATCCCGCTGACGGAACAGCTCGGCCTGATCAACGACATCGGCGACTGGGTGCTGCGCCAGGCCTGCCGGGAGGCGGCGCGTTGGCCGGCTGACGTGACAGTGGCCGTCAACGCGTCGCCGCTGCAGTTCGAGACGGGGCACTTCGCCCGTTCGGTGGCCGAGGCGCTGGCCGAGACGGGGCTGGATGCCGGGCGGCTGGAAATCGAGATCACAGAGAGCCTGCTGCTGCGCGACACCGGCACGGTGCTGGGCACGCTGGCCGCGCTACACGCCCAGGGCGTGCGGCTGGTGCTGGACGATTTCGGCACCGGCTACGCCTCTCTCAGCCAGCTCAGCCGTTTCCGGTTCGACAAGATCAAGATCGACCGCTCCTTCGTGAGCCCGATCGACGCTTCGCTGGAGAACAGCGCCATCGTCCGCTCGATCGCGGCGCTCGGCCAGAGCCTGGGCATTCCCACCACGGCAGAGGGGGTGGAGACGGCCAAGCAGCTCGAGCAGATCAAGGCCGATGGTTGCACCTGCGTGCAGGGCTACTACTTCAGCCGCCCGGTGCCCTCGGGCGACGTGGATGGGATGCTGGTGCGGCTGCATCGGCCGGAAGTCTGCACGGCGGCGTAAAAGGAACGGCGCCAAGACTTTCGCCGATGAGGCACGCCCCTATCCGCGCCACCCAAAGGGAAGCAAAAATTTTTGGTTCTTTTTTTCAAAAAAGAACTGCTTTCTACTTTGGTTTTCGATCAGCAAAATGCCCACAGACGCTATCATCATAGGCGCCGGCCATAACGGCCTGGTCTGCGCCTACTATCTTGCCAACGCCGGCTTGCGCGTGACCATCGCTGAGCGCCGCCACGTCGTGGGCGGCGCCGCGGTCACCGAGGAGTTTCACCCCGGCTTCCGCAACTCGGCGGCCAGCTACACCGTCAGCCTGCTGCATGAGCTGATCAAGATGCGCCTGGGTGCCTGGTGACCTTCGAGGAAGGCCAGGGGCTCTGCCCCTGGACCCGCTAAGGACAAGTCCTTAGAGGCTGTTTGGAAACTCGCATCCAAAGCCCCAAGTCTCTCAATCCTTGCCGTTAGAAGGCGAATTCAGCCTGAATTGTGGTATGTAGTTAGCGCTTTCGTCGAATTTTCGGCGCTCCCAGGCAGCTTGTGTGAGTTTTCAAACGGACTCTTAGAACCTGTTCGTTAGGAATGCTAAACAGATGGGGATCTGGGGCCTCGAGGCCCCGTCACGCGACTGCGTGCTACGCACGACGCGGTTTGGGGCGGAGCCCCCATGCTCGCTTACAGGTCAAATCTCCGGCTGTTGCATGAATTCGCGCAGACGCGCCATTGTCATGATGTTGATAAAAGAAACGTTCGTTTCTCCAACAACGTCGTTTAAGGAATGGACCGTGTTGGTTCCAACTCGCAGCAGTTTCACTTGGCTTGGTTCCGCCGTCGGTATCGCACTCTTTGTTCTGGGTCGCGTCTACCCTTGGATCGACATGTTCGTCGGGCTGAGTCTTCTTGCATTGCTTGTGAGCGTCGTTATCTTCATTGCTATAAAAGAACGGAACATCCGTTCCAGAATAGGATGTTGAACATGGGTAGGCATGATTGTTGAGGAGAGCACCTAATCTGGTGTCTGCCCAGTTCCTCGCGCTTGGAGCGTGCGTTCTGCAAGCCGGACAGCGCCGCCAGACGGCTGCCAATTGACTGCCGTGGTGCTGCCCCCGGCCATCTCCCATTCCGGCCGCGAATCCTGTAGCACAATTGCCATGACACCTCTGGTCCTGGACCTGGACGGTACGCTCGTGGCCGGCGACACCCTTGCCGAGACCGCGCTGCAGCTACTGGCGACCCGACCTGTGGCACTGCTGCGCGCTCTGGCGGGCGGGCGGGCGGGACGCGCCGTGCTGAAGCAGCGCATCGCACGCGACGCGGGGCTCGATCCCGCGAGCCTGGCCTACCGGGGGGACATGCTCGCCTTGGCCGGGCAGGCGCGCCGAGAGGGTCGCCACGTGGTCCTGGCCACGGCGGCCGATGCCGGCGTGGCGCACGCGGTTGCCGGGCACCTGGCCCTGTTCGACGAGGTGATCGCCTCGGACGGGCACACCAACCTGAAGGGTGCTGCCAAGGCGGCGGCTCTGGCCGCGCGCTTCGGCGTGCGCGGGTTCGACTACGCCGGCGACGCGGCCGCCGACCTGCCGGTATGGGCGCAGGCCAGGCGGGCGCTGGTGGTGGCGCCCTCGGCGGCGCTGCTGGCCCGCGCGCGCGCGGTGTGCGCCGACGTGGTGGTGGTGGGTGCCTCGCCCTCGCGCGGCGCCAGGCTGCGGCTGGTGGCGCGCGCCATGCGGCTGCACCAGTGGGCGAAGAACCTGCTGGTGTTCGTGCCCGTGCTGGCCGCCCACCAGCTCGCCGGCGGCAGGCCGGTGAAGGCCACCCTTGGCTTCCTGGCATTCAGCCTGTGCGCCTCGAGCGTGTACCTGCTGAACGACCTGCTGGATTTGCCGCATGACAGGCTGCACCCGACCAAGCGCCGGCGACCGTTCGCCAGCGGGGCGCTGCCGCTATCCTGGGGGCCGGGCCTGACCGGCCTGCTGCTCGCCGGCGCCCTGCTCGCGGCCAGCGCGCTGCCGGCAGGCTTCCTGGCCATGCTCGCCGCCTACTACGTCAGCACGCTGGCCTACTCCTTCGTGCTGAAGCGCCGCGCTGTGTGGGACGTGGTGGCCCTGGCGGGCCTCTACACGCTGCGCATCTTCGCAGGCGCTGCGGCCACCGACATCCCCATCTCGCCCTGGCTGTTGGCCTTCTCGCTATTTCTGTTCTTCTGCCTGGCCGTGGTGAAGCGGCTGACGGAGCTCGTCCTGTTCGTGCGCGCCGGCGGCACCGAGGGTCTCTCGGGCCGCGGCTACCGGGCCGAGGACCTGGACATGCTGCGCAGCATGGCCGCCTCCTCCGGCTACATGGCGGTGCTGGTGATGGCGCTGTACGTGAACGGCAACGAGGTAGCGTCGCTCTACCACCACCCTAGCGTGCTGTGGGCACTGTGCCCGATCCTGCTGTTCTGGGTGAGCCGCTTGCTGATGCTGAGCAACCGCGGCCAGATGAACGACGACCCGGTGGTGTTCGCGCTGCGCGACCGCGTGAGCCTGATGGCGGGGGTCGCGGGCCTGGCCGCCATCCTGGCCGCCACGCTGTGATGGAGGCCGGGCTGGCCATCCTGGCCGGCTGGGGCCGCGTGGCGCGCGCGGCCAGCGTCACTTGGCGGCCCCAGAAAGTGGCCGACCTGTCCGACGTTTTCGCCGAGCGCCGCCCGCGGGCGCACGGCATGATCGCGCACGCGGCCGGCCGCGCCTATGGCGACTGCGCGCTGAACGGCCAGGGGGTTGCGCTGCTGACCGCGGGCCTGGCCGGCGTGATCGCGTTCGACCCCGCCACCGGCTGCATCGAGGTGGAGCCTGGCGTCACCTTCCGCCAGCTGATGGCATCCCTGCTGCCGCAAGGCTGGCTGGTGCCGGTCTCGCCAGGCACGGGCTACGCCACCATCGGCGGGGCCGTCGCCAACGACGTGCACGGCAAGAACCACGAGGCGGACGGCAGCTTCGCCCGCCACGTGACCGCGCTGGACCTGCTGACGCCCGACGGGCGGCGCCGAACCATCGGCCCGCAGGCCGAGCCGGCGCTGTTCGCTGCCACCTGCGGCGGGCTGGGGCTGACCGGCGTGATCATCCGCGTCGCCTTCCGCATGAAGCGCGTCCCAGGGCCCGGCGTGGCGGTGCACGCCCGCCGCCTGCCGGACCTGGACGCCTTCCTGGCCGCGATGGACGCGGCGTGCGACGCCACCTATGCCGTGGGGTGGATCGACGGCTGCGCGCGTGGCGCCGGCCTGGGCCGTGGCATTCTGGAGACGGCCGAGGCCTCAGGCGGCGCCTGCGGTGGGGCACCACGGTCCGGGCTGCGCGTGCCGGCGGATCTGCCGGCGTTCGCACTGGGCCCCACCAGCATAAGCGCCTTCAACGCAGTGTACTACCGCCGCGCGCCGGTGGCCGGCCGGCTGGCCAGCGTGCGTTACGAGAAGTTCCTCTACCCGCTGGACGCGCTGCGGGACTGGAACCGCATCTACGGCCGCCGCGGCTTCCACCAGTTCCAGAACGTGGTGCCGTTCGCCACTGGCCCGGCGGCGCTGCGCGAACTGCTCGAGGTGATCGCCGCGTCCCGACGCGCCTCGTTCCTGGCGGTGCTCAAGCGGCTGGGCCCGGCCGACGCGCAGGCCGGCCCCCTGTCCTTCCCGCAGGCCGGCTACACGCTAGCGCTGGACTTTCCCGCCGGGCCGGGGATCGAGGCGCTGTACGCGCACCTGGTGGCCATCACCCTGCGCCATGGCGGCCGGGTGTACCTCGCCAAGGACGCGCTGCTGGACCCCGGCGCGTTCCGCGCGATGTATCCGCGCTGGGCCGAGTTCCGCGGCGTGCTGGAGGAGGTGGACCCGCAGCACAGGCTGCAATCCGACATGTCCCGCAGGTTGCGCCTGAGGGACAACGTGTGAGCGCCCGCCACGGGCGGCAGGTTACCGTCCTGCTGTGCGCCTGCCTGGCTCCGCTGGGTTGGGCGATGTTCTGGGCCGTGTTCCACACCGTTCCGGGCCAGGACTGGGTGGTGTTCCACACCGCCGCCGCACGCCTGTTCGCCGGCGACCTGGCCTTGCTGGCGGACCCACGCGCTTTTACCGACGAAATGAACCGCAGCCATGCGGCCGTCTTCGCGCAGCCGATCAGCGTCCTGCACCCGTTCATCTACCCCCCCGTGACGCTCATGCTGGCGGCGGCGTTCGGCTGGCTGCCCTACGTCGCTTCGCTCGTGGCGTTCCTGGCCGTCACGGCCGCCCTGCTCGTTGCCGCGCTATGTCGATGGGAGCCAGGCGGCGCCGGGCGTGCATGGTTGATCGCCGGCGTGCTCGCCTGCCCCGCTACGGCCTTCACGCTGGGCGCTGGTCAACTCAGCTTCCTCGTGGCCGCCTGCGTGCTGGCCGGCATGGCCTTGCTGCAGACGCGGCCCGTCTTGGCCGGCCTGGTGTTCAGCCTGCTGTGCCTCAAGCCACAGTTCGTGCCGTTGATCCCGGTGGCGTTGCTGGCCGGCCGTCACTGGCGCGCCGTGGCCGGTGGGCTTGCCGGCGGCCTCGGCTTGGTTCTGGCCAGCATCGCCGTGGCGGGTATGGGAGCCTGGGTGTCCTGGATCCGGCTCGCCACCGGGCAAAACCCACTGCTCGGCCGCATGATCGACGTGGTACGCCTGTACGACCAGAGCGTGCACACGTGCCTGCGACGGCTTGGGCTGGGCGAAGGGGCGGCCGGCGCCGGCCAGCTTGCGGCCAGCGCCTTGTCGGCCATCTGTATCTGGCTCGTGTTCGCGCGAAGTCCCGCAACGCCGCCACGCCAGCGTTTGATCGTGCTTCTCTGCGCCCTGGTATTCGGCGCGCCGCATGTTGGGGATTACGACGCCGTGCTGCTGGCCATAGCCGCCGTGCTTTGCCTGATCGATGGCCGGCACGTGTGGTTGGCGGCCGCGGTTTGGCTGGCCACGATGTTCAACCCGCCGGCGCTGATCGCAGTGCTCGGGGTGCCGATGCTGACGGCAGCGTCGGCGTTGACGTGCCTGCTGCCGGCGGGGTTGATGATTGCTTTGAGTAGAAGGAAGCAAGCAGTTCTTTTTTGAAAGAAAGAACCAAAAAAACTTTTACGGACAAACCACGCGTTGGAGAAACGGCGCGCGTCAACCAGCAAAAGTTTTTGCTTCTGTTTTTCAAAAAAGAAGCGCGTGCTTGCCTTTCGTGTTGTACTCGACAAGCAACCTTCCAAGAAAGCCGGTGTTGCGCACCCACCCAGGGAGTGCCTCCGCCATGTCCGTCCCCCAGCTCAAGCCCATCGGCACACAAGTCATCGTGCTCACCGGCGCTACGTCCGGCATCGGCCTGGCGACCGCACGTCTGGCTGCCGAACGTGGGGCAAAGCTGCTGCTGGTGGCACGCAACGAGGAGGCGCTCTCTGAACTTGCAGCCGAGATCAACGCCGGCGGCGGCCAAGCCGCATACGCGGTTGCCGACGTGTCCGACCACGCCCAGGTGGATGCAGCCGCAGCCAAGGCCATCGAGGTGTTCGGCCATTTCGATTCCTGGGTGAACGACGCCGGCGCTTTCGTCTACGGTTCGCTGCAGGACGTGAATCTCGAAGACCAGCGCAGGATATTCGACGTGGTGTATTGGGGCGTTGTGCACGGCACGCTCGCAGCGGCGGCACACCTCAAGGGCGCGGGCGGAGCCATCGTGAACGTGGGCAGCGTGCTGGGGGAGTTTGCCATCCCCTACCAGGGTGCGTACTGCGCCGCCAAGTTCGCTGTGAAGGGTTTCACCGAAGCCTTTCGCAGGGAGATGGAGGCGGCGGGTGACCCGATCTCGCTGACGCTGATCAAGCCGGCAGCGATCGACACCCCGTTCATGGAGCACGCACGCAACGCCATCGGCAGCCCGGGCACCCGCAACCCACCGCCCGCCTACCATCCGCACCTGGTGGCGCGCGCCATCCTGCACGGCTGCGAGCACCGGGCGCGCGACATCACGATAGGTGGTGCCGGCGGGCTGTCTTTGGCGGTGGCCAACCAGGTGGCGCCTCGGGTGATGGATTGGGTGCTGGCCCGCTCGGCCAAGTTCACCCAGACGACGAAGAACCCGGGCGATCCGGCGCGCCGCGACAACCTATATGAGGTGCGCGAGGATTTGGCAGAGCGGAGCACGCTGCATCCGTTCACGCGCAAGACCAGCTTGCTGCTGGAGGCCCAGCTGAACCCAGCGGCTACCGCGCTAGCGGCGGGGTTCGGGGCGTTGTGCTTCGGTGTGGCGATGCGGAGGAGGAAATAATACTAACGGCCGTAAACTTTGACCTATAGACAAGCATGGGGCTCTGCCCCAA
>CAXTBC010000008.1:0-76701 GCA_964242595.1 uncultured Acetobacteraceae bacterium | reverse complement strand
GGCAGAGCCCTTGGCCTTCCTTCACAGGTCAACATTAAAGGCCGTTGGTATAAAACGGACTTTCGAACGGTCTCGGTATGACGGACTGCTAGTATCAGTCGCCTGAAAGGTTGACCCTACAAGAAGGCCAGGAGCTCTGCCCCTGGACCCCGCTAAGGACAAGTCCTTAGAACCTGTTTGTTGGAAATCCCAAACAGATGGGGGTCTGGGGCCTCGGGGCCTCGTCACGCGACAGCGTGCTACGCACGACGGGGTTTGGGGCAGAGCACCATGCTTGCCTACAGGTCAAAGTTTCCGGCCGTTGATATACGCACACTTTTCGCCCCTAGGCTGCCCACAACTCCCCGACCTGCTGCGCCGCCGTTTGCATGCTCACCGAGATCGTCTCCGTAACGGTATTCTGCTCCTCCACCGCTGCTGCCGTCGATGTTACAAAACTGCTTACGGCATCTATAGCTTCCCTGATGGCCGAGAGCGCACCCACAACGTCGCCGGAGACCTGGCGCACGCCGTTGATCTCCGCTGTGATCTCCTGGGTCGCGCGCTTGGCCTGGCTGGCGAGGTTCTTGACTTCGTTCGCCACGACCGTAAAACCGCGGCCTGCATCGCCGGCGCGCGCCGCCTCGATCGTAGCGTTCAGCGCCAGCAAATTGATTTGCTGTGTGACGTTGTCAATCAGGTCCACTACACGACCCATTGCCTGGACCGCCTGGTTGAGCCGCTGCGTGGATTGGCCTGCATCGGCCACCTTGTGCACCGCTGCCTCCGCTTTGGACTGACTGCGCGCCATCGTGGCCGATATCTCGTTGATGGAGCTGCTGAGCTGCTCGGCCGCACCTGCCACGTCTTCCACAAGGGCGCTGAAGCTCGCGCGTGCTTGGACCTGTGTGGTCACGTCAGTCGCGAACTTCACCACCTTGAAGGGAGCGCCATCGAGATCCCGGACAGCGTTGTACGTTGCGCGTAGCCATAGCACGCTGCCGTCCTTGCGGACGCGCCGGAACTCTCCGGTGCGAAACGCGCCACGCGCCAGGTCGGCCCAGAATGCCTTGTACTCCGGCGCGGCGCATTCTTCCGGCGTCACGAACATCGAATGGTGCTGGCCGACCACCTCGCCGAGCCTGTAGCCGCTAGCCGTCAGGAAGTTTTCGTTTGCGGACAGGATGGTTCCGTCCAGCCCGAACTCGATGACCGCCTGCGATCGGTCGATGGCCGCGATCTGGCCCTGGTGATCGGCGCTCAGCAACCGAGCCTGGGTCACGTCGGTGCCGAACTTCACGATTTTCATCGGCTTGCCGTCCGGGTCCAGGATAGCGTTGTAGCTCGCCTGCAGCCACACTTGCTGGCCAGTCCTATCGATTCGCTTGAACACGCCAGACACGTATTCACCGCGACCCAGTGCCGCCCAGAATGCCCGGTAGGCGTCCGTATCGCGCTCGCAATCAGGCATGAACATCGCGTGGTGCCGGCCAACGATCTCCTTGAGCTCGTACCCCATCGTGTGCAGGAACGCGTCGTTGGCGGTCAGCACATGGCCCGCTAGGTCGAACTCGATCACCGCTTGCGAGCGGCGGATGGCCTGCACCTGCCCGTTCGCGTCGGCCGCCTCCCGCCTGGCCCTGGTCACGTCCGTGGCAAGCTTCACTACGCCCGTCAGCCGGCCTGCCGCGTCCAGGATCGGGTTGTAGGTGGCTTGCAGCCAAACCTCGCGCCTGTCGGCAGTCAGGTGCTTGAACACGCCTGTCTGATGGTCTCCACGCCTTAGCCTTTCCCAGAAGTCCCGGTATGCCGGCAGCGTCTGTTCGTCAGCGACCATGAACATCGCGTGGTTCCGTCCGGCAATCTCGGGCAGCGCGTAGCCCATCAGGTTCAGGAAGTTCGTGTTGGCGGTCACAATCGTACCGTCGAGCGCGAACTCGATCATCGCTTGCGAGCCGCTGATGGCGTCCAGCCGCGCCTCCAGGTCACGCGCTTTCGTCCGTCCTATCCTGCCGAACATGCCATCCGATCCGCCTACGCTCACGGCGAGAGGCCGGGCGCCCGCCATACTTGCGGAGAAAAGATTACAGAGCCGTTACAGGACCGCTCGTTTGTATCGGCAGGTGGCACGCAACCTGCCGATGGGCGTCCAACGCCCTCAACGACGGCTGCTCGTGCGAGCAGACGTCCTGCGCGCGCGGGCAGCGTGTGTGGAACCGGCAGCCGGGCGGCGGGTCGAGCGGGCTGGGCACTTCGCCACCCAAAGGCACACCCCGGCCGCCGCCGCCAACCTGCGGCACGGCGGCCAGCAGCGCCGCCGTATACGGGTGCGCCGGGCGGGCGAACACCTCCTGCGTGGGCCCGGTCTCCACCACCGTGCCCAGGTACATCACCGCCACGCGTGTCGCCACCTGGCGCACCACGGCCAAGTCGTGCGCGATGAACAGCATCGTCAGCCCCAGCCGCTCCTGCAGGTCCATCAGCAGGTTTACCACCTGGGCCTGCACGCTGACGTCCAGGGCCGAGACGGGCTCGTCGGCCACTAGCAGCTCCGGCCCCAGCGCCAGGGCGCGGGCGATGCCGATGCGCTGGCGCTGGCCGCCGGAGAAGGCGTGGCTGTAGCGCTGCAATTGGTCGGCGCGCAGGCCGACCAGCCCGGCCAGCTCGGCCACCCGGCTGGCCACTGCGGCGGGGCTGCGGCGCGCGCCGTCCGGCAGGCGGTGCACGCGTAGCGGCTCGGCGATCAGGTCGCCCGCCTGCCGGCGCGGGTTCAGCGCGCCGGCAGGGTCCTGGAACACCATCTGCATGCGCGCCCGCAGCGGCCGCAGCGCGCGCATCGGCGTGCGGGTGATGTCCTGGCCGGCGAAGCGCACGGTGCCGTCCGTCACGTCCTGCAGGCGCAGCAGGCAGCGGCCCAGCGTGGACTTGCCGCAGCCCGATTCGCCCACCAGCCCCAGCGTCTCGCCCTGCATCACCCGTAGCGAGACGCCGTCCACCGCGCGCAGCACCCGGCCGCGCCCCAGCGCGTAATGCTTCGTCACGCCCACCGCTTCCAGCAGGATCACGCTGGCGCGCCCTCGGCCAGGAAACACGCGGCGTCCTGCAGGCCGGCGGCGAAAAGCTCCGGCCGCTGGGCGCAGCGTGCAAAGCGGCGGGGGCAGCGCGGCTGGAAGGCGCAGCCGGGCGGGCGTTCGGCCGGCGCCGGTGGCGTGCCAGGTATGGCGGCCAGCCGGTGCGGCCGTGGCCCGTGCATCGGCGGGATGCTGGCCAGCAGGCCCTGCGTGTAGGGGTGGGCGGGGTGCGCCAGCACGCTGGCCGCCGGGCCGCGTTCCACCAGCCGGCCGGCGTACATCACCAGCACCCGGTCGGCCAGCTCGGCCACCACGCCCAGGTCGTGGGTGATCAGCAGGATGCCCGAGCCGGACTCCTGCCGCAGCCCGCGCAGCAAGGCCAGGATCTGCGCCTGCACGGTCACGTCCAGCGCCGTCGTCGGCTCGTCGGCGATCAGCAGGGACGGGTCGCAGCTCAGCGCCATGGCGATCATCGCGCGCTGGCGCAGGCCGCCGGAGAGCTGGTGCGGGTAGCGGCCGTAGGCCTGGGCGGGCGCCGGTACGCCCATGCGCCCCAGCAGGTCGGTCGCGCGCGCCCGCGCCTGGACGCGCGAGAGCGGCAGGTGGGCGCGGATCTGCTCGCTGACCTGCCAGCCGACCGTGTGCACCGGGTTCATCGCGCTCATCGGGTCCTGGAACACCATGGCGACCTGGCGCCCGCGCACCGCCCGCAAGGTGCGCGCCGAGGCCCCCACCAGTTCGCGCCCCCTGTAGCGGATCGAGCCGGTGACGATCGCGTTGGGGTCGTTCACCAGCCCCATCGCCGCCATCACCGTCAGCGTCTTGCCCGATCCGGACTCGCCCACCAGCCCCACGATCTCGCCGGCCGCCACGCCGAAGGACACGTCGTCCACCGCCCGCACCAGGCCGCCGGGGGTGCGGAAGTCGATGCAGAGGCCGGCCACTTCCAGAAGCGGCTCAGGCACGCCGGTGCCTCACCCGCGGGTCCAGCAGCGCGTAGGCCACGTCCACCGCCGCGTTGGCCGCCACCACGAAGAACGACGCGTACATTACACACGCCATGATCACCGGCAGGTCCAGGTTCTGCAGCGCGTCGAACGTCAGCTTGCCAACCCCCTGCAGGCCGAACACCACCTCTGTCAGCAGCGCGCCGCCGCCCACCAGCGCGCCGAAATCCAGCCCGAACAGCGAGACGAAGGTGACGAGCGAGTTGCGCAGCGCGTGGTGGACCAGGATGCGCGTCCCGCTCAGCCCCTTGGCGCGCGCGGTGCGCACGTAATCCTCCTGGTAGGCCTCGATCAGGGCGGCGCGCAGCACGCGCCCGTAGAGGCCCATGTAGAGCAGCGCCAGCGTGGCCCACGGGATCAGCATGGTGCGCAGCCACAGGCCCGGGTTCTCGGTGAGCGGCGTGTAGCCGAGCGGCGGCACCCATGAGAACAGCCAGCTCTCGTGAAGGCGGCTCTGGGTGACCAGGTTGGCCATCTGGCCTACCCAGAACACCGGCATGGAGACGCCCACCAGTCCGGCCAGCATCAGCGCGCGGTCGGTCAGGCCGCCCTGCGTCAACGCCGCCGCGATGCCGATGGCCAGCCCGCCGAGCACCCACAGCACGGCGGCGCCCAGCACCAGGGACAGCGTGACCGGCGCGCCCGCCACGATCTCCGGGATCACGCGCTGGCCGCGGTTGACGAAGCTTGTCAGGTCCTGCGTCACGAACAGGCGCTTCATCATCAGCGTGTACTGTATTGGCACCGGCCGGTCGAAGCCGAAATCATGCCTGACGGCGGCGAGCGTTTCCGGCGTGGCGTTGCGGCCGGCGATGCGGGCGGCGGGGTCGGCGCCTGGAGTCGCGAAGAAGATGAGGAAGACGAGCACGCTGATGCCGAACATGACGAACAGCATCTGGCCGAGGCGTTGCAGGAGTAGGGCAAGCATCAGGAAGCAAGCAGTTCTTTTTTGAAAAAAAGAACCAAAAAACTTTTGACTCCGCTGTCGCGGACTTTTCCGGTGAGCACCCGACAGGGAATAAAAGTCTTTTGCTTCTTTTCTTCAGAAAAGAAGGCCTTGCCTTCCTTCACTGCCTTAGCTTCGCCCGCGGGTCCAAAGCGTCCCGCAACCCGTCCCCTAGCACGTTCAGCGCCAACACCGTCACCACGATCATCACCCCCGGCGCCACGGCCACAAGCGGCCGCACGTAGATCAGCGTCTGCCCGTCGGCGATGATGGTACCCCAGCTCGCCGCCGGCGGCTGCACGCCGATCTGCAGGAAGCTCAGCGCGCTCTCCGTCAGCAGGTTGAGCGCCATGATCAGCGGCGCGAACACCACTAGCGTGCTGGCGACGTTGGGCAGGATGTCGCGCAGCAGGATGCGGCGGTGGCCCACGCCGAGGCAAATGGAAGCCAGCACGAAGTCGCTCTGCGCCAGCGCCAGCACCTGGCCGCGCACCGGCCGCGCGGCGTAGGGCACGTACACAATGCCGATGATGGCGATGGGCAGCAGCAGGCTGTCCGCCTCGATGGTGAACGGCCCCACCTGCAGGCCCTGGCTGATCAGCACCACCGAGAGCGAGATGGCCAGCAGGTAGACCGGGAACGCCCACAATATGTCCAGCAGGCGGGACAGCATTTGGTCCGTCCACCCGCCTGCGTAGCCGGCGACGATGCCGATCACTGCCGCCAATACCAGGCAGAGCACGGTGGCCACCCCGGCGATGAGCAGGGAGTTGCGCCCGCCGTAGAGCAGGCGGGCTGCCACGTCCCGCCCCTGGCCGTCCGCGCCCAGGAAGTAGCTGGCGTGCCAGGTGGCGCCCAGCGGCGCAGAGCCGAGGTGCAGCGGGTTGTCGGCCGGCTGCAGGATGTCCAGCGTGCGGCCATCCACCATCACGCTGCCGTCCAGGTTGGGCCGGAACGGGTCTGTCCGCGCCACGTGGCGGGCGTAGGCGGGCGCCAGCGCGGAGCCCAGCAGGACGGCGAGCAAAACGCAGAACGCGGCGACGGCCGCACGGTCCTGGCGCAGCCGGCGCCACGCGGTCGCCCACGGCCCTTCGCTCACTGCGCGCCACTCACTGCACCCAGGCCTTCGAGAGGATCATGTGAAATAGCGGGCTGAAGGTGAAATCGCCGAAGCGGGGCGAGACCAGGTCCAGCCAGTGGATCTGGAAGAGGGTGGTGCTGGGCGCGCGGTCCGTCACCTCGCGGTCCACCGCCGCCCACAGCCGGGCCGCCTGCGCGGGATCGTCCAGCTCGGCTGCCATTGCCTGCTGCATGCGGGAATCCACCGCCGGGTCGCAGAAGCCGCTCATGTTGATGGAGGCGTCCGAGCCCGGGTGGAAGCCGGCACAGGAGAACAGCACCTGCAGGAAGTCCGATTCCGCGGGGTAGTCCTGGAACCAGTTCGCCAGCCCGATCTGCACGTGGTTGTTGCTGTTGGAGAGGTAAGGGTCGCGGATGTTGAACGAGATGGCGTGCATTCGCGCGTCGTAGCCGATGTCCTGCAGCACGCTCTGCAGGTAGATGCCCATGCTGCGCTCCACGTCGCGGTCCGAGGCGATCAGCGTGACGCGCATCCCGACCGTGCCGCTGGCCGCCACCAGGGCGCGGGCCCGGGCCAGGTCCGGCGCGCTCCACTCGGCGCCCGGGTGCTGGGTGAACGGGCAGTGGGGCTGCGAGCCGGGCAGGCCTTCGGGCAGCAGGTGGCACAGCGGCGTGCCCAGAGCCGGGCCGCCATACAGGTTCACCAGTACGCGGCGGTTGATCGCCATGGCCATGGCCTGGCGCGCCCGGGGGTCATTGAACGGGGGCAGGTGGGTGTTCATCATCAGGTAGTAGTAGGCGAGCATCGAGTGGATGTGCGCCTGGGCCGTGTAGCGGCCGCCGATCTCGGCCAGACGGTCCAACGGCGGCGGGTCGCTCATCCAGTCCAGCGTGCCGCGCTCGATGGCGCTTACCTCGGCTTCGGTCTGCAGGCCGTAGTGGATGTCGATGCGGTCGGCGTAGCCGTCCGGCTGGGCGTCGCTACTCCACTCGTGGAAATACGGGTTGCGCTCCAGCACCATGGCTCGCGTGGGGCTGTAGCTGGCCACACGGTAGGGGCCGGTGGCGGCCGGCGGCGTGGTGCCCAGGTCACGCGCCGGCGTGTCCGCCGGCAGCACCGCGGCAAAGGGCAGGGCCAGCTTCTGCGCGAACTCGCTGTCCGGCCGGGTGAGGTGGATGGTGATGCTGTTGGACTCGGCATCGGCCACCACGCCGCCGTCCAGCGTGCAGCCGGCGGGCTGCGCCAGGCAGGCCTGGGCGCCCACGATGATGCCGTACCAGCTCGCCGCGTTAGGGCCTGAGACGCGGAAGATGCGCTGCAGGCTCGCTACAACGTCGGCAACGCCTACCTCCCGCCCGTCGGAGAAGCGCACGCCGCGCCGCAAGGTGAAACGGTAGGTGCGCCCGCCATCGGTGACGGCGGGCAGCGCCACGGCGAGGTCCGGTACCAGCGCCAGGCCTTCGGCGCTTTCCGCCTTGCGAAACGCCAGCAGCTGGTCCTGCGTGACGTAGAGCACCTGCCAGATGTCGGTTATGTAGCTGACCTGCGGGTCGATGGTGCCGGCGGCCTGGCTGGCGGCTAGGTGCAGCACGCCGCCGCGGTGCGTGGCCGCTTGGGCCGTACTTGCGCCCAACAGAAGCAGCCACGCGAGCCGGACCAGGATCATGCCTGACCGTAGGACGATGTCAGGGCGCCTGGCCAGCGTTCGCGGCGCGGTTGCGCTGGGCCGCAGCGGAGCGCCTTGGTCCGAAGGTTGCTCCGCCCGGGCGAATGGAGTACCCGCCCGACGTCATGGACTCTCTTCCCAACGCCGACCTGCCCAGGCTGAGCACCGCCGTGCTGGACATCGGGGCGGACGTGACGCGCACGCACCGCCACAGCCTGGCGCTGACCGATATGGTACACGGCGCGCAGCTGTGGCGCCTGGGCGTGACGCTCGGCTGGCTGGACATCAAGCTGAAGTATCGCGGTTCCCTGCTGGGCCCGTTCTGGCTGACGATCTCGACGGCGGTGTGGATCGCCGCCATGGGCGGGCTGTACAGCGTGCTGTTCCACCAGGACCTGCACACCTACCTGCCGTTCCTGGCGCTGTCGCTGGTGACCTGGAACGTCATCGGCGGCCTGGTAGGTGACGCCTGCATCACCTTCACCCAGGCCGAGGGCACCATACGGTCCGTGCGTATGCCGTTCTTCGTGCACGCGCTGCGCGTGGTGGTGCGCAACGCCATCTCGTTCGCCCACAACCTGCCGGTAATCCTGGTGGTGTTCGCCGTCTTTTCGGCATGGCCAGGCTGGGTGGCTGCGCAAAGCCTGGCGGGTTTCGCGCTGTGGACGCTAGACGCGTTTGCCGCCTGCCTGCTGCTGGGCGGGGTGTGCGCGCGCTTCCGGGACATCCCGCCCATCGTCGGCAGCGTCATGCAGATCGCCTTCTTCATCACGCCGATCGTGTGGCGGCCGGAACAGCTCGGTGCGCGTGGCTGGTGGCTGCCCTACAACCCGTTCGACGCGCTGCTTGAAGTAGTGCGCACGCCGCTGCTCGGCACGCAGGTCTCGGCGCTGGTGTGGGGGTCTGCGCTGATCTACAGCGCATTGTTCTGTGCGGTGGCCTGGCTGGTGTTCACTCGCGTGCGCACGCGGGTGGCTTACTGGATGTAACGCAGGCAGTTCCTTTCTGCGGGTATGAACCACAAGGCTTCTGTTCCCCGTCGGGTGGGCGGGCCGGTGCGCGCCTGGTCAGCAAAAGTCTTTTGCTTCTTTTTCTTCAGAAAGAAGGCCTTCCTTTCCTTCCTTGATCGGCACCCGCATGGCCCGCATCCGCATAGAGAACGTATCCGTCGACTTCCCGCTGTACCACGGCAGCGCGCGCAGCCTGAAGAAGACCGTGTTCGCCGCCGCGTCCGGCCGCCTGGGCGAGGACACGCGCCAGCGCGTGGTGGTGCAGGCGCTGCGTCACATCAACATCGACCTGCAGAGCGGCGACAGGCTGGGGCTGATCGGCACCAACGGCGCCGGCAAGACCACGCTGTTGCGCACGCTGGCCGGCATCTACGAGCCTGGGCAGGGCCGCATCCGCGTGGACGGCAGCCTGAACGCGTTGCTCGATCCGCTGCTCGGCATGAACGTGGAGCTGACCGGCCGCGAGAACATCATGCTGCGTGGCCTGTACAACGGCTTCACCAAGCCGGAGATCAAGGCGATGGAGGAGGACGTGCAGGATTTCGCCGAACTGGGCCAGTTCCTGGACTTGCCGGTGCGGTTCTACAGCTCCGGCATGGTCGTGCGGCTGGGCTTCGCCTTGGCCACCTGCATCAGGCCGGAGGTGCTGCTGATGGACGAGTGGTTCCTGGCCGGCGACGCCAGCTTCATGGTGAAGGCCCGTGCCAGGCTGGAGAGCGTGGTGCGCGGGGCCGAGATCCTGGTGCTGTCCTCCCACCAGGCGGCTGCGGTGCTGGAGTGGTGCACGCGGGTGGCGTGGATGGACCACGGGCGGATCGTGATGGAGGGGGCGGCCGCCGAGGTGATGGACGCCTATTTGCGCCAGGCGGTAATGTAGTGCCGACGGTGAGGGTTTTGACCTTTGAGCAAGCATGGGGCTCTGCCCCAAACCCCAATGGGGTCTCGAGGCTCCAGACCCCCGTCTGTTTAGGCTCTCTTACAAACGGGTTCTAACGACTTGTTTTTAGCGAGGTCCAGGGGCAGGGCCCCTGGCCTTATCTTTCTTAACCAAGCCCCGCAATCAACGCCGCCTCCACCTGCCCCGTCTCCGCCAGCCCGTGTCGCTTCTGGAACGACCGGATCGCTGCTCGGGTGCCTGGACCCAGTGCGCCGTCGATGCCTTTCGGGTCGTAGCCCCGGAAGGTGAGCTCCACCTGCACCTGCCGCACCGCCATGTCGGGCAGGGCGCCGGCGGCGTAGCGCCAGTGGAATTGCCGAAGCAGGCCGTCGTAGTTGTGGCGGGCGTAGTCAGGGCCGTTGTAGCGCAGCGCGAAACCTTCCCAGTCGTTGCGGGCCAGCAGCGGCGCTAGGTGGCTGGCGGTCAGGAAGCCGGCCATGGCGGCCAGTTGCGCGTCCTCTGAGGCCACCATCGCGGCGACCATGGCTTCAACGTCCGGGTAGCCGGCCTCGGAGTAGTTCAGACCCATCACCTGGCCGATGCCCCAGGACGCGCTTTTCAGCGCGCTTGTCCGGTCTAGCCGGATGGCCTTGCCCAGGCGGGCGTACTGGCCGGCGCCTGCCGGCCCGTAGCCGCCGGCCGAGGCCGCGCTGACGTCCGGATGCGCGTGGTCGTAGCGGCCGCCCGTCAGCGTGTGGAAGACGTGCCGCTCGAACAGCATCTTTGGCCGCTTGTCCGGCAGGTAGCCGCAGCCGGACGTCTCTACCGACAGCACCGCCCATAGGTCAGCGCCGCTCGCGCCGGTCGCGCGGTAGAAGGTGGCAAGGCCCGCGTCGGTAAGCGGGCTGGCTGAGCCTGTGAAGTCCTGCACTTAGGCTCCATGATCGAGGAGAAGCACTTTCCGAAGAAAGAACCAGAAGGCTTTGCTCACTGGCCGGGCAATATGGGCCAGCGCGTCCAACGGGGTAAAAGCCCTGTGCTTCTCTCCTTGAGAGAGGACGTGTTTTTAACCGCTTAATTCGAACAAATCAAGAACGTAATTTTAAAAATCGTTCCATGTAGCCGGTCGAATTACCGGACCCGCGTGGAGTGTAACCGAAACAACTCGATAGGATGGCCAGACTGCCTTCAGCTTCAAGAAGTCAGATCATTAAAAACGAAGGCAAACTTTACAGTTATCCTTTGCATCTGTCATGCTGATCGGATGCCGGCCGACCACGTCAACCACGCGCGCCATCCGTCGCTCGCCGCCGAGATGCGTCTCGTGCTCGCCCGCCTGTACCGGCGGTTGCGGGCAGAGTCGGCGACGGACGACGACCTGACCTGGTCGCAGAAGGCCGTGCTGCTGCGCCTGGAGGTCGGCGAGCCGGCCACCGTGTCCACGCTGGCGCGTGCCGAGGGCGTCAGGCCGCAATCCATGGGCGCCACCATCGCCGCGTTACAAGCCGCCGGCCTGATCGACGGCACACCCGACCCGGCCGACCGCCGGCAGACGCTGCTCGGCCTCACGCCGGCCTGCCTGACACTGATTCAATCCGGCCGCGCGGCGCGGCAGGATTGGCTGCACGGGGCCATCGTCTCGAAGCTTTCCCCCGACGAGGAGGATGAGCTGGCCCGCGCCCTACGCCTGCTCGCCCGCCTAGTTGACTGAACCAGGAGCCACATGATGCCCGTCACCACGCTCGATCCCCGAACGGCCCTCCTTGTCATCGACCTGCAGAAGGGCATTGCCGCCCTGCCGGCCGTGCACCCGATCGGCAAGGTCGCGGCCCGCGCGGCCGAACTCGCTTGTGCCTTTCGCAGCCGCTTCTTGCCCGTGGTGCTCGTCAACGTGGATGCCGTGCCGCCCGGCCGCTCGGAACAACCCCGCTCCATACGGGATTTTCCGCCCGGCTGGACGGACATCATTCCCGAGATGAACGCCCAGCCCGGCGACATCCTGGTCACCAAGAAAGCCTGGGGCGCGTTCACCACCACGGCGCTGCACGAGCGGCTGCAGGCGCTGGGCGTCACCCAGATCGTGCTGGCTGGCGTGGCCACCAGCGCGGGCGTGGAATCCACGGCCCGCCACGCCCACGAGCTCGGCTACAACGTCACCTTCGCCACTGACGCGATGAGCGACCTCTCACTAGACTCCCACACCCACAGCCTAACCCGCATCTTCCCTAGGCTAGGCGAGACAGGTACTACGCACGACATCCTCGCCCGCCTCGCCGTCAGCCCGGCGTGAGCGCAGCGACCACCCCTACCGGCGCGCTGCGCTCGCTACGCAACCGCAACTACCGCCTGTGGGCGGCCGGCGCGCTCGTCTCCAACGTGGGCACCTGGATGCAGCGGACCGCGCAGGACTGGCTGGTGCTCACCCAACTCACCCATCACAACGCGACCGCGGTGGGCGTGGTCAGCGCTCTGCAGTTCGGCCCGCAACTGCTGCTACTGCCCTGGACGGGGCTGGCCGCCGACCGGTTGGACCGCCGCCGCCTCCTGACCGCGACCCAGGCGGCACTCGGCATGCTGGCGCTGGGCCTGGGCCTGCTCACTATCACCGGCGCGGTGCGGCTGTGGCAGGTGTACGGGTTCGCGCTGCTGCTGGGCTGCACTGCGGCCTTCGACGCGCCGGCCCGGCAGACCTTCGTCTCCGACTTGGTGGGCGAGACGGACCTCTCCGACGCAGTGGCGCTCAACTCCACCTCGTTCAACGCCGCCCGCATGGTCGGGCCGGCGCTGGCCGGCGTGCTGATCGGCGCCATCGGCACCGGGTGGGTGTTCCTGGCCAATGCCGCATCCTATCTGGCGGTGATCGGCGGGCTTGCGGCCTTGCGTGCCGGCGAGTTCCACGGCGCGCGCGCCGGCCGGGCGACCGGGCCGCAGGGCCTGCTGGCCGGCGTGGCCTACGTGCGTGGCCGGGCAGACCTGCTGACCGTGATGCTCATGCTGTTCCTGGTGGGCACGTTCGGGCTGAACTTCCCCATCTTCATCTCGACGATGTCGGTCCGCGTGTTCCACGCCGGCGCCGGCGGTTACGGCCTGCTCACCTCGTCCATGGCCGTCGGTTCGGTGATCGGCGCGCTGCTGGCAGCTCGCCGTGCCGCACCCAGCCTGTCGCTGCTCACGCTAGCCGCCGGGGCGTTCGGCGCTGGGCTGGGCAGCGCGGCGCTGATGCCCGGCTACGTCGCGTTCGGCCTGGTGCTCGTGGTGGTGGGCGTGGCCGCGCAGACCCTCACCACTTCGGCGATCGGCCTGGTGCAGATCTCCACCGAGCCGGCCATGCGCGGCCGGGTGATCGCGCTGCTGCTGGCCGTGGCGCTGGGTGCCACGCCCGTCGGCGCGCCGCTGATCGGCTGGATCGCCGACAGGTTCGGGCCGCGTTGGGCTCTTGGGGCGGGAGCTTTGGCGGCTTTGGTGGCCTGCGGAGTCGGGTTGGCGGCGGGTAGGAAGGCAGGCAAGCGGTTCTTTTTTGAGAAAAAGAACCAAGAAACTTTTATCCCTGAAGGCGCTTCGGTGACCCAGCCCCGCCCGAACGGATAAAAGTTTTTTGCTTCTTTTTTTCAAAAAAGAAGTGCTTGCTTACTTTATGTTTTCGATCGCCGTGCGCAACGTCCCGAACACCTCGTCGATCTGCGCGCGGCTGATGATAAGCGGCGGCGAGATGGCCAGCGTGTCGCCCGTGGCCCGCACCAGGACGCCTGCCTCGTAGCACGCCACGAACACCTCGTAGCCCCGCGCGCCGGCGGCACCGGGGCGCGGCGCCAGCTCGATGCCGGCCACCAGGCCCAAATTGCGTATGTCGACCACGTGGTCGAGGCCGCGCAGGCTGTGCGCCGCCTCCTCGAAACACGGCGAGAGCTCGGCGGCGCGTTCGAACAGGCCTTCGTCGCGGTAGGTGTCCAGCGTGGCGATCGAGGCGGCGCAGGCCAGCACGTGCGACGAGTAGGTGTAGCCGTGGAAGAACTCGATGCCTGCGGGCCCGGCCATGAACGCCTCGTGCACCGCGCTGCTGGCCACCACGGCGCCCATCGGCACGGTGGCGTTGGTGATGCCTTTCGCCAGGCACACCAGGTCGGGCACCACGCCGAAACGGTCGATCGCGAAGGGCGAGCCGAGGCGGCCGAAGCCGCTGATCACCTCGTCGAAGATCAGCAGGATGCCGTGCCGCGTGCAGATCTCCCGCAGGCGTTCCAGGTAGCCCACCGGCGGCACCAGCACGCCGGTGGAGCCGGCCAGCGGCTCGACGATCACCGCGGCGACCGTGCTCGGGTCGTGCAGCGCCACGATGCGCTCCAGGTTGTCGGCCAGTTCGGCGCCGTGCAGCGGCTGGCCGGCGCTGAAGGCGTTGCGCGCCAGGTCGTGGGTGTGGGGCAGGTGGTCCACGCCGGGTAGCATGGTGCCGAAGTGACGCCGGTTCGGGCCGATGCCGCCTACCGAGATACCGCCGAAGCCCACGCCGTGGTAGCCGCGCTCGCGCCCGATCAGCCGCGTGCGGGTACCCTCGCCGCGCATGCGGTGATAGGCCAGCGCGATCTTGAGCGCGGTGTCGACCGCCTCGGAGCCGGAGTTGGTGTAGAACACGTGCTCCAGCCCGTCCGGCAACATGGCCGAAAGCCGGGCCGCCGCCTCGAAGGCCAGCGGGTTGCCCATCTGGAAGGCAGGCGCGAAGTCCATCTGCGCGGCCTGGTGCTGGATGGCCGCCACGATGCGCGGCCGGCAATGCCCGGCGTTGACGCACCACAGCCCGGCGGCGCCGTCGAGCACCTGGCGGCCGTCGTGGGTGGTGTAGTGCATGTCCTTGGCACCCACGAGCAGGCGAGGCGCGGCCTTGAACTGCCGGTTGGCCGTGAACGGCATCCAGAAGGCATCCAGGCTGTTGGTGGCCACCTGCGCATCCATCGTTCTCGTCTCCCGCGGTGCGCCTTGCCCGCTGATCACGATATTCAGCCTGCGCCGCCAAATCGTCCAGCTTGCGAACGCGCGTTCCAGGCCAACGTTGTCGCAGGGCCAATACCCAGGAGAAGCCAGCCATGTCGGACAACCCGCTCGACGACAGCGACGAGGGCCGCCAGCAGCGGATACGCGAGCGTGCCTATCATTTGTGGCAAGCCGATGGCGGTCCGCACGGCCGGCACGACGAGTACTGGGAGCGCGCTCAGGAGCTGGTCGGGATGGAGCAGAGCGGCAACGCTGGCCAGTTGCCCAACCCGGCGAGCCTGCCCGGGGCCAATCCGGACCGGGTGCAGATCGTCGAGGAGGCATCCATCCAGGACAATCTTGGCGAGTTCCCGGACCGGTTCAGCGACCAGGGCGAACGGCGGCTGACGCCAGCCAAATCTAACCGAAAAGTGTGAAAAAGACCCGGGGCTCTGCCCCGGGAACCCCACTTGGGCGTTGAGGTCCCAGACCCGCAGCAGTCTATTACTTCGGCACTACCACCATGTCGCCATGCCGCACCGGCGGTCTCACCACCGTGTGCGGTATGGTGACTGTTTTCGGCTTCACCTGGATGCCGGGATCCACGCGGGCTGGCGGGTGGATCACCGGCGGCGGGTCGGCCAGGGCCGCGGTGGCTAGAAGCAGCCCTGCCGCCAGGGCCACCCACACGCGCAGGTCCGCCGCGTGGGCGTGCGCGCGCCGAGCCGGCTTCATCCTGCGGCCTGCAGGGCGTGGATGGAGAACAGGCTCGCGGCATCCGTCCAAACCTGGCGTGGCCGCCACCCGGCGGAGTCCGCCAGCGCCCGGAAGCCTTCGACGCTGTGCTTGGTGCTGTTCTCGGTGTGGATCGTCTCGTCCTGGGCGAACGCGATGTCGATGCCGGACAGGCGCACCGTCTGCGGCCGCAGGCTCTGCAGGTGCATCTCGATGCGGCTGTCCGCGTCGTTCCAGATCGCCTTATGGCGGAAGCCGGTGACGTCGAAATCGGCCGCCGCCTCGCGGTTGAGGCGGTGCAGCAGGTTGAGGTTGAACGCGGCCGTCACCCCGGCCGCGTCGTCGTAGGCAGGGATCAGCACGCCAGGGTCCTTGCGCAGGTCAACACCCACCACCAGCCAGGCGCCCGCGCCCAGCGTGCGCGCCGCTTCGCCCAGGAAGGCCCGCGCGCCAGCCGGCTCCAGGTTGCCGATGGTCGAACCGGGGAAGAAACCGAAGCGTGGCAAGCCGTCCACGCTGTCCGGAAGGGTGATCGGCCGCAGAAAATCTGCGCAGAACGGGTTCACCTGCAGTGCGGGACGGCTGACGCGCAGGCGTTCCATCATCACGTCCAGCGCACTGCCGGCCACGTCGATCGGCAGGTAGGCGTCGAACCGGCCGGGGGCTGCGTCCAGCAGGATCGCGGCCTTGCCTTCGTCGCTGGCGCCGTACTCCACCAGCACGCTGCCCGGGGCGGCCAAGGCGGCGATCTCGGGCGCCACTTGGCCTAGCAGCGCCAGCTCGGTGCGCGTCAGGTAGTATTCCGGCAGCCGGGTGATCGCCTCGAAGAGCGCTACGCCGGCCTCATCGTAGAACAGGAAGGGCGGCAATGTCTTGGGCGTGGCCGTCAGGCCCGCCAGTGCAGCCCCGGTAACGTCGGAGCTGATGATCGTGGCATCCAGCATGGCGTGGAGTTACTCCTGAGGTCGGGCCCGCGCGAACGGCCTAGACGTCGCGCGCCAGGCGAAGGCCGGAGAACTGCCAGCGCTTCGAGGGATGAAAGAAGTTGCGGTATGTCGGCCGTGTGTGGCCCGCCGGCGTGGCCATCGAGCTGCCACGCAGCACCATGGCGTTGATCATGAATTTGCCGTTGTACTCGCCCACCGCGCCGGGTGCCGCGCGGAAGCCGGGGTAGGGCAGGTAGGCGCTGTTGGTCCATTGCCAAACATGGCCTGTCAGCTCGGCCAGAGTGTCCGGACCGCTTAGCGCGTGCGCCACCTCCAGCTCGGCCTCGGTGGGCAGACGCGAGCCTTCCCAGCGCGCGTAAGCGTCAGCCTCGTACCAGCTGATGTGGCGCACCGGCGCGTCCGGGTCGATATCCGCCATACCGCCCGGCGTCATCTGCCGCCAGGGCGCGTCCGGCGCCTCGCGACGCCAATAGAACGGCGCGTCCCAGCCCTCCTGTTTGACGTGCTCCCACCCGTCGGCCATCCACAATGTGGGCTGGCGGTAGCCGCCCTCCTCCATAAACGCCAGGTACTCGGCATTGCGCACCAGGCGGGTCGCCAATTGGCACGGCGCCAGCAGCACGCGGTGGCGCGGAGTCTCGTTATCGAAGCAGAATGCTCCGCCCGCCTCGCGATGGCCGATCGCGTCGATACCGCCGGGCAAGCTGACGAACCGGGCGGGCCCGGGCGCCGGGGCCGGCTCACGCCAGCCCGGGATGGCGGCACCCATCAGCGGGCTCTGCGCCAGCACGTGCATGATGTCGGTCACCAGCAGCTCCTGGTGCTGCTGCTCGTGGTGCAACCCCAGTTCTACCAGGCGCACCGCCTCGGCAGGCGCCTGGCCGATCCAGCCCAGCACGGCGGTGTCCACCGCGCGGCGGTAGGCACCCACCTCGTCGGCGCTCGGGCGGGTCAGCAGCCCGCGCGCCGGTCGCGGGTGCCGCGCGCCCACCGTCTCGTAATACGAGTTGAACAGGAATCCGAAGCGCGGATCGAACGGCGTGTAGCCGGCTATGTAGGGGGTGGCCACGAAGGTTTCGAAGAACCAGGTTGTGTGCGCGCGGTGCCACTTGGCCGGGCTGGCGTCGGGCATGGATTGCACGCACTGGTCTTCCGGCGAGAGCGCCTCGGCCAGCAATTCCGTGTGCCCGCGGACCTCGGCATAGGCGCGCGCCAGGGCTGGCGAGGATGCGGCGCGATCGGACGCGCGGCGCGGCGTTGCTGTCATGGTTCCTCCGGGGCGCTCAACGGGGATGCGGCCGGGGCGGTTCCCTGTGGGGCTGCGAGGGAAGGCAAGGCAAGGAGTTCTTTTTCGAGAAAAAGAACCAAAAAGCTTTGCTCCCTGTCGGATGTTCCCGGGTAAACGCGTCCCAACGAACAAAACCTTTTGCTTCTTTTCTCGAAAAAGAAGGCCTTGCCTGCCTTCGCGACTCGGGCCTGCACCTATGCGCAATCTTCTTGCAAGCGCAACGTTTTCCTGCAATTAAGAGTTGCGCGTGCAAAACGTCCTCTCCCGCCGCAAGCGAGAGGGTTCGGCATGGCATCGCGCAGTTTCGTGTGGCTCTCAACGGCGGGTGGTGCATGGAGTCTGAGCTCCAACTGGGCAGATACGACGGACGGCGGCGTCTCTGCCGTCGTGCCTGGCGCGCAGGATAGCGTCGTGGTGGGCGGTCTTTCCGGCGCCGGCGTGCAGACGATCACCGGCCCCGGCCAGGCGGCGGCCGCGGTGTTTACCGGCAACACGCTGCTCTCTGGCGTGTTCTCCATTGCGGACCTGATGCTGGGCCAGGCTGCTTCCGGCGGCCTGCTTGAGCTCGGCCGCGGCGCCTCGCTGCAGTCCGGCACGGTTGGCGTGGCCTCCGGCAGCTTGCTCGTGGGCGCGGGCGCCGGCTTGTCGGTGACCGGCACGCTGTCGCTCGGCAGCGGCAGCGGCAGCGGGGCGAGTGGCAACCTCAACGTCACCGGCGGCGGCACAGCTTCGGTAGCCTCCCTGTTCCTCGGCGCGGCGGCGGACGCGATCTATGTCGATCCCGCGTCCGTGCTCGAGGTGGGCGGCACCGGCCAGGGCCAGGCCGGCCGGCTGACGGTGGACGCCGGCGGCCTGCTGTCCGGCCAGGGCAACGCGGACGCCTACGGCAGCGTGGCCAACGCAGGCACCATCGCCGCCCAGGGCGGCACGCTGGCGCTGGGCGCGTTGTCAGGCACCGGCACGCTGCTGATCGGCGCCGGCGCCACGCTGCGGTTGCAGGGCCTGTGCGGCGCCGGCCAGAGCGTGGATTTTGCCGGCGCCAACGCCACACTGGCGCTGCAGGCCGAGGCCGACGCGCCTGCCGGCACCATCGCCGGCTTGGCCGCCGGCGACGCCATCGACGTGCTCGGCAGCCTGATCTCCTCGGCCACCTACCAGGCGCAGGGCACGCAAGGCGGCGTGCTGACGCTGTTCTACGGCAACCAGGCCGCCGCCACCTTGCACCTGTCTGGCAGTTACGCGGGAGACGTGTTCCTTACCGCCGGGGACGGCGCCGACGGCACGCTGGTTACGCTGGCCGCTGCCTCGCAGGGTGGCGGCGCGCCCAGCCCCGGCACCACGGCACCGGACGCTTACGCCTGGGTCGGCGGCCAGGCCGGGGGGTGGGGCACGGCCGCCAATTGGGCCGACCTGACGCTGGGCAGCAGCCCGGCCGCCATCGCGCCGGGTGCCAACAACCTGGTCACCATCGCCGCCGCACAGACCGCATTCACCGTCATCTCTGGGCCAGCAAACGCTGCTGCGCTCACCGTCAGCGGCGAGGTCGCACTCTCCGGCGCCAGCAGCGTCGGCACGCTCGCGGTGGGCGTCAACGCAGCTTCCGGCACGGCGCCCGGCGTGCTGGACCTGCTAGCCGGCACCACGTTACAGGCCGCCGCCGCCTCCGTGGTGGACGGCACGCTTTCGGCCTCCGGCAGCCTGTGCACGCTGGACGTGGCCGGCACCCTCTCCCTCGGCGGCGGGCTGTCCGGCGTGGGCCTGCCCGTCGCGGCACTGCTGGTCACGTCCGGGGCCAGCGTGCAGGCTGGCGGCCTCACGCTGGGCGGCGGTTCGGGCGACAGCATCGTCACCGACCCCACCGCCACGCTGGAAGTGGGCACCGCCGGCCACGCCGCCCTAGGCGCCGTCAGCGTGGACGCAGGCGCCACCCTGGCGGGCAACGGCAGCGTCAACCCGTTCGGCGCGGTGGTGGACAACGGCACTATCCTGGCCAGCGGCGGCACCCTCACGCTCGGCGCCGTCAGCGGCACCGGCACGCTCTCGGTGGCTGCCGGCGCCACCTTGGAGCTGATGTCGGCCACCGCGGTGCCGATCAGCCTGCTCGGCTCGGCCGCCGCCGGCGCCGTGCTGGCCTTCGCCGATCCGCGTGCGGCGCCCTCTGGCACCATCTCCGGCCTGGTCGCGGGCGACGTGATCCACCTCGAAGGCAGCCCGCTGACTGCGTTGCAGTTCGTGGCCGGCACCGGCGGCGGCACCCTGTTGCTGGCCTACGGCACCACCGTGGACGCACGGCTTGCCGTGGCCGGCAGCTTCGCCGGCGAACGTTTCGTCCTGACGCCGGACGGCACCGGTGGCAGCCTGATCGCGCTGGCGGCCACCACCGGCGGTGGCGGCAGCGGCGGGCAGACAGGCACCGACCAGCTGGCCTGGACCAACCCGGTCAGCGGCGGTTGGGGGCACGCGGCCTACTGGAGCGACCTCACCACGGGTGCCGCCGCCACCGCACCGCCTGGCGCGCAGACGCCGGTCACCCTCGCGGGCCCCGGCGGCATCGCGTTCGCGGACGTCACTGGCCCGGGTACCTGCTCCAGCCTGTCGGCCAGCGGCAACATCATCCTCACCGGCGCCTTTGCTACCGGCGCGCTCGGCGTGGCGGCAGGCGGCGCGCTGGTGCTGGGCACCGCTGCCACCCTGACCGCCGCCCAGGCCGGCGTGGCCGGCGGCGAGCTGCTGGCCGTCGGCACCGGCGCGCAGCTCACGGTGGCCGGCACGCTGGCCGTCAGCGGCGCCGGCGCGCTGCTTGGCGTCCAGGCGCATGCCGGCGTGCTGTGCCGCAGCCTCACGCTGGCCGGAGGCGCGGTTAACGCCGACGTCACGTCCTCCGTGGAGGTGGGCACGCTGGGCGGGGCCGCGTCGGGCGCGCTCACCATCGACGCGGGGGCGCAAGCCAGCGGCAACGGCAGCCTCAACCTGGCCGGGCCGGTCATCGACAACGGCGTCGTGTCCGCCCAGGCTGGCACGCTGTGGCTGGGCGCAGTCTCTGGCTCCGGGTCGCTGGCCATCGGCACCGCCGCCACGCTGGCGCTGGCCGGGGCGGACAGTTGTCCGGTGGCCTTCACCGGAAGCGGCGCCACGCTGCTGCTGGGCGGCCCGGCCGCCCCTGCCGGCGGCATCTCCGGCTTCGCCGCAGGAGATACGATCGTGGTGGCCGACACGCCGATCGACAGCGTCGCCTACCAATCCTCCACGTCCGGCACGGGCACGCTCACGCTCGGCGAGGCGGGGCACGTGGTGGAGCGTCTGGTGCTGCTCGGCAGCTACCTCGGTGACGTGTTCGCGGTGCAGCCGGACGGCACCGGCGCCGAGGTCACGGTGGCCGCGCAAGGCGGCACCGGCCAGCCCACCGGCACGGCCACGCCGGACGCCTATGTCTGGATCGGCGGCCAGGGGTCCGCCTGGTCTACCGCCGCCAACTGGCAGGACGTGACGCTCGGCCAGTCGCCGGCCGCCACGGCGCCGGGCCTGAACAACATGGTCTCGGTGGCCGGCGATACGGGTGTTGCGCTGCTGCTGAGCGGGCCTGCAGACGCGGCTTCCCTCAGCCTGACCGGCACGGTGGCGCTGGCCGGATCCTTCGTCACCGGCACGCTCGCGTTGGGTATGGCCGGGACGCCCGCCGTGCTGGCGCTGGGCAGCGGCAGCAGCGTTGCCGCCGGAACGCTCGCGGTGCTGGGCGCGGTGGCGTTGAACGGCGGCACGCTGAACGTGGCCACGACGGCGGCGCTGGGCGTGGCCGGCGGCCAGGCGAGCGGCGGCCAAGGCGGCGTGCTCGATGCCGTCGCCGGTACGGTCGATCTCGGCGCGCTCGTGCTGGGCGGCGCCGGCAGCGCCGTGGTGGCCGGGCCGTCCGGCACCGTGGAGGTCGGCGGTGCTCAGGGCGCGGCTTCCGGTTGCATCCAGGTGGATTCGGGCGGGCTGATCCAGGGTGCAGGCAGCCTCACGGCCGCTTCCATCTCGGATAACGGCACCATCGCCGCCGCCGGTGGCACGCTGGTGCTGGGCGCAGTCGCCGGCGACGGGCTGCTGCTGGTGGGCGTGGGCGCCGAACTGGCGCTCACCGGCACTGCCGGCGCAGCGCTGACCGCCGATTTTGCCGGCGGCGGCACTCTCTCGCTGGGGTCCGCAGCCCTGGCCCAGGCACCCGCCATCGCCGATTTTGGCGCCGGCGACACGATCATTCTCAGCACCGCCCTTTTGGGCGCAGCGGCCGCCACCTCGGCCACCTACGCCGAGACCGCGCCGGGATCCGGCGTGCTCACCGTCGATGCCGGCACGCAGACGCTGGCCCAGCTCACCTTGCTGGGAGACCAGGCCGGCCTCGCCTTCACCGCCACCGGAACGTCCGATGGCGACATCACGCTGACTGCAACGCCGGACAACACGTCCGGCCAGGGAGACGGCTTCATGACCACGTCCACCTCGAGCTACGGCACGATCGTCGCCGCCAACAACCTGGTGGCCAGCCTCGTCGGCGTTTTCTCGACCGACACCCTGGTCGACCTGCAAAACGTGGTCGACCAGAACACGACGGCCAACCAGAGCACGTGGGAGTGGGTGTCCGCGCAGGGCAGCCTGCCGAGCGCCGCCTCCCAGGTGACACCCACCAGCGTTGAAATCGTGGGCCCTAACGCGGCGCCGCAGACCATCCAGGTGCTGCAGACCGGCTACAAGGCCCTCCTGCTGGAAGGCCAGGAGAACCTTTCCATGACCGACGGCTCGGTCGGCGGCGCGCTGCTGGTCGGCAACGCGGGCGCGGACGCCATCGCCGTCTTCGGCGACGGCGACACGATCGACGGCGGCGCCGGCTCTTCGGGAACCGTCTTCTTCGCCCGGCTCGCCGCCGGCGCCGCCGGCACCACCACCGGGCACGACGTGTTCGTCCACGGTAGCGGCAACGACACCATCATCACCAACAACGATGCCGCCGCCGTCACCACTAGCGGCGGCCATAGCGAGGTCTTCCTCGGCGCGCCGCAGAACTTCGGCTCCAGCAACGACGTCGTGCTCGACGGTGCGGACACCGTGGTCTGCGGCCAAGCCGCCGCCGTCACGGACGACAACATTACCGTCAACGCGGCCGTGGGGCTTGCCGGCGACGTGGTGTTCGGCCCGGCCGCCGGCGTGCTCAATTTCGTCGGCGGCAACACCGCCGCCACCGTTGTGGGTGGTAGCGGCCAGATCGTGATGCATGGCGGTGCCGCCAACAACAACCTGCTGTGGGCGGGCAACAGCGCGGTGGACTACGTCGGCGGCAGCGGCTCGGCGGTGATCGTGGGCGGTCCCAACCAGACCTACGTGCAGGGCGGCGCAGGGCCGGTGACGGTGTTCGGCGGCACCGGGCTGGGCGTCTATTCCGGCGGCGCCGGCTCGGTCTTCGTCGTGGGCCACGGCGCCAGCACTGTCACCGCCGGCACCGGCGTGACTGTCTACGTCAATGGCGGCGCCAACGTGTCGGTGGCCGCCAGCACCGGCGCGGACGTCTATGCCGGCGCGTCCACCGGCAACAACATCTTCCAGGCAGGCGCCGGCAGCGAAACCTTGTGGGGCGGCCTCGGCAACGACCTGTTCCTGGCCGGCAGCGGCCAGACCGGCATGGTGAGCGGCGGCGGTGACGACGTCTTCAGTTTCACGGACGGGCTCAACAACAACGCCACGGACAGCATCTACGGCTTCGTGCCAGGACAGGACATGCTCCAGCTGAACGGCTACGGCAGCGTGGCGCCGCAGATCACCCATAGCGGCGGCTCCAGCTTCCTCCATCTGCAGGACGGCACGCAGATCACTGTCGTGGGCGTGGCGAACCTGACGGCGTCCTCGCTCACGCTTAAATAGAGGCTGTACGCAACCGCCGGCAGGACGCAGGGGCACGGTTCAGCGAGATACCATTGCCAGCCTGCTTGCCCCGAATCCAGGTGCCTTCATATCGTCGTCTGCGCAGTCCGGTCCGGCATCCCGGCCCGGCTCCTGCCCCTAGGGGAGACCCCGTATGTCCCTGAGCATGGTTGCCACCCCCGCCGCCAACCCGCTCGACGTCATGGAGCAGATCGTCTCGGCCAACGAATGGGTGTTCGACCGCCGTTCGGATGCCGAGATGGCCGCCGAAGCGCCAGGCAAATGGTGCGACTACGGCCTGTATTTCAGCTGGTCGGGCGAGATCTCGGCCATGCACTTCACCTGCACGTTCGACCTCAAGGTGCCGGCCCCCCGCCGCGCCGCCCTCTACGAACTCCTGGCGCGCGCCAACGAACGCCTCTGGATCGGCCATTTCGGCATGGACAGCGAGGAGGGCATGCCGCTGTTCCGCCACTCCGTGCTGCTACGCGGTGCTCCCGGCGCGTCGGCCGAGAGCCTGGAGGACATGGTCGACATTGCGATCACCGAGTGCGAGCGCTTCTACCCCGCGTTCCAGTTCGTATTGTGGGGCGGCAAGACGCCGGCCGACGCGCTGGAAGCCGCCATGCTGGAATGTGTGGGGGAGGCGTAAGCCGCGGTTTGCAGCGAAGAAAGCAAGGCCTTCTTTTTCGAGAAAAAAAGCAAAAGGCTTTTGGAAGTTTGGCTCGGCTCTGTCCGGAGGGAGCCGACGAGGCGTAAAGACCCTCATGAACTATTCTGAAAATAAACCGCTTATGGCCTTGCTGAAGCTCCGCTCCTGATGCCGACCGAGACGACCAAGGCTTTGCCGCCCATCCTGCTGGTCGGCGCCGGACGGATGGGCGCCGCCATGTTTGCAGGCTGGGCAGCCGCCGGGCTGCCTGCCTCGCTGCTGGTCGATCCTAGCCTGCCGCAGGGCGTAGCCCGGCCGCAGGACACGCTCGTGGCGTCGCTCGACGCGTTGGCCGGCGAGGTGCCAGCGGCCGCTGTCATCCTCGCCATCAAGCCGCAAATGGCCGCCACCGTGCTGCCGGAACTCGGCCGCAAGCTGCCGCCTGGCGCCGTGGTGCTGTCCATCCTTGCCGGCCTGCCCGTCGCGCGCCTGTCAGCCCTGCTGGGCACAGCCAACCCCGTCGTCCGCGCCATGCCCAACACACCCGCCGCCATTGGCCAGGGCATCACCGTCGCCGTCAGCGGGCTCGGCGTCTCTGCCGACCAGGCCGACCTTTGCCATCGCCTGCTCGCCGCCTCCGGCGAGGTCGCCTGGCTGGACGACGAAGGGCTGATCGACCCGGCCACCTCGGTTTCCGGCTGCGGGCCGGCCTACGTGTTCCTGCTGGCCGAACTACTGGAGCAGGAGGGCGTCGCCCAGGGCCTGCCGCCTGAGCTGGCCCGCCGCCTGGCCCGCAAGACGGTGTCCGGCTCTGGCGCCCTGCTGGACGCCTCGCCCGAGGACTCCGCCCAGTTGCGGCGCAACGTGACCAGCCCGAACGGGGTGACGGAACGGGCGCTCGCGGTGCTGATGGAGCCGGCTGCGTGGCCGGCGGCGGTGGCCCAGGCGCTGCGGGCGGCGACGGCCCGCTCAAGCGAGCTGGCGCGGTAGGCAAGCCGTCCGTTACCGCCGGGTGCCGTCCGGAACAGCCGCAACAGCGCAGCCATCGGTTGTCTGCTTCTTTTTTTCCGGCAAAGAGGACCTTTCTTCCTCAATGCCGCCACCGCACCAGGAACTTCCCATGACCGACCAGGACTTCGACCAGGCGCTCATCACGGCCGCCTTCAGCCTGGCCGCCACCGTCGGCTGGTCCGCCGTCTCGCCGGGCGCGGCGGCCCGTGAAGCCGGGCTGAAGCTGGAGCAGACGAGGGCACGCTTCGCCGGCACGCACGACATCCTGCTCCGCTTCGGCGCGCTGGCCGATGCGCACGCCCTGTCGGACGCGCTCGACACCGGCCCGGTGCGAGAGCGCCTGTTCGACGTGGTGATGCGCCGCTTCGATGCGTTGCAGCACCACCGTGCCGGCGTGCTGGCCCTGCTGGACGGCTTGCCGACCGATCCTGCCGCGTCGCTGCTGCTGGCCGGCGCCACGGCGCACAGCATGGCCTGGATGCTGGAGGGCGCGGGCGTGCCCACCGGCGGCTGGCGCGGCGCGCTGGCCTCCCAGGGCATGGTCGCCGTGTGGCTCTACACCCTGCGCGCCTGGCGCACGGACGAGACGCAGGATTTGTCCGGCACCATGGCGGCGCTGGACCGTGCGCTGACGCGCGCCGAGCGCGTCGCCGGCTGGCTGCACCGCGCGCCCGCGCCGGTTGTCGAAGAAGGGCCCAAGCCGTTTCCCGAGCCTGCGCCGGAGGAGGCGGCGGCCGTGGCGGCGGCGATCAGCGGGGCGGCGGATACGCCACCGACGGGGTAAGCAAGAAACGCCTTCTTTTCTGAAGAAAAGAAGCAAAAGACTTTCACTAATTCGGCGCGCATCTCTCCGCACCACCCGACAGGGAGCAAAAGCTTTTTGGTTCTTTTTCTCGAAAAAGAACTGCTTCCTCGCTTACCTTGCAGCGCCCCACTCAAAGACGCATCATGAACACCACCGCGACAGGCGGAACGGAGACCACCATGGCCGACTCAAGTGATCCCGCGACCCTCCTGACGGAGATGACGCGCCGCTTCACCGAGATGCGCTTCCCTACCATGATCCCGGACAGTTCGGCCCTGCTGGCGGCGCACCGCCGCAACATGGAAGTGCTCTCCAACGCCAACCGCCTGGCGCTGGAAGGCGCGCAGGCGGTGGCCCGCCGGCACATGGAGATCATGCAGCAGACAATGACGGAGCTGTCCGAGCACGTGCGCGAGCTGTCGACCACCGAAAGCCCGCAGGCCAAGGCAGCCCGCCAGGCAGACCTCGTCAAGAAATCCTACGAGCGCGCGGTTGCCAACATCCGCGACCTCTCCGACCTGATCCAGCGCAGCAACGGCGAGGCGCTTGCCGTGCTGAGCGAGCGCTTCAAGGAGGCGATGGACGAGGTGCGCGGCCTGCTGGAGAAGTCCGAGCATCCCACGACCTGACCTGACACTTGATCGGGGCCTGAAGGAACACCCGCTGAGACCGGTCGCGCGGTCGTACGCCGTCAAGGAGATCTTCCTGACGCTGCAGGGGGAGGGCATGCAGGCCGGACGCGCGGCGGTGTTTTGCCGTTTCGCCGGCTGCAACCTCTGGTCCGGGCTGGAGCGCGACCGGGAAGGCGCCGTCTGTCGCTTCTGCGATACGGATTTTGTGGGCCTGGACGGCACCGGCGGAGGCCGCTTTGCCGGGGCAGCGCACCTGGCCGGCGCCATCGCGGCTGCGTGGTCAGGCGGACCGCAGCACCGGCTGGTAGTCCTGACCGGCGGCGAGCCGTTGTTGCAGGCCGACGCGGCGCTGGTGGAAGCGTTGCACGCGCGCGGCTTCCAGGTGGCGGTGGAGACCAACGGCACGCAGCCGGCACCCCCTAGGCTGGACTGGATCTGCGTCAGCCCGAAGGCGGGTGCGCCGCTGGTGCTGCAAGGCGGTGACGAGTGCAAGCTGGTGTTCCCCCAGCCAGGCGCCGAGCCGGAGCGTTACGAGCACCTGGCGTTCCGCTACCTCCTGCTGCAGCCGATGGACGGCGCCGAGGTGGCGGCCAACACCCGGGCGGCGGTGGCGTATTGCCTGGCGCATCCACAATGGCGGCTAAGCTGGCAGACGCACAAGTCGGTGGGAATACGATAAGGAGGGCCTCTTCTGGAGAGAGTTAGGCACTCCATCAGGCCCACCGTGACAGTCTTGACCTGTAGCCAACCTTGCTCACTGCCCCAAACCCGTCGTGCGTAGCACGCATTCGCGTGACGGGGCCTTGAGGCCCAGACCCGTCTGTTGATCGGGGCTTTATCCGGTTTGTTTCCGGTGTATAACCGGTAATGGGCGATGCGCCGTGGCGGCGCGGCTGTGCCCTGGCAACACCCTGCGCGGACGATCTCATGGCGAAGACGGATAATTGGCAGAGACGGCGTCGGTCCGAAAAGGGATTTGACGAATACGCACCCGACCCGGTCACGCCGATGCCGTCATTCCCGCGGCGTCCTGCCGTCCCGGCGCCGATGGCGACCGGGCCGGAAAGCACCGCCATCGTGAAATGGTTCAACGCGGAGAAAGGTTTCGGCTTCGTCGAGATGACGGATGGCGGCGGCGACGTGTTCCTGCACGCCAGCGTGCTGGCCCGCACCGGCGTCACCGCCGTAAACCCAGGCGCCACGCTGAAGGTGCGCACCGGGCAGGGCCAGAAAGGCCCGCAAGTGACCGAAGTGACCGAGGTGGACGAGAGTACTGCCGGCCAGGCCGCCCCCGCGCCCCGCGCGCTGCGGCCGCCGGATCGCGACGCCTACGATGGCGGCCAAGGCGGCGGCGGCTACAACGGCGGCGCTCGGCGCGGCTTCGATGCGCCGAGCGCGTCCGGCCCCGAACAGGCCGGCACGGTGAAGTGGTACAACGCCACCAAGGGGTTCGGCTTCATTGCGCCCGAGGACGGTGGCAAGGACGTGTTCGTGCACGCCTCCGCCCTGCGCCGGGCCGGCCTGATGGACCTGGCCGAAGGCCAGCGCGTGATGATCCAGATCACCCAGGGGCAGAAAGGGCCGGAAACCGCCTCGATCCGCGCAGAGTGAGCGCGGCGGGACTGCTCGGCCGTCTGCTCGGGGGTTTTCTTCGCGCCCTGCCATCGCCATCTGCGCCCTCATCCTGGGAGGCTGGAGCGATGGACGAGACGGGTTTGGCGGTTGCGGTGCTGGGCGGCGGCTGCTTCTGGTGCGTGGAGGCGGTCTACCGCGACCTGGACGGCGTTCGGTCGGTGAAGTCCGGCTACGCCGGCGGTCACACCGCGAACCCGCGCTACCGTGAGGTTTGCAACGGCGACACTGGCCACGCCGAAGTGGTGCGCATCGCCTACGACCCCCGCACGCTCAGCTACGCGGACCTGTTGCGCGTCTTCTTCACCATCCACGACCCCACCACGCCCAACCGGCAGGGCAACGACGTCGGAAGCCAATACCGCTCCGTCATCCTGACCGCCAACGCGGACGAGGCGCAGGTCGCGCGCGAGGTGACGGCCGAGATCGAAGCCGCAGGCCTGTACGACCGCAAGCTTGTCACCGAGATCGTCCCGCTGGAGAAATTCTATCCGGCCGAAGACGAGCATGACGACTATTTTGCCCGCAACCCGGGCAGCGGCTACTGCCAGGTTGTCGTGGCGCCCAAGGTGCGCAAGTTCCGCAAGCAGTATGCCGACCGCCTGAAGGCGCACGCCGCGTGAGGCGGTTGCGTGCGGCAGCCGCGGCCGCAATGGCCTGCGTGCTGGCTACCCCCGCGCTGGCCGGCGCGGCAGACCCCACGCGGGTGGGCAACGTCAGCACCACCTTCCGCCTGGTCGGCCGCAACGACCGCATCGTCATCGACCGCTACGACGACCCCAAGGTTGACGGCGTGAGCTGCTACATGTCGCGTGCCGAGACAGGCGGCTTCAAGGGGAGCTTGGGGCTGGCGACGGACCCGAGCCGGTTCTCCATCGCGTGCCGGGCAACCGGCCCCGTCACGCTGAAGGGCGAGCCGCCCGACAACGAAGTCGTCTTCGGCGGCAGCGCCAACTGGCTGTTCAAGGAAATCAGGGTCAGCCGCCTCTGGGACAAGCAGAAGCGCGTGCTGGTCTATCTTGTGTGGTCCACCCAGGCGCTGACGCCGGAGGGAAGCCCTTATAACAGCGTGTCGGCGGTTGCCGTCGATCGTTAGGACGCCGTTCGGAAATCGGCCTCTATGCGATCAGATCTTTGGCTTTCAGAGGGCGGCAGGAAAGAGAAGGCGATCTCCGCCCCGTCCGCTGGCGTGCCGAAGATGCCGTTGTTCGTCCCGCGCGTTACCAAGCGCGAGACGATGCGATCGCCTGACGTGTTGGTGAACACCTCGAGGTGTTCGTTGGTGGCCTGACCGATCATCTTCTGCATGGCGGCAACCCAGGCCTTGAAGGCCTTCTTACCGTCTCGCGCTAGATCATTCCAACACTAACCAGCTGATACGGCCAGGCAGACGCCGTTCCGTTCCGAAGTGATTTCGGCCAGCGTTGGTGACGGTCAGCCTACAACTCAAGACTTGGTCGACGCTGTGTCGGTTCACGTAAAATGACGTGCTCGCGCGGCCAACTCCGCATCTAATACTAACGGCCGTAAACTTTGACCTATAGACAAGCATGGGGCTCTGCCCCAAATTCCGCTGGGGCCTCGAGGCCCCAGACCCCCATCTGTTTAGAACATCTTACAAAATAGGTTCTAAGAGTCTGTTTGAAAACTCGCTTTAAGAGCCGCGAAGCGGTCAATCTGACGCCGATGTTGGGTAAATCTCGCCAAGATGTGGTATCCAGATACCGCTTTTGATAAGTTTGTACGCTTAACCAACAGCTCGAGCGAGTTTTCAAACGGACTCTAAGGACTTGTCCTTAGCGGGGTCCAGGGGCAGAGCCCTTGGCCTTCCTTCACAGGTCAACATTAAAAACCGTTGGTATAACAGGTCAGGGCCGAGATCCGCCTCTTGCTAGCCTGTATTTGTAGGCGGCAGGACAAAGGCCGGACGGCGGGGTAGGACTCAAATAGTGTATCGCCGAAATGAGGTGAAATCATCGATAGATGTCGATAGTTGAGAAGTTACAAAGGTAGATCACGATCAATCACAAACCAAGTAGGACCAAACGCTCCCTAGACTCCGCAGATCGTTCGTGAAAGTAGAGCAGAAACGAACTAGCGGGAGCGCGTGTTATGATGTCAAGCAGATATGTGGCCGGTTTGAGCTTCGCTGCCGTGGCCAGCCTCCTGGCTCACGCCGCAGCCGCGCAAACCTACGCTTTCAGAACGTACAAGGCGCCGATGTCGGGCTCCACCATCTTCGAGGCGGACAGCAACGGTGGCGCTATCCTGGCGCAGACCAGCGCGTCCGGCAGTATCAAATGCATCTTGGGCCAGGGCGGCAACAACATCATCATCGCCGATCCCAACGCGTCGGCCAACTCGACCGCCTGCCTTGGGCTGGGTAACGGCGACGTGGTAGCCGGCTACTATCGAATCCCGGGTCAGCCGACCGGCACTTCGGCCGGCTTCAGCTACAGCAAAGGTGCCTACGCGGACTTCATCGTTCCGGATGCGTCCGTGCAGATGGGTGGCACCCAGCTGAACGCCGTCAGCTCGAACGGCCTGTTTGTCGGCACCTACGTCGATGAGAAAGGCTTCCAGCACGTCTTCAAGTCGAGAGGTTCGACCGCGGACCTGGAGCCCGTGACCATCCCTAACCAGCACTACCTGCTCGGCGTCGGCGTGAACGACAACGGTGTCACTGTCGTGCAGAACTTTGGCGGCAACGGTGCCACCTATACCGGCTCGTTCTACATCTACTCCGGCAAAGCTACCCAGATCACCTATCCGGGCTCGACGCAGACGGTGTGCCACAACGTGAACAACAGCGGCGACGTCGCCTGCCACTACGCGGACACGCAGGGCCTGCAGCACGGCTTCATCTATCATGGCGCCACGAACACCTATTCCGCGAACATTGACGCCCCTGCCAGCACAGGCGGGACGTTGCTGTTCGGCATCAACGATTCTGGCCGGGTGGTCGGCGCGTCCACGCCGAACCCCCAAACCTCGATTCGGCTCGGCTTGGTTGGAACGCCAAGCGGAGACTGAAAACGGACGAGCGTGACCGCCCGGGATGCAGGCGACAGCCCGGGCAACTTCCTGTGTCTATCTTCAACCACTCGCACTCAGGAGTGATGTCGAAAGGCCCGGCGTAACAGCTTGAGATCGATCTCAAGGCGCGCACACACGTTATACGTGTCCAAGTCCAGGCATATGCCACCCGACACGTCGAACGGAGACCCTCAATGCCCTTGAACCGCGTCCTTACCGTGGCGACCGCTTTTTCCCTCACGCAGGCGATGTCGATGTTTGCCTCCTCCGGCACTGCCTGGGCGAGCTCGATGCAGGCTGGCGTGAACCTGTCGGGAATGGAGTTCGGCAGCAACGTGCCGGGCACCCTGGGTACGGACTACACCGTGCCGACCGCGGCCGAGTTTGCCTATTACCACAGCAAAGGCGTGAACCTGGTTCGCCTTCCCGTGCTCTGGGAGCGCATACAGCCCGGCCTATTCGCCTCGCCGCGGAGCGAGGCGTTCAGCACCGCCTACGTTAAACTTATTACGACCGCGCTCGGACAGGCCCATAAAAATCAGATGACCGTCGTGGTCGACATGCACGATTACGGCGGGTACGGCGGCCACAAGATCGGCGACGGCACGCTGACGGACGCGATGTATGCCACCTTCTGGAGGCGGCTGGCCACGACGCTGCGGGCAGTGCCGGGCCTGGGCGGCTACGACATCATGAACGAGCCGAACGGCATGCCCTCGGCCACGGCGTGGCCGACGGCCGCCCAGGCGGCCGTCATCGCCATCCGCAAGGTCGACACCGCCACGAAGCTTTACGTTGAAGGCGATTTCTACGCCTCGGCGGGGGCTTGGACGACTTACAACCAGGACCTATCCATCGCCGACAGCGCCAACAATCTTGTTTACGAGGCGCATGTCTATGGCGACCGGGACAGCAGCGGCACGCATTACGATTGGGACACCGAGGTGTCGAACGGTGTGACCGTCGACACCATCGCACAGCGCGTCGGCGTCTTCACGGGGTGGTGCGCGTCGAAGGGCGTCGCCTGCATGATCGGCGAAGTCGGCGTCGGCAACGACAGCCCCGACTGGAACACCGAGCTCGCCAACGGCCTGAGCGCGATGCAGTCGGCCGGCATCCAGGCCTTCACCTACTGGGCAGGCGGCCCTTGGTGGGGCAGCTACCCGATGTCGATCGAGCCGACCAACGGCACCGACGCGCCGCAGATGGCCGTCGTCTCGCAATACGGTGCGGCACCTTAGACAGGAGGGGCTCTGCCCCTAAACCTCGCTAAGGACAAATCCTTAGAACCTGTTCGTTAGAGCAACTAAACAGATGGGGGCCTGGGGCCTCGAGGCCCCAGCGGGGTTTGGGGCAGAGCCCCGTGCTTATCTACAGGTCAGCTTTGCGGCCGTTGGTGTAATAAAGATTAACAGCTAGGATTGTGGACTAGCCCATCGCGGGCTTCGACACGCTTGTGCCCGGCTTCATAGCCGTTCCCGTTGCTGCATACAGGGATGCCACCTTTTCCCGACTTCGTTTCTACGAATGGAGCGACGGCGCGTGCTCTGCCGCCAGGATCTTACAAGGGAGAAGTCCTTAGTTTCTGCCGACAGGTTGTTGGATCAGATAAGCCGGCTGCGATTCTCGTACTCCAGTGCCGATTGGCTGGAGGTAGTGATGTTGACCGACGAGAACCGGGACCGATATGACTGAAGCCGTTTGCGTTATCCGGGTAACGACGCCAACCAGGATCTGGTTAGGTGGGTAAACTAGGTTCCACGTTTGGAGCTACTCCGCCGTGCGCTTGTAAGCACCGTATCCAATGTCGTTCCTGCACATGGTTGCTGAAGCGAATGCGCCCTTCCGGCGGATCAAGCCCGCTTGCGCGGCCGCGCCTTGGCCAGAGGCAGCAGCGGCGCCAGAAACCGCCCGGTATGGCTCGCCGCCACCCCGGCCACCATCTCCGGCGTGCCCTCGGCCACGATGCGGCCGCCGCCATCGCCGCCCTCCGGCCCCATGTCGATCACCCAGTCGGCCGTCTTGATGACTTCCAGATTGTGTTCGATCACCACCACCGTGTTGCCCTGGTCCACCAGCGCGTGCAGCACTTCCAGCAACTTGGCTGTGTCTTCGAAATGCAGCCCCGTGGTCGGCTCGTCGAGGATGTATAGCGTCCGGCCGGTCGCCCGGCGTGCCAGCTCCTTGGCCAGCTTTATGCGCTGGGCCTCACCGCCGGACAGCGTGGTCGATTGCTGGCCCAGGCTGATGTAGCCCAGCCCCACGCGCTGCAGGATGGAGAGCCTGTCGTTGATGCGTCCCACCGCCGAGAACAGCGGCTGCGCCTCGTCCACCGTCATCGCCAGGATCTCGGCAATCGACTTGCCGCGGAACTTCACCTCCAGCGTCTCGCGGTTGTAGCGGGCGCCCTTGCAGGTGTCGCAGGTGACGAAGACGTCGGGCAGGAAGTGCATCTCGATCTTCAGCACGCCGTCGCCCTGGCACGCCTCGCAACGCCCGCCTTTTACGTTGAAGCTGAAACGGCCGGACTTGTAGCCGCGCACCCGGCTTTCCGGCAGCTCGGCGAACCAGTCACGGATCGGCGCGAACAGGTCCGTGTAGGTAGCCGGGTTGCTGCGCGGCGTGCGGCCGATCGGGCTCTGGTCGATGTCGATGATCTTGTCGAGCTGGTCCAGCCCGTCGATCCGCGTGTGGGCGGACGGCACCTCGCCGGAGCTCATCAGCCGGCGCGACGCCGCCTTGTAGAGCGTGTCGATCACCAGCGTGGACTTGCCGCCGCCCGAGACGCCGGAGACGCAGGTGAAGGTGCCGAGCGGGAAGCTGGCGCTCACGTCCTTCAGGTTGTGGCCGGTGGCTCCGACCACGGTCAGCTTTCGCTTCGGGTCGATGGGCCGGCGCTGCGCCGGCACCTCGATCCGCTTGCGGCCGCTGAGGTAGGCGCCGGTCAGCGACTCCGGGTTGGCGGCCACCTCGGCCGGCGTGCCGCGCGCGATCACGTGGCCGCCGTTGGTGCCGGCCCGCGGGCCCATGTCGATCAGGTAGTCGGCCTGGCGGATCGCGTCCTCGTCGTGCTCGACCACCAGCACGGTGTTGCCCAGGGATTTCAGCCGCTGCAGCGTGCCCAGCAGGCGCTCGTTGTCGCGCTGGTGCAGGCCGATGCTCGGCTCGTCGAGCACGTAGAGCACGCCGGTCAGCCCGCTGCCGATCTGGCTGGCGAGCCGGATGCGCTGGCTCTCCCCGCCGGACAGGGTGGTCGAGCCGCGCGACAGGCTGAGGTAGTTCAGCCCGACATCGACCAGGAACTGCAGGCGCTCGACGATCTCGCGCAGGATGCGCCGGGCGATCTCGGCGCGCTGCGGGCTCAGCGTCGCCTCTACGCCGCGGAACCAGGCCAGCGCGTTCGAGATGGACAGGTCGGACACCTCGGCGATGGTGCGACTGTCGATCTTGACGGCCAGCGCCTCGGGCTTCAGCCGCGCGCCGAGGCACACCGCGCAGGGCTTCTCGGCCTGGTAACGGCTCATCTCCTCGCGCGCCCAGGCGCTGTCGGTCTCGCGCCAGCGGCGGTCGAGGTTCTTGAGCACGCCCTCGAACGGCTTCTTGACGCTGTAGGCGCGCACGCTGTCCTTGTAGGTCATCTCCACCACGGCGGTGCCGGTGCCGTTCAGGATGGCGTCGCGCACGCGTTCCGGCAGCTCCGCCCAGGGGGTGCGGGTGGTCACCTTGAAGTGCCGCGCCAGGCTTTGCAGCGTCTGGTCGAAATACGGGCTCATCGCGCCCGTCCACGGGGCGATGGCGCCCTCGGCCAGGCTGCGGCGCTCGTCGGGCACCACCATCGCGGGGTCGAAGAAGGTCTCCATGCCCAGCCCGTCGCAGGCCGGGCAGGCGCCGTGCGGGCTGTTGAAGCTGAACAGGCGGGGCTCGATGTCCTCGATTGTGAAGCCGCTCACCGGGCAGGCGAAGCGCGAGGAGAACACCGTGCGCGCCGCCGAATCCGCGTCCTCGGCGTAGACGATGCCGTCCGGCACCATGCCCAGCCCGGTCTCGAAGCTGTCGGCGAGCCGCTGCTCGGCGCCGGGGCGGACCACCACGCGGTCCACCACGGCTTCCACCGTGTGCTTTGTCTTGCGGTTCAGCGCCGGCACCTCGGTCACGTCGTACAGCGTGCCGTCCACCTTGGCGCGGGTGAAGCCGCGGCGCTGCAGCTCGGCCAGTTCCTTGCGGTACTCGCCCTTCCTGTCGCGCACCACGGGTGCGAGCAGCAGCAGCCGCGTGCCCTCCCTCATCGCCATCACCCGGTCCACCATCTGGCTTACCGTCTGCGCCTCGATCGGCAGGCCGGTCGCCGGCGAGTAGGGCACGCCGGCGCGCGCCCAGAGCAGCCGCATGTAGTCGTGGATCTCGGTGACCGTGCCCACGGTGCTGCGCGGGTTGCGGCTGGTGGTCTTCTGCTCGATGGAGATCGCCGGGCTCAGCCCCTCGATGCTGTCGACGTCCGGCTTGCCCATCAACTCGAGGAACTGGCGCGCGTAGCTCGACAGGCTTTCCACGTAGCGGCGCTGGCCCTCGGCGTAGATGGTGTCGAAGGCTAGGCTACTCTTGCCGCTGCCAGACAGGCCGGTGATCACCGTGAGCTGGTCGCGGGGGATCTCCACATCGACGTTCTTGAGGTTATGCTCGCGGGCGCCGCGGACGATGATGGATGACAACGGCAAGTTCCTAAGAGAAGAAAGAGAGCAGTTCTTTTTTGAAAAAAAGAACCAAAAAACTTTTACTCCCTGTCGGGTGGTGGGGAGAGGTCCGCGACAGCACGGATAAAAGCTTTTTGCTTCTTTTTCTCGAAAAAGAAGGCCTTTCTTCCCTTGCCTAAAAGATAGTGTAACCCCCATCGATCAGGAAGTCGCCGCCGGTGTGCCACGAAGACGCGTCGCTCATCAGGTACACCGCTATGCCCCCAAAGTCTGCCGGCTGACCCCACCGCCGCAGCGGGATGCGCGGTTTGACGTTGCCGGCGAACCGCTCGGAGGCGAACGCCTTGGCGGTCATTTCCGTCTCTACCCAGCCCGGCAGGATCGAGTGCGCCCGTATGCCGTGGCGCGCGTACTCCACCGCCAAAGCGCGCATCATCGACAGCACGGCGCCCTTGGTGGCGCCATAATGCTCGTTGCGGGCGGCACCCATCAGCGCCGCCATGCTGGAGGTGGCCACGAGCGCCCCGCCGCCGCCGCGCGCCACCATGTGCCTGGCGGCGGCGCGCAAAGTGAGGAACACGCCGTCCAGGTTGATCCGTGTCACCCGGTGCCACTCCTCCAGGCTGATCTCCCCGAAGCTCGGGTTGCCGCCGCCGCCCACGCCGGCGTTGGCGAAGCATCCGTCCACCCGGCCGAACCGCTCCAGGGTCTGCGCGAATGCGGCGTCCACCGCTGCCTCGTCACCGACGTCGCAGTGGAAGGCGGCCACCTGGGTGCCGTGGGCGGCCAGTTGCGACACGGCGGCCTCGTTCTTGGCCGCGCTGGTGCCCCAGATGGCGACATTGGCGCCGGCCATCGCCAGGCCCTCGGCGATGCCCAGGCCGATGCCGCCGTTGCCGCCGGTGATGACGGCGACCTTGCCGGAAAGGTCGAACGCGGGGTGGGCCATGGCGGTGCTCCTGAGAGAAGAAGGCGGTCACTGTCGGGTGCTGGCTGGATAAGCTCGCGACAGCGGAGTCAAAAGTTTTTTGCTTCTTTTTTTTAAAAAAGAAGGCCTTCCTTTCTCGCCCTTGCGTCCTGGCCGCCCGCCTGGGGTAATAAGCCGAACTCCACAGAAGGACGAACCCCCCATGGCCGGCAGCGTGAACAAGGTGATCCTGATAGGCAATCTGGGCCGGGATCCGGAAGCCCGCACCATGCAGAGCGGCGGCAAGGTCGTCAGCTTCTCCATCGCCACCAGCGAATCGTGGAACGACAAGAACAGCGGCGAGCGCAAGGAGAAGACCCAGTGGCACCGCATCGCCATCTTCAACGAGAAGCTGGGCGAGGTCGCCGAAAAGTACCTCAAGAAGGGCTCGACCGTGTACCTCGAGGGTGCGCTGGAGAGCCGCAAATACACCGACAAGGACGGCCAGGAGCGTGAGATCACCGAGGTGGTGCTGGCCCGTTTCCGCGGCGAGCTGACCATGCTGGGCGGCCGCGGCGGCGAGGGCGGCGGCAGCTTTTCCGGCGAGTCGTCGGGCGGCTATAGCCCGCGCACGCCGGCGGCGCGGCCGGCGTCGTCCGGCGCCCGGTCGGGCGGTGGCGGTGGCGGTGCGCCGAGCTGGGAGCCGCCGGGCGGCAGCGACCTGGACGACGAGATCCCGTTCTGAGGAAGGCCTGAACCATGGCGATGATCCCGGGGTTTGCCGTTCTCACGTCCATGGCCGTCATTTGGGCGGAACTCGGCCTTTTCTGGTGGAAGGCGGCTCCTGTGACGTTCGCCGGCCCCGTCCTCATCTCGGCGCTCATCTACGTCGCCGCCAAAGGCCCGGCTCACAACCTGACGCCCAGGACCAAGGCGGAGGAACGGCGGATCGGCAAGCTGGTTGGCTTCTGGAGCCTGGCGGAGGGCATCGTCATCGCCCCGGCGGCGCTGATCCTGGCCAACACCGGAGAGGAAAGGCTCATCCCGGCGGCGATCGCGATCGTGGTCGGCCTGCACTTCCTACCCCTCGCGCGGGGGACGCCCCGGCCGCTCAACTACGCGACCGGCGCGGTGATGACCGTCGTCGGGCTGACCGGGCTGTGGGCCATCGACGGCGGGACTGTGGCGCTCTCGTGCGCCTGCGTGCTGTGGGCGACCTGCCTGATCATGATCCTGCAAGCGGCCACGCTGCGCCGACGCGTCCAAGCTTGACCGAGGAGAGCGCGCCTCCGCCGCCGTCCGCGACAGCGGAGCAAAAGTCTTTTGCTTCTTGTCTTCAGAAAAGAAGGCCTTCCTTCCCCTGTTTGGCACCAAGCCCGCCCAAGTGTAGAACGCCCCCCGAACGGCGAACCCAGGCACAATTTTGAGCGACTCCACAGACGACCCGATCCCACCCGGCGCCGGCGGCCCGGGCGACACCCAGCCCGTGACGCTGGAGGAGGAGATGGAACGCTCCTACCTCGCCTACGCGATGTCGGTCATCGTCAGCCGCGCTTTGCCGGACGCGCGCGACGGCCTCAAGCCCGTCCACCGCCGCATCCTGTTCGGCATGCACGAGGCCGGCTACACGCCGGACAAGCCCTACCGCAAGTCGGCCCGCATCGTGGGCGACGTGATGGGCAAGTACCACCCGCACGGCGACGCCAGCATCTACGACGCGGCGGTGCGCATGGCGCAGCCTTTCAGCATTCGGGTGCCGCTGATCGACGGCCAGGGCAATTTCGGCAGCGTGGACGGCGATAGCCCGGCGGCCATGCGCTACACCGAGATGCGGCTGGCCAAGTCGGCCACCTTCCTGCTGGCCGACATCGACAAGGACACGGTCGACTTCAACCCGAACTACGACGAGAGCGAGCAGGAGCCGGTCGTTTTGCCGGCGGCCTATCCCAACCTGCTGATCAACGGCGCCGAAGGCATCGCCGTCGGCATGGCCACCCGTATACCGCCGCACAACCCGGGCGAGATCATCGACGCGGCGCTCGCCCTGATCGCCGATCCGGCCACCTCGCTCGACGAGCTGATGGCCATCGTGCCGGCGCCGGACTTCCCCACCGGCGGGCTGATCATCGGCCGCGCCGGCATACGCAGCGCGTTCGAGACCGGGCGCGGCAGCCTGACACTGCGCGCCCGGTGCGAGTTCGAGGAGGTGCGCCGTGACCGCCAGGCCATCATCATTACCGAGCTGCCCTACCAGGTGAACAAGGCCACCCTGCAGGAACGCATCGCCGAGCTGGTGCGCGCCAAGCAGATCGAGGGCATCGCCGACATACGCGACGAGAGCGACCGCACCGGCATGCGCGTGGTGATCGAGCTCAAGCGGGATGCCACGGGCGAGGTGGTGCTCAACCAGCTGTTCCGCTTCACTAACATGCAGATCAGCTTCGCCTGCAACATGCTGGCGCTGGACCGTGGCCGTCCGCGCACGATGGGTCTCCGTGACCTGCTCATGTGCTTCGTGGATTTCCGCGAAGAGGTGATCCTGCGCCGCAGCCGCTACGAGCTGTCGAAAGCCCGCGAGCGCGCGCATTTGCTGGTCGGCCTGTCGATCGCGGTCGCCAACATCGACGAGGTGATCCGCCTGATCCGTGCCAGCCCGGATGCGGCCGCCGCGCGCGCCGCGCTGATGGGCCGGGACTGGCCGGCCGGCGACGTGGCGGCCCTGCTGGCGCTGATCGACGACAGCGGCAACATCATCACCGCCGACCACGTTCGCCTGACCGAGGCCCAGGCGCGCGGCATCCTCGAGCTTCGCCTGCAACGCCTCACCGGCCTGGAAGCCGAGAAGATCGATGCCGAGCTGAAGGAGGTGGCCCAGCGCATCGGCGAGCTGTTGGAGATCATCGCCAGCCGGCCGCGCCGCATGGAGGTGATGCGCGACGAATTGCTGGCCGTGCGTACCGAGATCGCTACGCCGCGCCTGTCCGCTATCGTGGACTACGCTGCCGACCAGGACGACGAGAGCCTGATCGAGCCGGGCCAGATGGTGGTCACCATCACCCGCGACGGCTTCATCAAGCGCACCCCGCTGGAGACGTACCGTGCGCAGAACCGCGGTGGCCGCGGCCGCACGGCTGCCGGCACCCGCGGGGACGACATCGTCTCGCGCAGCTTCAACGCCCACACCCACCAGTGGGTGCTGTTCTTCAGCAGCGGCGGCAAGGCATTCCGGGAAAAGGTCTGGCGCCTGCCTGAAGCCAGCCCCACGGCCAAGGGCCGCGCGCTCGTCAACCTGCTGCCCGAGTTGGGCGGCGACCAGGTGACCACCGTGCTGCCGCTGCCCCAGGACGAGAGCCTGTGGGAGGCGCTGCATCTGGTGTTCGCCACCTCCAGCGGCAACGTGCGGCGCAACAGGCTGTCGGATTTCGGCCGCATCCGCACCAGCGGCCTGATCGCCATGAAGCTGGACGAGGGCGACCACCTGGTGGGTGTGGCCACCTGCCGGGACGGCGACGACGTGTTCCTCGCCACCCGCCTGGGCCGCTGCATACGCTTCCAGATCACCGACGAGACGCTGCGCGTGTTCACCGGCCGCGAGTCGGCCGGCGTGCGGGGCATCCGCCTGGCCGCCACCGACGAGGTGAACAGCCTGGCCGTGCTACGCCACGTGGACGCTAGCAACAGCGAGCGCGCGAGCTTCCTGCGCGCCATCGCCGCGCGCCGCCGCAACACCGGCTTCGAGGAGGAGGCAGCCGAGGTGCTGGCCGAACCGGCCAGCGAGACCACCGCCGAGCCAGACGAGGAGCAGACCGCCGACCTGGCGCTGTCCTACGACCGTATCGCCGAGATGGAGGCGGCTGAGGAAGTGCTGCTGACGGTGACCAACGGCGGCTTCGGCAAGCGAAGCTCGGCCTACGACTACCGGGTGACCGGACGGGGCGGGCAGGGGATCACCAACATCATGCTGGCGCATCCCAGCAAGGTAAGGGGCAACGGCACCGCCGTGGTGGCCACCTTGCCGGTACGCCGTGGCGACGACGTGATGCTGGTGACCGACGCCGGCCGGCTGATCCGCGTGCCCGCCGACCAGGTGCGCATCACCGCGCGCCAGACCATGGGCGTGACACTGTTCCGCCTCAGCGAGGGCGAGCACATCACCAGCATCTTCCCCGTGCTCGAAGTGGCAGCGGTGGCCGGCGACGAGGAGCCCGAGGGCGGCGAGCCGCCCCCCGAGACAGGGCTTGGCGAGACGGGCTTGGGCGAAACGGGCTTGGGCGAGACGGGGCCCAACGATGTCTGAGCGCGTCGGCATCTACCCTGGCACGTTCGACCCGGTCACCAATGGGCACCTGGACATCATCAGCCGCGCCTCGCGCCTGGTGGATCGCCTGGTGGTGGGCGTGGCCGAGAACATCGGCAAGGGGCCGCTGTTCGGCCTTGCGGAACGCGTGGAGCTGGTGCGCGAGGAGTGCGCCGGCATCACCGCGCGCACCGGCACGCCGATCGAGGTGACGAGCTTCGGCATCCTGCTGATCAAGTTCGCCAGGGATTCGGGTGCCAACGTGCTAATCCGCGGCCTGCGCGCGGTGAGCGACTTCGACTACGAGTTCCAGATGGCGGGCATGAACTACCGGCTGGACCCGCAGGTCGAAACCGTGTTCCTGATGGCCAGCGAGCGCCACCAATTCATCTCGTCGCGCTTCGTCAAGGAGATCGCGCGGCTAGGTGGGGACGTGTCGAGTTTCGTGCCGAAACTCACGTTGCAACGCACGCTCGCCAGGGTGGGCGCGCACAAGGGAGAACCAGACGATGTCTAGACTTGGTGTTGCACGGCGGAGTCTGCTCGGCCTGTTCGCCGCCGGCTTGGTGGCCGGCGCCGCCGTGGCGCAGGACGTGCCGCCGGCCGCGCCGGCCAAGCTCGATCCGCAGAACACCGTGTATCTCGACCTGAACACCGGCCGCGTGGTGATCCGCTTGCGTCCGGACCTCGCGCCGAAACACGTCGAGCGTGTCAAGCTCCTCTGCCGCGAGGGCTTCTACGACAACACGCCGTTCCACCGCGTGATCGAAGGCTTCATGGCACAGGGCGGCGATCCCACAGGCACCGGCGAGGGTGGCAGCAAGTATCCCAACATTCCTGCCGAATTCAGCAACAGCGCGCATTTCCTGCGCGGTAGCGTGGGTGCGGCGCGCTCCGGCGATCCGGACAGCGCCAACAGCCAGTTCTTCATCATGTTCGCACCGGCACCCGCCCTGGACGGGCAGTACACCATCTGGGGCAACGTGGTGTCCGGCATGGAATACGTCGACAAGATCAAGCGCGGCAGTGCCGACGACAACGGCAAGGTCGATGGTCCGGACAGGATCGTTCACATGCGGGTTGCCGCGGATGTTAAGTAAGCAAGCACGTCTTTTTTGAAAAAAGAAGCAAAAAACTTTTATCCATTGAGCCTCGCGTAAACTGACAAAAGTTTTTGGTTTTTTTCAAAAAAGAATTCTTTCTTCTTTAGGGAGCCGACAATGTCCGACCCGGAAAACACCCTTCACATGCACCTCAACTCCGGCCGAGTGGTGATCGAGCTTCGTCCGGACCTGGCGCCCAAGCACGTGGAGCGTGTGAAGATGCTGGCCCGCGAGGGCTTCTACGATGGCACCCCGTTCCACCGGGTGATCGAGGGCTTCATGGCCCAGGGCGGCGATCCCACCGGCACCGGCACCAGCGGCAGCAAGTACGGCAACATCCCCGCCGAGTTCAGCCGCACCGCCAAGTTCGTCCGCGGCACCGTGGGCGCGGCCCGCACCGGCGATCCGAACAGTGCCAACAGCCAGTTCTATATCATGTTCGCGCCGGCGCCCCATCTGGACGGCCAGTATACCATCTGGGGCCAGGTGACCGAGGGCATGGAGCTCGTGGACCAGATCAAGCGCGGCTCCGGGGGCGGTGGCACCGTTAGCAACCCCGACCGCATCGTCAAGGCGCATCTGGCCGCCGACGCACCCGCGGCGGAGCAGGCCTGAGCAGTCACGCGCTCGAGGCCTCACTCCCCCATTACCTAGAATGGTTAACGACAAGGTTCTAAGGATTTGTCCTTAGCGGGGTCCAGGGGCAGAGCCCCTGACCTTCCCGAAGGTCGAAGGGTTGACCTCCAGCCCCTCAAGCCCTTTTAGATGATCGTAGCGAGCCTGTAGCTCAGTCGGTAGAGCACGAGACTTTTAATCTTGGGGTCGTGGGTTCGATCCCCACCGGGCTCACCAAACGAAGGCGCGGCAACGCTGCCGCGCCGTGCTACGCCTAAACCGAATGGTCGCCCACAATGCCAGCAAAGACGTCGCTAGGACGGGCCAGCTAGAAGGCACCGGCACCGGCACCGAGTTCAGCGCCTCGCTTGTGACCTGTAGGGTGGCGCCACCCTCCTGGAACACGCTGAGAAAGATGGGCGAGGACAGCGATACGCCCGGCCCTATGTGAAGCGATGCCAAGTTGTCGATATCGCTGAACAGGCTGCCTTCCGGGCCGGTCAATTCCTCGGTGGTGATCATGTGCGGGTCCACGAAAGCAGGCGCCAGCAACAGGCTTTGCATCGTGCCGTTGTCTGTGAGCTTTATCTCGCTGTTTTCGCCGGAACCGGCCGATGTGAAGTTCACGGTCTGGCCGATCGCGAGGACGTCGAAGGACAGGTAGACCGCGCCTGGCTGGAGCAGGTAGTCTCCCGCCGGGAGACCGGCCGGCATGAAGGCGCCGGCCACGGTGGACAGGTCGAACGCCCCCGTGACAGTCGTGCCGGCCACGTTCACGTTGCCCTAGTTGGTCTGAAAGCTGCCGCTCGTGACGATGCCGGAAAAGCTGCCGGACAGGATTGGGCCTGCATGAGCCTGTCCCAAAGCCAGAACCGGCAGCAGCAGGAAGGTGGCGATCCATCTCGCCATGCAGCTCCAATCGCCTTTTCAATGAAGTAGACCGTAACAGGGCCGGCGAGGGTTCCCGCAACTGACATTTGCGTGTCTGATGGATGCCGGGAACTTGCGCTAGATTCCCGTTGGAACACCGAACATTGAGGTATGCCGCACAGGCGGCTTAGGGCTACTTTCGAGTCCCACCCTTGAGAGCTCCAGATATGCCGCATCGCATCCTCTCCGCCGCCCTGCTTTGCGCCCTGGCCACGGTGCCCGTCCGGGCACATGCCGAAACGCTCAGGTTCCGTGCGGCGCTCTCACCGGCTACCGAAGTGCCGTCGCTCATCAGCAAGGGTGCAGGCACGGCGGACGCATCGCTAGACACGGCAACCGGCGTGCTGACCTACAACGTGGCCTTCGGCGGCTTCGACAGCCCGATTACCGCGGCGCATTTCCACGGCCCAGCCGCAGTCGGCGTGAACGCGGGCGTTGTGGTGCCGCTGGGCACCAACCCGGCCAGCCCAATCCACGGTAGCGTCACGCTGTCGCCCGACCAGCAGAAGCAGCTTGAGGCCGGTTTGTGGTATGCCAACCTGCACACGTCCGTGCATCCCAAAGGGGCGGCGCGGGGGCAGATGCTGAAGGCTAAGTAAGCAAGACCTTCTTTTTCAAGAAAAAGAAGCAAAAAGCTTTTGCTACTGGGCGCGGCTCTCTTCGGGCACGCCCGACAGGGAGCAAAAGTTTTTTGGTTCTTTTTTCAAAAAAGAACTGCTTGCTTGCTCCTTACGACCTCCCGCTCCAGCAACGCCGCCCGATGATCCGCCGTGTGCCCACCCAGCACGCGCTGCCGTGCCGCCCGGCCCATCGCCCGCCGCCTCTCTTCAGACCAGTCCAGGCAGTCCAATACGTCGCGCGACGTCCGGGCCACCACGATCTCCGTGCCGGGCGAGAGGAAATCGCCCAGCCCGGCCCAGTCGTCGCTGATGATCGGCGTGGCGCAGGCCGCCGCCTCGAACAGCCTGACGCTCGGGCTGTAGCCGGCCGCCACCATGTCCGCCCTGGTCACGTTCATCGTCCAGGCCAGACTGTTGTAGAACGCCGCGTGGTCGCTCGGCGGCAGGTGTTCCAGCCGCTCCACGTTCGCCGGCCAGGCGATGCCGTCCGGGTACTGCGGGCCGGCGACCACGAAGCGGCATTCCGGCGCACGACGCGCGGGTTCCAGCAGCAGCCGGTCCAGCACCGGCTGCCGGTCCGCGCTGTAAGTGCCCAGGTAACCCAGGTCCCACCGTGGTGCCGCGCGCGGTTCGGCCGGCGTGTACAACGCCGGGTCGACGGCGCAGAACAGCGCGCGCGCCGCCCGCGCGCCGTGGCGCTGCTCCAGCAGGCGCAGCGTCGGGCCGCCGGTGAACGAGAAGTATAGGTCGTAGAGCGGGATGGTGTCGGCGGAGATGTAGCTCGCCTCGCCGCGCTCCAGCATCGCCAGGGTTACCGGCGTGTCGATGTCGTAGAACGCCAGCTTGCCCGCCCAGGGCCTGACCAGCCGCGCGGCCGCGATGCCGTCCACTACGTAGGAGCCTATCATCACCAGGTCCGCGCGCGTCATCTCCGCCCGCCAGCGGGCAAGGTCGGTCACCTCGTCGTAAAGCTCCAGCTTGCAGAAATCGGGCGCCGGCATGTCGCGGTGCTGCGCGTACCAGGGCCGGTCGCATTCCAGGAACAGCAATTCGTGGCCGCGCGCGGCCAGCGCGCGCAGCAGCGCGCGGTAGGTGGTGGCGTGGCCGTTGCCCCAGGAGGAGCTGAGCGACAGGCCGACCACCACGATGCGCAAGGGCGCGCTCACCCCACCGGCTCGGCCGCGCGCGTCTGCGCCAAAAGCGCCTGCACCTCGGCCGCGCGCTGCGCGTAGGTGTGCTGCGCCAGGCAGCGCGCCATCGCCGCCTGGCCGATCGCCCGCGCCCGCGCCGGCGTCAGCGCGGCCAGGTGCGCGGCCACGTCCTGCCCGTCCCGGGCCACCAGGATCTCGCGTCCGGGCTCGAGGAACAGCTCGATGCCCTCCCAGGCATCGGTGATCAGGCAGGCGCCGGCGCCTGCCGCCTCGAACACCCTTGTGGCGGGCGAGAAGCCAACCGCGGCCATGCTGTCGCGCGCCACGTTCAGCACCGCCAGCGCCGAGCAGTTCAGCGCGTTGTGCGCCGCCGTGGGCACGTGGCCGATGCGCGTGACGTTGGTTGTCATCGGCTTGTCCGCCCAGCCGTTGCCGCCCAGCAGGAAGCGGCGGTCCGGCAGGGCGGCGGCCGGCGCCAGGAAGAACGTCTCCACCCGCGCCTCGCGGTCCGGCAGGCGGTTGGCGAGGAACCCCAGGTCGGCGGCGTAGGCGGGGTCGGCCGCGACCGGGAAGTGGGTGGCGGGGTCCAGCCCGTTATAGACCGGCACGCAGCGCCGGGCGCCCAGCGCCTGGTAGGCTTCCACCACCGGCGGGCCGCCGCCATAGGTCAGCACCAGGTCGAAGGCGGCCAGGTTGCGGCGCAGCACGTGGTCGGGTGCGGCGCGCAGGGTGGCCAGGGTGGCCGGCGCGTCCACGTCCCAGAACACGCGCAGCGCACCAGGCCGCGCGTGGGCCAGCACGCCGGCCACCAGCTCGTCGTCGAACACGCCGACGCCGCTAGCCTTCACCACCAGGTCGGCGCCACCCGCCTGCGCCAGCACGCCGGCCAGCCCGGCCGCAGTTGCGGGATAGACCACCACGCGCGCCCAGTCCGGCGGGTCGATGTCGCGGTGGGCCTGCCTGTCGAACGCGTCCGGCTCGTAGAAGGTGATGGCGTGGCCGTAGGCGGCCAGCGCCTGCAGCAGACCGCGGTAGTAGGTGGCCGCGCCGTTCCAGTAGCTCGACAGCAGGCTGGACCCGTAGAACGCGATGCGCATCAGGCCGGCACCCGGGCACCGGCCAGCCTGTCCGCTACCGCCAGCAGCTCGGTGGCGCGGACGGCGCAGGTGTGGCGGGCGGTGACGCGCGCCAGGCCGCTGGCCGCCAGTTGCGCGGCCAGCGCGGGGTCGTGGGTCAGTGCGCGCATGTGCCGCTCCATCTCGGCGCCGTCGCGCGCCACCAGGTAGTCCTCGCCGGGCCGGAACAGCGCCTCGCTGTCCTGCCACGGCGCGCAGACCAGCGGGATGCCGCAGGCCAGCGCCTCGAACACCCGTATGGTAGGGATTCCGGGCAGCGCCGCCGTGTAGAAGCGGCGGGGCACGTGCACGGTGAAGCGGTGGCGGGCGAAGGCGGCGGGCACGTCCGCGTTGGCGATCCAGCCGTGGAAGCGGGCGCCGTGGCGGGCGAGCATGTCGCGGGCGGCGTCCGGATAGCGCACGCCGTGCACGTCCAGTGCTACGCCGGCGCGCTGTGCCGGTGCCAGCAAGAAGCTCTCCAGCTCGGCCGTGCGCTCGCCGTCGCCCCAGTTGCCCACCCAGACCGCGCCGTCACGCGCCGTGGGGCCGGCGGGGGGGTGGAACAGGGCGGTGTCGGCCGCCTCGTGCCAGACGAACACGCGGCCGGCCCAGCCCCAGTCCTCGTACACCCGCGCCAGGGTGGCGCCGAAGGCCAGGACGCCGTCATAGGCGGACAGCTCGAAGCGGCGGATGGCGTCGGGCTCACTGACGGCGCGGTGGTGGGTGTCGTGGAACAGCAGGGTGAAGCGGGCATGCCGGCGGGCGCGGCCGATGGCGGCCACCAGCGCCGGTTCGTTCCACTCGTGCACGATTACCAGGTCGGCCCCGTCCAGCGCCTCCGCCAGCGCGTCCTCTCCGTCCAGCACGCGCGCGGCCAGGCCGGGGAACCTGGCGGCAAAGGCGGCGGCGGCGTCCAGGCCCTGGTCGGCTTCCAGGTTCTCCCGGCTCCAGCTCTGCGCCGGCTCGCAGGCCAGCACGTCGTGCCCCTCGGCGGCCAGCGCGCGCAGCACGCCACGCAGGAAATGCGCGTTGCCGTGGTTCCAGCAGGACACCAGCGAGTGGGTGAAGTAGACGATCCGCATCATGCCGACTGCAAGGCGGGCAGGGCGGCGTGCAGCGCGGCGGTGGCCGCCACCATCGCCGCCTGCGTGTAGCGTGCCGCCCGCGCCTGTGCGGCACCGCCGAGCGCTGCGCGCCGTGCCGGATCGGCCACCAGCGCGTCCAGCGCGCCGGCCCAGGCCGGCGCGTTGTCGGCCGGCAGGAACAGGGCGGCGCCGTCCCACAGCTCGCGGAAGCCGGCGATGTCGGCCAGCACCAGCGGCGTGCCGGCCTGGGCGGCTTCGAGTACCGACAGCCCGAACGGCTCGTAGCGCGCGGGTGCCGCGAAGGCGGCGGCCTGCGCCATCGCGGTGCGAAGCGAGTCAGGCGCCAGCCGGCCGAGCAGGCGCAGGTGCGTGGCCGTGGCGCTGCCGCCGCCGGGCGCGGCCAGCGGACCCGCTACGTGCACCTTCGTGCGCATCATCCCGGCGGCGGCGTCCAGCACGGCCATGTTTTTCGCCTCGTCCCACACCCGGCCTGCCGCCAGCACGTGATCCTGCCGCGGCGTCGCCCCGGCCGGCGTGTCGGCAACGCCGTTATGCACCACGTCGATCGTCCGGCTCAGCCCGTAGCAGCGGCGCAACTGGACGGCAAAGGCAGCAGTGGGCGCCACTACCCTGTCCGCTCTGACCAGGCCCTCCAGGCTCGCCTGGGCGTGCCAGGCGATCTCCGGCGGCATGGGCCCGCCACGCAGCGCGTCCCACCAAGTGGCCATGCAGGAATGCGCCACGGCCACCACCGGCACGTGCCAGCGCCGTGCCGCCAGGCAGGGCGCGTGCAGGTGAACAGAGGTGGCGCCGTGCGCGCGCGCGCAGGCGGCCAGCCCGTCGGCGATGGCGTCGAGCGCCGGGTGCTCGTCTACCGTCCAGTCCAGCGCCAAGCCGGTCGTCACCACGCGCAGGCCGCCGGCATCGACCAACTGGCCGGCATCCGGCGCGGGCCCTAGCACGGCAAGCGTGCAGCGCAGGCCGGCTGCCGTGAGCCCGCGTGCCAGCGCCAGGCTGTAGGTCCACACGCCGCCTACCGCGTCCGTGCTGATCAGCACGTGGTTCGTGCGCGCGCTCACCGTCATCTGACGGAGGCAAGGCGAGCGTTTCTTTTTTGCAAAAAAGAACCAAAAAACTTCTGACTCCGCTGTCGCGCCGTTCCGGACAGAGCCGCGACAGTCGGACAAAAGCTTTTTCCTTCTTTTTCTCGAAAAATAAGGCCTTTCTTACCTCGATCGAGGCTCATGCCGGAAGGCAGTCGGCTTCCAGACGCGCAAGGCTCAGCGGAGCTGCGTCCTGGATGTCGGAAAAGCGGCTGAACTGGCCAAGGTAGTGGTCCAGCGCGCGCTCCCAGGCGTCGTCGTCCGGCGCACCCCAGCGGGCGCGGTAGTCGGGGCTGCTGGGGTAGGGGAACATGGGAACCGGGTCGTTGGCCCACACGCCGCCGTCCTGCAGCCGCGCGCGCCACGCGGCCACCATCTCCGGCGCGTCGCCGGGAGTTTCGATCAAGTTGGCCTGAACGAACGGCACGTGGGCGCGCGCCAGCAGCAGGCGGGACGTCAGGTCGTCCGTGCTCATCCGGCAGCTCTTGTCCAGCGCCGCCCGCCCATCCTCGGTCAGGCTTTCCACGCCGGCCTCGATGGAGACGCAGCCGGCGCGCCCCAGCAGCTCCAGCAGCTCGGGCTTCCACAAATCGATCCTGGTCTGCATGCCGAACTGCAGGCCGCGTCCCACCAGCGCCTGCAGCAGGGCCGGCTGCGGCAGGAAGATCTCGTCGATGAAGTACAGGTAGCCCACGCCCTGGGCACGCAGCGCGTCAATCTCGTCGAGCAGCGCCGGCAGCGCGCGGCGGCGGTAGGCGTCGCGAAAGTCGATTTTGGCGCAGAAGCTGCAATGGTAGGGGCAGCCGCGGGAGGCTTCCACCTCGGCGCCGGGGACGGACGGCGTCGCGTCGAACCGGTGGTGGTGGTGGTGGTGGCGGGCCACCCACACATCGGGCCATCGCAGGGCGGCCAAGTTGGTGAAGCCGGTCGCCTGCACGCCGCCGGTCAGGCGCAAGGTGCCGCCGTCGAGCACCGCGGCGCCCGGCACGTCCGTGCGCGGCCAGGCGTTCGCCAAAGCGGCGACGGCCTCCTCGCACTCGCCGCGCACGACTACGTCGGCGCCCAGCTTGCGCAATGCTGCGCGCGGGGTGGCCGAGCCGTGCGGCCCCACCGCCACGATGCGCCCGCCGCGGCCGTCCAGCGCGGTGATCATCTCGCGCGGCACGCGCAGCTCTGGCGGCGCGCAGCGCCAGAACAGGTAGCTCGGCGCGGTGGGGATCACCGTCATCGCCGGGCGGAAATCGGCAACCGCGTCGGCCAGTTCGGCGGCGGTGGCCGGGTTCAGGTGGCCGTCCAGCAGCAGCACCTCGTGCCCGTCCTGCTCGAGCAGCAGCTTGCAGGCGCCCAGCTCGATCGGGAGGTGCGGCTCGCGGCAGCCGAAATAGATGCTGCCATCGAAGTGCCAGGGCGGGTTGACAAGCGCCACCCTCACGAAACGGGCCTCATTGCGCCGCTTCCGTGGTGGCCGGCACCGCGCCGAAATGCTCGGCCAGGCGGGCCACGCCCTCCCGCCAGCCCAGCGCCGGCTTCAGGCCCAAGTCCCGACGCGCGGCGCCGGTGTCGGCCACGAAGTAGCGCTGGTCGCCGGGGCGCCAGTCGGAAAACGCTACCTCGACGCGCCGGCCGAGCAGGTCCTCGATGTGGCCCACGAGCTGCAGCAGGCTGATGGCGTTGGCCGGCCCGCCGCCCAGGTTGTAGGCACGGCCGGCCACCGTGCCGATGCGTGCCCAGGCGGCCATGTAGGCCGCCACGGCGTCGCTCACGTGCAGCACATCGCGCACCTGCCGTCCGTCGCCGTAGATGGTCAGGTCGTGGTCAGCGATGGCGCGCAATAGGAAATGCGCCACCCAGCCCTGGTCCTCGGTGCCGAGCTGTCGCTCGCCGTAGATGCAGCTCATGCGCAGCACGGCGGTGCGCAAGCCGAAGCTGTGCGCGTAGTCCAGCACGTACTGGTCCGCGGTGCCCTTGCTGCAGCCATAGGGCGTGTGGAAACACAGCGGGCGCTGCTCGTCGACCCCGCGGGTGCGCAAAGCCGGGTCGGCCGGCAGGTAGCTCTCCCCCTCGCGCAGCAGCGCGATGTCGGCCAGATCGCCGTACACCTTGTTGGTGCTGGCGAACACCAGCGGTGCCTCCGGGTTGCGCCGGCGCAGGGCTTCGAGCAGCGCCAGGGTGCCGCGCGCGTTCACCTCGAAATCAGCCAGGGGCTGCACCATGCTGGTGGTCACCGCCACCTGTCCGGCCAGGTGGAACACCGCCTGGGCAGCGGAGGCCGCCTCCGACAACGCCGCTTCGTCCCGCAGGTCGCCCAGCGCGAAGCTCACGCGGCCCGGATGGCGGCGCGCCAGCCAGCGCAGGTTGCGCTCCACGCCGGCCCGCGCCAGCGCGTCGTAGATCAGCACCCGGTGGCCCTCGTCGGCCAGCCGGTCGGCCAGGTTGGCGCCGATGAAGCCGGAGCCGCCGGTCACCAGCACCGGGCGTGACGCGCCGGTGACGGCCGGCATCGCCATCTGGCGAGCGGTGCCCAGCACCCGCTCCACCTCCGCCACACCGCCCTCCAGCAGGCGGCCGAGCAGGCGGGGCGTGCCCGCCGCGTCGTCAATGCCGAGATGCGAGTCGGCGGGGTCGGCCACCCCTGGATCGTCCGATAGGCAGCGCCAGTACACCCGCCCAGCGGGCGTGGCGACGGCGTCGATAAAGGCCTCCGCCTGCGCGCCGAAATCGTGGCGCCAAGCGGCGTAGCCGGTCGCGGTGATCCACACGGCCATCCCGGGTCGGCAGGCCTGCGCTGCCCTGTCCAGTTCGGCCAGCAGCAAATCCCAGGCTGCCCGTCCGCCCCCAGGCCCCGGCATGTTGTGCAGGCCGAGAACGTCGAACCCGCCGAGGAACGCGCGGGCGTCCGGCTGGCGCAGCCGCGCCAGCATGGCGGGCGCGCTGGTGCCCAGCACCGCCAGGAGGCCGGCCTCGCGCACCAGGGAAGCGGCCCGCATGACGGCCTCGCCGTTACCAAGGATCTCCACGTGCTCGACGGCGCCGCGCAGGCCGGCCAGCAGCGGCGTAAGCCAGGGCGGCACATCCTGTGCCTCGCCAAGATTCAGGCTCGGCATCACGTCCAGCGTGGACGCGAGCTCCAGGACCGTCTGCACGAACCAGGCAGCTCCGCCCGGCGCCGCGCACTCGGCCGCCGCGACCGGCACCCGCAGGTGCCTGGCGCCCAGCCCATGCATGCGCGATTGCACGCGTTCGACGGCCGCGCCGTCATCCTGGCGGAACGACTGGCAGAACCCGATCCGGCCCGCCTGCTCGGCCTCGATCATGCTACCAGCCCGTGGGTTTCGAGCTCACGCCGAGCCTCGGCTACCCGGTCGGTCGCAGTCTGGCGGGATACCCAGTCGGCCATCTCGTCGAAGCTGTCCTCGAAGCTGCGGCGCGGGTGGAAGCCCAGCACCTGCCTCGCGAGCCCGATGTCGGCGAAGCAGTTGCGGATGTCACCGGTGCGGGCCTGCTGGGTGATGTCGGGTGTGAGCTCCGCGCGGCCCATGGCGGCGGCGAAGCTGGTGGCCACCTCGGCCACGCTCACGCTCTGACCACTGCCGATGTTGAACACGCCACCATCCGCGGCCGGCTCGTCGAGCGCCAGCAAAAACGCGCGCGCCACGTCCTCCACATGCACGAAGTCCCGCCTTTGGGCGCCGTCCTCGAACACCATCGGCCGTTGGCCGTTCAGCAGGCGAGAGGCGAAGATGGCCAGCACGCCTGTGTAGGGGTTGGAAAGCGCCTGGCCCGCGCCGTAGACGTTGAACAGGCGCAGGGCCACGGCCTGCATGCCGTAGGCGGGCGCCACGTTCAGCGTCAGCCGTTCCTGCACGTATTTGGAGATTGCGTAGACCGAGGCCAGGCTGGCCGGCTTGCCCTCAGGGGTGGCCACCGGCGTTAGCACCTCGCCAGCCGGCCCAACCGGGTTCCAGCCGGTATCGGCCGGGCGGCGCATGGCGTCGTCCACCACGCGGCCGTCCGGAGTCGCGTAGCGGCCCTCGCCGTAGATGCTCATGGACGAGGCCACCACCACGCGCTCCACGCGCTGCTTGATCAGCGCCTGCAGCAGCACCGCGGTGCCGTGGTCGTTCACGGAGACGTAGCGGTCGATGGCGTACATGCTCTGGCCCACGCCCACCTCGGCGGCCAGGTGCACCAGCTTGTCAGCGCTACGCAGGGCGCGCTCCACCGCGTCCGCATCACGCACATCGCCGCGGACGAACTCGACGTGATCCAGCACCGGGTTGCGCGCGGCGCCGGGCGGATGAACCTGTTCGATCAGGCTGTCGAGGATGCGCACCTTGTGGCCGGCGGCGAGCAAGGCTGTGGCAACGTAGCTGCCGATGAAGCCGGCGCCGCCGGTGATGAGGATGGTCCCGGGCATCTGTATCCTGACAGCGATTCTGCGTAGTCACCGAAATGACACGAGTTGCAGGCTAACCGTGAAGCTACAAAGATGTTCCCTCACAGAACTGTGAACGGTTAGGTTCCTGGGCCGGCGTCCAGTTTGCTGTCGAGACGGTCCGACGCCTGGAAGCTGTTCAAAGCGTAATCGTGTCTGACTGACTCGCAAGGACTTCGGCCATCGGAAGTCTGATTCAAGCTGTTGTCCGGGTTGGAGGCTGGCAGCGATGGCGCGACCTTAATTGCTGGACCTGTGTGAGCGTGTTGTCGCGGTTGCTGCTGTTCAGTCCAGGCGGTCAATGACCCGCTTGTTGCAGCGAGATGTGTTGGGTCTGAATCGGTGGGAGGGGATTCCGAAACTTTTATATCTGATTAAGATGTTGGCTGGTTAGGAGGCCAGCCTGCATGAGTCGTCCTAGCATCTGCTGGACACCGGCGCTGTCGGAGATGTCGGCGGTCGTGAGGTTCACCATCAGCAGGAGCCCGTCTGCATCCTACCGCGATGTGGCACTTGCGGCCGACGATCTTTTCGTCGGCGTCGTAGCCACATGTCTCGGCGCCAGGCGCCTTCACCATCTGGCTGTCCAGCACGCCGCCGGTCGGGCTAGCCTCGCGCCTGGACAGCTCGCGATCCAGCATCAGTACAACATCGTGGAATCTGGAACAGCAGCCGCCGCACAAGGCGCCGAACCACCAGTAGACAGTCTGCCAAAGCCCGAAGTTAATCGGCAGGTTTGCATCGGGCTGGCGCGAGGCGCTAGCCGATGCGTCAGGCGCCGAGTTTTCGTGCGTTCCTACTTTGCCGCCCGGCCCAGCAGCGTTCCGATTCCGGTGCACAGATCGTAACCCACCGAGGCGGTGCCGCTGGTGGCGTTGGGGCAGCTGCCGGACGTCACGTCGGTGTACGCCTTGGTGCGATGCATGTTGGCGTACATCACGGCCAGCTCGGCCGCCGTGCTGGCGCGGAAGGAGCCGGCGTTGTTGACGATGGCGGCGCTGGCCGGGCTGGCCACACTGGTGCCGCCCACCACGATCCAGCCGGGTGCCGCGCCGTCATAGGGCGTGCTGTCGTACACCCACACGCCGGAGTTGGGGTTGGCCACCAGGGCGATGTCCGGCGTGCCGCGCATCGCGCCCACCACGGGGGTCACGGCATGCTGGTAGGTGGGCGCGGCCAGGTATGGGCTCAGTCCGCCGCCGGTGTCGGTCCAGGTGGTCTGGCTGAGGAAGTTGCCGTTGGCGTCGCGGTTGATGGTGGTGCCGCCCACCGATATCACGTTGGTCAGGGCGGAGGGCACCCCGGTGCCCGGCGTGTCGCCGGCCGAGGCGAAGAACACCACGTTGGTGCCCGTGAACGCGGTCTGCGCCCCCGCCTCGCCGGAGAACTCGCCGCCGGACCAGCTGTTGGAGACCTCGCCGCCGCCCGCGGCGGCCACCATCTTGGCGGCGGCCTGCTCGGCGGCGAACAGGTCGGCAAACCCGTTGGACGCGGCTTCCACCAGCACCACCTTGGCGCCCGGGGCCAAGGCGTGGGCCATCTCGATGTCGAGGGCGGCTTCCAGCGGCCAGCCGCCGGTGGGGTCGGCGGCCGGCTGGGTGCCGCTGGCGTAGACCACGGCGAAGTTTGCGGCGCTCGGCGCGGGGAGGCGGAACTTCGTGCTGAACGTCGCAAGGTCGGCCGCCGCTGTGGGGTAGTGGTAGGCGTCCACGATGGCGATCATCCTGCTGCCGCCGCTGGCCACCCTGGTGAGGGTCTGCGGGTTGCAGCCCACCACGGCCGGAGCCAAGCCGTACAGACAGGCGAGCGAGGCCGGCGTCTCGAACGAGTTGGCCGCCGCGGCGGCGTCCGGCTGGTTGCGGGCGAGGCGCAGTACGTGGACGTTGGCGTGGGCCGCGCGACCGCGGTCGCGCGCGCGCTCCAGGCTGGCGCCTGGCGTGACCAGCACGCCGCGCGCCGTGGCGGTCACCAGCTTGTCCGGATCGGGTTGTGCCAGGGCTGCGCCGCACGTGCTTGCCATCAGAACCAGCAGGGCAGAAACCGTCTTCAGCGTCGTCATGTCGCACTCCAACCGGGTTTGGATATGAACATACACTCTTTCGTGAGGTCTGTCATCGGTGCTGCAACGTGATGAAAAAACGGTTGCGTCGACACAACGGACGGGTGCCTTGCGAATCGGGGTTGCCGGGGTGGGCGGTCGCATGGGGCGGCTGGTGGCCGAGGAGGTGACAGCGTGCGGCTGCGTGCTGGCGGGCGGCCTGGCCCGCCACCCGGTCCCCGGCTTGGCGGCGCGCCTGTTCGCCACGGCCGACGCGCTGGCCGAGGCATGTGACGTGATGGTAGATTTCACCCACGCCAATACCGCCGAGGATCACGCCGACGCCCTGGCCGGGCGGCGATGCGCCTGGGTGCTGGGCACCACCGGCCTGTCGGCGGCGGCAGAGGCGGCTGTGCTGGCGGCGTCGCGTCAGGTGCCAGTCGTCTGGGCGGCCAACTTCTCGCCCGGCGTCACGCTGCTGCTGGACGTAGCCAGGCGGCTGGCGGCCGCCCTGCCTGGCGACGCCTACGATGCCGAGGTGCTGGAGATGCACCACCGGGGCAAGCGGGACGCGCCTTCAGGCACCGCGCTGGCCCTGGCCCGGGCGGTGGCCGACGGCCGCGGCGAGGCGCTGCTTGCCGCCCCTGCGCGCCACGGCCAGACCGGCCCGCGCACGGCCGGAGAGGTGGGCTTCGCTGCCCTGCGGGGCGGCCAGGTGGTGGGCGAGCACACGCTGCTGTTCGCCGGCGAGGCCGAACACATCATGCTGACTCACAAGGCCTTGGACCGCCGCGTGTTCGCGCGCGGCGCCGTGCAGGCTGCGTTGTGGACAAGTGGCCGGGCGCCCGGGCGTTACGGGATGGAGGACGTGCTCGGCCTGGCCGGCGTGTCTATCAAGGAGACGAGAACAGCATGAACTTCGCCAGCGACAACACGGCCCCTGTCTGCCCCGAGGTGATGGCCGCACTGGCGCAGGCCAACACCGGCAACGTCGCCTCCTACGGCGCCGACCCGGCCACCGCTCGGCTGACCGCCCTGCTGCACGACGTCTTCGAGACCGAAGTTTCCGTGTTCCCCGTAGCCACCGGCACCGCGGCCAACGCGCTCGCGCTGGCCGCCATCGTGCGGCCCTACGGCGCCGTGCTGTGCTATGACGAGGCGCACATCGCCACCGACGAGTGCGGCGCGCCGGAGTTCTACATGGGTGGCGCCAAGCTGGTGACCCTGCCTTCGGATACCGGCCGGATCACCGGCGCGCAGGTGGAGGCCGCCATGGCGCGTGCGGTGGACGGCGGCGTGCACCATGTGCTGCCCGAAGCCGTCAGCATCACCCAGGCCACCGAGTGGGGCACTGTCTACAGCCCCGACCAGGTCGGCGAGGTTGCGCAGGCCGGCCGGGCGCGCGGGCTGCACCTGCACATGGACGGGGCGCGCTTCGCCAACGCGCTCGCCACGCTGGGCTGCACGCCGGCCGAGGTCACCTGGAAGGCCGGGGTGGACGTGCTCTCCTTCGGCGCCACCAAGAACGGCGCCTTGGCCGCCGAGGCCGTGGTGTTCTTCAACCCGGCGCTGGCTGCGGGCTTCGAGCGCCGGCGCAAGCGGGCAGGGCAGCTGTGGTCCAAGCAGCGCTTCCTCTCGGCCCAGCTTAACGGCTACCTCGAAGGTGACCTGTGGCTGGCCCACGCCCGCCACGCCAACGCCATGGCCCAGGCGCTGGCCACCGGCCTGGCCGCCATACCGGGCGTGCGGCTGCTCCAGGAGGTGCAGGCCAACGAGCTGTTCGTAGCCATGCCTGAGGCGATGATCAGCGCGTTGCAGGGCGAGGGTGCGGTGTTCTACCGCTGGATCCAGGTTCCGGGCGAGGAGCTGCCGGTGGTGCGGCTGGTAACGAATTATCTGACGACAGAAGCTGAGGTGAAGCGGTTTGTGGGGTTGGCGCGAGAGATGGGCCGCAAGCCGCATTAAGGCCAGGAACTCTTCCCTAAACCCCGCTAAGGACAAGTCCTTAAAACCTGCTTGTAAAAGATCCCGAGTAGATGGGGGTCTGGGGCCTCAAGGCCCCAGCGGGGTTTGGGGCAGAGCCCCATGCTTGCTCGTAAATCAAACATCCGGCCTTTGGTATTGTCCTGCATCCGGATTGCCATCCGTCCCTGATATCAACATGCTCGTGCCGAGCCGGGCAGCTGGCACGCCTCGGCGGAGTGGCCCTGTGGCCGGCACTCTGCCATAAACGCCACCCGGCGCTCGCGCCCTCCCAAGTTTCGCCTGAGTGGAGAACCCCATGGTCTTCAAACCGAACTACAATTTCCAGCGCGCCGAGCGCGAACGGGCCAAGGAAGCCAAGGCCGAAGCCAAGCGGCTGGAGAAGGCCGAAGCCAAGCGCCGTGCCGCCGCCGGCGAGCCGCCGCTGCCCGAGGCCCCGGCCGAACAGCCGGATGCGCCTGATGCCGCCTAAGCGCAAGATCCTCAGCAGTTTCGTGGCTTTCGACGTCACCTACACGGACGGCACGCTGAGCTCCAACCGCCGCGTGCCCTATACCGAGCTCTCCGGGCTGGACGGCGACGAGCCGGCCCGCGCGTTCATCGAGGCGCAGGATCGCGAGATCGGGGCGGCCTCCGGACGGCCCCGGGCGTCGATCAGGTCGATCGCGCGCGCGCCCGTCAAGGTGGTTGCCAAAGAGTAGGGAAGGCCTGCTTCTTTGCAGAGGGAAGGTAAAACGCTCCTGTCCGCCGGGCTTGCAAGTTGAGGTACGTCTCGACGAGGGGCCTGGCACCCGACACGGATTTTGCCGGGGTGCTGCTGGCGGGGCTGGCGCCGGATGGCGGGCTGTACATGCCCGAGGACTGGCCGCATCTCTCGCCGGCCGACCTGCGCGCGCTGCGCGGGCTGCCCTATGCCGACCTGGCGGCCCGCGTCGTCGCGCCGTTCGTCGGCGAGGCGGTCCCGTTCGCCACCCTGCAGGATTTCTGCCGCGACGCCTATGCCGGGTTCCGCCATCCCGCCGTGGTCCCGCTGGTGCAGCTCGAGACGCATCTCTGGTCGCTCGAGCTGTTCCACGGCCCCACGCTCGCCTTCAAGGACCTGGCGATGCAGTTGCTGGGCCGGCTGTTCGACCACGTGCTCCGCGCCCGCGGCCAGCGCATCACCATCGTGGGCGCCACGTCGGGCGACACCGGGTCGGCGGCCATCGAGGCGTGCCGCGGCCGCGCGGCGATCGACATCGTCATTTTGCACCCGGCCGGGCGCACCAGCGAGGTGCAGCGCCGGCAGATGACCACGGTGGACGCGCCCAACGTCGCCAACATCGCCGTCGACGGCACGTTCGACGACTGCCAGGACCTGGTGAAAGCGATGTTCGCCGACGCGGCGTTCCGCGACGACGTGCACCTCTCGGCGGTGAACTCCATCAACTTCGCCCGTATCGCGGCGCAGATCCCCTACTACGTCGCCGGCGCGCTGGCGGTGGGCGGGCCGGAGCGCGAGGTGGCCTTCGCCGTGCCCACCGGCAATTTCGGCAACGTGCTGGCCGCCTGGGCGGCGCGCCGCATGGGCCTGCCCGTCTCGCGCCTGATCGTGGCGAGCAACCGCAACGACATCCTGACGCGGTTCCTGCACAGCCGGGACATGAGCGTCCGCCCCATCGAGCCCAGCCTGTCGCCCAGCATGGACATCGGCGTGAGCAGCAACTTCGAGCGCCTGCTGTTCGAACTGCTGGGGCGCGACGCGGCGCAGACCGCCGCCACCATGGCCGGCTTCCGCGCCACCGGCCGCATGGACGTGCCCGAGGCCGCCTGGCACCGCGCCCGTACCCTGTTCGAGGGCTTCCGGCTGGACGATTCCGGCACCACCGCCGAGATCGCCCGCCTGCACGCGCACTGCGGCTACCTGGCGGACCCGCACACCGCCATCGGCATCGCCGCCGCCCGCGCCCACCCCTGCCAGCACCTTCCCACGATCGTCACCGCCACCGCCCACCCGGCCAAGTTCCCCGATGCCATGCAGGCGGCCACCGGCCTCCGCCCCCCTCTGCCCGCGCACCTGGCAGGCCTATATGAACGCCAGGAACGCTTCTCCTCCGCGCCAAACCAGCTCGGCCAGGTGCAGGCCTTCATCCGCGCCTTCGTCTCAAGGAACCACCCATGACAGATGACGCCATCCAAGTGACCCGGCTTCCCAGCGGCCTGACGGTGGTGACCGAACGGATGGACCGCGTGGAGACCATCTCGCTGGGCGCCTACGTGGCCAGCGGCACGCGCAACGAGGAGGCGGCGCAGAACGGCGTCAGCCACTTTCTCGAGCACATGGCTTTCAAGGGCACCGAACGCCGCACCGCCGCCGAGATCGCCGAGGCGGTGGAGAACGTGGGCGGGCACATCAACGCCTACACCGCGCGCGAGCAGACCGCGTACTACGTGAAGATGTTGAAGGAGGACCTGGATTTGGGCGCCGACATCATCGGCGACATCCTGACCCACTCCACCTTCGCCCCCGAGGAGGTGGAGCGCGAGCGCGGCGTGATCCTGCAGGAGATCGGCCAGGCGAACGACACGCCGGACGACATCATCTTCGACCATTTCCAGGAGACAGCCTATCCCGGCCAGCCGATGGGGCGGCCGGTGCTGGGCACCGAGGAGATCATCCGGGGCATGACGCGCGACCAGATCGCCGGCTACATGCGCGCGCATTACGCTGCCGGCAACGTGGTGGTGGCGGCGGCCGGCGCGCTGGAGCACGGCCGCGTGGTAGACCTGGTGGCCCGCCACTTCGCCGACCTGCCCGCCGAGATGCCGCCGCCACTGGTGCCCGGCCACTACGCCGGCGGCGAGTTCCGCGAGTCGCGCGACCTGGACCAGGTGCACATCGTGCTGGGCTTCCCCGGCGTCAGCTACGCGGACCCGGACTACTACCCCGTGCTGCTGCTCTCCGGCCTGCTGGGCGGCGGCATGTCGTCCCGCCTGTTCCAGGAGATCCGCGAGAAGCGCGGGCTGGTGTACTCGGTCTACTCGTTCGCCGCCCCGTTCATGGAGACCGGGCTGTTCGGCATCTACGCCGGCACCGGCGAGGCGGAGGCGGCCGAGCTGGTCCCGGCCACGCTGGGCGAGCTGGCGCGCGTGCAGGTGGACGCCAACGAGGCGGAGCTGCGCCGCGCCAAGGCGCAGGTGAAGGCCAGCCTGCTGATGAGCATGGAGAGCACCGGCAGCCGCTGCGAGCAGCTCTCGCGGCAGATGCAGATCTTCGGGCGCATCATCCCGGCGGCCGAGACGGTGGCCAAGCTGGAGGCGGTGACGGTGGGCGACATCACGCGTGCGGCGCGCCGGATCTTTCGCGGCACGCCGACGCTCGCGGCGATGGGGCCGGCGGAGAGCGTACCTAGCCTGTCGGATATTACGTTGCGGTTGGCGGCTTAACAGAAAGAAAGCAGTTCTTTTTCGAGAAAAAGAACCAAAAAGCTTTTGCTCCCTGTCGGGTGTGTCCGGATAGAGCCGCGCCCAACGGACAAAAGTTTTTTGCTTCTTTTTTTCAAAAAAGAAGGCCTTGCTTAGGATGTTTCAAATGAGCCTAGACCTTCTCCGGAATCTTCTCGCCTCCGCACGCAAGGCCGGCGCCGACCGCGCCGACGCCGTCCTGGTCAGCCGCACCTCGCTCAGCGTGGAACGCCGCCTGGGCCAGACGGAAACGCTGGAGCGTTCGGAGTCGCGCGACCTGGGCCTGCGCGTGTTCTGCGGCGCCAAGAGCGCCATCGTCTCGGCCAGCAGCGTGGACCCGGCGCGGTTCGCCACGCTGGCGGACCGCGCCGTAGCGATGGCGCGCCTGGTGCCGGACGATGCGCTGGCCGACCTGTCGCCCGAGGCGGCGCCGCCCGCCGACGCCGCGTTCCTGGACTTGGCGGACCCGGCCGAGCCGACCGCCGAGGCGCTGATCGCGCGTGCCGACGCGACCGAGGCGGCGGCCCTGGCGGTGGCGGGCGTGGCCAACTCGGAGGGCGGCAGCGCCGGCTTCGGCCGCACCGAACGCCACCTGGCCACCTCGGCCGGGTTCGCCGGCAGCACGGTACGCAGCAGCCACTCGCATTCCGTCAGCGTGATCGCCGGTCAGGGCACCGGCATGCAGCGCGACTACGACCATCACGGCACGGTGCATCTGGCCGACCTGGACGACCCCGCCGCGATCGGCCAGAGCGCCGGCGAGCGGGCGGTGGCGCGTCTGAACCCCACGCGGCCGAAGACCGCCACGATGCCGGTGGTGTTCGACCCGCGGGTGGCCAACAGCCTGGTAGGCCACCTCTCGGGCGCCATCAACGGCGGCGCGGTGGCGCGCGGCACCAGCTTCCTCAAGGACCGCATGGGCCAGCGCCTGTTCCGTCCCGGCGTGCACGTGCAGGACGACCCGCTGCGGGTGCGCGGCGGCCGCTCCGGCACGTTCGACGGCGAGGGCGTGCCCACGCGCCCGCTGACCCTGGTGGAGGACGGCGTGCTGGCGAGCTGGATCCTTGACGGCCGCAGCGCCCGGCAGCTCGGCCTGCACACCACCGGCCACGCCAGCCGCGGCACCGGCGGCCCGCCCGGCCCGTCGGCCACCAACCTCTACATGGCGGCCGGCGAGCCGACGGCGGCCGAGCTGATGGCCGACATCGCGCTGGGCATCTACGTGACGGAGCTGATCGGCATGGGCGTGAACGGCATGACCGGCGACTACAGCCGCGGCGCCGCCGGCTTCATGATCCGCAACGGGGCGCTGGCCGAGCCGGTGGCCGAGATCACCATCGCCGGCAATTTGGGCGAGATGTTCATGGCGTTACAACCCGCCAACGACCTGCGGTTCCGGCGCGGCACGGACGCGCCGACGGTAAGGGTAGACGGGATGGTGGTGGCGGGCGGGTAGGAATGACTTCTTGTCTAGGAAGAATCGTTGTTTATACCTTGAAACGTTGCCGGTCAGCATCGTCGGGTGTGCAAGCCACTTAGTTATGTCTTAGGTAAGCTGATTTCCGTTTGATTGGCTTGCGAGGTAATTGGTCGTATAAGTTGCATATACAATTTTGGGTCTGCAGCAACAGTGACGACTATCGACCTGTTTATGGCTTATCGTCTTTTTTAGTAAGTTGCGAACAATCAACGTAATGCAGAAGTACATAACACCTTCTAGGGCCTAAAGGCTCAGCGGGGTTGGACCGAGCCCCATCCTTGCCCCTTGAGTCAGACCGCGGCATTACTTCGCCTGCCGCGGCGTGAACAACCCGAACCCCTCCCGCAGGAACCCAGGTGTCAGCGCCGATAGCGGGTTCACCCCGACTTTCGGTGCCGCGAACGGTCCGTGCACGGAGTAGCGCGCGGCAAACACCCCGCCGCCCTTCTCCGGTGAGAACACCCGGCCCACCAGCGGCAGGTCGCCCAGCAACTGATTGAAGAAGTAGGCCGGCACCACGGTGCCGGTGATGTCGGCCGTCCGGTGGCGCAGGTCCAGCTCGCCCTGCGCGGTGATGCCCAGCGAGTTGGAAAAGGCGCGCGCGTTGGCCAGGTCCAGCACGCCGTCGTGCCAGCTGAACGGGGCCACCATCTTGGAGAAGTGCAACCCGGGGCCGTGCAGCACGTCGGCCACGCCGTACAGCGTCATCTCCTGCAGCAGGCGGCCGATCGCCGGCGCGTTGCGCAGGTTGAAGCCGGTGAGGGTGGCGGTGCCGGCGAGCGGGGCGCCGGGCTTGGTGTCGTCGTAGCGCCCGTCCAGCACCAGCTTGCCGCCGGCCAGGTTGTCGGCCACCCCCAGCGCGTGCAGGGCGGCGCCGGCATCGGCGGCGGACAGGGCCAGGCTGCGGCCGCCGGGTTCGGGTGTGACGTCGACGGCCAGTTCGCCTTGCGAACCGGCGCGGACATGGGCGTGCAGGATGCGCAGGCCGTCATCGGCAGCGTCCAGGTCGAACGGCGCCAGGGTTTTGCCGCGGGAGAGCGTCACTGCGCCGAACGCCAGGGTGGCCGCCCAGGCCTGACCGCGCGCCTCCGGTGCCGGCTCGGACGGCGGCGTTGCCGGGGCGGGCGGTGACGGTGCGTCCAGCGCCGAGGACAGGTCGAGCGCCGGGCCCGACAGAGCGAGGCTTACCGGGGCGCCCGGGGTGGCGGGGAAGCCGATCCGGCCGGTGGCGCGCGTGCCGCCGATCTCCAGCCTGTCGAGCAGCAAGGCGCGCGCCGGACCGACGATCTGCGTGTGGCTGACGATGGCCAGGCCCGGCCCATCGGCGTGCAGGTGGTCCACGGCGGCCAGCCTGCCGTGATCCAGCGTCACCTGCCCGCCGAGCGTGGCCGGCTGGCCGGCTGCCTTCGACCATCCGAGCGGCGTCTTGAGCGCAGCCTGGCCCAGGTTGGTGTCGATCTGCAGCAGCGCCGTGCCGCTGCGCAGGCCGGCATAGTCCACGCTCAGCCCGGCCTGGCCGGCGGTGATTACCTTCAAGGCTGCTCCCGGCAGGCCGGCCCGCCGGAGCTGGGCTACTGATGCGGTGCCCACGGCGGTCACGTGCTGCAGAACCTGGTCCGGACCGCCGTTGCGAAAATCCATGTTCAGCGACAGGCGGGCGGGAATACCGGACACGGCGCCGGTGCCGGCCGCCTGCAGCCCGTCGCCGGTGACCTTCAACCGCAGGTTGCCGTCATCCAGGTCCCGCCCGGCGGCGATGCGGCCCAGGTGCACGCCGGACAGCGTGGCGTTTGCGCCTATGGCGATCTGGTCCATCGTCACCCTGTCTACCAACGGAACACGTATGGTTATGCGGGCGGTCACCATGCCGGCGGCGCCCACCACCTGGATGCCGCTGCGGTCCAGCAGGTGCAGGCGCGGGTGGTTCAGCAGGCCGAGCGCGTCCGGCAGCGCGCCGGACAAGCCCACAGCGATGTCGCCGAACTGGTCGCGGTCCTGCAGCCCGGTGATGCGGATGGACGAGCCGGGGGCGAGCACCAGGTTGTTCTGGCCGCCGCGGTCCATCGTCACGGTCAGCGAGTCCGGTCCCTCCAGCACGACGCGGGCGCGGGCGTGGGTGAGGCCAGGGATCGGGCGTAGCCAGGTCAGCGACACGTCGTCGGCCAGCATGCCGCCGGAGAGGGTGGTCAACGTGGCGTCGGACAGGTCGGCCGGTGCGTCCAGGCTGCCGGCGACCTGGCCGTCATGCGCGTGGCCTGCGGTCACGTTCTGCACGAGCCAGCTCCTGGCGCCGCCGCCGGTGCCTTCCGGCCAGTAGCGCGGCAGGTCGGCGAAGGCCACGTTGTCGACGGCCACGCCGAAGACGGCGTGGATGCGGCCGGCAGCGCGGGTGGCCGAGGCGGTGCCGGTGATCACCGGCGGCGGGCCGTGCGGCCCGGCTGGTGCCAGCGCGGCCCGGAAGGCCTCTAGCCGCAGCCCGGCCGGCGTGGCGGTGAGGGTGGCGGCCAGGCTGGTCAGCGCCACGCTGCCGCGTCCGGCGTGCAGCGTACCCGGGCTGCCGGTGACGTCCAGCCGCGCCGAACCCAGCGCGAGATTGGCCTTGACGCTAGCCTGCAGGGCCAGGCGCAGCGGTACGTCCAGCGCGGCGAGCCCTGCCAGTTCAGGTGCCAGCCCGGCCAGCGCGGCGGGCGAGACGGGGCTGCTGGTCGCGGTGACCTGCGTGGTGCCGTCGTGCTCGGCCGCCTGGACGTCCAGGATGGCCTGTGTGGCGCCGGCTTGCAGCTGCAGCGTGGCGGCGCCGGCCAGGCCACCGCCGGGCAGCCGGTGCAGGTCCGCCTCGGCCCGCGTGGCCAGGCCGTCCAGGCCCGGCTGCAAGCCGTGGATGGTCATAAGCAGGCCGTGCACCCGCACGCGCTGCAGCTGTTGCAGCCAGGGCGGCGCTTCCCCGCTGGCCGTGCCGGTCAGGCCGCGGCGCAGGGTGACCGCCGTCGTGGCGTGCAGTTCCACATCCGCGTCGTCCAGCGTGATGCTCCGAGGCGCGAGCCGGCCGAGCAGCAGCTGGGGGACGGACAGCGAGACGCCGATGCGGCCCACCTTGGCCGACGCGCTGCCGTCCGCCTTGGCCGCCGCGACGTCTCGCACCTCGAGATCGAGCTGACGGCCGGTGCCGGCCTTGCCCAAGGCCAGCGTGGCGTGGCCGACGGACAGGCTGGCCCCGGGCGGCTGCAGGCGGGCGTGCTCGCGCCGCAAAAAAGGTGTGATGTCAACCGGCCCCTCGCCGAGCCGCCAGACCAGCGCGCAGACGGCCAGGGCGGCCAGGGCCAGGATGCCGAGCGTCACCTTCGCCAGCACGAGCAGGATGCGCGAGACCAGCCTCACGCGGGGCTTGCCGCGAGACAGCTTGCGGTCCGGCGGTGCAGAACGGGGCCGCCTTGCATCCTCAGGAGCGCCGGACGCTGCACCTGCCCGATCTCTCCGCCGCACCCTATTTGTCTGCCCTGGCCGCGCGCGAGGCCGCGACGCTGCGCGCCATCGAGGTCAGCGGGCCCGACGCCGTGTGCGACCTGGCGCTGGGCACGCTGACCGCCGTGGCGCCCACGCTGGCGCGCGCGCCCACCAGCGCGCTGCTGCGCACGGCCAAGCGCCGGGTGGCGCTGGCCACGGCACTCGCCGACATCGGCGGCGCGTGGTCGTTGGCTCAGGTGACCGGCGCCCTGTCGGACCTGGCCGACGGCGCGTTGCGGATTCTGGTGGCGCACCTGCTGCGGGCCGCCCACGACCGCGGCGAGCTGCGCCTGCCGCACCCGGCGGCCCCGGCGCGCGGCTCCGGCTTTACCGTGCTGGCCATGGGCAAGCTCGGCGCGCGGGAGCTCAACTTTTCCAGCGATGTCGACCTCATCCTGCTCTACGACCCCGAACCCCATGCCTATAACGCCGAGGCGCTGGGCGCCATCTTCGCCCGGCTGACCCGCGACCTTGTCGCCCTCATGCAGGCCCGCGACGCCGACGGCTACGTGTTCCGCACGGATTTGCGCCTGCGCCCCGATCCAGGCTCAACCCCGCCGGCCATCTCGCTGCCCACCGCCCTGGCCTATTACGAGGGTGCCGCGCAGACATGGGAGCGCGCCGCGATGATCAAGGCGCGGCCGGTGGCAGGCGACATGGCGCTGGGTCGGCGTTTCCTGGAGGCCATCCGCCCTTTCGTCTGGCGCCGCCACCTGGATTTCGCCGCCATCGCCGACATACGCGCGATGAAGCAGCGCATGGACGGCCACAGCGGGGCGGCGCTGGCCGGCAACGGGCCGCCCGAGATCCGGCTGCTGGGCCACGACCTGAAGCGCGGCCATGGCGGCATACGCGAGGTCGAGTTCTGCGCGCAGACGCTGCAGCTAGTTTGGGGCGGCCGCAACCCGGGGCTGCGCCAGCCGGCCACGCTGGACGCGCTGGCGGCACTGGGTGTGGCCGGCCACCTACCCGGCGCGACTGTGGCAGGGCTCTCGGCCGCTTATGGCAAGCTGCGCCGCACCGAGCACCGGCTGCAGATGGTCGACGACCGCCAGACCCACAGCCTGCCGGATACGCCGGAGGGCTTGGAACGCTTTGCGCTTTTCATGGGTGAAGCGGGCGCGCCGGCGCTGGCCGCCGGGCTTCTGGGCCCCATGGCTGACGTGCGGCGCGCCTTCACCGGCCTGCTCGAACAGCCGGGCGCCCCGCCGGACATGGCCGGGCGGCCGCGGGCGGCATCGCCGGTGCTCGCCGGCCCGGGGGCGGCCGCGGTGCAGGCATGGCTGGCCGGGCGGCCGCGGGCGCTGCGCACCGACCGGGCCCGGGCACTGCTGGCCGACCTCACGCCCGCGCTCGCCGGCGTCATGGACCGGCAGCCCGACCCGGAAGCCGCCTGGGCCAGGCTGGACGAGTTCGTTCACCGCCTGCCCGAAGGCGTGCAGATCTTCTCCATGCTCGGCCACAACCCGGCCCTGCTGGAGCGGCTGGGTGACGTGCTGGGCGCCGCGCCCTGGCTGGCCGGACACTTGGCCGCGGTGCCGGCGGCGCTGGAAGGGCTGGTCTCGCCGCAGGACGTCGATCCGGACCCGCGCGCCTCCCTGGCGGCGCAGTTGCGTGACGCCCGCGCCCTGGACGAGGCGCTAGGCATCGCAAGCCGCTTCGTGCGCGGCGAGGAGTTCCGCCTGGCGGTGGCCGAGCTGGACGGGCGGATTGGCCAGGACGAGGCCGGCGCCGCGCGGACCGCGCTGGCCGAGGCGACGATTGGCCGGCTGATGCCGCTGGTGCTGGCCGACCACGCCCGGCGCTACGGCAGGCTGCGCGGCGGCGGGCTGGCAGTGGTGGCGCTCGGCAAGGCGGGCAGCCGGGAGATGATGGCCGGCTCCGACCTGGACCTGATGCTGGTGTACGACCATCCCGACGGCGACGCCCTGAGCAGCGGGCCCGCGCGCCTGGCGCCCAGCCAGTATTTCGCCCGGGCCGCCCAGGCGGTGGTGGCTGCGCTGACCGTGCCCACCCGCGACGGCAAGCTGTACGACGTGGACATGCGGCTGCGCCCGTCCGGCGGCAAAGGGCCGGTCGCCGTTTCGCTGGCCGCCTTCGAGCGCTACCACGCCGAGAGCGCGTGGACGTGGGAGCGCCTGGCCCTTACGCGGGCACGGGTGGTGGCGGGTCCGGCCGGGCTGCGCGGCAGGGTGGCCAGCGCGTTGGTCACCGCGCTGGCGCAGGGCGACCGCGCCCAGGTGCCGGCCGACACGCTGGCGATGCGTCGCCGGCTGCTGGCCGAAATGCCGCCGGCGGGGCCGTGGGACGTCAAGCTGCGACGCGGCGGGCTGATGGAATTGGAGTTCATCGCCCAGTCGCTGCAGTTGCGCCACGCCGACCGGCCCAGGCTGCTGAGCCCCGTCACCCGCGTGGCACTGGCCCGGCTGGCCGACGCCGGCGTGCTGCCGCAGCCCGAGGCGGCAGCGCTGATCCGGGCCGACGCGGCCTGGCGCGCGCTGCAAGGCCTGCTGCGGATCATGCTGGGCCGCGCGGTGCCGGCGGTGCTGCCCGGTCACGCGACCCCGAGGCTGGACCGCGCGCTGGACCGCGTGCTGGGGGCCGCACCGGGGATGACGCTGGCCGAGCGGGTGGAGGGCGTGGCAGATGGCGTGAGTGCCGCGTTCCGCCGGCACGTCGGAGAGCCATGACATGAGCCTGAGCGTGGGCGACGCCGCCCCGGACTTCGAACTGCCCGCAAGCGGCGGGCGCACGGCCAGCAGCGTGGCGTTGGCCGGCAAGCCTTACGTGCTGTATTTCTACCCGAAAGCCGACACCTCCGGCTGCACGAAGGAGGCCTGCGCGTTCCAGGCGGCGCTGCCGGATTTCGGCGGCCACGGCCTAGAGGTGATCGGCGTCTCGCGTGATCCCGTCAGGGTGCTGGACAAGTTCGCCGAGAAATACGGCCTGGCGTTCCCGCTGGCCTCCGACGAGGCGGGCGCGCTGAGCGAGGCGTATGGCGTGTGGGTGGAGAAATCCATGTACGGGCGGAAATACATGGGCCTGGAGCGTGCGACGTTCCTGGTGGGGATGGACGGGCGGATTGCTCGGGCTTGGCCAAAGGTTAAGGTGGAGGGGCATGCAAGCGAGGTGCTGGCGGCGGCAGGGGCGTAAGGCCTTCTTTTCCGAAGAAAAGAACCAAAAAACTTCGACTCCGCTGTCGCGCTTTTGCCTTGAATCACCCGACAGGGAGCAAAAACCTTTTGGTTCTTTTTCAAAAAAGAACCGCTTGCCTTACTCGTAACCGAACAGCTCCATAGCCGGCCGCAACACCCCGTCCAGCTGCGCGATCACTCCGGCCGACAGCTTCTCCCGGTGGTCTCCCGGCCTGACCCGACGGATGAACGCGTGGCTTTCTTCCACGGCGGGCACCTTGTCGGCCCAGCCCATCATCCCTCCACGAAGCTCGGCGGGCATGGTGGCCATCCGAAATGGGCCGCCATGCCGGCCAGCCAGGGCCGCTTGTCCAGGATGACGTCCTGCTAGCGGAAGACGCGGGTGAGCGGGTCGGCGGCCGCCTCGGCGTACTCCATGAAAGCGCGGTTCATCGGCCCGGCGCGCCGCAGCACAGTGGCGTCGATGCTGGAGGCCAGGGCGGCCGCGCGGAGCGCCAGGAACTCCTCGCGCGCGCCGCCTTCGCCCGGTGCGGCTTCCGGCAGCCCGTGACTGTAGGCGATGGAGAAACACTCGCTGACCAGGGCGTCGCGGGGATCGCGCACCAGCAGGATCTTGCGGGATTGGTGGTAGAGCGGGCTTTGGAGGAAGACCAGCGGCATGCTGCGGAAGCCACAGCCGCGAAGCGGTCAATCTGAGGCCGATGTTAGGTAAATCCCGCCAAAATGCGGTAGCCAGATACCGCTTTTGGTAAGTTTGTACGCTCAATCAACAGCTCAAGCGAGTTTTCAAACGGACTCTTAGAGGCTGTTTGGAAACTTGTATTCAAAGCCCCGAGTCGCTCAATCCTTGCCGGTAGAAGGCGAATACAGCCTGAAATGTGGTATGTAGTTACCGCTTTCGTCGGATTTCGGCGCTCCCCAGGCAGCTTGTGTGAGTTTCCAAACAGCCTCTTAGAACCTCTTTGCAAGAGATCCTAAATAGATGGGGTCTGGGGTCTCGAGGCTCCGTCACGCGAATGCGTGCTGCGCACGATGGGGTTTGGGGCAGAGCCCCATGCTTGCTCCTAGATCACAAGGCGAACTGTTGGCATCTATCGGGAACGCCCAAGCGTCATCGACCATCCTGCCGGCCAGAGCTGCAGCACGTGTGACGGGTCGGCACGCCAGATTGCCACCTCGGGGCGCCATGACGGTCCGTTTGCGATGGTGTTCCACGGATGCAGGTACCCATTGACGCCCACACAGAGCATCCAAGCCACTGCTGCATACGAGACCGCTCTGGTCCAGCCGGTGCGGGTTGCCGCAAGTGCCAGGACGGTCAGCGCAAATAAGGTTTGCGGCACGAACACGTAGCGCTCGCCGCTCCGGCCGTCGATCATCGGCCACGCACCCCCGATGGCACCGATATAGGTTGCCGCAGCAATCGCTACACCTGAGGTAAGCAGCCAGAAGGCGGGCCGTGACGACCTGGTCCGCACGGTCAGCAGCAGCAGTGCAGGGAAGGCCACGCAGGGCAGCATCACCACGAGCCAGGGGACATGACCCTCGGACAGACGGAGCTTGATCAGCGTTGCAAGCGCGTCGGCATGATCCAGACCCAGGAAGGGAGACTCCAGGTAGCGCACGGTGACGGCGCACAGCGCCAGGACGGCATGCAGGGCGTAGCCGCGTCCCGCGACGGCATGAAAGAACCCCAGCAACTGGATCGCCGAGCCCGCGCCGAGCGCCGCCGCCTGCGTTAGCCGAAGTCGTGAGCGGTCCGTCCAGGCGCGAAACAGGAAGATAGGGATCAGCACGATCGGCACCACGCCGCACAGGGGTGCGAAGGCCAGCAACCCCAGCCTGAGGCGGTGACGCCAGCCGGGAGCGACGTCCAAAGCCACGATCAGTGCGCAGCACAGTGTCGTCTGAAACTGGCAGTGCAGGGTCTGCAGCAGGCCTTCGTCGACTCCCGGGGCGAGCAGCAGAAGAAGCAGGCAGCCGGCGCGCATCCACCAGGGCCGCAGCCAGCTATCAGATGCGCTTAGCAGCAGCAGTGGGGCCAGCAGGTGTATGGCCAGCGCCACCGAGATCGTCAGGTAAGGCGCCCATTCGAGCGGCAGCAGCCAGCGTGCCGCCAGGGTCGCCGCGTTGGCCGGCAGGTTGAGGTAGCCACCGAACGAGGTCAGCAGCGCCTGGAGCGGCGGCAAGGTCCAGGCGTTGCTGAAGAAGACGTGGCCCTCCTCCGCCCAGAACCGGCCCTTGATGATGATCTGCGGCATGCGCGCGCACAGCAGAAGAGCGTAGGCGGCAAGCAGGAGCGCCCCGGACCGCCAGCCTTCGGCGGCAAGCCAGCGCGCCCTCGGCGTGCTCATGCGGCGTTACCCGCGTCCGGCGCGAGGCGAACCTGCTGCTCGGGCAGGCGGAGCGCGGCAGCGATGATCCGTGCCAGGCGGATGGTCAGCAAGACCGTGGCCAGCAGGGCAGCGGCCGTCCCGATCCAATGCACGGTGCCCCTCCGGCCGGTGGCGAGCGCGTCGAGGCTCTGGCCGGCAAGGCTTCCCACGACGACGTAGCCGAGCAGTGCGGGCAGCGATGCCAATGTTCCGGCAAGGTAGGCGCGCAGCTCCAGCGAGCTGAGGCCGAGCGCGTAGCTGGTGACGGCGAACGGCATGAGCGGCGAGATGCGCATCAGGACGACGAGCCGCCATCCGTCGCGCGTGACGGCCTCGTCGAGGCGGATCATCCGGGGATGGCGCGCGAGCGCGCGAGCGATCGCCGGCCGGAGCAGGCTGCGTGCCAGGCCGAACGCCAGCAGGGCGCCCAGGATGGTGGCGCTTCCGCAGACGCAGAAGCCGCCGACGACGCCGAACGCCATGCCGGCCGCGATGGCGCCCGCCGAAGCCGGCAGCACGCCGCACAACGCCACGAGCACCTGCACGCCGAAGGCCAGCAGCCATCCGGCGGCGCCCAGACCCTGCTCGGCGGCGGCGGCATGGCGCATGAGCGCGGTCACCTGCAGGGGGAACAGCCGGACGATGCCGATGCCGCAGCAGATGATTACCAGCAGACCGCCGCCCGCCAGCAGGCGCTTGACCGGCAGGCGGTCCGGTGCCGGCGTCGTCTCAGCCCTGGACATCGGCGAACAGCCGGTCGTTCCGCACGCCGAGGTGATGCAGCCGGTAGCGGACGGACGTGCCCAGCACTCCCAGGCCGTATACGATGCTGCGCCCTAGGTTGATCGAGGAAGCCTCGGCAAAGTACCGCGTAGGGCAGGAGATCTCGCCGATCCGGAAACCGTAGTGCAGCGCCTGCGCCAGCATCTGGTTGTCGAACACGAAATCGTCCGAGCAGCGTGCGAGCGGCAGCCGCTCCAGCACCGTCCTAGTCCAGGCGCGGTAGCCAGTGTGGTACTCGGAGAGTTTGGCCTTCATCAGGACGTTCTGCCCGAAGGTGAGCGCACGGTTGGCGGCGTATTTATACAGCGGCATGCCGCCTTCGAGCGCGCCGCGCCCCAGGATGCGCGATGCCAGGACCGCATCGTAGTGGCCGGATACCAGCATGGCCGCCATCGCGATGATAAGCCGCGGCGAGTATTGGTAGTCGGGATGCAGCATGACCACGATGTCGGCCCCACGTTCCAGGGCCGCCGCGTAACAGGTCTTCTGGTTGGCGCCGTAGCCGCGGTTGCGGTCGTGCACCAGGCTGAACACGCCCAGCGTCCGCGCGAGACTCAGCGTGTCGTCCTTGCTGGCGTCGTCGGTCAGGATGATGTCGTCGACGATGTCGCGCGGTATCTCGTCGTAGGTGCGCTGCAACGTCTTGGCTGCGTTGTAGGCGGGCATGACCACGGCGATGCGGCGATTGTCGAGCATGGGCCGTCCCGTACCGTCTCGCCCGCACCTGCGGATCGACAAGCCGTCCTACGGGGTCGGCCGCGCCGCCGCAACATGCGGCCCACCTCCGGGCCGGGGCTTGCCTAGTCCACCAGCCGGCTCACCGCGCGCGCCAGGCGCAAGTCACGCGCCGAGAGGCCGCCCGAATCGTGCGTGGTGAGCGTGATGGTGACGCGGTTGTAGACGTTCTGCCATTCCGGGTGGTGGTCCTGCTGTTCGGCCAGCAGCGCCACGCGGCACATGAAGCCCCAGGCCTCGCTGAAGTCGGCGAACTTGAAGTGCCGCACGATGGCGTCGCGGCCCTCCTGAACGGCCCAGCCGGGCAGGGCGGCCAGTTCCTCGCGTTGCGCCTGGGTGAGGGGTTCCGGCATGGTGGGGCTCTCCGCTCCAGAGGTGATCGCCATGCCAGCCTACACCACGCCGCCGGGCGATGAGGACATCGTGGCGATGGCCGAGGCGGCGCTGGCGGCGCTGCCGACCCGCCTGTCCCGCCACGTGGAGGGCATCGCCATCCTGGTGGAGGACATGGCCGACGAGGAGACGCTGGAGGCGCTCGGCATCGACAACGCGTGGGAGCTGACCGGGCTGTACCGCGGCATCCCGATGACCGAGCGCAGCGTGAGCGACCCGGTGCGGCTGCCCGACGCCATCCTGCTGTATCGCGACCCGATCCTGATCGAATGGATCGAGACGGGGGAGGACCTGGGGCGGCTGGTGGGTAGCGTGCTGGTACACGAGATCGCGCATCATTTCGGGTTCTCGGACGCGGAGATCGAGGCGATCGAGGCGGACATGCAGGGGAGGTAGGATAGGGAAGAAAGGCCTTCTTTTCTGAAGAAAAGAAGCAAAGGACTTCTGTCAGTGCTGTCGCGGACCTCTCCTCAACGCGCGCGGCCTTTGACGATGGCCACGGCTCGGAGGCGGGCTGGGACGCGCTTCGCAGGTAGAATATGCCCGTCCGAGGGTCGGACCACCTGCCGCTCCGCCTTTAGTTTCCATTTCCGCGATGTGTGCTCATGGCGTGGGCTCAGCGGCCGCCAGGGGCTAGAAACTACGGAAACGGCCACTCCAAAGGGGTTTGGTGCCGGGTGAGGGACTTGAACCCCCGACCTTCGGTTTACAAAACCGCTGCACTACCGCTGTGCTAACCCGGCGAGTCGTTGTCTCCGTTTAAGCCGGAGTAAGTGAGTATCCTAGGGTCGATGCCACGGCTGTCACATGCCACGTCGTTCGCACGATCATAACGCCGATAATGCCCTCACTTATTACGGCTTCAAGGCAGCCTGCGGCAACGCGGATCGTCTCCCGAGTCTCGAAACGCCGCTCCCTCACCGCCGCCAGGCAATCCCGCCATCCACCACCAGCGTGCCGCCTACCACGTAGTCGCCGGCGCGCGAGGCAAGGTAGACGGCGCTGCCGGCCATGTCCTCCTTGGTGCCGATGCGGCGCGAGGGGATGGCCTGGGAAACCTCTTCGGCGTTGTCGCGCGCGTTGCGGTTCATGTCGGAGGCGAAGGCGCCCGGGGCGATCGCGTTGACCACGATGTTGTCCTCGATCAGCCGCATCGCCATCCGCTTGGTCAGGTGGATAAGCCCGGCCTTGCTGGCGGCGTAGGAGTAGGTCTCCTGCATGTTGACCGATATGCCGTCCACCGAGGCGATGTTGATCACCTTGGACGGCCGCTCCTGCGTGGCGTGCACCTTCAGCGCCGCGTGCAGCGCCTGGGTCAGGAAGAACGGCGTCTTCACGTTCAGGTCCATCACCTTGTCCCAGCCGCTCTCAGGAAAGGTGTCGAATGGTTCGCCCCAGGCCGCTCCCGCATTGTTGACCAGGATGTCCAGCGCTGACTCGTGCTGCAGGTAGTGCTCGGCCATCGCACGCGCGCCGGCGGCTCCCGAAGCGTCGCCCGGCAGCGCCACGCAGGTGCCCAGCGCGGACAGGCGCTCGGCGGTGGCTTGGCAGGCGGCCGCCTTGCGGGCCGAGACGTAAACCTTGGCGCCGGCGCGCAGGAACCCATCGGCGATCATCTCGCCGATGCCGCGCGACCCGCCGGTGACCAGCGCCACGCGGCCTTCCAGTGAAAACAGCCCGTCCATCGCGTTCCCCTCGTGTTGGTTGAGGCTCGGATACAACGGACCGCCGCTGGTGCCAAACCGCAGGCTCGGGTGAACCCGGCGTCATGACGCGGGTTTCACCGCCAGGCCGGTGCAACGTTCACCCCTGCGCCCTTATTGCAACACGCAAGCGGTAACTCGCTCAAGACCTTCAGGAGACGACACGTGACCCAACTCCCCCGCAAGTTTCTCGGCCGCACCTATCTCGGCCGCACGCTGGGCGCTGCCCTGCTGGCCACCACCGCGCTAGGGAGCCTGGCGCTGATCGGTGCGCCGCACAGCGCGTTGGCCCAGGCCGACGTGGCCCAGCCCAAGCCGGGCGCCATCGACCCCGGCGCCGTCAGCCACCCGCTCCCGGACTTCGTCAGCCTCGTTAATCGCGTCAAGCCGGCCGTGGTCTCCATCACCAGCCACATCCGTCCGGATGAGGAGGACGAGGCCGAAGGCGGCCAGGGCGGCGGCGCCCCCGGCTTCGGCCAGCGCGGCCAGGGCATGCCCTTTCCGTTTCCTTTCCCCTTCCAGCAGCAACAGCAGCGCCCCCACACGGTGGAGGCGCGCGGCTCGGGCTTCATCATCGACGCCAACGGCACCATCGTGACGAACAACCACGTGGTCCGCGGCGCCACCACCGTCTCCATCACCTTGGACGACGGCACGGTGCTGCCGGCCCGCGTGGTAGGGCACGACAAGGCCAGCGACCTGGCAGTGCTGAAGGTGCACTCCCCGCGCAAGCTGCCCTTCATTAACCTGGGCGACAGCAACGCGGCACAGCCGGGCGCCTGGGTGATCGCCGTGGGCAACCCGTTCGGGCTGGGCGGCTCGGTCACCGCCGGCATCGTCAGCGCGCGCGGGCGTGACATAGGCGAGGGCACCTACGACAGCTTCATCCAGACCGACGCCGCCATCAACCAGGGCAACTCCGGCGGGCCGCTGTTCACCCAGGACGGCAAGGTGGTGGGCGTGAACAGCAACATCATCACGCCAAGCGGCGGCAGCGTCGGCATCGGCTTCGCCATCCCGTCCAACACGGTCAAGAACGTGGTGGCCCAGCTGGAGAAGTCGGGCCACGTGACGCGCGGCTACATCGGCGTGCAGGCGCAGGCGGTGAACGCCGCCATGGCCAGCGCGCTGGCGCTGCCCGACGGCAGCACGGACGACCGCGGCGCGCTGATCGCCAGCGTGGAGCCGGACAGCCCGGCCGCCCACGCCGCCCTGCAGCCCGGCGACGTGATCACCGCGGTGAACGGCCAGCGCATCGCCAACCCGCGCGAGCTGGCCATCAACGTGAGCCAGGTGGCGCCGGGCGAGCACGCCCACCTCGACATCCTGCGCCAAGGCCACGCCCAGACGCTGGACGTGACCGTGGGCACCCTGCCGGCCGACGGCCAGGGCCATGCCGGGGCCGCCAACCCAAACACGGCCAGCCAGGGCCTGGGCGTGGCGCTGTCCGGCATCACCCCCAGCCTGCGCCAGCAACTGGACCTGGGCGATACCGTGCGCGGCGCGGTGATCACCGAGGTCAAGCCCGGTTCGGCGGCCGACCAGGCCGGCCTGCAGCCGGGCGACGTGATCACCGGCGTGGGCGAGCACAACGTGACTGGCACGGCCGACGCCAGCCACGCGATCCGCGACCAGCTCAAGGCCAGCCAGGCCGTGGCGCTGCGCATCCTGCGCAACGGCCAGCCGGTGTTCGTGGCCGTTGCACCTTCGAACGAACAGGGCGACGCGCAGGACGACGGCAACGGGTGAGGTGCTGACAGTCAGGAGCCAGGGGCTCTGCCCCAAACCCCGCTGGGGCCTCGAGGCCCCAGACCCCCATCTGTT
>CAXTBC010000007.1:0-80557 GCA_964242595.1 uncultured Acetobacteraceae bacterium | reverse complement strand
CACAGAATCCTCCCCGCTCCGCGTCGGGCAAGGCTTTTGAAACGGACTCTTAGAGGCTGTTTGGAGACTCGTATCCAAAGCCCCGAGTCGCTCGATCCTTTGCCGGTAGAAGGTGAATTCAGCCTGAATTGTGGTATGTAGTTACCGCTTTCGTCGGACTTCGGCGCTCCCCAGGCAGCTTGTGTGAGTTTTCAAACGGACTCTCAGAAACCTGTTCGTAAGAAATCCTAAATGAATGGGGGGTCGGGGGCCTCAAGGCCCGAGCGGGGTTTGGGGCAGAGCCCCATGCTTCCTCAAATCCCAATTCCAGCCTGTGAATTGCTGCGTACCCGAAAGCTACTTCAAGCTATCGATCCCGGCTTGCGCGATCGACCGGACCGACGGCTCGGCCGCGTCGGCCGCCGCGCGCCTGTAAAAAGCCAGCGCCTGCGCGGCATCGGGCGGCAGTCCCATGCCGCGCTGATAGCAGTAGCCGAGGTCGTACTCGGCGAGCGGGTTGTGCTGCTCGGCAGCTTGCCGGAACAGGGCCACCATGCGCGCCGCGTCGCCCGGGCCGCGGCTCAGCAGCACGGTCTGCGCCTGCTGGAAGGCTTGCGCCGCAGGATCCTCCGGCGGGCGGGTCACGGGAATGCCCGTGCGCTCGAACGATGCGAGGTGCGCGCGGGCCGCCGTGATGCCGCGGCTTGCGGCCATCCTGTAGAGAGATCTGGCGCGCGCCTGATCGGCCGGCACGCCGGTGCCCGCCTCGTACATCAGCGCCAGGTTGTAGGCGGCGCGTCCGAAGCCGCCGGCCGCCGCGCGTGCGTACCAGCTTGCGGCCGCCTGCGGGTTCTCCGGCGCACCCTGGCCGGCGTCGTAGAGCACGCCCACGTTGAACGCGCCGGCGGCGCTGCCGAGCTCCGCGGCCTTGGCGTACCAGGCCATCGCCTGGCGGCCGTCCTCCGCCACGCCCTGCCCGGTATCGAACAGGGTGCCGATGAACAGCGCGCCCCGCGCGTCCCCGGCCAGCGCCGCCGCCTGCCAGTGCACGAAGGCCTCGGCCGGCCGGCCGCGCTGCCATTCGAGCAAGCCGCGGCCGATGTCGCCGGCGGGGCTGGCCGCCGCCAACACGCTGACTGCCGCAGCCGACGCCGCTGCCCTGGCCAGGACCGAGCCCGCCAGCCGGACCACCCTAAGCGCGCCCATAGACGTCCTCGAACCGCACGATGTCGTCCTCGCCCAAATAGCCGCCGGACTGCACCTCGATCAGCTCCAGAGGTATCCTGCCCGGGTTTTCCAGGCGGTGGACGCAGCCCAGCGGCAGGTAGATGCTCTCGTTCTCCCGCAACAGCACCTCGTCGCCGTCTCGGGTGACCAGGGCGGTGCCGGCCACCACCACCCAGTGCTCGGCTCGGTGGAAATGCTTCTGCAGCGACAGCCGTTCGGCCGGCTTGACGACGATGCGCTTGACCTGGAAGCGCGCGGCGTTGATCAGCGATTCGTAGAACCCCCACGGCCTGTAGCAGCGGTCATGCGAGGACGCCTCGTGCCGGCCCGCCGCGCGCAGCCGCTCCACGATGGTTTTCACGTCTTGCGCGCGGTCCCGGTGCATGGCCAACACGGCGTCGCCCGTGGTCACCACGATGGTGTCCTGCAGGCCCACGACCGCGGTCAGCATGCCGTCGCTGCGCGCGTAGCAGTCGCTGGCGCCTTCGAGCATGACGTCGCCCACGGTCACGTTGCCCTGGGCGTCCTTCTCGCCCAGCTCCCACAGCGCGCCCCAGCTCCCCACGTCGGACCATCCCAGGTCGGCCGACACCACGGCGGCCAGGCGGGTGCGCTCGGCCACGGCGTAGTCGAGGCTGATGTTCGGGCAGCCCGCGAACGCTTCGACCCCGAGGCGGATGAAGTCGAGGTCCGCGGTGCGGGCTGCCAGCGCCCCACGGACGGCGTGCAACACGTCAGGCGCGAACCGCTCCATCTCCTGCAACAGCGTGCTGGCCCTGAAGACGAACATGCCGGAGTTCCACAGGTGCCTGCCGTCGGCGGCCAGTTGCACGGCGGTGACGGCATCGGGCTTCTCGACGAAGCGCAGCACCTCATGCACGCCGGGCGCCGCGTCCAGCTCGGCCCCTGCCTCGATGTAGCCGTAGCCGGTCTCGGCCGAGCGCGGCGTCATGCCGAACGTCACGATCCGCCCGGCCCTGGCCGCGGTCACGGCGCGGTTCATCGCCTCGCCCAGCGCCTCGGTCCTCGTGATGGCCGCGTCGGCCGGCATCATCCAGACCACCGCGTCGGGAGCCTGCTCGGCCACGATCAGCGCGGCCGCGGTGATGGCCGGGGCGCTGTTGCGCCCGCACGGCTCCAGCACGATGCGCGCGCCGCCGATCCCCGCCTCGCGCAGCTGTTCGGCGATGAGAAAGCGGTGTTCCTGGTTGCAGACCACCAGCGGCGGCGCGAAGCCGCTTGCCGCCGCGCGCCTGACCGTCTCCTGCACCAGCGTCTGGTCGGAGAGCAGCGGCCAGAACTGCTTGGGGAAGCTGCCGCGCGAGACCGGCCAGAGCCGTGTGCCTGACCCGCCCGACAGGATCACCGGCACCACCAGCATACTTGCGGTGCCGGCCTGCACGTGGCGGTCCGCCACCTGGGCCACCCGGTCGAACGTCTGCGAAATCATCGTGCTTGTCCTTCCTGAAAGGCCGCGCCCTGAGGCGTGGTCCTGCGGGCGGTCGGTGTGGGCAGCAAAGCCCCGTGACGGCCGGCGTCGCCGGCCGCCCTGCCCAGTCCCGGCCAGACCGAGACGGCGAACAGCAGGATCGTCACCAGCGTCGGCGTGGTGCCGATCGCGTCGGTGTCCGAGATGCTCGAGACCAGCACGATGACCAGCGTGTAGAGCACGATGGGCACGGGGCGCCTGAAGCAGGTGTAGAGCAGGTAGCCCAGCAGGCCGACCAGCGGTATCAGGCCGAGCAGCCCCACCGAGAGCAGGTTCTGCAGGTACATGTTGTGGGCGGAGTCGACCATCAGGCCGTTCTCGAACCCGACATGGCTGCCGAGCACGACCTTGCTCGAGTTGTAGCCGTAGCCGAGGACCGGGCTCAGCAGGATCTGCTGCCAGGCGAAGTCCCAGATCTCCAGCCGGCCCGTCAGGGTGAACACCTCGGTGGGGTCGCCGGACCGGCTGAACTGCGCGCCGAGCAGTCCGGGCAGCTTGGGAAACACCTGCAACAGCACCACGGCGGCCGCCGCCGACAGCCCGCCGGCCACCACCAGCCCGGCGCGGCGCGAGGCCAGGACCAGGCCGATCCCGGCGATTGTCGCGATCTCAGTGGTGCGCGCGTCGCTCTTCAGCAGGGTCGCCAACGCGAAGCCGCCCAGTGCGATCGCGGGGAGCGTGGTGCAGCGCGCCTCGTACCAGAGCACGAAGACCGCACCGACGCCGACCGCGCAGACGGCGCCGAGGTTGGTCGCCTGCCCGGCCAGGCCGCACATGCGCATCTTGAGCCCCGAGGTGGTCCAGGCGGCCGAGACGCCGAGGTCCGGATCGACGAAGAACACCACCCAGCCGCCGATGTTGAAGACGGTGATCGCGATGGCGACGGTCCAGAGGAGCTGCGACTGCGACAGACCGGTGGTCAGCGCGAAGGAGAAGGCGAACAGGCAGAGCAGCGCCAGCGCGCAACCGAAGCTGTAGCCGGCGGCCGGCGAGTACAGGCTGGAGAGCAGTGCGACGACGATGTAGGCGAGCCAGAGCGCGCTGCCCGGCCGCGACACGAGGCGGCGGAACGACGGCAGGTGCGTGGCGCCGATGACGCCCGCGCCCATCCAGACGAGAAACTTGAGCGCGCTCTGCCAGTCGCCCTGGATGTCACCGGCGCCGCGCACGCGGAACTGCGCGTTGGTCAGGAACACCAGGACGGCTGCGTAGAGCATGATGGCGGCGGGAGAGCCGCAGGCGGCGGCGAGCACGAGCCAGGCGGCCAGGCCCGCCGCCACCAGGCCGAGCGGTATCATCGGTGCCCAAGGCAGCGTGGCCGATAGCAGCACGCTCGCCACCACGCAGGCGCAGGACGCGAACAGCACAGGCAGGACCAGCCGGAGGTCCCGCCATGCGCGGTTGCCGGGTTGCCGGTCGGTGCCGGACGCGTTTGCCCGCATCGTCAGGTTCCCGCCTCCAGGCTGGAACGCTGGGCGGGCGGGCGGCGGCGTGCCGGTACGCGGTACAGCGCCTGCATCAACGCCCGGCGGAGCGGCTGTTCCACCACGGTGAAGGTGAGCGCGCTGCAGCCAACCACGGCGGCGCACGCGATCAGCACGGTGAGCCCCGACGCGAACGCGGCGTGCGCCGCCAGCAGGCCGCGCAGCTGCGTGGCCGGATGGGTGAACTTGTCATGGATCAGGTAGATCGAATACGACCAGCGGCCGAGCTGGTAGGGCGCGGGCGAGGCCAGCGCGGCCGCAAGACGGCCGCTCTGCTGCGACAGCATGACGAGCAGGCCGCAGAACAGCATGACGATCGCCAGGTCCCACCCGTGCCGGCACAGCAGGACGAGGATCAGCGCCGCAATCGCCACGGCCAGGATGCCGGTGCTGCCGCACAGCCACGCGCTTCGGCGCGCGAGGCCGGCCCAACCATTGGCAACGCGGTAGGACAGCAGGCCCAGCGTGAACTCCGTCAGGCAACGCCACAGCGGTGCCGCGGTGGCCGGGCTGTAGAGGTCGAGCGGCCCGTGGCGCCCCTGCTCGAACGGCCCGGCGGCTTGCGCGAGCTCGATCAGCGTGGCCGCTGAGGCCAGGCCGGCAAGCAGGGCGACCCTGCGCGAGCCCAGCACCGTGGCGCTGAGCAGCAACGGGAACAGCAGGTAGGCCCCCCATTCCGTGCTGACCGACCAGGCAGCCCCTTCCAGGCTGGGCGCCAGTCCCCACCCCTGCACCATGCCCAGGTTGAGGCCGAGCACGCCGAGGCCGACATGCCCGGTGCGCGTCGCAAGCAACGCGGCGCTTTCGAGGATGACCAGGGCGTAGAGCGGGTAGACGCGCGTGACGCGCGAGAGGAGGAATGACACGTGGGTGCGCACGCTGTAGGCGCCGACGAAGCTTCCGTTCTGTGCATAGGCCAGAACGAAACCGCTGAGCACGAAAAACAGGTCCACCCAGAGATAGCCGTTGGCGAACACGCGCTGCATCGGGACCGTGGAGGCCGGCAAAGCCAACGTGAGGTGGTAGACCATCACCAGCACCGCGGCGCAGCCGCGCAAGCCGGTCAAGCAACGTATCTCACCCGGGCCTAGCAACGATTCCGGCTCGGACGGGCTCATGGGCGACGCCGCTCCGCAACTCGGTCGATCACGCGAAGCTGTCCCAAGACCTGCTCTCCACTTGGCGAGGCCAGAGTAGCGTGGCGCCGGAGCGGGGCGATGGTGGCAGCCGGATTACCACCCGCTCGTCGATACGGCGGAATCCCGGCGTGAACGACGGTGAGACGGGGCGTTTAGCGGGACAAGCGGAAAGCGTGACGCTGGACGCCCGTGTCGTCAGACGTCTCCAGGTTCAGGAGAACCGGCGTCTTGGACAGGCCCGTGACCGTGCTCCTCGTGGTTGCGCCAGGCTGCTTTAAGACTTGCCTTACCGAAACAACAAACTTCCCTGAAACGACGTAGCACGACGTTTGGCGCGCAAGTTTCGGTTCGTCTCCGAACATCCTGCTTGACCCTCCGTGACTTGCGGAAGGCGCAAGCACTTGTAGGTGTAATACCGATGCGTTCTACGTGGCATCCGAAGCGCCTGCTACGTCCCTCCGCCAGGGCCGGAGGGCACATCTTGCAGGAGAGCAGTCCCGTTCGCACGCTGCCGCGTCGGGCCGGCACGGCGATTCCCAGCCTGACCGGGATACGCGGCGTTGCGGCTTTCTACGTCTGCCTGACACATGCGCAGATCGTGCTGGCCACTTACCTGAACGCGCCGTCCGTCAACCAGAACAGCTTCATGTACAACGGTTTCCGGGGCGTGGACCTGTTCTTCGTGCTATCCGGCTTCATTCTCATGCACACCCACGAGGACGATTTCGTCTTGATCGGGCGTGACGCGGTATGGCGATTCTATGTCCTGCGCTTCTTCCGGGTGTACCCGCTGAACACGCTCGTCCTGCTCGCTCTCGCGCCCATGGCGCTCTGCCTGCCAGGCTTCGTCACCTGGACACGCTTCCGGCACGGCGTTCCCGTCCCTTATCACGACCACGACTTCTCCGTGCCCGGCTTCGTGCAGTCGCTGTTCCTGGCGCAGACCTGGTCGGTGATTAAGCCGGGGCAGTGGAACGGCCCTGCCTGGAGCCTGAGCGCCGAGGTGTTCGGCTACGCGCTGTTCCCGCTGCTCGCCTGGGCCGCCAGCCGGTGCCGCTCGGCAGGGCTGGCGCTGCTGGGCGCGGCGCTCAGCCTGCTGCTGCTGACCGGCGCGCTGGCGGGCTTCGGGCACGCGACCGACAACCCGACGGCAGGGTTCGGGCTGGTCCGCATGGCGTTCTGCTTCGCCGCCGGCATCCTGCTGCAGCGTTGCTTCCGGTTCTGGCCGGATGGCGGGCGCCGGGCGGCCATGCTGAGCGTGCTGTCGTCCGGCTGGATCTTGCTGTGCCTGACGTGGCGTCCGCTCAACCTGTTCGCCGTGTTCGGCTTCTGCAGCCTCATCCTCGCCTTGGCCTACCGGCGTGGCCCGGTGGACGCCGTGCTGGCGAGTCGCCCGGCAGTGTTCCTGGGCCGCATCTCTTTCTCCTTCTACCTCATTCACTACATGCCACTTCAGCTGTCGCTCTGGGCTTACGGGGGCAGGCTGGCGGCCAGCCCGCTCTGGGTCCGTGTGGCCTGCCTGCTGGTGGTGGCCGCGTTTTGCGTCGCCGCGGCCGCTGCCCTGCAACGCTGGTTCGAACTGCCCTGTCAGCGCCTCGCCCGGCGGATCCTGGACAGAAGCCGATCCGTGCGTGCCGTCTCCGCCGCCGGCCCTTACGGCCGCCCGACAGCCAGGGCGCGTGAGGTGGAGACGGCGGTTAGGAACGTGATCGTTTCGCGAAGCGGAGCCTGAACGAGACGCTCACCGGCAACGACGCCACCCTCCTGATCGACCGGCAGAACGACTGGATCGACCTGTCCGGCGGCACCGGCGACCTCGTGGCCGCCGGCAACGGCGGGGTGGCGATCGAGGACATCGGCAGCCTGTCCGGCATCACCTTGGGCAACGGACGCGACAGCGTGTCGATGGTCGGCAGCGAGGTCTACCTCGCGCTCGGCAGCGGCGCCGACGGCGTCACTCTCGGCGCCGGGACGGGGAGTTCCGTCAGCGCCGGCAACGGGAGCGACACGTTGGATGGCGGCAGCGGCGTCGCCAGCCTCAGCCTAGGCGATGGCGCCGACCATGTGGCACTCGGCGACAACGACAACACCATCCTGCTCGGCAGAGGCCGGGACACGGTCCTGCTCGGCAACGGCAACGGCCACTTGGTGCGTGCGGGAGATGGTGCCGATTGCGTGGTGGGCGGCACCGGCCTTGTCGGCCTGACACTCGGCAACGGCCAGGACAGCGTGGCGCTCGGCGGCAACAACAACACGATCCTGTTCGGTGGCGGGAACGATCAGGTGGCCTTCGGGTCGGGAAGTGGACAGAGTGTGCGGGCGGGGAACGGCAGCGACAGCGTGTCGGGCGGCAGCGGGCTCGTTGACCGGCCCGGGCGACACTCTAGTGGGCGATGGCGGCACGCTGGCGTTGTTCATCAGCGGGGCCGACGCGACGGTGGCGCTGGGCAGCGGCCAGACGGACATCATGGACAGTGCGTCCGGCCTGGCTCTCTCCATTGCGTCGCTCGCGGCCGACGTAACTGTTCTGGCCGTGCCGGGCCTTTCCATCCTGCTGCCGCAAGATGGATTTCCCGAGATCACCGGCGATGGCGTCGGGGGCTCGATCCTGACGTTGTCGCCTGGACACGAGGTACAGGTAATCGGGCTTGGGCCAGAGGGGCTGTCGCAAAGCTTGCGGTTCTGAACCTGTTTTGAAGAATCAGAGGCTCTGCCTCTGGCGCCGGAGACTCGATCGCATGGGCTCTGCCACAAACCGTCGTGCGCAGCACGCGGTCGCGTGACGGGGCCTCGAGGCCCTAGACCCCCATCTGTTTAGAACTCTCTGACAAACAGGTTTTTTGTGTCTGTCCGGCAGGTTCTTGAGTTGGGAGAGTCGGTTGTGATTCGCTGGGTCCAGCGCCGATTTGCTGGGTGGTTGCATGTGGACCGACGACAACCGAGGCTGTACGCCGACGCTGGCTACCAAGGCCCGCGGTTCGCCGATGCCGTGGCCAAGGCGATGGACCAGCTGCAAGTCGAGATCGTCAAGCGCTCCGAACTACACCGCTTCGTAGTGCTACCGAGGCGCTGGCTGGTCGAGCGCACCATCACCTGCCTCAACCGAGCCGCAGGCTGGCTAAAGACTGGGAGAACCGAAGCCATAACGCACTCGCCTTCATGCGCCTCGCCTCTGTCCGCCTCATGATCCGAAAACTACGCAAGCCGGCATAGCCTTCCGGACAGAGTCTAAGAACTTGCCCTTAGCGGGGTCCAGGGGCAGAGCCCCTGGCCTTCCTGAGGACAGAACTTTTAACGACAGTATTGGTGCATCAAGTTCGAAGTGCCCTTACCAAAACACGAAATAGGATAGCGGCGACCCCGCTTTCCGAGAGGTTCGATGTCTTGTGACCGCAAGGCTTCCGATTAACTGGATGTTTTTACGATGTTACTTTTCGTTCTTGCTGCAACAAGGGAGATCAAGAACATGGCCTGGAAAGCGCCGAAGATCGTCGAAGTGGCGCTAGGCGCCGAAATCAACAGCTACGCTTGTGCCGAGGCTAAGAAGTAAGCTCCACTCCCCAGCTTACTACGGCAAGGGTTGCCTGGCTGGCTTAAAGCAAGGCCAGCCGGCGATTCGAGCTACTGACGACCGGCGTGCTCAGCGCAGATAGTCGTTCTACCAGCCAAGTCAGTTTTATTGTAGTAGTGGACTTTGCCGATCGCTCAGGCCGGTTTTGCCAGGCCGGTGCGGTGAAGTTTACGGTGCAGCGTCGCCCGGCTGATGCCGAGCGTCTTGGCCGCAGCGGACACGTTGCCGCCGCATCGGGCCAGCGCACGCTGCAACACGCTGCGCTCTGCGCGTTCGAGGTTTTCTCTATCTTCCTGCTGCGGTGCCAGAACAAGCTGGGCTGGAATGCCGCGTTCGAGCATCGCGTCGGTGATGCCGCAGGCGTGCCGCGCGGCGTGCGTGGCACCGACGACGAGGTCGTCATCGCCGATCGCGAGAAGCGCGCCGTTGCTGTAATCCGTGTCCGTGACGAGCACGATGCGCGCGCCAGGAAAGGCATGCGTGAAATGGCGAGCCTCAATCTTGCGGGCGGCGTCGAGCACCGCCGAGCCGATTAGGCGGACGACGTCCTCGGTCAAGTCGCGACGGCAGGAGGACACGTCGAGCGCCGCGGCAAGCTGGCCGCGATGGTCGTAGATCGGTGCAACCGCGCAGGTCAGCGCGATGTTGCGCAAGTGGAAGTGCTGGTCGCGGTGGATCGTCAACGGCCGGGATTCCGCCAGGCAGGTGCCTATCCCGTTCGTGCCCTCGCTCTCCTCGCTCCAGATCGCTCCAGGCAGCAGGCCCCAGTTTCGGAAGTCGTCGTTGTCGCCGCAGGCGCTGCGCCGGTCCACGGGCACGCCGTTCCGATCCGTGAACAGCACGCAGCAGCCGCTGCCGCCGACCGCCGCGAACAGCCGGTCCAGCGTGGCTGCACCGGCCGAAAGCAACGGCCCGACGAGCGCCCTCGCCTCGTCCAGCTCCCGCTCGCCCAGCCTCCGCGGCGGACCTGCGTCTAGCGGATCCAATTTGTAACGCGAGAGTGATCGCGACCACGACGCAAACAGCGCCGAACGCGCGGAGGCGGATGGGTCGCTGGCGACGGCACGAATGCGATCAGCGTGGTGCACGGTCTCCTCCGAACGTCTCTCGGCCGGTCTTTGCCAGCCTGTAGTTGCGGACCATACATGATCGCCGGGTCCAACGTGAGGTAAAGTTACCTGCCGTTTACGATGTGTCGCAGCTTTGCGACAGATTTCGCGGACTTCGAACATGTCGCAAGATTGCGACACATCGCAATGCACCCGCGCCGCGAGGGCATTGCGCAAACCGGCGAAAACGCGCGCCTATAAGGCAAGCCCGGCAGAACGGCGCTTCAACGGTGCCACCGCGAGCCGCCAGCCACAAAAAACATGGAGGACTTCCCTTGACGTTCCTATACCGCCAGCTTCCCAGCCGTGCACGCGCCCGACGCATCGGGTTGATGCTCGGTGCCGCGCTGCTCGCCCTGCCCGCAGCGCGTGTCGCCGCCGAGATCCAGGCTGGCGTGCCCGGCTACGCGCCGGTGACCGATCAGAGGCTTGCCGCCGCCGCGTCCGACCCCGGCTGGCTGATGTACCGGCATGATTACGGCAGCACCGGCTACTCGGAACTCACCAAGCTCAACACCTCCAACGTCGCATCGCTCAAGCCCGTCTGGGACTTCAAGAGCAGCTTCGAGCAGGGCCACGAATCGCCGCCGATGATCAACGGCGACTACATGTTCGTCACCACGCCAAAGGACGAGGTGCACGCCTTCCAGGCCAGCACTGGCAAGGCGCTGTGGACCTACAAGCACGACCTGAGCGGCGTCGGCCTGAAGACGGTGTGCTGTGACGTGGTCAACCGCGGCGTGGCGCTCTACGGCGACAACGTCTACCTCGCCACGCTGGACAACTACGTGGTCGCGCTGAACGCCAGGACGGGCGCGGTCGTCTGGAAGAAGCAGTTGGCACCGGCCGATCTGGGCGCCGCGATGACGCTGGCGCCCCTCGTGGTCAAGGGCAAGGTCATCGTCGGCCTGTCGGGCGGCGAGTACGGCGCCCGCGGCTCCGTCGTGGCACTGGACACCACGAACGGCACCCAGCTCTGGCAGCGCTACACCGTGCCCGCGCCCAACGAGGCTGGCGGCAAGACCTGGCCGAAGGGCGCCTACAAGACGGGTGGGGGCGGCGCCTGGCTGACCGGCTCCTACGACGCGGAGACCGACACGCTGTTCTGGGGCGTGGGCAACCCCGGCCCCTGGCTGGCGCGGCTGCGTCCGGGCACGAACCTCTACACCGACAGCGTGATCGCCATGAGCCCTGACTCCGGCGCGATCAAGTGGTACTACCAGTACACGCCGCACGACACCTGGGACTACGACGGCACGAACGAGACCGTGCTGACCGACATCACCTATGCTGGCGTGGCGCAGAAGGCGATCGTCTCGGCCAGCCGTAACGGCTGGTTCTACGCCATCAACCGCCAAAGTGGTAAGCTGATCTACGCGCAGAAATTCGCCACCGCGACCAGCGTAAGCGGCGTGACGGCCGGCCTGATGGTGACGGACGACAAGATGCGGCCTGACGTGGGCAAGGAAGTCTTCACCTGCCCCAGCTTCCTCGGCGGTAAGAACTGGTGGCCGATCGCGATCGATCCGCAGACGCATTTCGCCTACGTTCCCACCATGCACACCTGCATGACCATCAAGGGTGTCACGGGTGGCGCCTACAAGGCCGGGCTGCCGTTTCTCGACGAGAGCTTCAAGGTGTTGCGTGACCCGGCCTTCCCCAACGAGTGGGGCTCGGTGCAGGCGATCGACCTGAACACCGGCAAGCAGGCCTGGCGCTTCGGCAGCAAGCTGCCGTGGAACGACGGCATGCTGGCGACCGCCGGCGGCCTGGTGTTCTCCGGCTCGGCCGACGGCTACCTCTACGCCTTCGACGCGAAGACGGGAGCGGTGAAGTGGAAGAGCCCGCAGATGAGCAGCGGCGTGATCGGCGTGCCGAGCACCTGGAAGGTGGGCGACAAGCAATATGTCGGCGTCTGGTCGGGCTGGGGCGGTGCCACGCCGATCTGGGGCGGCGACATGGCGAAGGACCCTGCCGTCAGCTCGATACCCCTGGGCGGGCACCTGTACGTGTTCGGCCTCTGACCGCATGAAGGTGACGAAATCCTCCGGGTCTGGGCGGGGTGCGTCGCACCCCGCCCGTGGCGCCCTGGCCGGCCTGGCGCTGCAGGGCGCCTTGATGGCCGCCGGTGTCGCGGCCGCCCAGGCTGCCGACTTGCGCGTCTGCCTGGACAGCTCCAGCGCCAAGGCAGCGCGCGACAGAAGCGTGGCCGAGCGGGTGGCCGCGCAGGCCGGGCTGAAGCTGGTGGTGGCCTCGTTCGATGGCGGCGGCGACGACGGCTTTCCGCTGCGGAAGTTCAAGCAGCTGCTCACCACGCGATGTGACTTGGTGATGGGCTACCCCATCGACACCGCCGGCGGAGCCCCGCCCCCCGGCTTGCTGACAACCAAGCCTTACGCGCAGACAGGCTTCGTGCTGGTGGACGCGCCAGGCACGACGGCGCACAGCCTGGCCGACCTGCCTGCAGGGACCGAGGTGGCCATCACGGCGGAGACGGCACCTGCCCTGTTCTTCCCCGAGAACGGCGCCATCCTGGCCGACATCCACACCACGGATGCGGACACCATGCAGACGATCACCAAGGGCGAGGTGAAGGCGGCGATGATCTGGCAGCCGACCGTGGAGCAATACGAGAGCCAGCCGGGCGCGGTCAGGCTCGCGACCTACCCGCTGAACGAACCGCATGCCCGCTACGACGTCGTGGCGCTCTACCTGCCGGGCGCGTCACCGCAGGCCAAAATCTTCAACGCCACGAAGATCGCGATAAAGACTCCTCCCCCGACCAGCTCGGTGGTGCCGGCCCTTTACACCAAGACCCAGGCGGCAGTGGGTTTTGCCAAGTTCGTCGGCAACTGCGCGATGTGCCACGGCGCCCATCTGGAGGGCCGCGCCGGCCCAGCGCTGAAGGGGCCGAATTGGGCCAACGCCAAGGCCGACTACACGGTAGGCGAGGTGTTCACGGTGGTCTCGCAGCAGATGCCGGCCACCAACCCGGGCGGCCTGGAGAAGGCCGAGTACGTCGACATCATGGCCTACCTGCTGCAGCAGAACGGCTACCCTGCGGGAGACTCGAGCCTGGGCTTCGACCAGGCGACCAGCTCGACCGTCAAGCTGCGCTGGCAGGGCGGCTGATCGTCCGCCTGCACACGACAAGAACCGCATCGTAGGAGACAGGACATGGTCAGCAAGATTCTTCAGGACGTGGCACAGCACATCGCCATCCGGCCGCAATACGACAACTTCATCGGCGGCAAGTGGGTGGCGCCCGTCAAGGGCCGTTACTTCGACAACGTGTCGCCGATCAACGGGCAGATCGTCTGCACGATCGCCCGCTCCAGCGCCGAGGATGTGGAGCTCGCCCTGGACGCGGCCCATGCCGCGCGTGAATCGTGGGGCCGCACCTCGGTCGCCGAGCGGTCCCGCGTGCTGCTGCGCATCGCCGACAAGATGGAGGAGAAGCTCGACCTGCTCGCGATGATCGAGACGATCGACAACGGCAAGCCGATCAGGGAAACCACAATCGCCGATCTTCCGCTCGGCATCGACCATTTCCGCTACTTCGCCGGCTGCATACGCGCCCAGGAAGGCGGCATCAGCGAGATCGACCACGACACCGTGGCATATCACTTCCACGAGCCGCTCGGCGTAGTGGGCCAGATCATACCTTGGAACTTCCCGTTGCTCATGGCGATCTGGAAGCTCGCCCCTGCTTTGGCCGCGGGCAACTGTGTGGTCCTCAAGCCCGCAGAGCAGACGCCCATGGCGATCATGGTGCTGATGGACATCCTGGCAGACGTGATCCCACCGGGCGTGGTCAACGTCGTCAACGGGTTCGGCGTGGAAGCGGGCAAGCCGCTCGCGCAGAACAAGCGCATCGCCAAGGTGGCGTTCACCGGCGAGACGAGCACCGGCCGGCTGATCATGCAGTACGCGTCGGAGAACATCATCCCCGTGACGCTGGAGCTCGGCGGCAAGTCGCCGAACATCTTCTTCGCCGACGTGGCGGAAGAGCAGGACGACTTCTTCGACAAGTGCCTCGAAGGCTTCGCCATGTTCGCGCTTAACCAGGGGGAAGTGTGTACCTGCCCCAGCCGCGCGCTCGTGCACGAGAGCATCTACGACCGCTTCATGGAAGCGGCGATCAAGCGTGTCGAGGCGATCAAGATGGGCAACCCGCTCGACATGAGCACGATGGTCGGCGCCCAGGCCTCTAACGAGCAGCTCGAGAAGATCCTGTCCTACTTCGACATTGGGAGGAAGGAGGGTGCCAAGGTGCTCACAGGCGGAGAGCGCACGAAGCTGGGCGGCGACCTGGACGGCGGCTTCTACGTCAAGCCGACGATCTTCGAAGGCCAGAACTCGATGCGCGTGTTCCAGGAGGAGATCTTCGGCCCGGTGCTGTCGGTAACGACGTTCAAGGACGACGAAGACGCGATGCACAAGGCCAACGACACCGTCTACGGCCTGGGCGCCGGAATCTGGACGCGTGACAGCAACCGCGCCTACCGCTTCGGCCGCGGCATCCAGGCCGGCCGCGTCTGGACGAACTGCTACCACCTGTATCCGGCACATGCGGCCTTTGGCGGCTACAAGCAATCCGGCATCGGGCGGGAGAATCACCGCATGATGTTGGACCACTATCAGCAGACGAAGAACATGCTTGTGAGCTATTCGACCAAGCCGATGGGCTTCTTCTGACACTGGGCTGTAGGCAAGCATGGGGCTCTGCCCCAAACCCCGCTGGGGCCTCGTGGCCTCAGACCTCCATCTGTTTAGGATATTTTACAAACAGGTTCTAAGGACTTGTCCTTAGCGGGGTCCAGGGGCAGAGCCCCTGGCCTTCCTCAAGAATAAACCACTCAGCAAGGTCTGGAGCCTCGAGTACCCGCAACGCAAGCGCGTGCTGCGCAAACAGAGTCCTCCACTTGCTTACGGGTCGAGACCTCGACCATTGGTGTTAGAGTCGGCGCCGTTGACTAATCCTCAGGGGTTAGAATTTCAGTGCGCTAAACTAGAGATCACGCGACGGCCGTTACGCTCACGCCCAGTTGCCTGTATTCAGCGGGTTATTCAGAGACAACAAATTATATTCCTCGTTCCAGCTTGCGCGGCTCCTTGTCGCAGAACTGCTACACATCGCAACGAGGATTTCCGGAGGATCATTGCACCTAATACTCGCCTCGTAAAAGCTGGCTGCGGGAAGACGATCGTTAAACTGATCGTTGTAGAAAGGCGCTGATCAAAGCGCCACCTCCCTGGGGGAAGCGATGAACAACGTCACATTAGGACTGCTTGCATCGGTGTCACTCGTAGCATTGGCGGCGATGCCTGCTCGTGCGGACGACTACACGGACCTGCTGGAAATCCTGCACGCGCGCGGGAGTCTTTCACAGACGGAATACACCACGTTGCTGCACAAGCATCTGCATGGCGGAAAGGCTACGCCACGCGGGCGCCACGCCACGGCCGCCTACGCCGAGCCGCAGTCAGACCCGGACGCCGTTGCCCGCGCCAACAGCGCGGCACTGGCCGCCGCCAGCAGCGCCGCCGCCGCACAAGCCTCCATGCACAAGATGGAGGCGATGGAGCAGGAGATGCAGACCAGCCCGGACCTCGTCCACGTGCAGCCCTACAAGCCGGGCGCCGGCATCACCATGCGCGTCGGCGATGTGGACCTGAACTTCTCCGGCATCGTCAACGGTTTCTACACCTTCTCCGGTGCCGACAGTGCGGGCCATTCCCCCGCGGGAGGCCTTGCCGACGCGAGCGGCTTCGACTCGTCTTCCATACGCAACGGCCTGCTGCCCGGCGCCTTCATCGCAACCGTCGCGACCACGCAGGAAGGCATCGACGTCACGGCGACGTTCGGCGTCTACCCGGGCATCAACTCTGCCAACGTCAGTGCCAACCCATTGAACGCCAACGCCGGCGGTGCCGCCAACGCCCTGGGCACGACGGGCGGAGACTTCCGCAAAACCTTCATGACGGTCGGTACCAAGGATATCGGCACCTTCAAGTTCGGCCGCGACATCGCGATCTTCGGCTCCGACGCGATCCTGAACGACGCGACGTTGCTGAGCGTAGGTGCGACAGGCAGCAACGCCGATCCCGCCAACACCTCCCTGGGGCGTATCGGCTTCGGCTACATCTATACGGACTTCCTGCCGCAGATCAGCTATCTCAGCCCGATCGTGGCGGGCTTCCAGCTGGACGTAGGTGTTCTCACTCCGCTGAACGAGTTTGACTTCTCGGGCCTTTCGGGCACCGCCGAGGAACACAGCGCCCCGGAGTTCGAAGGCAAGGTCACCTACGACTACAAATCCAAGAGCTTCACCGCCCATGCCTGGGCTGGCTTCATGACCCAGAACGAGCAGGGCATCACCCCGCTGACAACGACGGCAGTTGTGCACGGCAGCACCAGCAAGACAGCCGCCGCGGCGAAGCGGGCGCCGCGATAACCTTCGGGCCGGTCGGGCTGACCGGCTACGTCTATCGTGGCTCGGGCGTGGGCACCACGGCCAAGTTCTTCGACGGCCTTTCCGCAGACGGAGCCCTGCGCGACTCCGAAGGCGGCTACGTGCAGGCCAGCTACAAGATCACGCCGAAGTTCAAGCTTGTCGGAAGCTACGGGCAGAGCTCCCTGTTCCGCGCGGCCGGCGACGTCGACCCCGACCTTGTGCGGCGCAACGAAGCGGAGATCGGCGCCGGCTACTACAACCTGACAAGCTGGGTCACGCTGGTGGGCGAGTTCGCGCACCAGGAGTCGAAATCGCACGGCCCCTACTCGACCAGTTCAAACGCGGTGTCGGCCGGCGCGATACTGTTCTACTAGACGCTGCTGTAGACTGGGCCGGACCAGGCGGTTCGAAGTGGAGGCGCCGAACGCCCAGCCACCTCGAACAGTGACCTTTGTGTCGCGGCTACTTCGCCCGGCTCGGGTCGTCGGCCGGGTTGACGTATTGCAGGCCGAACGGCCCGGTGCCCGAGACCTGGATGACGGCCTGCTGGTTTGTGGTCCACAAGGAATGGGGCATCCCTTGCGGCAGGTACACGAAACCGCCTGCCGTCAGTTCCGTGCCCTGGGCGTGCACCAGCGTCGTTCCGTGCTCGTGAAAGATCTCGCCGGACAACACCGTGACGGTCTCCGGCTTGGAATGCGTGTGGGGCATGATGTCCGTGTGCGGCGGAAATATCAGGCGCAAGACGAACGGCCCCGGCTGAGAGGGGTCCCCCAGCAGGTTGCTGACCTGGGTGCCTTTGGGCAGGGAGGATGGTGCGGGGCCGTAGTGGAAGCCGGCGCTGTCGCCCTGCACGACGAGGCCTTCGGTGGCGGAGGCCGCCTGGGGAAGCACAGACAGGCAGCCGAGAAACAATCCGGTCGTAAGCATCCTCATGATCGAAGTTCCCTGTTTCGCAGCTTGCAACGCTGCGGTTGATCCAGCCGCAACCAACGCCCAGGGGCTTGGAAGGTGCGCGCCTTGGCGAGACAATCCTCTGATGTGTAGCAGAAATGCGCCGACGTTGCGTGCGCTCCTGCGCGTTCGTCAGTTGGCGCCATCTTGGCCGAGGACGCCATCGATCGCCTGCATGCGGTGATCATGAAGCCGGCGCCGGAACAGTGGCGGAGGATTTGTTTGCAGGATGCGGGTCTACGCACGGAAGCAAGCGAACGGCGCCTGCCCGCACGGTCGATCGACGTGATCACGCCTGCACTTTGGTTGCCAATCCAGGTCGACCGCGGTATGGGTGTATTCCGCCCGGTGGTTCGGGTAGGTACCCAATCGCAGATGCTGTCGATGTTCCGGAACACTGGAACGAACGTGCCCGCTGGCAGCAGCGACCTTGATGCCCGTGATGCCGAAATCCTGCGATGCTGGCCTGTCACAGAACCTGAACAGCGTAGCGAAGTTTAGTTGAGGCTCGACCAGACCTCCCACGCGACTGCCGGGTAACAACGTTGCTGAATTCCAGCAAAGGCCAGGAGACACTCCATGATCAAAGTCAGCGTGTTCTACCCCAACGAACCCGGCGCGCGGTTCGACCACGCCTACTACGCCGACAAGCACATGCCGATGGTGAAGGACAAGATGGGCGCTGCCTGCCACCACTACACGATCGACAAGGGGATGGCCGGAGGCGCGCCCGGCACACCCGCCACCTACATAGGCATGTGCCACATCTTCAGCGAATCCGCCGAGCAGTTCCAGGCCGGCTTTGGTCCGCATGCCGCCGAGATCATGGCCGACGTCAAGAATTACACAGACCTCACACCCACTCTTCAGATGAGCGAAGTGGTCGTCGGCTAACAGACTCGTCGCGAAGCGGCGTCAGGGACCGAGGCGAAGCTCTCGGTCCTGCGCCACCTCACCGAGAGCTCACGCCAATCGCCTACCTGCGCAAGTCTCTGGGTCTGGGACGTCAAGGCCGCAACGGAATTAGGGGAAGAGCATCAACCCTGCTTGACGGATAGTAAGGTGACCAAGCCATCCGGGTGCTCACCTTCCTGCCGCACACCCTTTCGCTTTCCCTTAACCATCGTGGCCCAAACTGCACCAAGTCTCGTGCAACAAAGGCCAAGCCATGCAACGCATCCTCTTGCTCAGTGCCGCGCTGTTCGCCGCACGCCCGGCATACGCCGCAGATCTCATCGTCAGCGAAGCCAACCAGAAGTTTGATCGTACGTCGATCAAGCTACACGCCGGCGACGCGCTTCTGGTCAAGAACGAAGATGCCGGCGACCATAACCTGAAGCTTGTGGACCAGGACGGCGACCCGCAGGACGTGGGACTGCAGAAGCCGGGCAACGTGGTCCGCCTGAACTTTCCCAATGCGGGCTCCTTTAAGCTCCGCTGCACCATCACCCCGGACATGCGCATGGCCGTTGTCGTGAACTGAGGGTCCAGGTGATGCCGACAATGTCTTTGCGACTCAAGATTGGTGCTTCCTCCTGCGCGTTCCTGCTGCTGGTGGGTGGCGTGGGCTGGCTGGCCAACACGCAGAACACCCGCCTGGGCGCGATGGCCACCGGCATCTACGACAGCGCGGTGCGCGGCATGGGCTTCGCCACGGACGCGCAGGTAGACCTGTTGCGCTTCCGCATCGCCCACCAAGGTGGAGCGCTGGACGAGGGGGCACGGTCTCAGCTCCAGGCGATCGCCGACCGGTTGGACGTGGCAGGCCAGTTGGCCATCACGCCGCGCACCCGCTCCGTGGCTACAGCGGCGCGCACGGCGATGGCGGGCCTGGCTGCCGGCGGCGACGCGGCGGGGCTGGACGGCGCCGACAAGGCAGTGAAGAAGCTCGTCAACCGCTTCTCGGCCGACGCGCTGGACGTGCGCGACAACGCGGAGGCGCTGGCAGCTTCCAGCCAACGGACGCTGGGTGCGGCCATCCTGGTTGCCGCCGCACTGGCAGGCGTGCTGGGCTGGCTGCTCATCCGCGCCGTGGTGCCGCCAGTGCGCCGGGCGCTGGCGGTGGCGGTGGCCATCTCCGAAGGGCGGCTGGACAACGCCATCGCGGTGCGCGGGCGTGACGAACCGGCGCAGTTGCTGGCCGCGCTGGGCCGCATGCAGGCGGCCATCGCCGGCAACCTGGCGCAGCTTCAGGCCGGTCATGATGCCGAACGGGCAGAGGCCGAGCAGGCGACGGCGAGGAGCGCGGCCCTGGCGCAGACCACGGCGCGGTTCGAGGCGGAGGTGGGCCAGGCGCTCGAGGCGCTGGCCGCGGCGGCGGGCAGCCTGCGCGGCGCCTCGGGCGAGATGTCGAGTGCCGCCGAGGACACGAGCAGCCGCGCGGCCACCGTGGCCAGCGCGGCCGGCGAGACCGCGACGGTGGTGCAGACGGTGGCCGCGGCCACCGAGCAGCTGGCGGCCTCGATCCGCGAGGTGGGCGGCCGGGTGGACAGGGCGACCAGAATCATCGGCTCCGCGGTGACCCAGGCGCAGGAGACGGACCGCACGGTGCACGGGCTGACCGGGGCGGCCGACAAGATCGGCGCGATCGTGGACGTGATCCGCAGCATCGCCGCGCAGACCAACCTGCTAGCGCTGAACGCCACCATCGAGGCGGCGCGGGCGGGCGATGCCGGGCGCGGCTTCGCGGTGGTGGCTAACGAGGTCAAGGCCCTGGCCAACCAGACGGCACGGGCGACCGACGAGATCGCCGCGCAGATTGGCACCATGCAGGTGGAGACGGGCAACGCGGCAGCCGCGATCCGCGGGATCGCCGAGACGATCAACGACGTGAACGCGCTGAGCCTGGCGATTGCTACCGCGATGGAGCAGCAGGGCCAGGCGACGGCCGAAATCGCCCGCAGCATCGTAACGGCGGCCAACGGCACCGGCGAGGTTTCCAGCAATATCGGCTCGGTGACGAGGTCGGCCGGGCACGTGCACGGCAACGCCGGCCAGGTGCTGGAGGCGGCGACTGCGCTGTCCGGGCAGTCCGACCGGTTGCGGGCGGGTGTGGGGCGCTTCCTGGATGAGGTGCGGGCGGCTTGATGGAGTTTGAAGGTTGTTGTGAATGGCCGCGCGTTCTGCCTCAGGGAAGGCCAGAGGCTCTGCACGCAGCGCCGGCCCGTCTTCCTCCCTCGAACTTCACGCAGCGCGACAGCTACTGACCTGCAGGATCCGGCCCGTCTTCCCAGCTCAGGATGCGATACTTCCAGGCCGGGCCGCTCAGCGTGCCGTCCAGGCGTAACATCACTCGCCGGGTGAACGCGGCGCCGTTGGCTCCGGTGGCGCGCGCTTCCAGGCGAAGCACCACCGGGCCGCGCACGTCGGCGGTGTCTATCGTCAGCCCTGAATCGCGTTTGGCTCGCGCGACGGCGGCCAGGACCGCCGGACTCGCATAGTTGAGCCAGGGCCCTTGCTCGAGGGCGAGCGTCAGGTAAGGCAGGCTCGCGTCGTACAACGCGGGCGACATGCCGATGACGAGCTTCAACTCCTCCAACCGCTGGAACTCCTGCCCCGCAGGGCCCCAGATCCGGCCGTCCATGCGGTAGCTGGACACCAGCGGGGTGTCGGTGTCGCCGCCTGCCGGCTGCTGGGACCGCCAGTCGGCGATGCCGTTGGAGACCTTCTGGGCCAGGGCACGGTCGGCCCCCACCGCGGCGAACAGGGCGGACAGCAGGGCGGGCGGGGACTGGTTGATGTCCAGCTTGCCGCGCTCGTCCGCCACCGTCACCACCACGTTGGCCGCCGGCTCCCTCAGTAACCGGGTCATCGCGCCCGGCGGCCAGTAGTCACCGCCGCCGTCGAGCATGTGCCAGATCGTCTCGTAGATCGCGGCGTCCGCCGCCGCCTGCAATTGGGCGCCGCCGCGCAACGCGTTGGCCAGCTTGGTCTCCGCGCGGCCTGCGCCTGTCACCTGCGCGGCGAGGAGGGAGAGAAGGGCCATGCTCCACAACACCAGGAGGAGGGCGAAGCCTGCTTGGGAAGGTGGGCAAGAAGTTCTTTTTTGAAAAGAACCAAAAAACTTTCGAAAGTTGTCGCGTGCTCGGCGGCCAGCGCGCGCGAGCGGACGGAGACGTTCTTGCCTAGAAACTTCCATTGCTGTCCAGCAAAGTCGGCACCGCCATGTCCGGCCAGCGGTGCTTGCCGTTGGCCAGCACGAAGTGGATCTGCACCACGGCCGGCAATGCGCCTTCGGCCCAGGTCTTGGACCATTTTCCCCCGTCCGCCGCGCCGGCGCGATAGGCCAGGTCGATGCGCGCCACGCCCTCGGCCAGCACGATCTCCTGGCCCCGCGGCGCCGGGCCGATCAGGGTCGCGTTCGCATGCGGCTGCCAGCGCAGCACCAGCCGGTGGCGGTCGTCCACGCCCAGCGCCACCTGGGCGTGGCGCACGGGCTGGGTCTGCGGCTGGTCCGGCAGCAGCGTCATCAGGGTCAGGCGGTGCTCCTCGCCGCTCAGCGGCTTGTCGTCGGTGGCTACCGGCGGCGAGGCCTCCTCGATCAGCTGACGTAGCACCCGGTCCAGCCGCTCCTGCTGCGCCGCGTTCTCCGCCAGCCGCCCTTCCAGGTCCCACGCCGCCACGCCAAACCGCTGCGCTTGGAACAAGCCCGCCATGATCATGCCGAACACCACCAGCGCCACGATAACCTCGATGAGCGTGAAGCCGGCAGACCCTGTCCGCGGGTTGGGCGCGGGTACCGCGCTCATGTCCCCTCGGCCGCCTTCACGTCGAACCGGCGGGTCGCCAGGCTCACCTGGCGCTGGCGGCCGCCGGCCTTCCAGCTCTCGGTGACGACGATGTCGTAGAGCACCGCGCGGCTCGGCTTGAGGTCGTTGGCGCGGTCCTGGTCGCTCAGACCCAGCTGGCGGGATCCTGCCTCGCGGACGCGCAGGTGCCAGGTAAAGCCCTCACCTTCGGCACCGCTGGTCTCCTGAACGGCAACAGCTGCGCCGTGCCCGATCGAGGCCAAATGCGAACGGGCCAGCGAGATCGCCTCGTCGTAACGGGCCGCCACCGACGTGGCGTCCAGCCCCGAGACAGTGCCGCCGAATAGAGCCCCCATCGCCAGCGCCGCGATCACGAAGGCGACCAGCACCTCGAGCAGCGTGAAGCCGGCATCTCGGTCAGGGCGCATCGGCCACCGTCACCTTGCCGGTCAGCCACTCCACGCTGATGCCCAGACGGTGCCGGCCGGTGCCGAGTAGCACCTGGCCGCCGGTGGCGCTGCCGTCGGGCGAGAACCGGATCAGCCGCACGGTGCCGGGGCCGCGCAAAGCAGGCGGTAGCACGGCCACCACCAGGTCGGGCGCCAGCAGCTGCGGCGGCGTGCGGTCGGCGGCAAACACGTGGCGGGCCGGGTCGATGGCGACGGTCACGTCGGCGTCGGTGGCGATCGCCTGGGCACGGGCGGCGCGCAGACCCTGGGCCAGCGCGCCGGCTGCCGCACGCGTCTCCAGCCCGCGGCTTTTCATTGGGCCGTGGCCGATCACCAAGCCCAGCACCACACCCAGGATGGCTAGGGTGACCAGTATCTCGATGAGGGTGAAGCCTTTGGCCATGCCGCAACACACCGCGCCGGGGCGGTCGACGCAAGTTAAAGGGAGGAAGGCAAAGGCGAGCAGTTCTTTTCGAGAAAAAGAACCAAAAAGCTTTTGCTCCCTGTCGGGTGCGTCGAACTCGGTGCCGGCGCCGCGGTCGCGTTGCATCTTCAGCCCGGCCGGCGAGTCACGGTCGTAGAACTGCAGCGCCGCGGTCTGTACGCCGCGTATGTCGGGCACCACGTCCGTGCCGGCACCCACGACGACGCGATGGACGCGCTGGTTCAGGCCGAGCGGGCCTCGACAGCGCAGCAGCAGCGAGTCCACCTCGACGCGGCCGCGCCTTTTGGGCAGCAGCGGCAGCAGGACTATGCGGTGCCGCCCGGCGGCACGTGGCAGTGCCATCTCATCCGAGTCACCGTCGGGCGACGCTGAACGTTCCACAACCGGCAACTTTAGCCGCCCGTGACGGTTTGGGTGTCACTTCGCGACTGTGGCAAGGGGACGCACAATGGGCCTGATACTTCTCATCATTCTTGTCATTCTTCTGTTCGGCGGCGGGCTGGGCACCACCTTCGGCGGTTGGGGCGGCGCCGATTACGGCCATTACGGCTACGGCGGGATCGGCCTGGGCACCATCCTGCTGATCGTGCTGATCGTCATGCTGCTGCGCCGCGCCTGACATCTGACGGGGCCGTGGCACTGCCCGGCCCCGCGCCTTTCAGGCGCGCGCGATGAAGCCGCCGCCCAGAACCCGCTCTCCGGCGTATAGCACGCAGCCCTGGCCGGGGGCTGGTAGCGCTGGCTCGTCGAGCAGCACCTCGGCTCCCGTGCCGCCAGGCTTGACCCTTGCGGGCCGCATCACGTCCCTCGCCCGCAGCTTCACGTTGCACGGGAAACCTTCTGCGGGCATGTCGGCCAGCCAGTTGACTTCCCGCAGCACAACCCTGCGCGTGCCGGTGCTGCGCGGGCCGACGACGATCCGCCGGGTGGCCGGCTCCAGCCCGACTACCACCTGTGCCTGTCCGTCCGCCGCTTTCAAGCCGCCGAGCCGCCTGGCCTGGCCCACCGTGTAGCGCGCCACGCCCTGGTGGTGGCCCAGCACGCTGCCGTCCTGGCCGACGATCTCGCCGGGCTCGACGGCATCCGGCCGCAGCTTGGCCACCAGGTCCGCGTAGCTCCCTTGGGGAACAAAACAGATGTCCTGGCTGTCCGGCTTCTCGGCCACCGCCAGGCCAAGCCGGCCGGCAACCGCGCGCGTGGCGGCCTTGTCCGGCATGTCGCCCAAGGGGAAGCGGCAGAACGCCAGCTGGTCGCGGGTGGTGGCGAACAGGAACCAGCTCTGGTCGCGCTGCGGGTCGGCCGCACGGTGCAGCTCCGGGCCGCCCGGCCCTTCCACCCGACGCACGTAGTGGCCGGTGGCCAGCGCTTCGGCCCCCAGGTCGCGCGCCATGCCTAGCAGGTCGGTGAACTTGGGCCCCTGGTTGCAGCGCACGCAGGGCACCGGCGTCTCTCCGGCGGCGTAGGCGGTGGCGAAATCGTCGATCACCGCGGCGCGGAACCGCGCTTCGGCGTCGATGACGTAGTGCGGGATGTCGAGACGGTCGGCTACGTTACGCGCGTCGTGGATGTCCTGCCCGGCGCAGCAGGCGCCCTTCTTTGCTATGGCGGTGCCGTGGTCGTAGAGCTGCAGCGTGACGCCGATTACCTCGTGGCGGGCTTCGTGCAGCAGACCGGCGACGACGCTGCTGTCCACACCGCCGGACATCGCGACTACTATGCGCAACTGTGAGAATCCTTAGGAAGGAAGGCCTTCTTTTTTGAAGAAAAGATGCAAAGAACTTTGACTGAGTTAAGGCGAGCAGTCGGACAGACCAAGCTCAAGGAGCAAAAGTTTTTTGGTTCTTTTTCTCAAAAAGAACTGCTTTCGTCCTTAAGAGGTTTTTCCCGCGCCCGTCGCCTGAGCATCAACGCCCACGTTCAACGTGGTGTATCCCGACTGCCCGCGCAGGATCAGCCGCACCACAAAGCTGTCATGGCCCACGTAGCCCGGCTTGACGGCGTACTCGATGCTGGTCTTGCCGTTGTACTTCACCACGGTCTCGTCGCCGTGCATCGGCCGGGTCGGCACCAGCGGGGCATCGTAAGGCTGGCCGTTGCCCGCCGTCAGGGACGCCGCACAAAAGCCGCCCTCGTTGCTCATCGTCATGCTCACCGACGCAGTGCCGCCATCGGCCACGTGGAACGGCGCCACGGCGCAGGACACAGCCGGCGGCGGGCCCAAATGCGGGGGCAGCGGCGGCGGGGCATCGGCCACAGGCCCCGGCGGCTTCTGGCAGCCGGACAGCAAGCCCAGCACCAGCGTGGCGGGGGCGAGGAAGGCAAGACGTAGCTGCACGAGGGGCGACTCCGCTGTGTGGCGCGCCGGCGGGTCCGGCAAAGCACAGCGCATAGCCCGGTCAGGCGCTGCGGGCCAGTGCCGGCGAGTGTAACCCGATCACAACAGCCAGCGATTAACGGTTGCGTGGACCCCCAACAGGCGATTTACCTCTGCGCAGCCTCAACCTCACGTCGCCCTTCCGGAGTGCCCCATGCGCCTGCTCACCTCCGCCGTCCTCGCCGCAAGCCTACTCGCCGCTCCCGCGTTACAGGCGACCACCAAGCACGTGAAATCGTCGAGGGCGACGCCGGTCCTGGCGCCGGCCTGCGAGTTCGAGAGCGACCGCACCGCCTTCGAGATCGAAGGCCTGAAGAGCCAGCTGATGGTGACCGCACTCGCCTGCAAACAACAGGACAAGTACAACGCGTTCATGTCCCGCTACCAGCCGGACGTGGCGCGCGAGGAGGCCGATCTGAGCGCCTATTTCAAGCGGTCCTACGGCAAGCAATCCACCAAGGCGTATGACGACTACATCAGTAACCTGGCCAACATCCAGGAGCAGGACGGGCTGAAGGCGGGCACCGCGTTCTGCAGCAACTTGAGCGCCATGTTCGACGAGGTGATGAGCCTGCACAGCGCGAGCGAGCTGCACGACTTCACCAATGCGAAGGTGATTGCCCAGCCGATCACCTTCCAGGAGTGCACGGGAGTGCCGCCGGCTTCGACCAGGGGCAAGGCGCGGCACACAAGCAAGACCAAACACGCCTAGGAAAGGCAGCGCTCTGCACGGTCGACGATGGTGACCGGGACTTGAGCAAGCATGGGGCTCTGCCCCAAACCCCGCTGGGACCTAGAGGCCCAGACTCTTATCCGTTAAGAACCTCTAACGAGCAGGTTCTAAGGACTTGTCCTTAGCGGGGTCCAGGGGCAGAGCCCCTGGCCTTCCTTAAGGCTATCCACGCAGATTGGCAGCTAGGTCTTACTCAGCTCGCCTGTTTGCCATCCATTTACATGAGGCGGACGCCGTAAGACCGGCCCGCCTACTTCAGGATGATCTCGACGCGACGGTTCTGCGGTTCGCGCACGCCCGTAGCCGTCTGCACCAGTGGGTTCGTCTCGCCGTATCCGTGGATGCTGATCTCGTTGCTGTTCACCCCGTCCCGCACCAACTCGCGCTCCACGCTCTCGGCACGGCGGACGGACAGGCGCTGGTTGTAGGCGGCCGTGCCGGAAAGGTCGGTGTAGCCGTTGACCTCGATCTGCGTGGTCTGCACGTGGGTGGAGGCTTCGGCGGCCTGGGCCACGATCTGGCGAGCGCGGGCGGTGAGGTCGGCACGGTCCCAGTCGAAGAAGACCAGGTAGGTCCGCGCGGCGCTGACTGGCGGGCTGGCCACCTGCTGCTCGGCCGGCCTGGCGGCCACCGGCGGCCGCGGCGTGAACAGGGCGTAGCGCAGGCCCAGTATGGCGCTGTGGTTGTAGTCGCTGGTGACGTCCACGTTGCCGCGCGCCACGCTCAGCGCCTTGGGCCCGAACGAGCCGTGGGTGCCGATGGAGCTGCCGTCGAACTGGCCGTTCTCGACCACGCTGAAGAAGCGGTACTCCGCCGTCAGCGACAAACCGGGCAGGAAGCTCACCGGGAACGACAGGCCGAAGATGCCCTGGTAGGCGAACGCGCCGTGCGTGCCGTCCGCCGTGAAGGCGTAGGGCGTGGTGGTGCCGATTTCCTGGATGTGGTCCCAGCGCGCGAAGCTGTAGCCGGCGCCGGCGCCGAAATAGGGGTAGACGTAGGGGCTGCCGATATCGAGGTCGAACAACGCGTTGGCCATGCCGCCGTAGTTCTGCTGCTCGCCGCCCGAGCGGGTGGGGAACGGCGTGCCGAGGTATTGGCGCAGGCCGTTGTAGCGCCAGTCGCCTTCCAGCTCCAGGCGAAAGCCGTTGCCGAAGCCGTAGCCCACTGCACCCACGCCCACGGCACCGTCGTCGTCGAAGCGCAGCTTGCCGGCGGGAAAGGCCGGGTTCAGGCGCACCGTCTCGTCCTGCAGCAGGTTGACGCCGCCGCCCAGGCTCACATAGGGGCCGCTGACCGGCTGCGCCTGGGCCGGCAAGGCAAGGACGCACGCCAGGCAAGCGCCGGCCGGGAAAACGGTGGAGAGCAGGAAGCGGCGTGTCATGGTGGGCAGTCTCCCAGGGCGTCTGCACAGCGGCATAGGTGACTAATTCCACTGCCGCCATGAAAAAAGGGGAGGACCGCGCTGGCCCTCCCCCTTGTCGTGTTGTCGTCGGGTCGCTGCGATTACTTGAGGATGATTTCCACGCGGCGGTTCTGCGGCTCGCGCACACCCTTGGCGGTCTGCACGAGAGGGTTGCTCTCGCCGAAGCCGTGGATGCCGATCTCGCTGCGGTTCACGCCGTCGCGAACCAGTTCGGCTTCCACGCTCTGGGCGCGGCGGACGGACAGGCGCTGGTTGTAGGCGGCGGTGCCCGACAGGTCGGTGTAGCCGTTGACTTCGATCTGCGTCGTCTGGACGTGGGTCGAGGCCTGGGCGGCTTCGGACACGATCTGACGCGCGCGCGCGGTCAGGTCCGCACGGTCCCAGTCGAAGAACACCAAATAGGTCCGGGCAGGCTGGACCGGCGGCGGCGCCTGAACCTGGGCGGGCGCAGGCGGCGTCGGCGGCGTCGGGGTGAACAGCGCGTAACGGATGCCGGCCAGGCCCTGATAGTTGATCGTGTAGTCGGTGCGGAAGTTCACGCGGGTGGCAACACCGGGCGCGAAGAACTGGCCGTGGTAGTCCTGAGTCTCGGGGATCGACGAGACGCGGCCTTCGAGGGTGAGGGCCAGGCCGGGGATGTAGCTAACGTTGTAAGCAACGCCGAGGATGCCCTGGGCGGCGAAGTTGCCCTGAGTGTTGGTCTCGCGGATGAAGATCGGCGAGACGACGCCACCTGCCGTGGAGTAGCCGGCCGCCCGGCCGTTCTCGAACTTCACCTGGTCGTAGCCTGCGCCGATGCCGACATACGGGGTGACCGGCAGGCCGAATGGCGAGAGGTCGAAATCGTAGAGGACGTTGACGAAGCCGGAATACTGTTCTTCGCGGCCGCCGCCGTTGAGGCTGCTGAGGGAGGTCAGCGTGTTGCTGCTGTAGTTGCCCTCGAGCTCCAGGCGGAAGCCGTTGCCGAGGCCGTAGCCCAGGGCGGCCGAGCCGAGGATGTTGGCGTCCACGCGGAGGTGGCCGTTGTTGCCCGTGCCGTAGCTGTAGGCGCCCAGCGCCGGGATGTTGAACCGGCTGATGTTCTGGTCCTGGATGTAGTTCACGCCAGCGCCGAGGCTGACATAGGGGCCGGTGACTGGCTGCGCGAGCGCTGCGGCGGGGGCCGCGAACATGGTGGCAACCAGAAGCGCATTCCTGAGCTTCATAAACGTCTCTCCTGTTTCACTGTCTCTGGCCCAGGCGTGGCAAAGGCGCCGTGCTTGGCTTCCGGGACGACAACGCAGCATCTATGACGGTGGATCACGCAACGCGAGCCGGGTTGCCACATCATCGCGTGCGTTGTGGCGAAACTGACACAGTGCCTGAACCTCACCCGCTAGTCCCTAGCTGTTGCTCACTTAACGTTGATTTCCGGTCCTCGGCCGCAACGCGGTTGTAACGAGTCTACGCCGCTGCTGCCGCAAATCGCGAAAAGCCTTGTCCCGACTGCATGATTGTGAAACCGAGGAGCCGACGTGCCGAATCCAGCCCAGCGCCCTATCTTGCTGCTGACCCACCTCTTGCCGCCGGCCGTGATGGAACGCGCCGCCGATGCCTACACCGTGCGCATGCCAGGCCAGCTTGCCTGGCGGGACTGGGTGGCCGGCGCGTCGGATGGCGCGGCCGCAATCATCTGCGTCCCGGGCTACCGCTTCGACGCGGCGGTATTGAGCACGCTGGCCGCCAGCGTTCGCGTGCTCGGCACGTTTAGCGTGGGAACCGAGCACATCGACGTGGCGGCGGCCAACGCGCGTGGCATCACGGTGGTGAACACGCCTGGCGTGCTCTCCCAGGCCACGGCCGAGTTTACCATGGCGCTGATGCTGGCTGCCGCCCGCAAGATGGGGGCCGCCGAACGGCTGGTGCGGGCCGGCAACTGGCGCGGCTGGACGCCGGGAGACTTCCTGGGCACCGACATCTCCGGCAAGCGGCTCGGCATTTTCGGCATGGGCCGCATCGGCCAGGCGCTGGCGAGGATCGCCGGCGCGGGCTTCGGCATGGAGGTGCACTACCGCAACCGCAACCGGCTGGACGCGGACCGCGAGGCTGGCGCCACCTACCACGGCGACGACGCCTCGTTCCTGGCCGCGAGCCAGGTGTTGTGCCTGCTGGCCCCGGGCGGCCAGCACACGAAAGGCTGGCTGGACGCGGCGCGGCTGGCCGCCCTGCCCCGCGGTGCCATCGTGGTGAACACCGCGCGCGGCACGCTGGTGGACGATGCGGCGTTGGCAGCCGCCCTGCAAAGCGGTCACGTGGCCGCCGCCGGGCTGGACGTGTTCCCGCGCGAGCCTGAGGTGCCTGACGTCTACCTTGGCCTGGAGAACGTGGTGCTGACGCCCCACATCGCGACCGCCACGCACGAGACCCGCGACGCGATGGGCCTGAAGGTGCTGGACGGCGTCGATAGCGTGCTGGCCGGCGAGCTTCCCGACAACTACGTGGTTTGATCTATACAAAAGGCTAAAGTCTTGAGCTTAGGCTAGCATGTGGCTTTGCCCCAAACCCCGTCGTGCGCAGCACGCAGTCGCGTGACGGGCCCTCAAGGCCCCAGACCCCCATCTATTTAGGATCTCTTGCAAACAGGTTCTAAGGACTTGTCCTTAGCGGGGTCCAGGGGCAGAGCCCTTGGCCTTCCTTAAAGCTCGCCCGGCCCGCTGCATCCTGCTAAAGCAACAACCGGCCCGGCACGGCGGGCAGCACACAGCAGAGGAGCGGCCCATGAGGTTTGCAGCACGCGCGGCGGTTCTGGCCTGGACCGCTACCACCTTCTCCCCGGCCTGCCTGGCGGCCAACGCCACCAATCCTTACGGCAACGTGAACCACCGCAACGATGCCGGGAACGACACCGGCGACTCTGAGGTGGAGCGGCTGAACGAGAACCAGCTCGGCGCCTACGCTCCCGAGCAGGCACAGCCCGGCTACGATTATGGTTACAGCCAGGGCTCGCGCCCGCCGTATGCCGGCGGCTATGGCTTGCCCCAAGGCGGCTATCCGTCCGCCTACGTGGGCCAGCCATCCTACGGCTACGCGCCCGGTTATCCCTACCCACCTGCCTACGCCTACCCTCCGGCATACCGTTACCCACCCGCCTACCCGGCACCCTACGGCTACCCGGCGCCTTCCGGCTACGCGGCGCCCAATGGCTACCAGGCGCCCTACGGTTATCCGCCGCCCGGCTATGGTCCAGCCCCGGGTTACGCCTACGCTCCTTAAGCGTTCGTTTGACGCGGCATGGCGGAGCAGCTGGCGTATTTCTGAGCACCGAAGCGGACCGGGGCCCCTGTATCATCGGTCCGAGCAGGTACTCCGATCCGATGGGCATGACCTCGGAGCACCAGAAACAACGCCAGATGGCTTTCCGCGCCGTGTGTTGGGACAGAAACCGGGCGTTCAGGCACCTAGGGCCGAGCCGAAGCCCGGCCCGTGGGCGTCAGCGCGGGGCTACCGCCGCGTCGGTGGCAGCGGCGTTGGCCGCGTGCGAGGCCACCGCCGCCTTGTGGTAGTTGCCGTGCCGGGCAGCGCGATGGGCCACAACCCGGTCGTGATGGGCGATAGCGGCGTTGGTCGCGGGGTTGGCGTCCGGCCCTGCAGGCGGAGCGATCTGGGCTGCGGCCGAGCCTGCGGCGAGGCCGGCCAGGAGCGTGGTCAATACGAGGGTCTTCATGCGCGGAACTCCGATGTCCTGGATGGACGCCTGACCATCCTCGCCCGCTACGGCGATTTCAAGGCGGCAACGTATCGGAGCGTTACAGGCAGAACGGAAGCACAGCCCTCGGAAGAAGTGACATAACGTAAACATTCGTATCTTGGGCAAGCGGCTTGGCCGAGCGGGCACATCTTCAGCTGTGTCGCTTGTGCCTCCAAATGGAGCCTTTTTGAATGTTGACGATGCGTAGTCTGAGCCTGCTAGGCGGTGCCCTAGCGCTGGGCGGTTGTGCGGCCGCCGTAACACCGGTGGTGGCCGTGCCAGGACCGGGCAAGGACCTGCCGACGTTCCAGAAAGAGGAGGCCGCGTGCCGCAGCACGGCGGCGCAGGCGGCCGCACCCGCGGGCACGGCAGGGAACACCAACACGCAGTGGGCGGCGTATTTTACCAGCTATACGCAATGCGCCGCCGCGCATGGCGATGAGGTGCAGCCCGTGCCGTGGACTGCGGCCGACGTGGGTTTCGGCTACCCCTACCCGTCCGGTGCCTACGGGTTCGACGGCTACGGTTACGGCGGCGGCTATGGTTATGGCGGCGGCTATGGTTATGGCGGCGGCTATGGTTATGGCGGCGGCTATGGCTATCCGTACGGTATCGGCTTCTACCCCGGCTTTTTCGGTTACGGCTACGGGTTCGGCTACGGAGGATTCTACGGCTATGGCGGTTTCCGCGGTGGCTTTGGTGGCCGCGGTGGTTATGGCGGATTCCATGGCGGCGGCGGTAGTGGTGGGTTCCATGGCGGTGGCGGTTTCCATCACTGACACCTAACGCTCGGATGGTGACCTGTTCTGCGAGTTCCAGCTTCCTGCTGTGTGAAGGGTGCCAGCGGGACCCGCAGCGGTTCGGTGCATGCTGTTTTGGAGCTTCCGTTGATACGAACTCCGCAGGCCGACTTACAAGTGTCAGCCGACACGGACCTGTCCATAGTCAAACTTGCCAAAATCAGCCGGACGTAGGTCAAAGACGGCTTCGCCAAGACGAAGAGCCCGCCCTAGTGACCCCGTCGCGAAGGACCGGCCACCTGTGCTTGCGCACGTGGTGGTGGGCGCGACAGGGATTGAACCTGTGACCCCCGCCGTGTGAAGGCGATGCTCTACCGCTGAGCTACGCGCCCGGCCTTCGGGAGCGCGTATGTAGCCGGGCGAGCCGGCCCTGACAAGACCCGCATCAGGCGTGTAGAGCGGCGGCGCCACTGTTGCGAATACCGGTCATGTAGTTGCAATCCACCACAAAGGCACGCCCGCCATTGTGGAAACTTGGGAATCGAGACTATAGTCTTCAGGCAAGACTAGAGAAAATACAGATGTCCCTTGAAGATCACGACAAGACGCTGCTCGAACTCACGGTGCAGATCGTCGCTGCCCATGTCGGGCAGAACCAGGTTGCCCCGGCCGCGCTGCCTTCGCTGATCGAACAGGTGCACAGCGCGCTGCGCAACGTGGGCCAGGCACCCGCCCCTGCGCCCGCCGAAAAGAAACAGCCCTTCGTTGCAGCCAAGCGCTCGATCTTTCCGGATTACATCATCTGCCTGGAGGACGGCCGCAAGCTCAAGACGCTGAAACGCCACCTGCGCTCCACCTTCGGCCTCTCGCCCGACCAGTATAGGGACAAATGGGGCTTGCCGCCTGACTACCCCATGGTGGCACCCAGCTACGCCCAGCATCGCTCTCGCCTGGCCAAGCAGCTCGGCCTGGGCCGCAAGGCGCCCGACTCGGCCGAGTCGGTTGAAGAGGCCGAGCCCATCGAGGAGAGCGTTCCGGAACCACGTGAGGTTGTACATGAACCCGCGCGCGAACCGCGGCGGCGGACGGAGCACACGGCGGCATCCGTGTTTGCAAAGTTCCCGGACAAGGCGAGCGAGCCCGAGGCGGAGCAGGAGGACGCGGCCGAGCTCCCGGGCCCCAAGAAGCGCGGTCGCAAGCCGTTCTCCAAGCAGCTCGCCCGCACGATGCCGCGCTAGGCCAACGGCGATGCTCGACGCCTTCATCTGCGATTTTGCACGCACGCCGATCGGCCGGTTCGGCGGTGCGCTACGCGACGTGCGCACCGACGACTTGGCCGCGATCCCTTTGCGGGCCCTGCTGGCGCGCCACCCGCAGATGGACTGGGGTGCGGTGGAGGAGTGCTATTTCGGATGCGCCAACCAGGCCGGCGAGGACAACCGCAACGTGGGCCGCATGGCGCTGCTACTGGCCGGCATCCCCGCCAGCGTGCCCGCCGCCACCCTGAACCGCCTGTGCGGGTCCGGCCTGGACGCCGTAGGCACGGCGGCGCGGATGATCCGCGCCGGCGACGCCGGGCTGGTGCTGGCCGGCGGCGTTGAAAGCATGACACGCGCGCCCTTCGTGGTGCCCAAGGCCGATGAAGCCTACTCCCGCCAGTCTACCATCGAGGACACCACCATCGGCTGGCGTTTCGTCAACCCGCTGATGCGGGCGCAGTACGGTGTGGAGTCCATGCCCGAGACAGCAGAAAACGTCGCGGCCGACTACAACGTCTCACGCGCCGACCAGGACGCCCTGGCCTACCGCAGCCAGATGCGCACCAAGGCAGCCCAGGAGGCCGGCGTGTTCGCCCGCGAGATGGTGCCCGTCAGCATCCCAGGCAAGCGCGGCGAGACGGTGGTGGATAGCGACGAGCACCCCCGCGGCGACACCACGCTGGAGGGCTTGGGCAAGCTGCGCGCCGCCTTCCGCACGCCGGGCACGGTGACCGCCGGCAACGCCTCGGGCGTGAACGACGGGGCGGCGGCGCTGATCATCGCTTCCGAAGCCCAGGCTGCCCGCCAGGGCCTCACGCCGCGCGCCCGCATCGTGGCAATGGCAACTGCCGGCGTGCCGCCGCGCATCATGGGCATCGGCCCCGCGCCAGCCACGGAGAAGCTGTTGACGTTGACCGGACTGCGCATCGGGCAAATCGACCTGATCGAGCTGAACGAGGCGTTCGCGGCGCAGGCTTTGGCGGTGACGCGTCAGCTCGGCCTGCCTGACGACGCGCAACACGTGAACCCGCATGGCGGCGCGATCGCGCTGGGGCATCCGCTGGGCATGTCCGGCGCGCGTCTGGCGATGACGGCGGTGAACGCGATGGAGACGCTGGGCTGCAAGCGGGCGGTGGTGACGATGTGCATTGGGGTCGGGCAGGGTATCGCCGTGCTTTTGGAAAGGTGAGGATCGGTCGTCTGTTTGATACTGTTAGGACAGAAAAGTTTTTCAGAATAGTCAGGGTGCTTACCGCCCCGAACTGCCTGTCTTTATGGCCTTTCTTGCCGAAGCGTTTCCGCCGTGTTGATGCCTCTGACAAGTAGGGCGCCCTTGTTGCGAAAAGCAGGCGCTACCGCGGTCGGGGTTGTCGGTAGCCAACGAAGGACGAGGGTTCGATGCCGGGCCGTTGTCCCGTAGCCAATTAAACCCTGCTTTCGTTCAGAGTACAACACTTCTCATCCGTCTGGTTGGAAGCTGTAGAACTTTGGCACGAAACACTCGGCGAGACGAAAATGTCTAGGCCGTGTGGAGGGATCTAACCAAGATCATCCTGTAGGCAAAAGCGACGATTAAGCTGAAGCTTTCTGCCGTCGTCTTGCAGCGTAGCGCTAAGCGTTTGAACCATTGAGCTTGCCTATGGCCTGCTCGATGCGGGCCGTCCTCTATAGAGCGCCTTGGGGGGAAGAACTTCTGTCGTTCCTTGGTATTGGACCGCTAAGGGATCACCGGGCAAATGCCTCGTTGCGGCATGTTGCCCGGTTGAGCTTAGAACCGTAGGCTTTGTCCGTCATAACCGCGCGCGGCTTGATGTCGGGGCCGATATCGAGCGACGTCTCGAGCTGCGTGCAGTCGCTGACCTCGCCGCCGGTCAGGCGAAAGTCGAGCGGCAGGCCGTCAAAATCCGTCTTGAGGTGGAGTTTGCATGCCCCCCCGCTTGAGCGGCCGAGCGCCTGATTGTGCTACCCCCTTTTGCGCCGGAGCCGACACATGGCCGCGCACCACGGTGCTGTCGAATATCTGCACCAGATGCGCGGCACGCGCGTGGCGTGCAGCGCGTCGCCGACGCGCTCCTTGACTTTAACTTTAGTAGCCGGCCCACGCGGATCACCGCTATGCCGCCGACCAACTTGGTCAGCCGCTCAAGCAGATTTCGCGGTCGTAATCGCTGGTGGTGTCCTCGATTTGTCTACAGATCTGAGTGCAGCTGCCCGTCATTCACCTCCCGTGCTCGCTACCTCCAATCGTAGTGTTACCCTCCCGGTCGAAGTTTTATAGGCGTCCGAACAACTGCAACGTCACGTTCTCAAGCGTAATACTCAGATCCTCGCTGATTACTTGACCGCCGCCTCTGCGTCGACCGCCACAATCTGGCCGAGCCTTGGTGCGGGCGCCGGCGCCTACGGCGATCGCCTCGCAGCTTCTCGATGATTGTGTCGAAAGTGACAACGCTTTCTAACGTTTTTTCCTCCGCAGTGATGCGGTGGATAACGATGTTATCGTGCGCGGGACAGAACTTTGGCACGCAAATGGCTCGTCAGGGGAGCGGTATTCGACCCACCGACCAACGGCACAGGGCAGACGTCAGCACTCTCACAACGAGAGTGCTGACGTCCAGAGTTTACCATACTCAATGTTGAGGTAAGCAGCACTACAATACCGTGAGTGCTAAAGAGATGTTAGTGTAATATTTTTCTTTTGCCAAGACGGTTACAGGTACGACATCCTGCGTTGCTCTCAGCGCAGCGGTGTCGTCGACTGACGATTAACCGCACGACAGGGCCACCCTGCTGCCCGGCCGAAAAGGCCGGAACCGAATAAGGAACATACATGCGCCTGGAGAGCCAAACAAGCGGATACCGCCTCACCACTGCGGAGATTCTCTATCACCTGCCCGACCACCCTGGCCTCCTACAAACATACGTCTGGCAAGAGATGGATCTAGCCCCGCGTTTCCCGGTTCTTCACAAATTCCTCGACTTCTGGTCCAGGCAATTGGACGGCAAACTTCATTCCGTGCGCGTTGCTGGAACATCTCTTATCACCAACGGCCGCCTTCGACATACCGACTTTCAACGAGCGTTACACTGATCTCAAATGCGCGCGACGCTTTGCCCACGCCGTCGCAAACCGATGCCTGTCTTAGAGTGCCTTCAAAACCTCGGATTTAGGGCTCGCATGCAGATGATGGAGCATGCGAGGGAGGTGAAGGCATGATGACATATCGGTTCTGTATTCGTATCGTGTGGTGAGGCGGCGGAAGCGGTTCAGCTTGGCGCAGCTACGTTCGACGAGCCGTGTGTGGCGCACCAGTTTCTGGCTCGTCTCAACGCCTTGACGGCAATGCGTGGCTTGATTCCGCCACTGGCGGAGGCACGTCGGCATCGTCGATGATCGTAGGCCCATGTCGGCGTGCAGCTTATCTGGCCCTCACCGGGGCTGCCAAGCTTGCCGCCAACCGCGGGAGCGACGTCGAGCAGGTTTTCCAACGGCACGCTGTCGTGGACGTTGGCGCAGGTTAGCAGGAGAGCGAGCGGGATGCGCGGCAGTCAGTGGTCACATGACGTTTAGTACGGGCCTGCCTCGATCCGTTAGGTTTGGGCACACTGCAGCACCCCCTTTTTGGCCGCAATGGAGCAACTGTCCATGCAGGCCCGGCTCCAGTCGATGCGGTTGGCAGGCGCATCGCCATGAAAGCCAAGCTGGAGACCGAGGATGCCCAAGCCCACTACAAAAATCCAAAAAGACCGTCGAATCCGTGTTTGGCATCATCAGAAGTGCGATAGGCTTCACCCGCTTCCGCCTGCGCAGCCTCAGCAAGACCGCAACCGAGTGGATGCTGATCGCACTCACCTACAACTGCCGCCGGCTACAGCGAGTGCAGGCCACATGATTCGACACACAAACCCGCTCATGCCGTTCAACCAGAACGCAAATCCGACAGGCTGCTAAAGCAGGTATCATCGGCAATTAAGGGGTTTTCTCATACCGGTGCCGACGGTCTGCACCAGCCGATGCGGAATCTTGTTACTAAGCTACAGCACTCATAGTTGGTAAGAGCACTCGAGCTGCTGGCGTTGAGTTGCTGACTGTCTTGCACATTTTCGGACCAAGAACTCAGGAGAACCTAACACGTCGCTAGGGTGCGGACCCGAGCTCGCGCCGATACCTCGTTGTGCGACAACACAGGCGTTGATGGCCGCAGCCGCTCGACGATGCTGCGCACCGGCACGCGTATGCCGGGACTGGTCAGCAGGACAGGCTGCTCGGCGCCATGCTGGTCAAACACTTCGCGAAACCGTCGCATGAACTCGCCAAGCTTGCTGGGTGCCATCGCCAGCTGGCGGTCCTCAGGCGGTCCAGCCAGGCTTTCGGCAAACGCCATCTCCCAATCCGACGACAGCGTGATCATGGGTATCGCACCATCCGGACCGGCATGGCTGTCGCTGATCTGCCGGGCGAGCCGGGCACGCACGGTAGCCACAATGGCGCCGATGCCGCGCGCGTTGCCGGTGCACGCTTCGTGCACGCCCTCCAGGATCGTCGGCAAGTCGCGGATGGACACCCGCTCGGCCAGCAACGCCTGCAGCACGCGCTGCACGCCGCCTACCGAGATCACCGCAGGGATCAGGTCGGCAACGAGCTTCTGCTGCTCGCGCGGCAAGTCGTCGATCAGCTTCTGGGTCTCTGCGTAGGACAGCAGCTCGGCCATCATCTCGCGCACAAGCTCGGTCAGGTGCGTGGCCAGCACACTTGGCGGGTCCACTACCGTACACCCGCGCACCATCGCCTCCTCCCGCTGGGAACTGTCGATCCACAGCGCCGGCAAGCCGAAGGCGGGTTCCGTGGTGCGCTCGCCCTGCATCGCGGGCACCCCGCCGCGCGGGTCCATCACCAGCAGGCTCAGCGGGCGGAGCTCCCCCTTCCCCGCGTCGATCTCCTTGATCTTGATGGCGTAGCAATCCGCGCCGAGCTGGAGGTTGTCTTGAATGCGAACCGGCGGCAGCACGAAGCCGAACTCGGTCGCGATGGAACGCCGCAAGCCGCGTATCTGATCGGTCAGCTTGGGCTGGTCGCCGCCGGCCATCGGCAACAGCCCATACCCCAGCTCCACACGGATCATGTCGATCCGCATCGCCTCGGCCATTGGCGGCTCGGCCGGTGCCGGTGCCGGTGCCGGCGTGTCAGACTCGGGTTCGGGCACAGGATGGGTGTAGCGAAGCCAGGCGCCGCCGCCGGCCAGGCCCGCTAGCGCCAAGAAGGGCAGCGCCGGCAGCCCTGGCATCATCGCCAGCACCACGGCAGCACCGCCGGCCAGTGCCATCGGCTTGTAGCCGCCGCCCAGCTGCGCCACCAGCGCGGTGTCCGCCCGTCCTTCCACCCCGCCCTTCGTCACCACGATGCCCGCTGCTGTGGAGACCAGCAGCGCCGGGATCTGCGTCACCAGCCCGTCGCCCACGGTCAGCGTGGTGAAGGTGTTGGCGGCGTCGCTGAACGCCATGGCGTGGCGGATCAGCCCGATCGCCAGCCCGCCCACGATGTTGATCGAGGTGATCAACAGCCCGGCGATCGCGTCGCCACGCACGAACTTCGCAGCACCGTCCATGGCACCGTAGAAGCCGCTCTCCTCCTCCAGCTCGCGCCTCCGCCGGCGCGCCACCTTCTCGTTGATGACCCCGGCGTTCATGTCCGCGTCGATCGCCATCTGCTTGCCCGGCATCGAATCCAGGCTGAAGCGCGCGGCCACCTCGGCGATGCGTCCGGAACCCTTGGTGATCACCATGAAGTTCACCACCAGCAGGATGGCGAACAGGATCACGCCGATTACCACGTCGCCGCCCATCAGGAAGCCGCCGAAGGCCGCCACCACGTGGCCGGCGGCCGTCGGCCCCTCGTTGCCGTGGCTGAGGATGAGCCTGGTGGTGGCCACGTTGAGCGAGAGGCGCAGCAGCGTGGTCAGCAGCAGCAGCTGCGGGAAGCTGGTGAAGTCCAGCGGCCGTTCCAGGAACAGCGCCACCATCAGCACCAGCACCGAGGCGGTGATCGACAGCGCCAGGCCGAGATCGAGCAACATGGTGGGCAGCGGCAGGACCAGCAGCGACAGCAGGCAGAACACGGCCAGCGCCAAACCGACGTCGGTGCCAGGGAGGTAGCGGCGGTAGCGCGCGCCGAGGCCGCCGAGGGTGAGTGCCTGCGCCATCAGGCCGCCATCCCGCGTACCGGCTGCGGCGGCGGCACCGCCACGCCGGCCTGCGTGTAGTCGCGCAGCCGGTCACGCAGCGCGCGGATGGAGATGCCCAGAATGGTGGCCGCGTGCGTGCGGTTGCCCAGAGTGTGCGACAGGGTCTGCAGGATCGCCTCGCGTTCCACGTCTTCCATGCGCCGGGCCACGAAGCCGACGGACGCCGCCGGCACGGCCACTGCCGCGGCTTGGCCGGGAAGCTCGATCGCCTCCGGGCCGATCTCGTCGCCCTCGGCCAGCAGCACGGCACGGTGCAGCGTGTTCTCCAGCTCGCGCACGTTGCCGCGCCAGGCCTGGGCCGCCAGCAGGTGGTGCGCGGCGGCGCTGAGCGGGCGCGGCGGCATGCCGTTCACCGCGGCGTAGTGGCGCGCGTAGTGCTCGGCCAGCGCGGGGATGTCCGCCGGGCGCTCGCGCAGCGGCGGCAGGCGCAGGCTGACGACGTTGAGGCGGAAGAACAGGTCCTCGCGGAAGCGCGCGGCGTCGATCTCGGCGCGCAGGTCGCGGTTGCTGGTGGCCAGGATGCGCACGTCGACGCGCACCGGCGCGCTGCCGCCCACGCGGTCGATCTCGCGCTCCTGTATGGCGCGCAGCAGCTTGGCCTGCAGTCGCACGTCCATCTCGCTGATCTCGTCGAGCAGCAGCGTCCCGCCATGCGCGGCCTCGAACTTGCCGGCACGGCGGGCGACGGCGCCGGAGAACGCGCCCTTCTCGTGGCCGAACAGCTCGCTTTCCAGCAACTGCTCGGGGATCGCGGCACAGTTCAGGGCCACGAACGGTCCTGCCGCGCGGCGGGACTCGCGATGGACGTAGCGCGCCAACACTTCCTTGCCGGTGCCCGACTCACCGGTGATCAGCACCGAGGCGTCCGAGCGCGCCACTTGGGAGGCGCGGCGCATCGTCGCGAGCATCGCCGGGTCGCGCACCACCGGGGCGTGCGGCGTGCCGGCGGCAGCCAGCAGGATGGCGGCGATCAGGTCCGGGTCGGGCGGCAGCGGCATGAACTCGCGCGCGCCGTCGCGGATCGCCTGCGCGCCAACCGCTGGTTCCAGAGAAGTGCTGCAGGCCACCACCGCCACGGCCATGCGCTCGGCCGCGAGCTGGCGCACCAGCAGGTCGATGCCACAGCCGGTGTCGCACAGCAGCAGGTCCTGCGCCGCGTCCGTGCGCAGCCGCGCCATGGCGGCCGGCACGTCGTCGGCCTGGCAAACGCGCGCGCCGCGGGCCGCCGCCAGCTGCGCGGCACGGCCCAGCTCGCCGGCCAGCGACCCGATGATCAGGACGCGCATCGGAGTGCCTCAGCCGCCACGGTCGGCCTTGACGATCTCGGTCATCGTAATGCCGAGCCGGTTGTCGTCCACCATCACCACCTCGCCACGCGCCACGAGCCGGTTGTTGACGTAGACGTCGATCGCCTCTCCCAGCTTGCGGTCCAGCTCGACGACGGCGCCGCGGCCGAGCTTGAGCAGCTGGCTCACCTGCATGGTGGTGCGTCCCAGCACGGCGCTGACGGTGACCGGAATGTCGTAGACGGCCTCCAGGTCGCGCGCGTTGCGGGCCGGCGTCTCGCCGGCCGGGAACGGCGTGGTGATCTCGGTGAACTCAGCATGTGCGGCCATGGCAAACCTCCTCGATTGTAGGCAAGCCGAGCGGCTCCAGGGCCGTGCGGACTTGGGACCAGACGGCGGCGCAATCGCGCTTGGCGCGGCCGCCCTGCCAGGCGACCTGCACGTCGCCTTCCGCCAGCGTGGCATCGGCGCAGACCGCCAGCACGCAGGTGTCCGCCGGCAGCACGCCGATCAGCATCTCGCGCACGCCGTCGGCCAGGCCAGGATGCGCGCGCACGCGCAGTTCCGGCTCGCAAGCCAGGCCTGGCGCCAGGGCGGCGGTCATCGCCTGCAGCTCGACGATCGCGTGGCAGCGCATGACTTCCGGCACGCAGGCCACCAGCACCGCCAGGACGGTCCTGGACAGCTCGCCGGCATGGGCGTCGGCAAGCGCCTTGAGCCCGGTGCGCGCGGCCGCCAGGCCGTCGGCAACCGATTGCGTGGCGGCAGCCTGCAGCTCGGCCTGCACGAGCTGCGCATCGGCCAAGGCAGCCGACAGCCCCTCCTGCCGGCCGGCCTCGCGGGCGGCGTCCAGCTCGGCGGCCGTGAAGCTGGGTGGCGCCGGCTCCGGCGGGGCGGGATCAGGTTCGGGCGAAGGCTCATCATCGAAATCCTCGATGTAGAGGATGCCTCCGGCCGAAGCGTAGGCCTGGCCGGACGAGAGCGGCTGGTCGAACAGGAAGGCAGCGTTGGAACCGTCCATCAGTAGAGCATCTCGTCATCCTTGCCGCCGCCGATGTCGAGCTCGCCGGTTTGCGCCAGCTCCTTGGCAGCCAGCACGATGGCGGCCTGCGCCTCGTCGACGTCGCGCAGCTTCACCGGACCCAGCGCGTCGATGTCTTCCTGCAACATCTTGCCGGCGCGCTCGGACAGGCACTTGAAGAACATTTCGCGTAGCTTCTCGGACGCGCCCTTCAGCGCCAGCGGCAGCTTCTCCTTGTCGACCGACCGGAGCAGCACCTGCATCGAGGGCGGCGTCAGGCGGCTGAGGTCGTCGAAGGTAAACATCAGCGCCTTGATGCGCTCGGCCGCCTCCCTGTTGCGTTCCTCCAGGGCGGCGAGGAAGCGCGTCTCGGCCTGGCGGTCCAGGTTGTTGAAGATGTCGGCCATCACCTCGTGCGCGTCGCGCCGCGTGCTGCGCGCCAGGTTGCTCATGAACTCGGCCCGCAACGTGCGCTCCACGCCGTCGAGCACGTCGCGCTGGATGCTTTCCATGCGCAGCATGCGCATCACCACTTCCATCGCGAAGCTTTCGGGCAGCAGCGTCAGCACGCGGGCGGCGTGTTCGGCGCGCACCTTGCTCAGCACCACGGCCACGGTCTGCGGATATTCGTTCTTGAGATAGTTCGCCAGCACCGCCTCGTTCACGTTGCCCAGCTTGTCCCACATCGTGCGGCCGGCGGGCCCGCGTATCTCGTCCATGATCTGGCCCACCCGCTCGCGCGGCAGGGATTTTTGCAGCAGCCGTTCGGTGCTCTCGAAGTTGCCGACGAGCGTGCCGGCAGCGCCCATGCTCTCGGAGAACTGCTGGCAGAGTTGTTCCACGGTCTCGGCGCGCACGGAGCCGAGCTGGGCCATGGCGCTGGAAACCTCCTTGATCTCCTCCTCGTGCATCAGGTTCAGCAGGCGGGAGCAATGCTCCTCGCCCATCGCCAGCATCAGCACCGCGGCTTTCTGCGGCCCGTTCAGCTCGTGACGTTCGGCAATGCGCGCCATGTCTATCCCGGCTCCTGCGTGATCCAGCCGCGCATGATCGACAGGCTCTCCTCGGGGTGCTTCTCCACCATGTCGGCCAGCTTGCGGATCGAAGAGGCCCTAAGCTGGCCTTCAATGTTGTCCATCTCCACCATGCTTTCGTCAGCCAGCAGCGCCGCCCCGCCCGTCATCGCCGGCCGGCCGGCCGGGCCGCGGGACGTGGTGGCGGCGAAGCTGCCGCCGGGTCCGGCCAGCAGCAGGTCGCCGCCGCCCAGCATGCCCTGCGGCGTCATTGCAGAGAGGCGGATGGCCATCGGCCGGAGCACGAAGACCAGGGCGAGGAGCACGACCACCGCCAGGATCGCCGACTGGCCTAGGCCGAGCAGGTCCGTCTTCTCCAGACCGATCCCCAGCAGCCCAGCCGACGGCGCGGCGGCAGCATCCTCGCCGGCGGCGAAGCGCATCGAGACCACCTCCACCTTGTCGCCGCGTTTCTCGTCGTAGCCGATGGCGCTCTGCACCAGCTTGCGTATTCGCGCGATGTCCTCGGGGCTGCGCTCGCTCCAGGCCGGCTTGCCGTCGCGCCCCACTTGCACCACGCCGTCGATCATCACGGCCAGCGAGATGCGGGCGATCTGCGGCTGTTCGCGGACCAGCGTGCGCACCGTCTTGCCGATCTCGTAATTCGTCGTCTCCTCCTGCTTCTGCTGGGCTGAGCCGGACTGGCCCTGCCCCGCGTCCGCGTTGGGCAGGTTGTTCTGCACGGAGACCGGCTTGTCGGCCTCGGTGCTGTTGTTCTTCTCGTTGCTCGTCTGCGTGCTGCGCACCACCTGCTGGTCCGGGTTGAAGCTTTCCGCCGTCTCGTTCACCCGGTCGAAGTTCATCTCCACGGCCGCCTCGGCGCGCACCCTGCCGGCACCCAGGCTCTGCTCGAGCATCTCCTCGACGGCGCGCGACAGCCGCAGCTCGGTGGCCCTGTGCAGCTCCTCGGAGGTCTGCGCCGCCGCCGTCTCGTCGCCGGCCGGCTGGCCGGCGCGGGCGAGCAGGTTGCCACGGCTGTCGATGATGGCGATGCCCTGCGGCTTGAGGCCGGGCACCGCTGCGGCAACCAGGTTCAGCACCGCCTGCACACCCTGGGAGTCCAGCCTGGCGGCGCCGGCCATCGTCAGCACCACGCTCGCCTGGGCGGCCTGCACGTCCCGCGAGAACGGCTGGCGCTTGGGCAGAACCAGGTGCACGCGGGCGCCGCGCACGCCCTGCAACATGCGGATGCTGCGCGCGAGCTCGCCCTCCATCGCCCGCGTCTCGTTGATGTCCTGCTGGAACTGGCTGGACGTCATCGCGTCGCCACGGTCGAATATCTCGTAGCCGATCGAGCCGCCGGAGGGCAGGCCGTCCTTGGCCAGGAGCAGGCGGGCGCGCGCCACGTCGGCCGAGGACACGGTGATCCGGTCGCCGTTGCCGCTTTCCTGGTGGACGACGTGCGCGCGGTCCAGCGCCTCGGTCATCTGCGCGGCCTCGCGCAGGTCCAGGTCCGCGTAGAGCAGTGCCTGCTGAGCCGGCGCGCCACCGTGCAGCGCCAGCAACGCCAGCATGACGAGCATGCCGATCCCCACGGCTGCCAACGCCATGAGGCGGGCAGGGCCGAGGGCGCGCAGGCCTTCAAGGACGGGTTTCATGGGCGCAGATTGGCGTGCGCCGCTTGCCAGAACGTTAACGGAATGGAACGGCTTGCGGAGGTTAAGAAAGCAGTTCTTTTTCGAGAAAAAGAACCAAAAAGCTTTTGTTCCCTGTCGGGTGCTGGCGGAGAGAGCCGCGCCAAACGGACAAAAGCTTTTTGCTTCTTTTTCTCGAAAAAGAAGGCCTTTCTTCCTCTACTGCGAGGAAATCGCCTGCACCTTGGCCAACGGCACCGACACCCCGCCCAGCTGCAGCGTCAGCCCGCTGGCCCCGTTCGTCAGTCCGGTCGCCGTGCCCACCACGCTGAACGGCACCGCGGTCGCCGTGGCACCGCTCGTCCCGGTCTCCAGCGCCACGCCGTAGGCGCCGTCCGGCAGCGTGTTGCCCGCGTTGTCCTGGCCGTTCCAGGTCCAGCTGTTGCTGCCCGCCTGCGAGGTGAGCGAGACGTCGCGCACCGCCTGGCCGGCGCTGTTGACGATGGCGATCTGCACCGGCTCGGCGGCGGCCGTGTTGAAGGTGACCTCGCCGGTGCCGTTCTGCAGCGCGATCTGGCCGGCGGTGACGGTAGCCTGGTGACCGGTCACCTGCGAGGACTGCAGCACCTGCGAGCCCTGCTGCAGCGAGATCAGCTGCGTCAGGTTGGTGTTGGTGGCCACCGATTGCTGCACCCCGGTGAACTGCACCAGCTCCTGGGTGAACTGGTCGGTGTCGGTGGGCGAGGTGGGATCCTGGTTCTGCAGCTGCGTGGTCAGCAGGGTGAGGAACTGGTTGAAGTTGCTGCCGAGCGACTGCAGCGCGTTGGCGCCGGCGGCGCTGGCCGCCGCCGTGGCGCTGCCCGAGGACGAGCTTGCGGACCCGGCCGCGTTGACGGCGGCGGCCTGACGCGCCGCCTGGGACAGGCTTGCAGCTAGGATGGAGGTCATCGCGGGGGTTCCTTGCGTTGACGGCCTAGGCCGTGATGTTCAGGCCGGATCGGTCATACGTCTGCGGCGGGCCGGCGCCGGTCATCGGTCTGGCATCGGCCGTTTGATAGGTGGGCTGGCGGGAGCGCCCGTGCTGGGCGCCCTGGTTGCCGCCGTTGGGCCCGCCCTGACTGCCGCCACCCTGGGCGCCCTGCCCCAGGCCCGCGCCGGCCGCCCCCCCATCCGGCGTGCTCGCCTGGGCCGGCATCAGGTGGACCGTCACTTGGCGCTGCTCGGGAACGCCCGCACGGTCCAGGGCCTGGTGCAGATGCGCGATGTCGGCCTGCAGGCGGCCCAGCGTGTCCGCGCGCTCCACTTGCACGCTTACTGCGGCCGCCCCAGCGGCGTCGCGCGTGATCTGCAGGCGCACCTGACCCAGCGACTCGGGCGCAAGCTGCACGGTCAGGCGGCTGCTGCCGTCCGCCCCTACATGCAAACCGGCGACAGCCTGGCCGAGCTGCGCCGCGGGTTGCAGCGGCGGCGGCGTAGGTTGGCCGGGCACCGGAGCAGACGCCTGGCCCGGTGTGGCCGGGGCGGGAGCGGCGGCTTGGCCGCCACCAGGCAGACCGCCACCATCCGGCGCGCCGGCAAGGTTGCCGCCGGTTCCGGAGAGAACGTCGGCCAGGCCAGGCGCCGCGGTGGCCACGCCGGCGGCGTCCGCCACAGCTTGCGTGGCGGGCAAGTGCGCAACGCGCGCCGGATGGGCAGCCGCGCCCACCGCCGGCCCAGGGGTCAGGGAAGCATCCGCACCGCCACCTGCCGGCCCTGGCGGCACCGACGCCGCGTCCAGGTCCGCCCCGGCATCGTCCGGCATGAAAAGGTTGGCGGCGGAAACGGTGCTGGTGAAGCGCACCGCCGCCTGCTGGGAGGCGGGTCGGGGTTTCGCTGCCGCAGAACCGCCCGGCTGCGAGGCTGCAGGACCGCTTTGGCTGGCCGCCTCCGCCGCGATTGCCGGATTACCCTCACCCGCCGGTGCCGTGATAGCAGAGCCAGGCGTTTGTCCGACGCCGTTGCTGCTGCCCACACCTTCGGAAGGGACGGGCGCGGCGGCACCGGCGTCCGCGGCCGTTCCCGCCGCGGGCGCGGTCGGCTCCGGCCCGCCAGACCCGGAGGCTTGTGCCTGCCCATTCCCCGTCACCGGGGCGCCGTGGGCCAGTGCGACGCCGCAGGCAGCCTGCGGCAGCACAGGTGTCGGCTGCACCGCAAGCACGGCAGCACCAGGCGCATCCTGCGGCCCCGGTTCGCGCGCCGCCGCGCGGCTCGGCCCCTGCGCATGTGCGGGCTTGGCCGGCGCGCCCGCCTGATGCGGCTGCACCATGGCGCCCGCAGGTTTCGGAGCCGCCACACCCTGCAACACGGCGGCGAAACCCGCGTCACCGCACGCCGCAGCCTGGCCGGCTGGTGCGGGCGGCGGCGCCTCGGCTGTCTGTGTTTGCACGGAGATCGGCACGCTGCACTTCCATGTCTGTCGCGTCGTCCGTGAACGACGGACCGTGTCGTTGCGATACCGGGATGACGAACCGGTTCGACGCAACCTGCCGGCCACGTTTGCAAACGATGGGCCAAGCTGACGCACCTGCGGAACATGCGCCGCGTCCCTGTGCGGACCGGCATCTTCCGACAAACCTGCCCGGCAGAAATTGCCGACCGGCAGGATGCGCACAGCTCCCTGCTGCCGCAACACGCGCCTTTCCGTCCGCGTGCGGACGACGCACACCTGGCACGCTTTCTGCTTAGTGTCTGCCGAAGTTTCCAATCGAAACGCTTGCGTCCTCACCGCACGAGTTTCGGCAACCCAAGACGTCATCAACACCTTTCGAAGGAGCCAGCCATGTCACTCTTCGGCTCGATGAGCACCGCGATCAGCGGCCTCAACGCCCAGGCGGCCGCGTTCAGCAACATCAGCGACAACATGGCCAACAGCCAGACCGTCGGCTTCAAAGGCGTGAACACGAGTTTTGCCGATTACCTGACGACGAGCTCGGCCACCGAGAACCAGTCCGGCAGCGTGGCCACCCGGCCGGAATACGAAAACGAGGTGCAGGGCACCATCCAGCAGAGCACCGATCCGCTGGCGATGGCGATCAGCGGACAAGGTTTCTTCTCGGTCTCTGAACAGTCCGGCACCACGGCCGCCGGCGCGCCGCAGTTCTCCCAGCAGCAATACTACACGCGCGCTGGCGACTTCACCGCCAACAGCGCCGGGTACCTCGTCAACAGCGCCGGCGAGTACCTCAACGCCTGGCCGGTTAACCCGACCACCAACGCCGTCAACACCAGTCAGATGGTGCCGATCCAGGTGACGCAGACGCAGTACAAGCCGGTGGCCACCACCAACGTCTCGCTGGTCGCCAACGTCCCGGCAACGCCCACCGCCACCAGCAACCTTTCCGGCGAGACCACGGTGTACGACGCTTCCGGCAGCACGCACCAACTCCAGACGAGCTGGGCGCAAACCGGCACCGACGCCTGGACGCTGACTCTCTCCTCGCCGGACAACGTCGCCGGCGGCACCACCACCATCGGCAGCGTCGGCGTTACCTTCAACGCCGACGGCACGCTGGGTGCGCTCAGCGGGGCCACCGGCGCCGTGAGCGTCGCCGGCAGCGCCACGGACGGCGCCATCCAGCTCTCGCCCGATTTCGGCAGTGGCGCACAGGCCATCAACCTCGATCTGGGAAATTTCGGCCAGTCGACGGGTGTCACGCAATTCGCCGGCACCGATTACGCGCTGACCAGCGCCACCCAGAACGGTGCGGCACCCGGCAACTACACCGGCGTCGCCACCACGTCGGACGGCAACATCGTGGCGCAGTACGACAACGGCCGCACCGTCACGATCGGCCAGGTGCCGCTCGTCACCTTCGCCGATGCCGACGCCCTGCAACGGCAGAACGGCGAGGCCTACACGGCGACGCAGGACTCCGGCACGGCGCAGGTGCAGCACATCAACCAGAACGGCGCAGGCGAATTGGTGGTCGGCTCGACGGAGTCCTCCAACGTGGACATCGCCTCCCAGCTCTCCCAGTTGATCGTGGCGCAGCAGGCCTACGGCGCCAACGCCAAGGTGATCACCACCGCCGACCAGCTGCTGACCACCACGCTCAACATCAAGCAGTGATCGGGTAAGCTCGTGACCGGGGCCGCGCTGCAATGAACGTTTCGTCAGGCCTGAACGGCGCCCTGGGCATCTCGGCCTCCGGGCTCGCTAACGTGGCGCTCGGCCTGTCGGTCATCTCGCAGAACGTGGCCAACGCCTCCACCCCGCAATACGCGGTGGAGACGGCCACCCAGGGCAGCGTCTCGGCCGCCGGCCAGGGATCCGGCGTGCAGTCCGGCCTGGTGGTGCGCGCGACCGACCCGGGCGTGCAGGGCGAGGTGTCCGCGCAGACCGCCCAGGCCGCGGCCAGCGCCACCACCAGCGCCGCACTGTCCACGCTCGAGCCGGTGCTGGGCACTGTGGGCGGCGGCACGGACCTCGGCAGCCAGCTGGCCGCGGTGCAAGCGGCGTTCAGCGCACTGCAGATCGACCCAGCAGACGCCACGCAGCAGGGCGCCGTGGTGGATGCTGCGGCCAACCTCGCCATCGGCATCAACACGCTGTCCGGCGCCTACACGACCGCGCGGCAGACGGCGGAGGACGGCGTGGTCTCGGGCGTGGCCCAACTCAACACTGCCCTGGCCGCGCTGGGCAAGGTCAGCGCCCAGATCGTGGCGCAAAAGGCGCAAGGGCTCAGCACGGCCGACCTGGAGAACCAGCGCGCCCAGACCGAGGCCACGATCTCCGGCCTGGTCAGCACCCGCTTCCTCGACCAGCCGGACGGCGATGTGACGGTGCTGACCACCGGCGGCGTCCAGCTGCCCACAGACGGCACCCACACGGTGAGCGCCAGCGCGGCCAGTGCCGGCCCGCAGGCCTCCTACCCCGGCGGCGGCATCCCCGGCATCACGCTGGACGGCACTGACGTCACCGCCCAGCTCACCGGCGGATCAATCGGCGCCGACCTCGTGCTGCGCGACCAGACGCTGCCCACCTACCAGGGCACGCTCGACGAGTTCGCCCACACCCTCTCCACCCGGTTCGCGGACCAGGGGCTGACGCTTTTCACCGACCCCGCCGGCAACGTGCCCGCCAACACCGGGCCGGCGCTGCAGGCGGGCTACGTGGGCTACGCCGGCACCATCACGGTGAACCCAACGGTCAAGGCCACGCCCTCCCTGGTGCGGGACGGCACCAACGTAGTGGCCGGTTCATCGTCGGGCGCCACCGCGTTCACGCCGAACACCGGCGGACTGGCGGGCTTCACCACGCTGATCACCCGCGTGCTGACCTACGCCCTCGGCACGAACGTGCAGGACGGAGTGGCGCAAGCGCCGGTGGCCACCAGCGGGCTGGGGCCTACGGGCACGCTGCAGGCGGGCTACGCCGCCCAGGCCACGCTCGGCCAGGCCGCCAACGCGCTGACCGCGGCCCAGGCAGCCGACAGCGCCAACGCCACCACCCAGGCCAGCGACGACCAGGCCGTGCAGACGTCGCTGCAGGGCAAGCTGACCTCGGCCACCGGCGTGGACATGGATTCCGAGCTCGGCCAGATGGTGGTGCTGCAGAACGCCTACGGTGCCAACGCCAAGGTGATCTCCGCCATTCAGGCGATGTTCACCGAAGTGCTCGATATGGTGACCACATCATGAGTTCGATCACCTCGGCGACGGACACGGGCACGCTCGCGGCCGTCCTCTACAACACCAGCCTGACCAGCCAGGCCATAGGCACGCTCACCGCCCAGGCCTCCAGCGGCCTGATGTCGCCGGACTACGCGGGCCTCGGCGCTTCGGCAGGCGCGGCGCTGGACCTGTCCGGCCAGGTGGCGCTCAACACCGCCTACCAGGCCAACGCGGCGCAGGCGGCCACCCAGGCGCAGGTGGCGCAGAGCGCGCTGGGCCAAATCCAGACCCTGACCTCCAGTTTCGCCAACGAGCTTCTGGAACCGGCCTCGGGCACCGCCACCGGCCTGGCTACGCTTTCGACGAGCGCCGCCTCGACGCTGAATCAGGTCGCCGGCCTGCTCGACACCAAGGTAGGCGACGTCTACGTCTTCGCCGGCCAGGACAGCCGCAACCCGCCAGTGCCCAACCCGGACAGCGTGACCAGCTCGGCCTTCTACGCCGCCATCCAAGCGGCCGTGGCCGGGCTGACCGCCAACGGTGCCGCCGCCACGCAGACACAGGTCCTGGCCGCCGCGGCGCCGGGCGCGAGCTCGCCCTTCTCTGCCACCCTGGAGGCCTCCAACCAGCCCGGAACGGCGCAGATCGATGACGGGCAGAGCGTGCAGCCCAGCGTGCTGGCCGACCGCAACACCAACGCCATCTCCGCCGGCGCCCCCACCACCAGCACCGGCTCCTACACGCGCGACATCCTGGCGGGCCTGGCCACCGTGGCCGCGCTCGGCTCGGCCGACGCCAGCAACGCGCAGGTGCAAAACCTCCTGACCCTGACTCAGACGAGCCTGAGCAACGCGGACGAGGCGCTGAACACCGACATCGGCGGTCTGGGCGCCCGCCAGCAGAGCATCACCACCGCGCAAAGCGAGCTGACGTCCACGGCGACCGCCCTGACGAGCCAGCTCGGGACCTTGCAGGACGCCGACCCCGCGGCGGTGGCCACGAAGTTGGCGGCGGCGCAGAACCAGTTGCAGGCGTCTTACAAGATCATTGCGAGTTTGCAGCAGTTGAGCCTGGCGAAGTTCCTGTAGTTTCCGAGGATCAAAGCTTCAAGCAAGCCTGGGGCTCTGCCCCAAACCCCGCTGGGGCCTAGAGGCCCCAGACCCCCATTGATTAAAGTCTCTTACGAACAGGTTCTAAGAGGCTGTTTGAAAACTCGCTTAAGAGCCGCGAAGCGGTCAATCTGAGGCCGATCCCGCCAGAATGTGGTATCCAGATACCGCTTTTGGTAGGTTTGTACGCTTAACCAACAGCTCGAGAGAGTTTTCAAACGGACTCTAAGGACTTGTCCTTAGCGGGGCTTGGGGCAGAGCCCCAACCTTCCTTTCTTCCCTTTAAAGCGTCTGACAAGTCGCGCACCAATACAGCACCCGCCCGCCCAGCAGCTCTGCTGAAACCGCCTCCCCGCACACGTGACAGGGCCGTCCCGCCCGGTGCGCCACGTAGGTTGCGTCGTTTCGGCTTGCCGCTCCGGTCTTCTTCTTCCGGTCGCGCCGCTCCGTCGTCACGATCCGCCCCGTCTTCACGCCGTCCCGCAGCAAAACGGTCAGATCGTCCCACAGCGCGTGCCACGCCGCCTCGTCCAAATCGCGCCCCGCCTTGTGCGGCTCCAGCCGCGCGCGGAACAGCAGCTCGGCCCGGTAGATGTTGCCGATCCCGGCCACGATGTCCTGCCGCATCAGCAGCAGCGCCAACGACGTGCGGGAGGCGCGGATTTTCGCGTAGGCGCGCGCCGGGTCGGCATCGCCGCGCAACGGGTCGTCGCCCAGCCGCGCCAGCGCCGCCATTCTCTCCGGCGCGCTGATCACTTCGCACGCCGTGGGCCCGCTCAAATCCGCCACGTGCGTGCCGGCCAGCAGCCGCAGCCGCACGGCACCGCGCGGCTCCGGCGGAAACACCGCGTCCACGTCCAGCTTGCCGCGCCGCCGGCCGATCCCCTCCAGCCCCGCGCCAGCGAACCGCCACATGCCGTACAATCCCAAATGCACGCGCAGCCAGTCCTGGCCCGAGAACGCCAGGAACATCTGTTTGCCGCACGCCTCGGCCGACAGCAGTACGCGCCCGTCCAGCAACGCGGCGCCGTCCTTGAACCGGCCCTGCGGACTGCTGGCATCCACCTGCTTGCCGGCGAACTGCGCGTTAAACGCGTCGGCCAGGCGATGGACGGTGTGACCCTCAGGCATCAGGAAGCAAGGCCTTCTTTTCTGAAAAAAAGAAGCAAAAGAGTTCTGTTCGTTGGACCCGCACCGTTCCGCACCATCCGACAGGGAGCAAAAGCTTCTTGCTTTTTTCTCGAAAAAGAAGGCCTTCCTTACTCGGCAGCGGCCACGCCAGCCACCCGCGTGCGCGTCCGCAACGTCACCCACTCCTCCGCCGAGGTCGGGTGGATCCCGATCGTGCGGTCGAAATCCGCCTTCGTGGCACCCGCCGTCATCGCGACGCCCACCGCCTGCATCATCTCCGCCGCGTCGTCGCCCAACATGTGCGCGCCCACCACGCGCTGGCTCGCCTGGTCCACCACCAGCTTCATCATCGTCCGCCGCACGCGGCCGCTCATCACGTGCCGCATCGGCGTGAACCGCGCAACGTATACGTCCACCGGCCCGCATGCCGCCGCCTGCTCCTCGGACAAACCGCACGTGCCGATCGGCGGCATCGAGAACACCGCCGTCGGTACCGCCTCGAACGACCAGGTACGAACGTGGTCGGCAAACAACCTGTCTGCCAAATGATGTCCCTCGGCGATGGCCACCGGCGTCAGGTTCATCTTGTTGGACACGTCGCCGATGGCGAATACGTGCGGCTGGCTCGTCGCGTTCTGTGCATCCACCACCACTGCGCCGTTACCGCTCACCGCCACGCCGGCGCGCTCCAGGCACAGGCCCTTCGTGTTCGGCACGCGCCCAACGGCGAAGAACACCAGGTCGCTGTCGAAATGCCGACCGTCCGTCAAATGGAGCCGCTTGCGGCCGTCCGGCAGCAGTTCCAGCCGGTGCAGCATCACGCTCGGGTGCAGCCTGATCCCGTTGGATTCGAGCGCTTCCACCAACGCCTCACGCACGTCGTTGTCGAACCCCCGCAGCGGCATCCTTTGCCTGTACAGCAGGTCCACCTCCGCCCCTAACCCGTGAAAGATGCCGGCGAACTCCACGCCGATGTAGCCGCCGCCCACCATGGTCACCTGCCTGGGGCATTCCGGCAGGAAGAAAGCCTGGTCCGAAACGATCCCGTGCTCCGCGCCCTCGATCTCCGGCCAGCTCGGATGTCCGCCCACCGCGATCACGATGCGCTCGGCCGTCACTACGCGGTCGCCAACCTGCAGGGTGTGCGCGTCGATGAACGTTGCGCGCTCGAAGAACGCGCGCACGCCGGAGTTCTCCAGCAGCTTGACGTAGATGCCGTTCAGCCGGCGGATTTCGGCGTCTTTCGCAGTCATCAGCGCCGCCCAGTCGTGCGTGGCGGGCGGCACGCTCCAGCCGAAGCCGTGACTGTCCTCCGCCCACGCCTTATACTCGGCCGCCTGCACCATCAGCTTCTTCGGCACGCAGCCAACGTTTACGCAGGTGCCGCCCCAGTGGCGCTCCTCGGCGATCGCCACGCGGGCACCGTGGCTGGCGGCGATGCGCGCACACCGGACGCCGCCTGAGCCGCCGCCTATCACGAAGAGGTCGTAGTCCATCGGTAAACGTCCTTAGGAAGCAAGGAAGGCCTTCTTTTTCGAGAAAAAGAAGCAAAAAGCTTTTACTACTGAGCGCGGCTCTCTCCGCCAGCACCCGACAGGGAGCAAAAGCTTTTTGGTTCTTTTTCTCGAAAAAGAACTGCTTGCTTACTGCTTTAGTCGCGCATAGCCGCGACCAGCCCGCCCATCCTGTCGCACGCCTCGTCCAGCACGTCGTCCGACGCGGCCGTGCTCAGGCGCAGATAGGGGCTCATGCCGAACGCGCCACCATGCACCGCCGCCACGCCGGCCTCCAGCAGCAGCGCCTCGCAGAACGCCCTGTCGTCGGTGATCAGCATGCCGTTCTTCGTCCGCCGGCCGATCAGCCCAGCCACCCCGGGATACGCGTAGAACGCCCCGCCGGGCGCGTGGCAGGTCACCCCCGGCATCGCCCGCAGCCTGGCCACCACGCGCGCGCTCCTGGCCGCGTACACAAGCCGCATTTCGCCCACTTGGTCCTGCGGCCCGTCCAGAGCCGCCGCCGCCGCCGCCTGGCCCACCGTGGAAACGCCGCTCGTAGCCTGGCCCTGCACGTTGCCCATCGCGGCCACCAACGCCGCCGGCCCGCCGGCGAACCCCACGCGCCACCCCGTCATCGCATACGTCTTGGAGACCCCGCTCAGCGTCAGCACGCGGTCGGCCAGGTCGGGCGCAGCCGCGGCCAGCGTCGGGTTGGCGCTGCCGTCATGCACCAGGTGCTCGTACATGTCGTCCGACAGCACCCACACATGCGGGAACGCCCGCAGCATCTCGGCCAGCGCCGCCAGGTGGGCCGCCGTCATCACCGCGCCGGTCGGGTTGTTCGGGTAGTTCAGCACCACCCACTTCGTTCGCGCCGAGATCGCGCGCGCCATGTCCTCCGGCAGCGGCAAGAATCCGTGCTCCGGCGCGCACGCCACATAGACCGGAACGGCGCCTGCGGCCTGCGCGATCAGCGGAAACGCGTTCCAGTACGGCGCCGGCACGACGATCTCGTCGCCAGGGTCCAGCGTGGCGGTCAGCGCGTCGTAGATGATCTGCCGGCCGCCGTTGCCCACCAGGATCTGCTCGGGCCCGAACCGCAGCCCGGAGTCGCGCAGGAATTTGCGCGCCACCGCCGCTTTCAGCGCCGGCGTGCCGGTCAGCGGCGGGTATTTCGTGTCGCCCCGCAACGCCGCCGCGTGCGCCGCCTCCACCACGTGCGGCGGCGTGGGGAAGTCCGGCTCCCCCAGCATCAGCGAGATGACGTCGCGCCCCTCCGCCCGCAGTGCCCGCGCGCGCTCGGCGGCCGCCATGGTGGCAGCCCTGGGGACCGCCGCCTGCAGCGTGGAGAAGCCCGGCACCGCCCTCGTCCCGCTCGCCTGGCTCAGCGCAGGCCCTGGCAGAATGTCCCGATGCGCGCGCACGCCGTTCGCAGGCTGTCCGTGTCGGTGGCGTAGCTGATCCGGAAATGCCCGGGATACATGAACGCGCTGCCGTGCACCGCGGCCACCCCCTGCTCGTCGAGCAGCGCCACCACGAAAGCCTCGTCGTCGGTGATCCTGGCCCCGCCTGCGCTCGTCTTGCCGATACAGCCGTGCAGCCCGGGGAACACGTAGAACGCGCCTTCCGGGCGATGGCAGGACAGCCCGGGAATCGCATTCAACGTTTCCACCAGCAGGTCGCGCCGCGTCTTGTAGGCCGCCGTCATCACCGCGATCGAGTCCTGCGGTCCCTCCAGCGCCTCGACCGCCGCCGCCTGGCTCACAGACGAGGTGCTTGACGTCGACTGGCTCTGCAGCTTGTCCATCGCCCGCACCAGTTCCGCGGGCGCGCCAGCGTAGCCGATCCGCCAGCCGGTCATCGCGTACGCCTTGCTGCAGCCGTTCATCGTGACGGTGCGGGCGCGCAGGCGGGGCTCAACCTCGACGACGGTGGCGGGGCGAAACCCGTCATAGGTCAGCTTCTCGTAGATGTCGTCGGTGAACACCCAGACATTCGGATGCCGCAGCAGCACGTCGCAGATCGGCCGCAGTTCGGCGGCCGAGTACGCAGCCCCGGTCGGGTTGCACGGCGAGTTCAGCATGAACCACTTCGTCCGCGGCGTGATTGCCGCTTCCAGATCCTCGGCCCGCAGCTTGAAGCCGTTGTTCTGCCCGCACGGCACAATTACCGGCGTGCCTTCCGCCAGCGCCACGATGTCCGGATAGCTCACCCAGCATGGGCTGGGGATCACCACCTCGTCGCCCTGGTTCAGCGTCGCCACCATGGCGTTGTAGATCACCTGCTTGCCGCCGGTGGAGATGATGATCTCCTCGGGCGCGTACTCGATCCCGCTGTCGCGCTTGAACTTGGCGGCCACCGCGCGCCGCAGCGCCGGCGTGCCCGCCACGTCAGTATATTTTGTTTGTCCAGCGGCGATCGCGCGGACCGCCGCCTGCTTGATGTTGTCCGGCGTATCGAAATCAGGCTCGCCGGCGGACAGGCTGATCACGTCCCGTCCGGCCGCCTTCAGCGCCCTTGCCTTCGACGAGATCGCAATCGTCTGACTGGGGCTGATCTTGGACAGGCGGTCGGCAACGAGCATGCAGGGTCCCCGAAAGCGAAAGCCGGGTAGCCTATGCGAGCGCCCGGCTCAAGGAAAGTGCAGGGGAGCCATGCGGCCCCCCTGCGCTCGGTGCTACTGCGGCGCGCCGGAACCGGTGCTGCCGGTCGAACTCGACGTTCCGCCGCTGCTACCGGCACCGCCCATGCCCGTGCTGCCGCCGCCGGCACCCGTGGTGCCCATGCCGGTGCTGCCCTGCTGGCCGCCAGGCATGCTGGGCGAGCTTATGCTGCTGCCAGCGCCACCGTTGCTGGTCGGCGAGCCCGTGCCCGTGGTGGTGCCGGTGTTGCCGCCTGAGCCCGTGCCCAGGCCACCACCCGCACCGCCGCCGCTGCTGGGGTTGCCTGTGCCTGTGCCCATGCCCGAGCCGCCGGCACCCGCGCCGCCGCTCATGCCACCAGCCCCACCCGCGCCCGCACCGCCGGCGGCACCGCCGCCAGCACCTGCACCACCCCCGCCGGCCGCCTGGGCCAGCGCGGTGCCGCCCGTCAGCCCGACCACGCAGGCCGCCAGAGCCAAGTTCTTCAGAGTTCGCATGAGAGTCTCCCTGTTGTATCCAGGCGGCGGCATTCGACCGCCGACCTTGTGCGTGCAACGCCGGCCGGCAGGCCGGTTTCCCGCACGCTGGCGTGTGCACAACCGGCCGCCCGGCAACCTTTGCCCGGCAGAAACTGCCGCGTCACCCGCCCCCCTTGCCCGTACTGCAGGGCGTATCCACTGGCACGCCGCTTGCGCTGCATCCCGCGCACCCCACGCCGGAAAGCCCGACACGCATGGACAACACCACCAACATCGCGCTCTCCCGCCTCGCCGCCCAGCAGCGCGCCATGGACGTGGTGGCCAACAATCTCGCCAACGCCGCCACCCCCGGCTACCGCGCCGAGCGCACCGTGTTCGCCGACTGGCTGGTCCGCGAGCCCGCCGGCGCCGAGCCGCCGGGCGGCCGCACGCTCGCCTTCACCCAGACCCGCGCCACCTACCGCGAGCGGGCCGAGGGCACGCTGAGCCAGACCGGCAACCCGCTCGACCTGGCACTCTCCGGCGAGGGCTGGTTCACCGTGCAGACGCAGGCCGGCACGAGGCTGACCCGCGCCGGCCGCTTCACCCTGCAGAAGGACGGCACCGTCACCGACGGGGCCGGCAACCCCCTGCTCGACACCAACGCCCGCAAGCTCACCCTTTCGCCCGCCGACACCGACCTCACCGTGAAGGCCGACGGCACGCTGCGCAGCCAGAACGGCGTCATCGGCCAGATCGCCGTGGTGACGCCGAACGATCCCAACCGCATCACCGCCGAGGGCGGCCGGCTGTTCCGCGCCGACGTGCCCACCACGCCGGTGGCCCACCCGAAGATCCTGCAGGGCGCCGTCGAGGACAGCAACGTGCAGCCGATCGCCGAGATCACCCGCATGATCTCGACCGAGCGCGACTTCCAGTTCGTCACCCAGATGGTCGAGGCCGAAGGCCAGCGCCGGCAGGCGGCCATCGACAAGATCGCCGCGCCGGCCAGCTAATTCCAGGAGAAACAGACAATGCGTTCGCTCGACATCGCCGGCACCGGCATGCAGGCCCAGCAGACCAACGTGGAGGTGATCTCCAACAACATCGCCAACATGAGCACCACCGGCTTCAAGCGCCGCCGCGCCGAGTTCCAGGACCTGATCTACCAGAACATGCGCAGCGTCGGTTCCAACAGCTCGGATAACGGCACAGTGGTGCCGTCCGGCGCGCAGATCGGTCTTGGCGTGAAAACCGCGGCCATCTACCGCATCACTGAACAGGGCAGCCTGCAGCAGACCAGCAACACGCTGGACATGGCCATCCAGGGCAACGGCTACTTCCAGGTGACGCTGCCCTCCGGCGAGGTCGCCTACACGCGCGACGGCACCTTCGCGTTGGCGCCGGACGGCACCATCGTAACGGCCGACGGCTATCCCATCGTGCCCGCCATCACCGTGCCCACCAACGCCGTCAGCGTCAGCGTCAACGCGTCCGGCCAGGTGCAGGCCACCATCAGCGGGCAGACCGCGCCGCAGACGCTGGGCCAGATCCAGCTCGCCGCCTTCCCCAACGAAGCCGGGCTCGATGCGCAAGGCGACAACCTGTTCCTGCAGAGCGGCGCCTCGGGCAACGCCGCCACCGGGACGCCGGGCGCACCTGGCTTCGGCAGCGTCATGCAGGGCTACGTGGAAGGCAGCAACGTGAACGTGGTGACCGAGATCACCAGCCTGATCACCGCCCAGCGCGCCTACGAGATGAACAGCAAGGTCATCACGTCTTCCAACGAGATGCTGCAAACCCTCTCTAACCTGAGGTGATCCAGATGCCCAAAGCAAACTTTCTTGCCGCAGCACTCCTGCTGTGCGCCGCCACGTACCCGGCGCACGCGGCCATCCTGCGCCCGTTCACCCGCATCGACGGCGCTAGCGTGCGGCTCGCCGACCTGTTCGACAATTTAGGCGCCACGCCGGATCGCGTGCTGGGCGCCGCCCCAGCCCCGGGCGTGCGCATCACGGTGGCTAGCCCGCAACTCGCCGCCATCGCGCGCGACTTCAACGTGGACTGGCGCCCGCAGACCGGCGCCGAACGCGCCGTGGTGGAACGCCGCGCCGTCACGCTGCCGCAGGCGCGTATCACCGAGGTGCTCCGTGCGGCACTCGCCGCCGCCGGCGCCCCGGACGACATCGACGTCGCCTCGCCGGACATCCAGCCCGTGCTGCTGCCGCCCGGCAGCAACGCGCAGCCCACCGTCAGCCAGCTCAGCTACGACAGCCAGGCCGGCCGCTTCACCGCCCTGCTCACCGTGCAGCCCGAGGAGTCCGACGCGGTGCAGATCCGCCTCTCGGGCCAGGTGATCCCCATGTGCACCGCCGCGGTTGCCGCCACCCGCCTCGCCCCCGGCCACCATGTGGCCGCCGGCGAGGTGCGCGCCGCCCGGGTGCGCGCCGCCCTGCTGCGCAACGCCCCCGCCATCGACCCTCAGGACGCCGCCGGCATGGTGCTGCGCCACGACGTGCCGGCCGGCCAGGTGCTCACGCTGGCGGACCTTACCCGCCCCGCGATGGTGGCCCGCGGCGCGGTGGTGCGCATGCTGCTCGACAGCGACGGCCTCTCGCTCAGCGCCCAGGGCATCGCCACCGAGGCCGGTGCCCACGGCGAACGCATCCGCGTGGAAAACCCGCTCTCCCACCGCGTGGTGCTGGCCGAAGTCACCGGCCCCGGCGAGGTCCGCGTCGCACCCGCCCAGGCCGCCGTCACCCTGGTGAGCGCGCCATGAACCGCCAGGCCCTGGTGCTGCTGGCCGCGGCCGCCCTGTCGGGCTGCGGCACCCTCACCCGGCTGTCGGAGATCGGCCGCCCGCCGGTGATGACGGCCACCGCCGACCCGACGCAGGACCCGCGCTGGCGCCCCGTCACCATGCCGATGCCGCGTGCCGAGGTGGCACCGCGCGAGCCGGCCAGCCTGTGGCGCAGCGGCAGCCGCGCCTTTTTCAAGGACCAGCGGGCCGCCCAGGTCGGCGACATCGTCACTATCCTGGTCAACACCACGGACGCCGCCAACATGCAGAACGTCACCAGCGCCACCCGCACCGGCACGGAGACCGAGGGGCTGCCCAATCTGTTCGGCCTGGAATCCGCCCTGCCGCGCATCCTTAGCAAGGCGGTCAGCGCCTCCACTCTGGTCAACGCCAGCAGCACCAACTCCAACGTCGGCACCGGCAGCATCAAGCGCAACGAGTCGGTCACCATCCGCCTCGCCGGCGTGGTCACCCAGGTGCTGCCGAACGGCAACCTGGTCGTGGCCGCCCGGCAGGAGATGCGCGTCAACAGCGAACTGCGCGAGCTGAGGGTGAGCGGCGTGATCCGCCCGCAGGACATCGCCAGCGACAACACCGTGCCGCATGACAGGATGGCCGAGGCGCGCATATCGTACGGTGGGCGGGGGCAGCTCACGGATTTGCAGACGCCGCGTTACGGGCAGCAGGCCTTGGATATTTTGCTCCCGTTCTAGGCAAGAAAGGAAGCAGTTCTTTTTCGAGAAAAAGAACCAAAAAGCTTTTGCTCCCTGTCGGGTGGTGCGGAACGGTGCGCACCCAAGGGACAAAAGTTTTTTGCTTTTTTTCAAAAAAGAAGCGCTTCCTTCCTAATTGCCAGCCGCTTTCTGCAACAGGCTGGTGATCACAGAAGGTTCGTTCGGGTTCCACGAACTCCTCGGTCCCACTGTCAATCCGCCATCCACAACTAGATGCGTTCCCGTCACGAACGCTGCGGCATCCGAGGCCAGGTAGAGGCACGCCTGGGCCACTTGCTCGCCCGTCGCCGTCATCGTCAGCGGCTGGATGTGCGGCGCGATCGCGCTCAGCTCCGCCTTCGCCTAGGCCACCACGTTGTCGGACACGCCCAGGCTGCTGGTGAAGATGTCCGTCATGATAAAGCCGGGGCAGATCGCGTTCACCCGTATGCCGTAACGCCCAAGCTCGGCGGCGGCCACGCGGCTCAGGTGCATCACCGCCGCCTTGGCCACCGAGTAGCTGATCGGCCCCGCCCCTGCCTGCAGGCCCGCCACCGAGGCGGTGTTCACGATCGCTCCGCCACGCGCCTTCATGTGCGGTATCGCGTAACGGATGCCCAGCGCCACCGAGCGCAACAGCAGCGCTTGACTGGCATCCCACGCCGCGCCCGTCATCTCCTCGATCGTGCCGCCGCCGCCGCCTGCGCCCGCGTTGTTGAACACGATGTCCAGCGCGCTGAACGCCGCCACCGTCGAGTCCATCACCGCTTCGATCTGCGCTTCGTCGGTCACGTTGCAACGTCTATACAGCACCCTGTCGCCGAACCTTGTGGCCAGCTCGGCACCGCGCGAGTCCTGGATGTCGGCAATCACCACGCGCGCGCCTTCGGCCACGAACAGCTCCACCGTTGCCAAGCCTGTACCGGAACAGCCGCCGGTGATCACCGCAACCTTGTCGTTCAGCCTGCTCATTGGACACTCCTGACATGAAGGCAGGAAAGCCTTCTTTTTCGAGAAAAAGAAGCAACAAGCCTTCGTCCGCGCTGTCGCGGACCTCTCCGCACCACCCGACAGGGAGCAAAAGTTCTTTGGTTCTTCTTTCAAGAAAGAACTGCTTTCTCACTCTCTTGCCACACGTTCCCAACCTCGACCGCCCTGCCCTCGCCCGCCAGCTTGATCAGGTGCGCCAGCACGTTGCGCCGCGCAGCTCCCGCCAGCCTAGGGTCCAGCCCGGCATACATCGCCGCCACCAGCGCGTCCGGCGTAGACGGGCCGCGGCGCAGCGCAGCCAGCACCGCCGCCTCCCGCCCTGCCCTGTGGCTCAGCATCCCGCGCACCAGGGCGGCCGGCTGCGGCAGCGGCGGCCCGTGCCCGCACAGGTAAAGCACGTCGTCGCGCGCGAGCAGCAGGCGCAGGCTGGCCATGTAGGCCGCCATGTCGCCGTCCGGCGGGCTGACGATGCTGGTGGACCACGACATCACGTGGTCGCCGCTGAACAGCACGCCCGTACCGTCCTGCGCGAAACACACATGGTCGCTGGCGTGGCCGGGCGTGTGCAGCACGCGCAACCCGGCCACCTCGTCGCCGTCCGCCAACGGCACGTCCGGCGTGAAACCCCGCGCCCATGGCGCCGCCCAGGCGGCCACCGGCGCGCCGGTGGCCGCCCGCAGCGGCGCCGCACCGGCCAGGTGGTCCGGATGGGTGTGCGTCAGCAGGATTCGCCGCACCGGCCCCGCCGCGGCGATCGCACCCAGGTGGGCCGCGTCGTCCGGGCCGGGATCGATCACGGTCATCCCGTCCGCATTGTCCACCAGCCAGGTGTTGGTGCCGTGATGCGTCATCGGCCCCGGGTTGGGCGCCACCAGCCGGCGCACGCCGGGCGCCACCTGCACCGGCACCAGCCGCACGGGCTCGGGTTCGTCGAGGAAGGCCATGCCTACCCGCTCCCACGCCGCGATGATTCGTTCAAGCGACGTGCCTGTCTAGCCACGCATGCCAACCTGCCGCATGCTGCAGCCACACACAGCAAGGCCCGCCAAGGGCAGCATCCCCAGGGAGGGTACGTGAAGGCGATCGTCTGTAACGAGTTCGGACCCATCGAAACGCTGCGTCTGGAGGAGCGCCCAGACCCGGTGCCCGGCGCCGGCGAGGTGCTGATCGAGATCCACGCCGCGGGTGTAAACTTTCCCGACGGCCTGATGGTGCGCGGCGAGTATCAGGTGAAGCCGCCCCGCCCCTTCACGCCGGGCAGCGAAGTGGCTGGCTTCGTGCGCGCCCTTGGCGAGGGCGTCAGCCGTTTCGCGGTAGGCGACCGCGTAGTGGCCCTGCCCGGCATCGGCGGTTTCGCCGAGATGGTGGTGGCCAGCGCCGACCGCACGACGAAGCTGCCGGACGCGATGGACTTCGAGACCGCTTCGGGCTTCATGCTCGTCTACGGCACCTCCCTGCATGGCCTGGCCGATTGCGGCCGCCTACGTGAGGGCGAGACGCTGCTGGTGCTGGGCGCGGCCGGCGGCGTCGGGCTCGCCGCGGTGGAGATCGGCCATGCCATGGGCGCCCGCGTCATCGCGGCCGCTTCCTCGCAGGAGAAGCTGGAACTCGCCCGCGCGCACGGCGCCGAGATCGGCATCAACTACACGACGGCGGACCTCAAAACCGAGTTGAAGCGGCTGGCGCCGGCCGGCGTGGACGTGGTATACGACCCGGTCGGCGGCGCCCTGACGGAAGCGGCCGTTCGCGGCTTGGCCTGGGGCGGCCGCCTGCTGGTGGTGGGGTTCGCCGCGGGCGAGATACCGAAACTGCCGCTGAACCTGCTGCTGCTGCGCGAGGGCGAGGCGAAGGGCGTGTTCTGGGGCACCTGGACGCAGCGTGACCCGGCCGCTCACGCCGCCGCGGTGGAACGCCTGTTCGCCTGGGTCGCCTCCGGCGACTTGAAGCCTCACGTTTCAGGCGCTTATCCGATCGAGAAAACAAGCGACGCCTTAGCCGAGGTCATGGGCAGGCGAGCACAAGGAAAAATCGTGTTGATACCGGCCCGAACCTGAAGGCGGAGCCGGGGTCTGGGGACAAGTCCCCAGCGGGTCCAGGGCAGAGAGCCCTGGCCTTTCTTTTTTGGGAGGCTTCATGGATTTCACGTTCAACGACAAAACCCGCGAGTACCAGGAGCGCGTAGGCGCGTTCATGGACAAGCACGTCTACCCCAACGAGCACCGCTTCCACGAAGAGATCGCCACCGGCGACCGCTGGCAACCGGTGCAGATGCTCGAGGAACTCAAGCCGCTCGCCCGCGAGGCCGGCCTGTGGAACCTCTTCCTGCCCGATTCGAACCGCGGCGCCGGCCTTAAGAACATCGAGTACGCGCCGCTCGCCGAGATCATGGGCCGCGTCGAGTTCGCCAGCGAGGTGTTCAACTGCTCCGCGCCCGACACCGGAAACATGGAGACCATCGAGCGCTACGGCACGGAAGCGCAGAAGCAGGAATGGCTGGAGCCGCTGCTGGAGGGCAAAATACGTTCCGCCTTCGCGATGACGGAGCCGGGTGTGGCGTCCTCGGACGCCACCAACATCGAGAGCACCATCGAGCGCCAGGGCGACGAATACGTGCTGAACGGCCGCAAGTGGTGGACCAGCGGCGGCGGTGACCCGCGCTGCAAGCTGCTGATCTTCATGGGCAAGACAAACCCGAAGGCCGGCCGGCACGAACAGCAGTCGATGATCCTGGTGCCGCGCGACACGCAAGGCGTGGAGGTCATGCGGCCGCTCACCGTGTTCGGCTACGACGACGCGCCGCACGGCCACATGGAGGTTGATTTCCGCAACGTGCGTGTGCCCGTCAGTAACATCCTGCTCGGCGAGGGCCGCGGCTTCGAGATCGCGCAGGGGCGCCTTGGCCCGGGGCGCATCCACCATTGCATGCGCCTGATCGGCAAGGCGGAGCGTGCGCTGGAATCGATGTGCAAGCGTGCCAAGTCCCGCGTGGCGTTCGGCAAGCCGATCGCCGAGCAGACCGTGACGCTCGAGCGCATCGCTGAGGCGCGCTGCATGATCGAGCAGGCGCGTCTGCTGACGCTGAAGGCGGCGCACATGATGGACACCGTCGGCAACAAGGCCGCCCGCACTGAGATCGCGATGATCAAGGTGGTGGCGCCTTCCATGGCGTGCCAGGTGATCGATTGGGCCATGCAGGTGCATGGCGGCGGCGGCGTCAGCCAGGACTTCCACCTGGCCTACCACTACGCCAGCAGCCGCACCCTGCGGTTCGCCGACGGCCCTGACGAGGTGCATCGCAACCAGATCGGCCGGCTGGAACTGGGGAAGTACAACTAGGCGAATTCCAAGGCCGGGCGTGGCTCGAGGCCACGCCCGGCCTCCCGCCCAGATCCGGCTTGCAAGCCGGAGGGCTCCGCTGCTAACCTTTCCGCTAGCGAAACGGAGACGCTGGTGTCACCACTTGAGGCAAGCCGAGCCCTGATCCTGGCCTTGGCCGCCGGGCTGGCGGCGTGCCAGGGCCGCCCGCCAGCCCGCGCAATCACCTTTTATGACGTGCCGAAAGACACACGTCCGTGCCTGCTCGTACGCATGGCGCAACTGCCGCTTGTGGAGGCGGCCAACCACCTTTTTGTCCCCGCAACAATCAACGGCCAGGTCGCGATCCTGGTGTTTGATACAGGCGGCGCTCGCACGGTCGTGACACCCAGGGGTGCAAGCCGCCTGGGCCTAGTGCACGAGAAGGACAACGTGAAGGTCGTCAGCGGGATCGGCGGCACTCGCTCGTTGGCTCGGTTCAGGGCACAGTCCTTCCGCCTCGGGCAGATCGCTGGCCTGTCCTGGCCTTTCCTCGTCAGCGACATCGGCTGGCCGCCGGTTGATCACGCGCCGGACGGCATCCTCGGCAACGACATCCTCTGACGCTACGATGTGGATATCGACCTGGCAGCCAAGATCGCAACCTTCTACAGCCCGCTGCACGATTGCAGCAGGCCAAGCGCGTTCATGCACGGCCCGCTCTACCAGGTGCCGCTTCTCGCCGGGCATTGGCAGGCCTTCGTGAAGAGATCACCCCTGATCGCCAGGGTGGCCCCCGAACTGCGCAGCGCGTTCGACAATGGCCCGCGCGTGGCCGTCGCGATCGGCGGCGTCCACCTCAGGGCGATGGTCGATACCGGCGCGCCCAGGACCATCCTGTTCAGGGACGGCGCGGCGAAGATCGGGCTGGCTCGCGCCATACCGGCAGACACGCAGCTCGGCCACGCCTCCGGCATCGGCCCGCAAGTCGTCGCCGCGCGGCCCGACCTGATCACCACGCTGGTGCTGGGCGACCTCGCGATCGACAGTATTCCGGTCCAGGTCGTCGATCAGGCCGGAATCGGCGAGGTCGACATGATCCTCGGCCTGGACGTCATCCGCAAGATCCACATCTGGCTCTCGCGCTCTTCGGACTCGCTGATCATCCAGTTCCCACCTGCCCCAAGCCCGCAGCACAGTGTCCCGCCGGCCATATGATCACGTCGGGCGCGGCGACGCCGGCCGCGCCTGCTTTGCGCCGCTGCCGCCCTCCTCGCAGGCTGCCAGTCGCAGGCGCCGCTCGCCTGCCGCCTCGCCTTGGCCACGGTCGTACCGCTCACCCGCAGAACGGCCACGCGGTCGCCGCGCCGCTCCTAAATGGCCAGTCCACGGCCATGATCCTGGATACCGGGGCGCAGATCACGACGCTGACGACGCAAGCCGCCGAGCGCCTCTGGCTGCACCTCGAAGCGTTGCACACCGATGCCGAGGGGATCGGCGGCTCACGCTCCGCCTACGCGTTCGTAGCCCCACCCTGCAACTCGGCCGCCTGCAGGGCCGCAACTTCCGTAGCCTCGGCTCGCATCGAGTGGCTGAATTTTGAGGCAGAAAGGCCAGGGGCTCTGCCCCTGGACCCCGCTAAGGACTAGTCCTTAGAACCTGTTTGTTAGAGTATGTGAACGAACAAGGTCTGGGTCTTGGAGCCCCGGCGGGGTTTGGGGCAGACCCCTGGCCTTCCTTAGACGTCAACACCTCACGTAAGGCAACGTGCAATGTAAGGCGGCAGGTCGAAACTGCCTACGTGGATCTCCGGCGACCAGTAGCCGGACGTCCCCGCTATCCCCTGCGCCTCGGCCCGCGCACGGATCGCCGCCACATCCTGCCGGGTCCAGCCTGCGTCGTTCGAAGCGATACCCAGCGTCATCAGCCCGCCCACGTAGGTGGGCACCGCCGCCACGTAGGCGGACACGCTGGGAAGGGCGCGGCGCCGCCGCGCGCTCGTCTCGCGCAGCTCGTCTGCCTGCATGAACGGCACGCCGCACTGGTTTACCACCAGCCCGCGCGGCGTCAGGATGCGCGCGCAATCGGCGTAGAACGCGTCGCTGAACAGCACCTCGCCCACGCCGGCGGGATCGGTGCTGTCCACGATGATCACGTCGAAGCTCGCGTCCGCCGCCTCGCGGACGTACGCAATGCCGTCACCGACGATCACCTGCGCGCGCGGGTCCTCCCACGCGCCCCCACCGATCGCCGGCAGGAACGCACGCGCCAGGCGGATCACCTCGCCGTCGATCTCCACCATCACCGCGCGTTCCACGTTGGTGTGCATCAGCACGCGCCGCAGCACGCCGCCGTCACCGGCGCCGATGATCAGCACGCGTCGTGCGTCGCCATGCTCCAGCAGCGGCACGTGGCCCAGCATCTCCTGGTAGACGAACTCGTCCCGCTCGGTGATCTGCACGCACCCGTCCAGCACCATCACGCGGCCGTGGCTGTGGCTTTCGAAAATCTGGATGTCTTGGAAGGCGCTTTGCACTCGCGCCAGTTCCTGCTTCACGCGGAAGCGCTGGCCCCAGTCGGAATAGAGGCTTTCATTGATCCACATCGAGCGGACTCCGTGAGGCAAGCAAGCAGTTCTCTTCGAGAAAAAGAACCAAAGAGCTTTTGCTGCTTGTCGAGTGCTGACGGAAAAAACCGCATTCGGTCAGTGAAAGCTTTTTGCTTCTTTTTCTCGAAAAAGACGGCCTTTCTCGCTTACCTGACGCGCCCTCGGCGCTGCTCGTCCACGTCGATCCGCTCAGGACAGAACGCCGCCTGCAACACGGGGATCCCCCGCCGCGGATCGCACACGCCGCACATGAATATGTCGATCGCCGCGAAATCGCGCTCCGGCCAAGTGTGGATCGAGATGTGGCTCTCTGCCAGCACCACCACGCCCGACACGCCGCCGTTCGGCGTGAAGTGGTGGAAGTGGCTGTGCAGGATCGTGGCACCCGCAACGATGGCTGCCTCGCGCAAGGCATGGTCGATCAACCCTGGCTGATCGAGGTTCCTCGCGCCCCAGAGGTCGATGAGAAGATGCGTGCCGGCAAACTTCATGCCGTCTTTCTCAACGAAGTAGTCTGTCCGTTCCTCCCCGCCATGCTCGGGAAAGGAAACAACGTCGTTCTGGCAATCGCTCGGGACATCCGAGACCATCCCCAGCTGAGCAAGTGCGTTCATCACGTACCCCCAAACCAGCAGATGACCTGTTGGGCTTTCGCCCCCTTGGGCCGGGATGCGTCAGATAGGGTCAGCCCCCCCCCTGTGCAAGGAAAATGTTCAGGCCAGCCTGAGATTCCCAGACGCGCGGATGCCCGCCGGCCGTTACGGACGTGCAGCGATCCGCAACGCCGCAGGCAGCGCACGCAAGCTTGCCAGCTCCCGCCCAGCCCGCGGCAGGTCGGCCACGCGCTGCACCGGCGCGGCGGTCAGCACGTCGAACAGCCCGGCATCTCGGCTGCCGGCGAACAACCCGGCATGGGCGGAGCGCAGCGCCTGCAGCGCCGCACCGTCTTCGGCCTCGCTGGCGTCGCGCGCCGCCCGCAGCACCACCGCCTGCCGGTCGGCTGTTGTCAACGCCTGGAACGCCGCACTGGCCGTCAGAACCTGCAACGCCTGCGCCGCGCCGTGGAAGTCGTGCACGCCTTCGCGTATCGCGGCCTGCAGCTCGATGGCCGGCTTGTCTGTCAACGGTGCCAGCCCGGCCAGCGCCTCCTCCGTGCGTCCCGCTTGCGCCAGCAAACGGGCTCGCAGCACTGCCCGACGCGCCTCCAGCTCGGAGTCGGCGGTGCTGCTGAACGAGCCGTCCAGCACGCCCAGCGCGCCGGCAGCATCGCCGTTATCGGCCAGTAGGCCGGCCAGCATAAGGCCGAGCTTCGGCTTGCCCGGACCGTCGCCCGCACGGTCCAGCAGGCGCCGCAGGATCGGCTCGGCTCGGCCAGGCAGGTCGAGCGCCAGCAGGCGGTCCGCTAGCAGCGGCGCCAGCGCCGCCTCCGCACCCTCGGCGCCCAGCAGGGGCGCGGCCTCGTCGGCCAGCGCCACCAAGTCCAGCGCGCCCAGCCGCGCCGCCCGTCCGCCCTGCAGCAGGTCGGAGACCACGGACACCTCCGCCGCGTGCACCGTCGGCTCCGCGCCGGCGAACTGCCGCCCGGTATCGCGCAGCAGCGCCAAGGCTTTCCGCCACGCGCCGGCCTGCGCCTGCAGCGCGGCCGCGCGCATCCGCAATCGCAGCTCGCGCGCGTCACCACGCCAGGCGTAAAGCTGCCTCTCAAGCAGGTCTGCCGCGTCTTTCGGGCCCAGCCGGTGAGTGGCCAGTCGCTGCTCGACAGCCAGCTCCAATGCCTGCGACCGCGCCAGCCGGTCGGTCCCAGCGGCCACCCGGTCCAGGATGCGCAGGCTCTCGTCGGTCTTGCCCTGGCGTTGCAACACCGCAGCCCTTGGCAGGTCAAGCCCGGCACCTTCGGGTGTTGCCAGCAGCTCGCCCAGGGCTGCGTCCTGGCCACCCTGGCCCAGCAGCTCGGCCACCGCCGGCAAGGCGCGCGCGCGCAGCGGCGTCGGGTAGTCCAGCAGAAGCCGCCACCGCAGCGCGGCGGAAGCGGCAGCTTCCGCCACGTCGCCCCGGGTCCACAGGGCGCGCCACAGCGTCGCCTCGTCGCTGTCGCCTAGGGAGGCAAGGTCGAAACCGGTTGCTGGCGAGGCAGCGCCGCCAACCCTGGCCGACAGCCACGCCGCCAGCGCGCCTAGCCCCTGCCAGGTTGGGTCGTGCGCCACCGCAGGGTCGTCGGCGGCTGCCACCTGCAGCACGGCGGCCGCTTCGGCATCCAGCCCGCTGGCCAGCATCGCCTCGGCAACGCGCAGCCGGGGCGCGGCCCTGGCCGCCAGTGGCGTGGTCGCCGCGTCCCGCAGCGCCTCGGCCAGGCGATGGTGCAGCACCTGAGGCGTGGCGGGCGAGAAATCGAAACGTCGCGTCATCGTCGTGCCGTCCGGCCGCAAAGCGGCAGGGCCATTCGGCCACTGCACGGACAGGGCGGGTAGCGCCGCGGCGCGCAACTCGAAGCCCGCCGGCTGGCCCAGCAGCACCACACGGTCGGCCAGCGGCTGTACCACCACGCCCTGCCAGCTCGGCAGCAGCGCCCACTCGGCCGCCCGATGGCCGGCCGCCAGCCGTTGCCCCGCCACTCGCTGAGTGCCGACCAGCAGGCGGCCGCCGGTCGCCTCATCCTCCACGGCCACCACGCGGCCCGGCGCCCCAGCGGTCAGCAGCAGCACGCCGTCATGCGCCTGCGCGCCCACCACGCCCAGCGTTCCAGGCCCGGCCGCCAGCACCAGCTGCCAGCCGTTATCCCGCCTGACCAGCCGGGGTGAGGTGCCCGGCGGCAAGCGTAGTCGCAGCTCGCTCGCGTCCGGCAGCAGGCGCTCGGCCGCGCCACCGAACACCGGATCGTCCTTCAGCTGGCTCAGGTCCAGCAGCACCGGCGAGTCGAGCACCACGTGCAGCTCGCCGCCGCGGCTGAATGCCGCGGCGCCGGTCAGCCGCCCCGCGGGCAGCAGCACGGAGGGCCCACCCTGCTTGCCGTCATCGGCCAGCAGACTCACCGAGACGGTCGGTGCTCCGCCGCCATCCGCCGTCACGGCCGCAACCCCCGACGCCTCGGCTATAGCCGGCGTCGCCGGCGGCACCGTCCCTGCGGCAGGCGCAGGCCGGCTTGGCGCCGTAGCCGGCGCAACCCTTCCGGCGGCCGGCCGCGCCGCCGCTTCCTGAGCGGCTGGTGCCACCGCCGTCCGAACCGGAGCCGCCGGACCACTCACCTGGAACCCCGCAACGCCCGACGCGTGTGCCGCCGCAGGCGGCAGCATCGGCAACGCCGCGCCCGCTCCAACCACCTTCTCCGCCACCGACGCGCGCGGCCCCGGGGCGCTCGCCGGCCGGCTTCCGCCATTCTCCCCCACGTCCAGCACCGTCGGGCGGAACTCGCCCGGCCGCAGCGCCGCGCTGGTGCCGTCCACGTCCACGACGATCCGGTCGGCCATGCGATGCAGCCGCGGGTGCGCGCCCGGCGCCAACGCCAGCCGCACTGTGCCCGGCCCCGCCTGAACCGCCCGCACCCAAGCACCGGTGCGTATGGCGACGATGCCGCCGTCCACCATCTGCGGCGCGTTCAGCGTCAGTCCAGTACCGTCCTGCCGCGCCGCCATTCCGGCCGGCGAGTGCACCAGCACCACCACCCGGTCCGCGGCACCCGCCTGCCCCGCCGGGCGTGCCCCGGCCTGCGCGGCAGAGCCGCCCGCGCCCAGCATCGCCCCCAGCACCACCCGCAGACACACCCGCACCGGCGAGGCCGGCCTCACCGAGCGGCCCTCAATCGAAACTGGCCAGCAACGCGTCGATGTCGGATTGCGCCATCGCCGCGTCCGGTAGTTGCGGCCCGTTCAACAGGCCGTGCACCGGGCCGGGGTGCATCACGGCAGCCTGAGCCGGCATGCCGGGCTTGAACACCTCGATCATGTGGGTCACCCGCTGCTCGATCGCCTGCAGAGTCGCCACCACCTTGCTGATCCGCTGGCCGGTAATGTCCTGGAAGCTGCACGCCTCGTAGATGCGCGTCACGCTGTCCTGCACCAGCCGCGCCTCGGCCGGTGCCAGCCGCGCCATCATCGCCTCCAGCGTTTCGCAGCATTCCAGAATACTGTCCGTGGCGGTGGCGGTGTGCGTCACGATGGCGTCCAGCTCGTCGGTAGCCGACGGGATGTGGCTGGCGGTAATGTCGTCGGCGCCCAACGCGGCCACGTCGGCGCGCGCGTTCGCCACCATCGCCGCCAAGTCCTCGATCTCCACCAGCAGCGCAGCCTCGCTGCCGCTCAGCGTGTCCGGGCCGGTCACCAGGACCGCGCGCACCATCTCGGCCAGCGTGTGCGGGTCGCCGTCCGGGTAGCGGCCGGCCAGTCGGCCTAGCCGGCCGGTGAAGTCGGGCTGGCCCGCATGCGTCACGTCAGGCATGCGACAGCACCTTCTCGATCTTCTCACGCAACGTCTCTGCGTTGAACGGCTTGACGATGTAGTTCGACACGCCGGCCTGCTTGGCGGCCACCACGTTCTCCGTCTTGCTCTCGGCGGTGATCATGATGAACGGCGTCGCCTTCAGCCGCACGTCCTGGCGCACCTCAGTCAGCAGCTCCAGCCCGGTCATCGGCGCCATGTTCCAGTCGCTGATCACCAAGCCGTAATGCCCGCCGCGCAGCTTGCTCAGCGCCTCGGCGCCGTCGGACGCCTCGTCGACGTTGTTGAACTCGATCTGCTTGAGCAGGTTGCGGATGATCCGCAGCATCGTCTTGTAGTCGTCGACGATGAGCACGTTCATCGATTTGTCGATTGCCATGGAGCCTTATCCTTTAGGTGACGGAACGGCCGGCGCCGCCGGCCCGGACGGGACGGTGGGCTCCGCCGGCGTGGTGGTGCGCGTGCGCATCTCGGCCAGAAGCTGGGTGACCAGCCGCGCCCGGTCCGGCTGCATGGCCGCAAGCACCGGCGCCGCCCGGCGCTCCTGCATGCGGTCGAGCACCTGCAGCAGCACCTGCATGTCCAGCGCGTCGAAGATCGCGGCCGCCTCGCGCGGCTTCATCGCCTCGTAGGTCTTCACCAGGCCGGCCCAGTTCTCCGCCCGATGCGCCTGCCGATCCGACTCGAGACCCTCCAGCCGCGCCTGCAGGGCGGAGAGCTGGCGCACCCGATCCTCCAGCCTGTGGTCGGCCGCTTCCAGCTCGGCTGCGCGCTGGTCCAGCGCGCGCGCCTGCGCATCCAGCGCTTCGCGCCGCGCGCGCAGCGCCAGCAGCACCGCGCGCTCACCCTCGCTCATCGGTGCCGCCTCCACCGGGCGCGCAGCCGGGGCCGGCGGAGCCGCAGCCGGCTTGGCCGCGGACGCAACCGGGACCGGTTCCGCCATGTCCGCAGGGCGCGCCGCGGGGGCGTCCGCCGGGGCTGGCTGTGCTGCCTTGGCCGCCTGGGGCTCCTCGGCGGCAGCCTGCACCAGCAGAACCGATTTCAACAGCAGCAGCCCGCTCATCGCAGCGATGGTCGCCGGCAGCAGCCGCGGGCGTGGCAGGCGCATCCTAGCGGCCCGCCCGCAAGGCGCGCATCAGATCGCGCTCGGCCTGGCTGCGCAACACCGGCCCGGCGGCAGCTAGTTCCGGTATCGGATCGGTCGCTGGCGCCTGTATCATGGGGGTATGCATCATGGGAGCGTGGGTCGTCGGGGCGTGCGCCACGGACACCGGCAGCACGGCGGCAGGCGTGTGCGGTACCATCGCCAAACCGTCGCCGAACATCCGCGCCGAACGCACAGCCGCCTCCAGCCGCTCGGCCAGCCTGTCGCTCCTGTCGGCCAGGAAACTCAGATCGTCGCGCAGCCGCTGTGCCATCTCGGTCTGCCGCACCATCTGCCTGCCGGCGCCATCGGCCGCGTTGCGCAGCCGCTCGATGCCCAACTCGGCCTGCCGCGTGCTGTCGTTGAATCCTTCCACCAGCTCCTCCAACACAGCCCTATCCCGCTTCAGCACGCCCAGCGCACGCTCCAGCCGCATGGCGTGGAACAGCGTCGCGGCCAGCAGCAGCAGCAGGGCCACCTCCAGCAGCCATTGCGCGTTAGCCATGCTGCGCCTCCAAGGTTAGCAAATGATGCATGCGGACCAGAACATCACTCGGGAGCAGCCAGCGGCGTACGCTCCAGCGCCGAATCGATCCGCACCGCCACGTGGTTCTTGCGCCGTCCTACCCCTGCGGTGAACAGCTGCACCGTGCCGCAGCGCACCTGCACCGGCGCCCCGGCCGAGGTGTTGAGCAGGATCCTGTCGCCGGGCTTCCACGCCACCACGTCGGACAGCCGCATGACCTGTTCGTCGAGTACCGCGTCGAGTACCACCTCGGTGCTCCACAGCTCCTCGGCCAGGTGCGTCTCCCAAATCGAGTCGCGGCCGAACTTCTCGCCCATGAACTGCTGCAGCAGCAGCTCGCGCACCGGCTCCAGCGTGGCGTAGGGCAGCAGCAGCTCCATGCGCCCGCCGCGGTCCTCCATGTCTACCCGCAGCCGCCCCAGCACCGCCGCGTTGGACAGCCGCGAGATCGCTGCGAACCGCGGGTTCACCTCCAGCCGTTCGAACCGGAACGTCACCGGGCAGATCGGGTCGAAACTCGCCGACAAGTCGGCCAACACCACATGGATCAGCCGCTCCACCAGCGTGCGCTCGATCGTCGTATAGGGCCGCCCCTCTATGCGCATCGCCGCCGTGCCGCGCCGCCCGCCCAGCAGCACGTCCACGATCGAGTAGATCATGGCGCTGTCGATCACCATCAGCCCGTAATTGTCCCACTCCTCCGCCTTGAACACTGCCAGCATTGCCGGCAGCGGGATGGAGTTGAGGTAGTCGCCGAACCGCAACGAGACGATGTTGTCGATCGAGACTTCCACGTTGTCGCTGGTGAAGTTGCGCAGGCTGGTCGACATGATTCGCACCAGCCGGTCGAACACGATCTCCAGCATCGGCAGGCGTTCGTAGGACACCAGGCCGGAGCTGATGATTCGCTGCATGCCGCTGACGGTGTCGCCGGCGCCGGGCCCGTCGTCAAAGCCCAGCAGGCTGTCGATCTCGGCCTGGTTGAGCACGCGCGCGGGTTCGGCCGACAGGCCGGCCTCGCCATCGCTCTCAAGCTCGGCACCCCAGGCCGCCGCCAGCGCGTCGTCGCTCATTCGATGATCATTTCGACAAACAGCACGTCGGTCACCCGCGCCGGGGCGGCCGCCAGCCCCGCCCGCCCGATCAGCTCCTCGCGCAGCCGGTAGCTGCCTTCCGAGCCGCGCAGCTCCTCCGGCCGCATGTCGCGCAGGTAGGTCTGGAACAGGTCCTGGATGCGCGGCATGGCCGCCGTCACCGCTGCCTGGTCGGAGGCCGCGGCCACTTCTAACTTAGCGTGCAGCTTCATGAAGCTCGGCCGCTTGCCGGGCACGTTAAGGTTGCTGACGATCTCCGGTACGTCCACGTACACCGGCGGGGCCGCGGCTGCCTTCGCGTCCGTCACCGCGCCTGGCTTGGGCGCGCCATCATGGCCCAGCATTTTGGGGATCACCCCGCTGAACCAGCCGCCCGCCCCTGCCGCCATCAGCAGAACGGGGACTGCCAGCAGCAGCTTCTTGCCGCCTTTCTTCTTGGGGACGCCGTCCGCGGAAGGCGCTGCGCCGTGATCTGCCATGCACTGGACGATACGCGAGCGGTATTAATAAACCCTTACCGCGCTCTGGCAGGCAAGCGTGGGGCTCTGCCACAAGCCCCACCGTGCGTAGCACGCATTCGCGTGACGGGGCCTCGGGGCTCCAGACCCATCTAACAGGGATCTCTTACAGTCAGGTTTTAAGGACTTGTCCTTAGCGGGGTCCAGGGGCAGAGCCCCTGGCCTTTCTCAAGTCAGCCTTACAAGCCATACAAACCCGACGCCAAGGCCTCAATGGTCCAGAAAGCTACGCAGCACGCCGACGCTAGCCGGCGCTTCCTCCTGCGGCAGATGCCCGACGCCCGGCAAGACCGCGAGCGTCGCATGCGGCAACTCTTGCAGGTAGTCGGCCGAGTTCGCAAACGGGATCATGCCGTCCTTCTCGCCCCACATCAGAAGCGTTGGCGCTTCGATCCGCTTGAGCAGCGGCACCGGGTCCACCAGAACCTGCTGGCCCATACGCCGGACGATCGCGCCCCGCACGCCGGGCGCCAGCATCATGTCCCGGTAGCGCGTCAGCAGCGCGGCGGTGATCACGTCAGGGTTTGCGTAGGCTGGCGACAACGAGGCCCGAAGCATGAACGACGGCAACACGTAAGGCAGCGCCCGCATCATCAGCGGCACGCCGGGCGCCACGCCGTAGGCGAGCCCCGGGCTCGCGAAACCGTCGGGTGACACCAGCACGAGCTTGTCCACACGCTCCGGGTGAAGCGCCGCGAACGTCCAGGCGATGCGCCCGCCCATGGAGTTGCCGACGATGCTCGCGCGACCCACGCCCAACTGGTCCATCAGCGCAAGAAGCACCTCGATCCCGCGCGCATCCGTGTAGTCGCCGGACGGGTCCGCCCCCGTCAGCCCAAACCCCGGCAGGTCGTAACGGATAACACGGTGGTCCCTCTCCAGGTCCCGCGCCCACTGATCCCAGGTCTGCAGGCTCGCGCCGAAGCCGTGCAGCAGGATCAACGCCGGAGCGTCGCGTGGCCCTGTGTCGCGCACGTGCAGCCTGACGCTATCGGCTTCCACAAAGACGGAGGGCGCCGCGGCATACTGCGCTTCCAACGGGCCACGTTGCTTGTCTGGGGTGTAGAGCCACGTGAGCGCGCCTGCCGCCATGACCGTCAAAACGGCAAGCCCGTAACCCACCATGCTCCGCATCCGCCATTGTCCTGCTTTCATCCCGCCAAAACCGTCCCATGGCTGCCGGCACCATAAACGAGGTGCCGGCTGTATCTTGACACGGCATGGTGAGGCGGATGAGCAAGGCTGGCTTGAGCCGAAGACCGGGCCTGCTTGCAAGTTAGCATGGAGCTCTGCCGCAACCCGTCGTGCGCAGCAAGAATTGCAAGACGGAGCCTCAAAGCTCTAGACCCATATCCCTGACAATCATGTCAGGCTCAGCGTGATATTCTGTGTGCAATTTGCCGGGAGCTGGGAAAGACTGCATCTACGCCAGCGACATTTGCCGGGTTTAAGGATCGGCAGACGCCGGAGGCTGACAGGGTGGAGCGCCGCATGAACGTGGCGCTCCGAAACATCGAGGTTGACGTAATATCCGTTTCAGCGTGCGACGACGGTGCCGTAGCAAGGCTCTTGCTTGGTGTAAAACTCGAACGTTTTCGTCTGGAAACTGGCGGGGACGATACTGCCGGGCAGGCGATAGGTGTTGACGATGCCTAGTTGCGTGGTCGTGAGATTCAGGATGAAGCCTTCGGAGGACTCCTCTCCGAGGAACGTATAGCCGTAGACACCCTTGTTGTCGCGTTGGACGTAAATCGCGGAGATAAACGGCTGGATCGGATTGTTGCCACGGCCTCCGAAGCTGAAGGAGAGGATCGGCGACGTGTTGGGATTGCCCGTGTTGCCCTGGTAGGTAGCGGTATGATCCTTCGGAAGGCTGGGCTGGATACTGCGGTCCACCGTGATGAACATGGTGAGGATTTGGCCCTTGAGTGGGCAAATACCGGCGTTGTCCTGCTGGGTGACACGGATTGCGAAAGGATAGGTCAAGGGGTTGGCGGCTTGGGCTTGGTTGGCGGCCAGTGCGGTGACGGCCAGAAAAGCGATGACTGACTGGAGATTGCGCATTTTGCAGCCTTTTGTGTCTGGCCAACATGATATGCGAGATATGATGTTACGACGAACGAATCTTGGTCACGTCTTCGTAGCTTACACTTGCAAGAGTGTCGGTTTCCGGAACCCGCCGAACGCCCGAACGCTGCCGACCCGCCGCATTGATCATGGAGGGCGGCCGGCCGGCGGCTTCATCCGGCTGGTCCGCGAATGCGGCCACTACTTTAAAGGGGACTGGTTCGGGGAGGGAGGAGCAGGCGAAGGAGCGCCATGGTTCTCCATCTCGCCCTCGACGGGCGCCGCGGCCTAAGGAGCCTGGGGCACTCTCCCGCGTAGGCGCACGCCTGCTGCCTTGACGGCGGTGGGCTCCTTCATCACGACAAGCCAGACTTGCGCAGGCACTCGATCGGCCGCGTGGTCGTGATCTTGGCCATCTTCCCGTGAGACGTTGAAGTGATTTCGCCGTTGAACTTAAGAGAGGGGCTAAGGTTCACTTCAGCTCGGCCGGGGTAGCGGGAGTAAGGCGGGCTTCATCGTCTGGTGGCGAGATAGTGAGCGGACGAGTGCCGCCGCTTCCCATTCAGTAGGCGAGTAATCCGACGAGTGCCCGACCTTTTTCGGTCGAAAGCTCCTTCGGGTCCGACGTGCCGTCCCGGTCAGCGTCGGCTGCGGCAAACATTTTCTCGACTAACGCCGTGAACTCAGCCTTGTCCAACGTATGGTCCTTATCCTTATCCGCGCCTGCAAGCGCGCCGGGACCAACGATGCCGGTCAGCTCCACTTGTGTCCAACGTCTCTTCCTTGTCGGCGTCGAGTACGTTGAACTTGGCCTCGGCAGCTGTTGCAACTTCAGCCAAACTGATCATCCCGTCATGGTCTGCGTCGATCTTAGCCATGACCGCGCTTTGATCAGTCGCGGTTGGGTCAGGCGCGGCTAACCAAGGCCTGGCGTGACCGCGACTATCAGCTCCAGCACGCCGCCCGTCAGTCTGGGAATGTGCATTTTAGCTTTCTCGAGGTCGGTGCCACCTCAGTGCCGCCTAGTACTCTAACCGAACGAATGCACCTAGCTGAGCCATCGTCTTCGTTTGGAGAAATGGTGGGCACTGTAGGGATCGAACCTACGACAAGCTGATTAAGAGTCAGCCGCTCTACCAACTGAGCTAAGTGCCCTCGCCTCGGCGAGGCGGCGTGATAGCAGGCCTCGCCCCAGGAAGAAAGCGCTCGGACGGAAAAAAATCGCAGTGGGCTTTAAAGCTCGTCCACCCGCTCCACGCCGGGGATCGACTTCAGCGCCTGGCGCAGCCGCGGCGTCACCGCGAACCGCCCGGGCAGCGCCACCTCCACCTCCGGCCCGTCCAGCATCGGCATCAGGCTCACCGTGCCGCGCCCGCGCCCCTCGCGCTCCAGCAGGCTGCGGATGTGCGGCACCGCCTCGGTCTTCTTCAGCCAGATGCGCATCCCGGCGCCCGCCTCCAGCGACGCGCGCTCCAGCGTGGTAACGTCCTGCGCCGTCACCCGCAGCGCTTCGCCCTCGATGCGCAAATCGGCCGTCACCAGCAGCGTAGCACCTGCCACCAGCAGCGGCCGCGCACTCGCCAGCACCTCGCTGAAAAGGGTGATCTCGCACGCGCCCACCGCGTCCGACAGCGTCACCCACGCCATGCGGTTGCCGCTCTTGGTGGTGCGCTCCTTGATGCCCGCCACGCAGCCGGCCAGCTTCACCCGCGCCCCACCCGCCTCGGCGCGCGCCTGCACGCCGCTGCTCGGCACCACGCCCAGGCGCCTGAGCAGAATGGCGAAGCCGTCCAGCGGGTGCGCCGTTAGGTGGAAGCCCACAGCCTCGGCCTCGTAGGCCAGCCGCTCCATGTCCGGCCAGTCGTCCACCGACGGCAGGCGGAGGCGCTCCGGCTCGCCGCCGCCGAACAGCCCGATCTGCCCGCTACTCGCCTCCTCGGCACGCGCCTGCGCGCTGCGCAGGATCGTCTCGGCCCCGGCAAACAGCCTAGCCCGGTTGGCGTCCATCGTGTCGAAGGCGCCGGCCCGCGCCAGGTTCTCCAGCTGCATCTTGGTCACCTGCCGTCCGTCCAGGCGGGCGGCGAAGTCCGACACGTCCCTGAATGGCCGGCTGCCGCGCGCCGCCACCAGGCCCTGCATCGCCGCGAAGCCGATCTTCTTGACCGCCGCCAGCGCGTAGCGGATCGCCAGCGTGCCGTCCGCCCGCGCCTCCACCGTGAAGTCCGCCCCGCTCGCGTTCACCGAGGGCGGCAGCACGCGCAACCCCATCCGCTCGGCCTCCTGCCGCAGCGCCGCCAGCTTGTCGGTGTTGCCCATCGCCAAAGACATGCAGGCCGCCAGGAACGCCACCGGGTGGTTCGCCTTCATCCACGCCGTCTGGTAGCTCACCAGCGCGTACGCCGCGGCGTGAGACTTGTTGAATCCGTAATCTGCAAACTTCGCCATCAGGTCGAACACCTCGACGGCCTTGGCCTGCGGGATGCCGCGTCCCACGGCGCCGTCGGTGAAGACCTGCCGCTGGCTGTCCATCTCCGCGCGTATCTTCTTGCCCATCGCGCGGCGCAGCAGGTCGGCCGCGCCCAAGCTGTAGCCGCCCATCTTCTGGGCGATCTGCATCACCTGCTCCTGGTACACCATGATTCCGTAGGTCTCGCCCAGGATCTCGCGCAGCTCCTCGTGCGGCGGCGACCACGCCTCGCCGTGCTTGCGCCTGCAATAGTCGGGGATGTTGGCCATCGGCCCCGGCCTGTACAGCGCCACGGCGGCGATCAGGTCTTCCAGCCGGTCGGGCCGCATCTGCCGCAGCACGTCGCGCATGCCGGCGCTCTCGAACTGGAACACGCCGCCGGCGTCCCCCCGCGAGAGCATGGCGTAGGTCGCCGCGTCGTCGAGCGGCAGGCGGTCGAGGTCGACGCTGACGCCGATCTCGCGCAGATACTCCACGGCGCGCTGCAGGATCGTCAGCGTCGTCAGGCCCAGGAAATCGAACTTAACCAAGCCGGCCTGCTCGACATATTTTAGGTTGTACTGTGTCACCAATGTGCCTTCGCGCGGGTCGCGATACATCGGTATCAACTCGATTAGCGGGCGGTCGCCGATCACTACGCCGGCCGCATGCGTGCTTGCGTGGCGGTATAGCCCCTCCACCTGCATCGCGATCTCCAGCAGGCGGCGTATGGCCTCCTCGCCGTCGCGCATCTCCTGAAGCTTACGCTCGCCGTCCACCGCCTCGCGCAGCGTGCACGGCTTGGCGGGGTTGTTGGGAATCAGCTCGGCCACCCGGTTCACCTGCCCGTAGGGCATGCCCAGCACCCGCCCCACGTCACGCACCGCGGCGCGCGCCTGCAGCTTGCCGAAGGTGATGATCTGCGCCACCCGGT